>NZ_JBNDMO010000002.1:0-746128 GCF_050436625.1 Paraburkholderia sp. GAS334 | reverse complement strand
GACGGCAACGCTGTCTGGGCCTCGGGGCTCGTCTTGGGTTTGCGTGGCATACATGCTCCTTGAGCTACATGTTATGCCTTACACACAAAATTTATGACAGGCCCAGCCTGTAATGTTCCGGCCTCAACCTTGAACCCATATTGTTTGGCAAACCGGCAAAACCACATAAGCTTGCGCTGCCGCAGCAACACCCGCGAAAGCCACCGCACCGAATGCCATCTTCAAGAACAGGTTTTTCATGATCATCTCCGTGAGAGGAGGGAGATCTGTACGTTCTCAAGGAACGTGAAAAATTGGTCTATTGAAAATCAAGGCCGTTTGCACATCTGTGCGAACGTGAGCGCGCTCACGTTTGCGGAAAATGTGAAAATTCCCCACAAAATTCTCATTCTTCGTGAGAATTTCCGCGAGTTGCTCCTCACTGTAGCGGTTCACCGAAGAACTCGGATCGGGGCAGAACCGGAGCCGCCCTTCGAGCGGGCACAACGTGAATGGCGGCTTCGCAAGTATTAAACCGCCACTCGTTGATGCACGCGGCATGACAAGTCGACGGATATAGCTTTAACGCTTGCGCTTCGGAGCATAACGCTCCCGCACGAATCCAAATTGAATCCAGCGGGGTACTCGACCTTATGACCTTCAAACTGTACCCCGCCACTCTGCTCGTGTTCGGAGTCGCCCGTCTGGTACGCGCAGCACCGTTGTTTCTAAGGAGGGGAGTAATGCGGAAGTGGCGAAGCCTGACAGCGATTTACAGGCCCAAGCCTTTGAAGGCCCTTTTCGTGCGCGGAGAGAAATCGATGCCGTTCTTGATGCGCGCGACTTCGGCCTGAGTGAAATTCGTCGGGTGAGGCTTGAAAACCCCGTTAATCACATGAGCAACAATGTCTGCCACCGAGTAAATCCGCAGATCGCCATAAAAAACGTAGCTGTCTTTTTGGATAAACGGGTGGCCGCCGCTGTCAGGTGCACTAGTCCTTCGGCCGTGAGATACACGATCCTATGATCTTGGTCATCCACTTCGATGGACACCCCGACTTTAAAAATATAGTTCTTCATCGTTCGGCTCGCGGGTTTGAATGGACAAGGCAGTCGATTCACTCAACGGCTGACGCAGATCGCAGGTCAGCAGATCTTGAGCAAGGAACTGCCAAACGGCTGCGGTGGAACCGAGACGAGCGCTCGCACGTCCAACCGTCAGCAATTGCTCATCAAAGAGCGGTGCGACAGCCATCCTCGCGGCAATGCTTACTGTCTCGACTTACGTTTATTTCCCGGCCTACCAGTCGAGTTGCCTTCGGGTTTGGGCTGGTACGGACATTGTGCAAATGGCAGACGTTGATATGTGCCGGCCACATTCATTCTTCCACGCCGACTAGACGAAGGATGCCTTGTTGATGGCCGGCCTCGGCGCGCTGCGCATGCGCGGCCCTTGCCGGCCATCGAGTCTCGCCCCTAAGACGCATCGTCTCCGGGCGACCGCGATGTTTTCGTCAATCACGGTATTTGACAGAAAATCTGATGTGTCACCCTTTCCGGCGACGGCCCGCTACACTGGCTTGTACGACCAACGCCGCTGACGGAGTTTCCATGAGCACAAAAGCTACCCTATCGCACCACGTCAGTACGGCCCGCGAACCCTCCTGGCATTTCTACGAGGAAGTGTTCGAAGCGGGCGTGGTCTATCTGGAGCTGCGTGGCGTCAGCGTGGAGTTGTCGACGCTGGAAAAGGGCGGCGCTGTCGTGACGATTCGCCTGCCTGTCGCGACAGCCGAACAGCTTGGCCTGCACACGCAAGTCCACGCCGAGCGGTGGGCGCGGATCTGTGATGAGGACAAGCCATGACGTGCAAGAATCTCGAGCTGGCCGACCTGCTCGCGCAATGCGATCCGTCCGCGCCCTAAGCGGGCGGAAAATGGTTGACGTGCACCGGTCGGCCGCCAGCTCGGAGCGCCGGTGATGACCGACGAAGATCAGAGCGATATCGGTAAATTCAGCCCGGTAGGGCATACGCTAGCCGATACGACCCGCCCGCTCAGCAGACCTGAGGTGAAAGCGGCATACGATGCGTATCGCATGGCGGATCTGGCCGCCTTGCGAAAAGTTCCGGTGCATGTACACAACGGCCGCCGGTATTACGTGCGCCTGTCCGAGATTCCCGCGCCGTGGCAGGACGCGTTTCGCGCTGCGCTGCGCGGCTCGTGTTGTCCCGCGATCGACGGCGAGGGCGAATGCGCTTTTGAGTGGGACTGGTCCGACTGGCTGCACGGGCGCCTGCCGCACGGTTGACCCGATTCGGTGTCACCCTTTGCCGGAACCATGCACATCTGTCGGGAGGACATTCGTGACTGTCGCCGAACTTATCGAGATTCTGCGCGCGCTGCCGGCGTCGGCGAGCGTCATCGTGCAGGGCTACGAAAGTGGCTTTAACGATGCGATCTGCGCGGCTAGATGGTCTGTCACACTCGCAGTGACATGGGGCGCAGGTTGCGTCTGACGCGGGACGTCCTATCCTTCACCTCAGATCCCACCATTGAACACAGGACATTCGAGCGACGGGAGAACTTCATGCGCAAGCCTCTACAGGCGGCCGCTATGTTTATGGCACTTGCCCTCAGCGGGAACGCAATAGCCGATCCGAACATCGAGAGCTCCGGCACTCAACGGTCTGGTTCCGGAGCGAATTTTGAAAGCTACCCGGCAAGCTCTCCGCAGGCAAGTAAGACTGGCAATGACGGGAACGTGGTAACTCCGGATGCCCCTGCTTTACGGGATTCATTCCGTCCCACCGAGGCAGTTGCTCTGTGCCGACTGGACAGATCGGTAAGTCAAGTGAACGCCGCTGGCGTCGGACGTATGATCGGCAACGATGACGACGCAAGGGACAACATCGAAAACGGCCTGCCCGCCCTCCATCCACCGATCCCCGACACGGCGACAACACTCTCCACTGCGTTCGCCCCGCCTCGCGTTGTCTCCGATGCCGCAGCCAGTCTCACCGGTGGCTGGCTAAGCACCGGCCAGTATGCACTCACGTTCGTCTTGACCGGCCGGAATTGACGCTACCCCGCTTTGTCGGTCGAGATTATTCATATATCGAATCTGACTTGCGACTTAGATCGACTGAACCAGTGACTATGTGGCCACGTTGAATGGTTGCTGGTCTAGCGACACCGTCTCAACGATTGCCTCGAACTCGACCGTAAGGTCGGGTTGTCGCTGCCGCAGGTACTGTCGGGCTGAATCATTTTCAAGCATCTTGGCTAAATAGCCCTTTGCGAGAACGAGATTGAGCACGTCTTGCCCGTACGTCTGCTCGACAAGTTTGTACTGCGCTTGCAGGTTGCTCATCTCCCGTTCCATCTTCGCCATCTGTTCCGGACTGACGCCGGTCAGCTTCGGCGGCTTCTTGCCATCGACGAGGCGAGCTGCGGGCGTCGCCACGAGTAGCGCTTCGGCATAGGACACGGTCACATTGTTGGCCGCGATCATGAGCTCCACACATTCGACCTGTCGCGTCGGCTTCATTTTTCGGACTGCTCGGGCCAGTTCGGCCGAAAACTGCCGATCCTTCAAAAGCTCAGCAGCCTCGGGGCATACGCCGTCGAGCAACGACATTTTCTTCAGAATCTGGGACACGTCGACACCGAGGGCCTTCGCCAGTCGCTCCGGCGAGACCCCGCGCTCAACAACGCGCCGGATCATGTAGTGCTCCTGGATTGTGGCGAGCCGATTGACGCGGTTGTTATATGCGTCAGGACACGTGTGCGCATTCCCTGTGCAGAACCTCAAGTTAAGGCTGATCAACCATTTTGCCGATGTCGGAAAATGGTTGATCGGCTCGAGGGCTGGCAAACGGCAACGCGCCGGTCCGAAAATCGCTGCGGCGAATAACCCTTAGATTCACCGCAAATTCTGCGGAGAATAACTTGCGGATACGGAGATTGCGCCGCATAATCTCCGCATGAAAAGCGGAGATTGGACCTATATCTGGCAGGACCCTGATTGGCCGGAATGGCGGTACGACTTGCCGCGGCTCGCCTCTGCACTGACGGACGTGTCACAGGCGCAGGGCGTGCTGCTAGGCCGTTTGGCCGATGTCGGCGTGGCCCTGCGCGACCAGGCCAGCCTTGCTGCGCTCACCGAAGACGTACTGAAAACGAGTGAGATCGAGGGTGAACGGCTCAACGCGCAATCGGTACGATCTTCGATCGCGCGTCGCCTCGGGGTGGATATAGGGGCGCTTGCGCCCGTCGATCGTCACGTCGAAGGCGTGGTCGAAATGGTGCTGGACGCCACGATCAGCTGCGCCGGTCCGGTGACTGCTGAGCGGCTGTTCGCGTGGCACGCGGCGTTGTTTCCGACCGGTTTCAGCGGTATGTCTCGGATCGAGGTCGGCACATGGCGCGGCGACGCCAACGGCCCCATGCAGGTCGTGTCAGGGCCAATCGGCCGGCAACGCGTTCATTTCGAGGCCCCGCCTGCCAGTTGTCTAAACGAGGAGATGGCGCGCTTCCTCGAGTGGATCAATGACGATTCAGATCAGCCTGCGCTAATCAAGGCAGGACTCGCTCACCTCTGGTTTGTGACGCTGCATCCGTTCGACGATGGCAATGGCCGCATCGCGCGAGCGATCGGAGACTTGCTGCTCGCCCGCGCTGATGGCAGTCCGCAACGTTTCTACAGCCTCTCCGCGCAAATCCAGCGAGAGCGCAGCGCCTACTATGACGTTCTCGAACGCACGCAGAAAGGCTCGCTCGATATCACTGAGTGGCTGCTTTGGTTTTTGGAGATCCTAAATCGGGCAGTGGGAAACGCGCAGCAAACAGTCGACGCAGTGCTCGCTAAGACGCGCTTCTGGCAGCGCTGGGCGGGGACGCCTTTGAACGAGCGACAGGTGAAACTGCTTAATCGGCTGTTGGATGGCTTCGAAGGAAAGCTGACAAGCAGTAAATGGGCCGCGATTGCGAAGTGCTCGCCCGATACTGCCTTGCGTGATATCGGCGAACTTGTCGGGCTTGGCGCATTGCGTAAATCCGCCGCCAGTGGCCGAAGTACGGCGTACGAGTTGATTAATTGACGCCTACCTCGCAACGTGAACCCGGCGCCGCCGGGTTCGTTGATCACACCGAGGTTCAGCCCGCAAGCGTGATAACAAGCTTTCCGCGCTGAACCTCGACACGAATGCGGCTGTTGATTTCAAAACCTGCCTTCTCAAGCCATCGTCCCGCCAGACGAATCCACGGCGCGGGCGGCAAATCATTACGTGGCCGATAGAAGTCGTGAACACTTCGGATCGGTCTCGGCCGTCTTTGTGACGAAATCGTCACGAAGCGTTCGGAAACAGGTGCAACTGTCTTATGATTGGCGTCAGCCATGATCAACTCCCACGTGAGTTGGTTGTGGTCAGCGGGCAGTATGGGTTGCCGCCCATACTGCCCGCGCTTCTTTTCCTTCCTGATGTTCTCAGTCGCTGAACTTCTCGACGCGACCGATGACACTTACTAAGTCATCCAATATATTTTCACGTAGTGAAAATCCGCAAACAATATGCCGAATGGCCATCAGGTAACGAAATCAGCCCGCCTTTTTGCGTTGGGTCAAACCGCCCTTGACGGAGAGACCCGAAACCCCACTCACTCCCCACTCACCCGCAACCCCGCCACCGCCCCCCGCAACGCCGTCCTCAACCCTTCCTCAACCACCGGGTGATAGAAAGGCATCTCCAGCATCGCATCGACGGTGAGCTTCATCTGCAGCGCCCACGCCAGCAGGTGCGCGATATGTTCAGCATCCGGCCCGATCCACTCCGCGCCGACAAACTGCCTCGTGACCTTGTCGACATAGACATGCATCAACCCGCGATTGCGCAACATGATCCGGCTACGTCCCTGGTCTTCAAAACTAACCTCACCGACCACAAACGAATCAGGCACCAGGTCAGCAAACCGTGACCCAACCATCGCCACACCCGGATCCGAAAACACCACCGAAATCGGAGCGCGCCGCACCAACGGCACAACATCCGGAAACTTCGCAGCATTCGTCCCAGCCGACCTACCTTCATCAGCAGCCTCATGCAGCAACGGCAGCACGCCATTCACATCCCCAGCAATAAACACAGGATGCGTACCAGCCTGCAAAGTCAGCGGATCATAAACAGGCACGCCGTCCTTATCGAGGACCAGCGTCGTATTCTCCAGCGCCAAACCAGAAACATTAGCCCGCCGACCAGCCGTAACCAGCACATAGTCAAACGTATCCTCAACCACCTGCTCAGAACCAGAACCCGAACCAGCCCCAATCCGATACCGCATCGTCACGCTGTCACCTTCACGCGAAACAGCCTGGACCTCAGCCCGAGCCTCAAACCGAAACTCACTCGCAAACACCTTCCCGGCATAGTCCTTAACAGCAGGATCACTCAAAGGCCCAACCCGCCCCCGCGCCCCAACAACCGTCACATCCACCCCCAACCGCGAAAGCGCTTGCCCCAGTTCAAGCCCAATCACCCCAGCCCCAACCACAGCCACCTTCCGCGGCAAATCCTCCCACGCAAAAACATCGTCATTCACAATCGCCCGATCACCCAGCGCGCGATACATCTCCGGCACAAACGGCGACGACCCGGTCGCGATCACCACACTGCGCGCACGCACCCGCGTGTGATCACCGACCTGCAACAACCCGTCATCGATAAACCGCGCATAACCGATGAGCCGATCCGCTTCAGGAATCGCCTCCGTGCTCTCGACCACAAAACCCACGAACCGGTCGCGCTCACCCTTCACACGCGCCATCACCTCGCGACCATCGATACGGATCGTCCCATCGACATGCACGCCAAACGGCGCCGTCCGCGAAGCCGAATGCGCCGCTTCCGCCGCCGCGATGAGCAGCTTCGACGGCATACATCCCACGCGGGCGCAGGTCGTGCCGTACGGGCCGCCTTCGATGAGAATCGCGGACGCGCCCGCCGCCTTCGCCGCGCGGTACGCCGGCAGGCCGGCACTGCCGGCGCCAATAATCGCAACATCGGTTTGAACTGTTTTCATGACATCCTCAATTGGGTAGCGCAGCGGGCCGAAAACCGGCCACGGGTCCGACCCACAAGGCCTCGCCGCCGGCAACGACGGCCCACGCTCGCCTCAAGTAGAATCGGTTGGCATTGCATGGGCTCACTGTATGTCGGCGCGCTCCCGGCGCTAATCCTCAAACGACGCATAAACATGCTCAAGCGGCTCATATGGATCTGTTAAGTCGACTCCTTTCCCTGATGCCCGTCACCGGACGCCTCGACGTGCGCTGCCACTTCGGCGCGCCGTGGGCGATCGTCAAGGAGAAGTCGGGCGTCCGCGAGATCCCGTATCACGTGCTGCTGTCGGGCAACGCCATCGTCGAAGACGGCGTCGGTCCGCCCGAGCGGCTCGTGCCCGGCGACATCATCGTGTTTCCGGCCGGCGACGCCCACCGCATCCACGATGGCAGCGGCGAGACGCCGAGCCCCATGGCGCCGCGCCAGGGGCTCTCGTCGATGGTCCTCGAGAACGGCGGCGCCGGTGCCTCCGCCGACGTCCTCTGCGGCCGCTTTCTGCTCGGCGCCGTCCCCGACCGGCTGCTGCGCGACCATTTGCCCGGACGCCTGATCGTCCGCAGTGCGGGCCCGGGCAACGGTAAGGGCAGCGGCGATAACAGCGAAGGTGGGTCGTCCACGGCGGCCTCGCGTCTCACGCGCCTGATCGAGCTGATGCGAGAAGAAGCCACCGACGACGGCCCCGGCAGCGAGACGCTCGTGAGCCATCTCTCGGCGGCGTTGTTCGCGCTGACCTTGCGTTTCGCGAGCGAGCTTTCCGCACCACCGCACGGTCTGCTCGCGCTCGCTGGCCGGCCGCGTCTGCAGGCGGCGGTCTCGGCGATGTTCGAGACGCCCGGCGAGCCGTGGACGCTCGATCAACTCGCGTCGCTCTGCAACATGTCGCGCGCCACGTTCGTCCGGCAGTTCCAGGAAGCCATCGGCCGCTCCGCCACGGACGTGCTCACCGAAGTGCGCATGACGATCGCCGGCCGCACGCTGCTGCAAACCACAACGCCCGTCGCCGAGATCGGCGAGATAGTGGGCTATCAATCGGAAGCCGCTTTCCAGCGCGTTTTCAAACGCCACATCGGCGTGACGCCGGCGCGCTGGCGCGCCTCCGGCGGCAACATCCGCGCGGAATAAACGACGGCCCTGCGCGGGCCGTCGTCGTTCACCTTTCCCCTTCCCCTGACCGACACACGCCGCGCCTTCGCGCGCGCACGTCTGTCATATCGCGTCTTCTCGTCTTATCAATCACACGAAACGGCAATGAGCCGAATGAGCATTTTGATGAGCCGTCACGCTATTAACGATCGGGGGGCCGACTCTTATAGTTCAGTCACCCCGTCGCCGACGGCAACTTTTTTAAAGGTAGCAACATCATGAAACGCATTCACCAAGCTCTTGTCCTCGCAGCCGCTCTTGCCCTGCCGCTCGCCAGCCACGCCGAATCGACCGTCACCCGCGCACAGGTTCGCGCTCAACTGGTCGCAGCAGAACAGGCCGGCACGTATCCGATGAGCGACGCGCATTATCCGGACCTCGCACTGAACCGCCCGGTTGCACGCAAGTCGCAAGACGAATCGTATGGCCCTTCGACCCACGGCAGCTCCGCATCGGGTTTCCGCTCGCTGCGCACGCACTTGGTCGCAACGCACGACGCATCGCTCGACGATGTCTACCGCGGTCAATAAGCCCAACCGCGGAAACGGATGTCGATTTTCCACCGGTCGCGGTCTGAACCTCGGGTGCTGCCCGAACGCTATCTGTAATCGAAGGAGTTAAACATCATGTCTTCAGTCACGATCTACTCAACACCGACGTGCCCGTACTGTCTTGCTGCGAAGGAGCTACTGCGCAGCAAAGGGGTGGCGTTCAACGAAATCAGCATCGAAGGCGACCGTGACGCGGCCGTCGCGCTGGCAAAGAAAACCGGACGACGCACCGTTCCGCAGATCTACATCGGCGCAACACATGTCGGTGGATTCGATGATCTGTCGGAGCTGAACGAGAACGGCCGTCTCGACGCGCTGCTTCGTCGCGAAGCAGCGCTTTCGTGATGTGCGCAAGTGGCGGTCAGGAAATCGAGCCTGACCGTATTTTTTGAAGCCCACGCGAAACGCGACGGGCTTATTCAAGTATCTGCCGACCAAACCGTTTTGAACGCAATGTGCCTTCGCTAAAGGCGCTTTGACGCCAGAGCGAAGGCACCGCATCAATCAACGCAAGGGCAGACAGATATCCGTAAGCAGTTCAGAAGGCGGCGTGTCCTTCGGATTGTTCAGATACTCCTCGAAGCACGGCGCGTCGGCGGCTTCGCGGCCTGACTGCACGAGCCACACGCCATAAAGCCATTGATAAGCGGCCTGCATGTCACCGTACGGCCCTTTGTGGCGCAGCACCGCGTATTCACCGGCCGGTATCGACGTCATGCTCACTGGCGCTGAAATCTCAACCCGACGCGGCAACACCACGCCGGCACGCGATCGCAACTCCGCTTCTGGCACAACCCCGGGATCGTCATAGAAGATGCCGACCATCCGCATCTCCGGTGAGAAAAGCCCGCGCGCAGCGATCCATCCGACCAACGTATCGAACGCCTTGCCGATCTGCATGTACGAGCCGGTATGTTCGACGGAAACCACCTCCATCGCCGGCACCTCGCGAATCACTACGTCTCGCATCACCATTTGATCGCCTCCTGATCCAGCCGGCCTGAACCGGCGATGAGTGCCCGCCTTGCGAAACTGCGCGGGCGGCATGCCAAACACCGCGCTGAACGTCCGCGTGAACGACTGCAAGCTGCTATATCCCGACCGCTCCGCGATCTCGGCAATCGGCATCGACCCATTCGCCAGATAACCGGCGGCACGATGCAGCCGCAGCCGCCGCACGGTCGTCGCTACGGTTTCGCCGTACATCGCCTGATAGATGCGATGCCAGTGATACGGCGACAGACACGCAATCGCCGCCAGCCTGTCGATATCGAGCGGTTCGTCGAGGTGATCGTAAATATGATCGAGCACACGATTAAGCCGTGTTTCGTAGCGCTGGCGGCTGCCGGGATCGTTCAGGGTCATATGAATAGAGACGAAAAGGCCACGCACCGAAAATTAGCACGGACCGGTTTACCAAATCCTGCGGACCTCGCAAACGCCCGCGCGCAGTGCAAATCGCTTTATACGGTAGGCACTTAATGCCAATAAACCTGCCGATCTTTGCCGATTTTCGATAACACCTCGATTATTGGCTTCCTACTATCGGCCGATGCCTGTCTGCTCGTGGTCCGCATGGGCGGTCCACGCGAGCGGTCAAACCAGGAGATCCCGATGAAAACAGAATCGAAAGGCCAGCATGTGGGCAAGGTCACGCATCACGAGTTGAATCAGACGCTCGGTACGTGGCAACTGTGGGGCATTGCAGTCGGCCTCGTGATTTCCGGCGAATATTTCGGCTGGAGCTACGGCTGGGCCAGCGCGGGCACGCTTGGCTTCGTCATCACGGCGCTTTTCATCGCTGCGATGTACACGACGTTCATCTTCAGCTTCACTGAACTCACGACGTCGATTCCGCACGCAGGCGGCCCGTTTGCCTACGCGCGCCACGCATTCGGCCCGACAGGCGGTTATATCGCGGGTGCAGCAACATTGGTCGAATTCGTGTTTGCACCGCCCGCCATTGCCCTCGCGATCGGCGCGTATCTGCACGTGCAGTTTCCCGGTCTCGAACCGAAACACGCGGCCATGGGTGCGTATCTCGTCTTCATGGCACTGAATATCGTCGGTGTGCAGATCGCAGCGGCGTTCGAACTGTGCGTGACGCTGCTCGCGATTTTCGAGCTGCTGGTGTTCATGGGCGTCGTGTCACCGGGTTTCGAGTGGGCCAACTTCGCGAAGGGCGGCTGGTCCGGCGCGGATCACTTCAGCCTCGGCTCGTTCACCGGCATGTTCGCGGCGATTCCGTTCGCGATCTGGTTCTTCCTCGCGATTGAAGGCGTCGCAATGGCTGCCGAGGAAGCGAAAGACCCGAAGCGCTCGATCCCGATCGCGTACATCGCGGGCATCCTGACGCTCGTTGCGCTCGCAGTCGGCGTGATGGTGTTCGCGGGCGCCGCAGGCGACTGGACCAAACTCGCCAACATCAACGACCCGCTGCCGCAGGCGATGAAATTCATCGTCGGGGCGAACAGCGGCTGGATGCATATGCTCGTGTGGCTCGGCCTGTTTGGGCTTGTCGCGTCGTTCCACGGCATCATTCTTGGCTATTCACGGCAGATCTTCGCGCTGGCGCGTGCGGGTTATCTGCCTGAGTGGCTTTCGAAGGTGCATCCGCGCTTCAAGACACCGCATCGCGCGATTCTGGCGGGCGGCGTGGTCGGCATCGCAGCGATCTACAGCGACGAGCTGATCCAGTTCGGCGGCCAGACGCTGACGGCGAACATCGTGACGATGTCCGTATTTGGCGCTATTGTGATGTACATCATCAGCATGCTGTCGCTGTTCAAACTGCGACGCACGGCGCCGGACATGGAGCGGCCGTTCCGCGCGCCGATGTTCCCGTTCTTCCCGGCGTTCGCGCTGGTGGCCGCAGTGATTTCGCTGGGGACGATGGTGTATTTCAACTTTCTCGTGGCAGTCGTGTTCGCGATCTTCCTCGTGCTCGGCTACCTGTACTTTCTGTCGACGCGTCGTCAGCGCGAAATCGCACCGGCGGATGTTCTGCTCGAAGACTGACGCGACAGGCAAAGCCGCTGCTTACGCAGCGGCGCAGGAGCAACGCAGATGAGCTATACGGAGACTATCGGCAGCCGCACTTACCGGTTCGCCGATCTGAAAACCCTGATGGCGAAGGCGAGCCCGCTGCGTTCCGGCGACCAGCTCGCCGGCATCGCGGCGGCGAGCGAAGAGGAACGCGTCGCCGCGAAAATCGCGCTCGCCGCGGTGCCGTTGCGCACGTTTCTGAACGAAGTGGTGATTCCGTATGAGAGCGATGAAGTCACGCGTTTAATTATCGACGATCACTCGCCCGAAGCCTTCGCCGAAATCGCGCACCTGACCGTGGGCGATTTCCGCAACTGGTTGCTGTCGAGCACGACGGATACCGCAGCGCTTACGCGGATCACCGCGGGACTTACGCCGGAGATGGTTGCGGCGGTTTCGAAGCTGATGCGCAATCAGGACCTGATCGCGGCGGCGCGCAAGCGTCCGGTGATTACGCGCTTTCGCAACACGGTTGGTTTGCCGGGGCACATGTCGGTGCGCCTGCAACCCAATCATGCGACCGACAACGTCAAGGGCATTGCAGCCTCGATGCTCGACGGCCTGATGTACGGCTGCGGCGACGCGATGATTGGCATCAATCCCGCCACCGACAGCCTCGCTGCGATCACGATGCTGCTGCGCATGGTCGACGATTTTCGTCAGCGCTATCAGGTGCCGACGCAGTCATGCGTACTCACACACGTCACCAACACGATTGCCGCGATAGAGAAGGGTGCGCCGGTCGATCTCGTGTTCCAGTCGATTGCGGGTACGGAGAAAGCGAACTCGGGTTTTGGCATTACGCTCGCCTTGCTGCAGGAAGGGTACGAAGCGGGTTTGTCGCTTAAGCGCGGAACCGTTGGTAATAACCTGATGTATTTCGAAACCGGGCAGGGTAGCGCGCTGTCGGCGAATGCAAATCACGACGTCGATCAGCAGACGTGCGAAGTGCGCGCGTATGCGGTGGCGCGCAAGTTCAATCCGTTTCTCGTCAATACCGTGGTTGGGTTTATCGGGCCCGAGTATCTGTACGACGGCAAGCAGATTACGCGCGCGGGTCTCGAAGATCATTTCTGCGGCAAGCTGCTGGGTGTGCCGATGGGCTGCGATATCTGTTACACGAACCACGCCGAAGCCGATCAGGACGACATGGATAACCTGCTGACGCTGCTAGGCGTTGCAGGCATCAACTTCATCATGGGCGTGCCGGGCGCGGACGATGTGATGCTCAACTATCAGAGCACGTCGTTCCATGACGCCTTATACGTACGCGATGTCCTGGGCCTGCGACGCGCACCGGAATTCGAAGAATGGCTTGAGTCGATGCAGATCGCCGACACGCGAGGCGCGTTGCTGAGCGCATCCTTACGTCAGCCGCTGCTGCAAGGCGCGAAGGACTGGATGGGAGCCGACATCACATGAGTGACTTCCTCGAAAAAAATCCGTGGAATGCGTTGCGCGAATTCACCAACGCACGCATTGCGCTGGGTCGCGCCGGAAACAGCCTGCCGACGGCGCCGCTGCTTGCATTCAACCTTTCGCACGCACAGGCGCGCGACGCCGTGCATCATCCGCTCGACGTCGACGTGCTGCATGAACAGTTGCGCGCGCATGGCTTTACGTCGCTCGATGTACATAGCGCCGCGCCGGATCGCGAGCATTATCTGCGGCGGCCCGATCTTGGGCGACGTTTGGCCGATGACAGTCGTGAGGCTTTAGCGAAGGTGACGATCGAGCCACCTGAAGTGGTGTTCGTGATCGCGGATGGTTTGTCGGCATTCGCTGCGTCGCGGCAGTCGCTACCTTTGTTGCAGGCGGTATGTTCGCGACTCACGGACTGGAAAATCGGCCCCGTAGTGGTCGCACGTCAGGGAAGAGTCGCACTCGGCGACGAAATCGGTGAGCTGTTGAAAGCAAAGCTGGTGGTGATGCTGATCGGCGAGCGACCCGGGCTCAGTTCGCCCGACAGTCTCGGCATCTATCTAACCTACGCACCGAAAGTGGGTTGCAGCGATGCGCAACGCAACTGCATCTCAAACGTGCGTCCCGAAGGGCTGCCGTACGAAGCCGCCGCGCACAAGCTGCACTATCTGCTGACGCATGCGCGTCGCTTGGGTCTGACGGGCGTCGGTCTCAAAGACGACAGCGACGCATTGCTCGAACAAGCGGCGGCGACGGCGGCCGTTCCAGCGCCGCCATCCACCTGAGTTAAACAGAATCAGGCATCCGCGCGATCAACCGGATGCCTTTCGAGCCACGCATTCTCTGCATCTTCAAACAGACGCGACCGCGTCAGAAAACGCATCCCCGTCGGCCGTTCGAGCGAGAACATACCGCCATTTCCGGGCACGACGTCGATGATCAGCTGCGTGTGCTGCCAGTACTCGAACTGCGATTCGCTCATATAGAACGGCACGCCGGCAATCAAACCGAGCCGCACATCCGATCCGCCGACCACAAACTCGGAAGCAGGAAAGCACATCGGCGCACTGCCGTCGCAACAACCGCCTGATTGATGAAAGAGGATCGGGCCATGTTCTGCACCGAGCTGTTGAATCAACGCTTCTGCCGCGGGTGTTGCGATCACGCGTGCTACACCATCCTCAACCATGACGTTTCTCCAGTGAAAAAAGGGCGAACCGCAACCATGCGGCTCGCCCGCAGGAGCGTCGAGCTCAGAAGAAGCCCAGCGGCTTCTCGCTGTAGCTGACGAGGAGATTCTTGGTTTGCTGATAGTGGTCCAGCATCATCTTGTGATTCTCGCGACCGATGCCCGACTGCTTGTAGCCGCCGAATGCTGCGTGCGCCGGATACGCGTGATAGCAGTTAGTCCACACACGTCCGGCCTGAATCTGCCGGCCGAAGCGATACGCGCGCGTGCCATCGCGTGTCCAGACACCTGCGCCGAGCCCGTAAAGCGTGTCGTTGGCGATTTCCAGGGCTTCGTCTTCGTTCTTGAACGTGGTGACTGAAACCACAGGTCCGAAGATTTCTTCCTGGAAGATGCGCATCTTGTTGTGGCCTTTGAACACCGTCGGCTTCACGTAATAGCCTTTGCTCAATTCGCCGCTGAGCGAGTTACGTTCGCCTCCGATCAAACACTGGGCGCCCTCCTGCTTGCCGAGATCGACATACGACAGGATCTTTTCCAGCTGTTCCTGTGAAGCCTGCGCACCGATCATCGTCTTCGTATCGAGCGGATGGCCCTGCGTGATCGCAGCGACACGCTTGAGCGCACGTTCCATGAAGCGGTCATAGATCTTTTCATCGACCAGCACGCGCGACGGACACGTACACACTTCGCCCTGATTCAGCGCGAACATCGCGAAGCCTTCGAGCGCCTTGTCGAAATAGCTGTCGTCGTGATCCATCACATCGGCGAAGAAAATGTTCGGGCTCTTGCCACCGAGTTCAAGCGTCACCGGGATGATGTTCTGGCTCGCGTACTGCATGATGAGACGGCCAGTTGTGGTTTCACCTGTGAACGCAATCTTCGCGATGCGCTTGTTCGAAGCCAGCGGCTTGCCCGCTTCGAGACCAAAGCCGTTCACAACATTCAACACGCCGGGCGGCAGCAGATCCTGAATCAGTTCGACCAGTACGAGAATCGAGGCGGGTGTCTGCTCGGCCGGCTTGAGCACCACGCAGTTGCCCGCCGCGAGTGCGGGCGCAAGCTTCCATACCGCCATCAGGATCGGGAAATTCCACGGAATGATCTGACCGACGACGCCTAGCGGCTCATGAAAGTGATACGCAACGGTGTCTTCGTCGATCTGGGAAATCGAGCCTTCCTGCGCACGCGCGCAGCCCGCGAAATAGCGGAAGTGATCAATGGCGAGCGGAATGTCGGCGGCCATCGTTTCGCGTAGCGGCTTGCCGTTGTCGATCGTCTCGGCGACGGCGATGCGTTGCAGGTTCGCCTCCATGCGATCGGCGATACGGTTGAGGATGTTCGCGCGTTCGGTCGTCGACGTTTTGCCCCACGCGGTTTTCGCACGATGTGCGGCGTCGAGCGCGAGTTCGATATCGGCTTCGCGTGAGCGGGGAATCGATGTGAACGGCTCGCCCGTGATCGGCGAGATGTTGTCGAAGTACTCGCCGCCAACGGGCTTCACCCACTCGCCGCCGATGAAGTTTGCATACTGCTTCTTGTACGGGAATTCGGTGGTCAGGAACTGCATCTCTGCATGGTTCATCTGTGTGCTCCTCACATGTGTGTGATGGTTTATCGTCGGTGCGCTGGATTGCTGGCCGCGAGTCGAATACGCCAGAAGCGTGCCAGTGAGACGATCGACGTGATTCATGCGTGTGCAAGGGGACTGCGACGGTACATCCGACCTGCCACGCACATTGCGAGCAAAATCGCCGCGCCAGTTCTGAACAGACGCCGGGACACCTGTTCAGGACTTGAACAACGCGTGTGTTCGTCTCGTGGCACATGCCTGGCAGCACAAACGGCACGGGATTTGCGTTCTAATTGCGATTCCCCATTCGCGGCAGATCCGATATGACGCGTCATCTCTCACCCGCCGGTCTGGAAGACGACTCAGGCGCAGCCCTCACACTCGATGAAACCCTTCGCGTGCACACCTGCATTGCGCACGATGCCGACGAGCAGGCGCGCAATCTCCATGGCTGGACGCAGACCTACGATCAGCTTACAGGGGGTAGCTTCATCGGCACGCTGACGGAGCTGTCGCTCGATCACATGCATGTGTTCTGTGAGACGACGAGTCACACGCTGCGGCAAACGTGCGAAGTGCCGTCTGACGCGTACTGGTTTGGGATTCCCGTGCAGCGCGATGTGACGGGACGCATCGATGCCAACGTTATCGCTGACGATGCGATGGCGTTTCGTCCGGGCGGCATCGAATTCGAGTTGATCACGCCCGCGGGCTACGAGATTTTCGGCGTGGTGGTGAAGCGTGAGGTACTGCGGCGTTATGCGGCCGAAGTCGAGCACCTTCGGCTTATCGATCATCTGCCGGAGACGGAAGTCGTAGCAATCGGCGAGGCGCATAAAGCGCGGCTGTGCGCGTCCCTGCGCCACATTCTCGCGGATGGCGCGAGTTGCGCCACGCCGCTCACGGGTTTCGCGCGCAATGCGCTGGAATCGTCGGTGCTGGCTTCGTTGTTCGATCTCTGCGCGCAACCGCATGTCGAACCGGGCGCCATTCCGACGAAGCCGCGTCGGCAGTGGATCGTCTCCGAAGCGCGTGAGTATGTGCTGGCGAATCGCGAACGTCCGGTCGGCGTGCCGGAGTTGTGCGACCAGCTGCACGTGAGCCGCAGGACGCTGCAGTACTGCTTTCAGGACGTGCTCGGCATGGCGCCGGCCACGTATCTGCGGACGATCCGCCTCAACGGCGCACGGCGTGAGCTATGCGAGGCGGCGCGTGCATCGCGTTCGGTGCAGGATGTGGCCGCCGCGTGGGGCTTCTGGCATCTGAGCCAGTTCGCGACGGACTATCGGAAGCTCTTCGGCAAGCGTCCGTCGGATACGTTGAAGGAGGCGGCTTTGGGCCGTAGCGAAGCCGATGCGTTGAATGCCAGCCGGGAGGCAACAGCAACGCATTGAACCGAAGCGAACGAACGGAAACGCGCCACAGCGCGCCCGTTCATCGCCAGTGAATTGCGGGTGTAGCCCGCTCTCACGCTCCAGACGCAGGATCCGGCGCGTACTGCAACGACCCAGGCGTTGTCAGCGTCTCGCCCGTCTCAAGCAGCGTCTTGAGCCCGGAGAGAATCATTGGCCATCCACCGTACAACTCGGGGTTGGCCTCATCACGCAACTGATCGTGCGTAACCGTCAGCCGGCACGAATCAGCGATCTGCTGGATCTCCCACGTCACACGCGACGTGCCCTCGCTTTTCACGTCGTCGCTCCACAGCGCGCGGAAGCTCTGCACAAGACGCTTCGGCGGATCGACCTCCAGGTTCTCGCCTTCAAGAATTGCACTGTGAGCCGGGAAGCCCACTGTCGGCTGGCCGCCGCTCACGCCTTCGTAGCGCGAACCGGGCGTCCAGTCCGAACTGACGAGCAGGCCAAACGTGTACTTCGCCCGCATCTCCTTGTTAGTGATCGCTTCCCACAGGCGTTCCGGCGTCGTCTTGATGTAAATCTCAAACACTTTTTCCATCGTCCTGTCCTCCAGTTGGTGTTTCAGCTCGCTCAGGGTCGAGGCCCACGGCGCGGCGTACTTGCTCACCCAGCGGTCGTAAATGAGCTGGATCGGGACGACGTTCAGAAAGTGCCGCTTCTCGCGCCCCTGACGACGGGCGACGACAAGCCCTGCCTCTTCCAGCAGCTTCAGGTGTTTCATGACGCCAAAACGCGTCATCGGCAGCCGCGCTTCGAGTGCGCTCAACGTCTGCCCGTCTTCCTTGAACAGTTCGTCGAGCAGGCTGCGACGCGTCGGGTCGGCCAGTGCTCTAAATACGTCATCCATGTTTCGTACAATAGGTGACCATATGGTCACATGTCAAGGTGTCCTGTATTGGCCGAAACGCGATTCTTCCGGCGAAATGTGGTCTATTTGTGGTCTATTACGGAGAACGCGGCGTCGCGGCGGGCGAAACCGGTCGGACGGAAAGCGTTTCGTGCGACACTGCCGGGCTTTCGATATAACGCACCACGAAATCCGCGCTGCTCCAGGCTTCGCACACGTGGCAAGCCTCAACAGACAGCCGGATCAGGCGGGAGAATCAACGATGTTTACGTGCAGAAACCAGTCATGCGGCGCCCAGTGGGAACTGTCCGATGTTCTGATCAAGAATGAAGGGCAAGGGCTCTTGTTCCGCTGCCCGATGTGCGGCGCGCGCAATTACGTCGAGCGCTTCGACGCCGACGACGGGACGATCGTCTACGAGCAGATCGAAGGCCGTCCGCTCTCGTAAGCCAGCGCAC
The DNA here is from genome assembly GCF_050436625.1 of Paraburkholderia sp. GAS334. Taxonomy (NCBI): domain Bacteria; kingdom Pseudomonadati; phylum Pseudomonadota; class Betaproteobacteria; order Burkholderiales; family Burkholderiaceae; genus Paraburkholderia; species Paraburkholderia sp. GAS334. The sequence continues at coordinate 727,386 of NZ_JBNDMO010000002.1, read as the reverse complement.
GCTCATCGCCCCTTCACTGACCAGACACATGAACAAGCCCACTCCCGCCCCTTTCAGCCAGCTACCGCTGCCGCCCGCGATGCTGGCCAACCTCACGCAGCTCGGCTATCTGGAGATGACGCCGATCCAGGCCGCCAGCCTGCCGATCGCGCTCGCCGGCCAGGATCTGATCGCGCAGGCGAAGACCGGCAGCGGCAAGACAGCCGCCTTCTCGCTCGCGCTGCTCGCGCGCCTCGACGTGCGCAACTTCGCCGTGCAGTCGATGGTGCTTTGCCCGACGCGCGAACTCGCCGACCAGGTCACGCAGGAAATCCGCCGCCTCGCGCGCGCCGAAGAAAACATCAAGGTGCTGACGCTGTGCGGCGGCACGCCGATGCGTCCGCAAACGGCGAGCCTCGAACACGGCGCGCATATCGTCGTCGGCACGCCGGGACGGATCATGGATCACCTGGAACGCGGCAGCCTCGATCTGAAGGCGCTGAACACGCTCGTGCTCGATGAAGCGGACCGCATGCTCGACATGGGTTTCTTCGACGACATCGCGACGGTTGCCCGTCAGTGCCCGAAAGAGCGTCAGACGCTGCTGTTTTCCGCGACCTATCCGGAAGGGATCGGCAAGCTGAGCCAGCAATTCCTGCGTAACCCGAAGGACGTGAAGCTCGAAGAGCGTCATGACGACAGCAAGATTCGCCAGCGCTTCTACGAAGTGACCGAGAACGACCGGCTGCATACCGTCGGCCTGCTGCTGAACCACTACCGGCCGGTCAGCACGATCGCGTTCTGCAACACGAAGCAGCAATGCCGCGATCTGCTCGACGTGCTGCGCGCGCAGGGTTTTCACGCGCTCGCGCTGCACGGAGAACTCGACCAGCGCGAACGCGATCAGGTGCTGATCCAGTTCGCGAACCGCAGCTGTTCGGTGCTGGTCGCAACCGATGTGGCGGCGCGCGGCCTCGATATCGCGCAGCTTGAAGCGGTGATCAACGTCGATGTCACGCCGGATCCGGAAGTGCACGTGCACCGCATCGGCCGCACGGGGCGTGTTGATCAGGAAGGCTGGGCGCTCAGTCTCGCGAGCATGAACGAGATGGGACGCGTCGGCAGCATCGAGCAGGCGAAGGGCCGCGAGGTTGAGTGGCATCAGGTGTCGGAACTGAAATCTGCGAGCAACGAGCCGCTTCTGCCGCCGATGGAAACGCTGCAGATTCTGGGCGGCCGCAAGGAAAAGATCCGTCCGGGCGACGTGCTCGGCGCGCTGACCGGCGATGCGGGCTTCGCCGGCTCGCAGATCGGCAAGATCAACGTAACGGAATTTTCTACCTATGTGGCGATCGAGCGCGGCGTCGCGAAGGATGCGCTCCGCAAGCTCAACGCCGGCAAGGTGAAGGGCAAGAAGGTCAAAGTGCGGATGATGGACGAAGAGTAAGCCCATCATGGCGCTCGGCCCCGCCATGAGGTAAACGCATGGCGTGCATGACAAACTTTCGATTGTGGCGGTGTATTGGTTGATGCTTAATCGGCAACAACAAGATGGGATCGCCGTGCGAAGCGCGACCCGTCGATATGCTGTCCGATGGAGAAAACCCTCATGCAGAGCGCCTTTCAAGCCCGCTCGAAATTGCCCGACGTGGGCACGACGATCTTTACCGTCATCGGCCAGCTGGCCGCCGAACACAACGCGCTGAACCTGTCGCAGGGCGCACCGAATTTCGCCCCTGACCCGAAGCTCGTCGAAGGCGTCGCAGAAGCCATGCGCGCCGGTCATAACCAGTACGCGCCGATGGCGGGCATCGGCGCGCTGCGCGAAGCGCTGTCGAACAAGGTCGAGCAGCTGTACGGCGTGCACTACGACCCGTTGAGCGAAGTCACCGTCCTTGCAAGTGCCAGCGAAGGCCTCTATTCGGCGATCAGCGCGCTCGTGCATCCCGGCGACGAGGTGATCTACTTCGAGCCGTCGTTCGACAGCTACGCGCCGATCGTGCGGCTGCAAGGCGCAACGCCGGTACCGATCAAGCTGTCGCTTGAACACTTCCGCGTGGACTGGGACGAAGTCGCCGCCGCGATCACGCCGAAGACGCGCATGATCATCACCAACACGCCGCACAATCCGACCGCGACCGTTTTCAGCGCAGCCGACATCGAGCGCCTGCGAGCCGTTACGCGCAACACGGATATCGTGATCCTCTCCGATGAAGTGTACGAACACGTCGTGTTCGATGGCGCGAAGCATCACAGCATGGCGTGCTATCAGGATCTCGCTGAACGTAGCGTGATCGTATCGTCGTTCGGCAAGTCGTATCACGTGACAGGCTGGCGCGTCGGCTACTGCCTCGCGCCCGCTGCGCTGATGGACGAGATCCGCAAGGTGCACCAGTTCATGGTGTTCTCCGCCGATACGCCGATGCAATACGCGTTCGCCGAAGCGCTGGCGCACAAGGAAAGCTATCTCGGGCTGTCGGCGTTCTATCAGCAGAAACGTGATCTTCTGAAGAAAGCGTTGAGCGAATCGCGCTTCGAATTGCTGCCGAGCGAAGGGAGCTTCTTCATGCTCGCACGCTTCCGCGGGTTCTCCGACGAAAGCGATAACGACTTCGTACTGCGCCTGATTCGCGATGCGCAGGTCGCGACGATTCCGCTGTCCGCGTTCTACACCGACGGCACCGATTCCGGCCTGATCCGCCTGAGCTTCGCGAAGGATGACGGGACGCTGCGCGAAGGCGCACGCCGTCTCTGTTCGATCTGAGGAGCGTGCGATGAGCGAGATGGAAAAGACGTTGACCGCCGCCGTCGTGCAGATGAGCAGCACCGACGATGTCGCGTACAACCTGGAGCAGGCGCATCACTGGGTGACCGAGGCGGCGCGCGCGGGCGCGACGCTCGTGTGTCTGCCGGAATACTTCTGCTGGATTGGTAACGGCGAAGCGCAACGTGTCGCGCTCGCCGAGCCCTTCGGCGATGGCCCGATCCAGCACGCGCTCGCACAACTCGCGCGCGAAACGGGTACGTGGCTGATCGGCGGCACGGTGCCGATCCGTCCCGAGAGCGGTCCGCAGGCGGGTACGCATGCGTACAACACGTCGCTGCTGTTTGATCCGACGGGCGAGTGCCGTTCGCGTTACGACAAGATCCATCTGTTCAGCTTCAGTCAGGGCGCCGAACAGCACGCCGAAGGCGACACGATGGTCGGTGGCGACAGCGTCGGCACGGCGCAAGGGCCATTCGGCAATCTGCGGCTTTCGGTCTGCTACGACCTGCGCTTTCCCGAGTTGTATCGTGCAGGACCCGCTGCGGACGTCATCGCTGTGCCTGCCGCGTTCACGCATACGACGGGACTCGCGCATTGGGAACTGCTGCTGCGCACACGTGCCGTCGAGAATCAGGCCTACGTGCTCGCTTCCGGCCAGTGCGGCACGCATCCGAATGGATGGCGGACTTTTGGTCACAGTATGATCATCGGACCATGGGGCGAGGTGCTCGCAAGACACGATGACGAGCCTGGCTTCGCGATTGCGACGCTTGGATCGTCGGTGCTCGATGCCGTGCGCGAGCGTCTGCCGGTTCTGACACACAAGCGCATCGCGACGCCGTCTGATGTCTCACCACATTAACCCAATAAAAGGAAAGGAGATCAACCATGAAGTTGCTCAGGAACCTGCTGGCGATCGCGTGTGCGTTCGCATCGGTGTCGGCTATCGCGGCCGATGCGACGACGTTGCGCTACGGTCTGGAAGCACAATATCCGCCGTTCGAATCGAAGGGTGCGAATGGTGAACTACAGGGCTTCGATATCGACGTTGGCAACGCAGTCTGCGCGACCGCACATCTGAAGTGCTCGTGGGTCGAGACATCGTTCGATGGTTTGATTCCCGCGCTGCAGGGCCGCAAGTTCGACGCGATCAACTCGGCGATGAACGCGACGGAGAAGCGTCGTCAGGCGATCGATTTCACGAACATCATCTACCGTGTGCCGACGCAACTGATCGCGCACAACGGCAGCGGCCTGCTGCCGACGCCGGAATCGCTGAAGGGCAAACGTGTCGGCGTGTTGCAGGCTTCGATTCAGGAGACGTACGCAAAGGCGCATTGGGAAGCGGCGGGCGTGAACGTCGTGCCGTATCAGGACCAGAATCAGGTCTATGCGGATCTGCAGTCGGGTCGTCTGGATGCGACGCTGGTGCTCGCGCCGGCGGGTCAGACGGGCTTCCTGTCGCGTCCGGATGGCAAGGACTTCTCGTTCGTCGGCCAACCTGTGCGTGATGACAAGATTCTTGGCAGTGGGATTGCGTTCGGCATCCGCAAGGGTGACGAGGCGCTGAAGAAGCAGCTCGATGCGGCGATTGCGAAGGTGCAGGCCGATGGTACGGTGAAGACGCTGGCGCAGAAGTATTTCGGCAATATCGACGTATCGCCGAAGTGAGGGCTTGATCGGGTCAGCGGCGGCTGTTGACATGTGCAACGGTTCGCCGCGCCTGTAACTGTTCAAACGCGTCGACGATGCGCTCCACGAACCTGTTCTTGTGGGCCAGCGGACCGTCGTCTGCCTCACGATGAACCAGCATGGTCGCGTTGGCTTCGAATACGAACACGCGGCCGTCGGGCAGCAGCGTAAAGTCAATGCCGCCGTAGTCGAGGTCGAGACGCCGACCGATTGCGGCAATCGCGTTCATCGCCCGTTTTCCCAGCGCGCTGCCGCTGTCTTCCAGGAAGCGGCGTTCCTCGTCGATCTTCCAGCCCGCCGTGATCATCTCCGCAGAAAAATAATGCACGATCCAGTGCGATGAAATCGCGAGATGGTAGGGGAACGGCGCCCTGTCGACAAACACGGTTCGGTACTTGCGAAAGTAGCCGTCCGCGCTGCGGAAGTCGTGGAACGTCGTCACGTACTGGGGCGCGTCGAGCTCTTCGAGCGCGGACCACAGCGCGTCGATCGACGTATGCAGCGTCAACCCCTCACCGCCATGTTTCGCAAGCGGACGCGTCAGAACGGGAAAGTCGATGCCTTCGCTGACGAGCCGGCTTGCCAGTATGTCGATCGACCCCGGCATCTGATCGAGCAGGATGCATCGCGCGACTACCACGTCGTCCAGGTTCGCGAGAAGTTCGGGCAGGCGATTCCGCCGTGTGCGTGCTATCGCTTGTGGCGGGTTGAGTAGCGGGCGTCCGCATCGCTGCGCGAAACGTTCGAGACGGGGCGCGAGCGGCTCCGCGATGTCCGGTTCGCCGATTGCGTTGAAGACCAGATCGAACGGCGGCAACTGGTCGTCTTCCGCGTCGGCGGCGTAGTCGATCGCATACTTGATGCGGTAACTCGTGGTGAACGGAAGCAGGGTGTCGAACGGGACATTGCCCGCGGCGTTGCCGGTGCACAGGATCAACACCCTGCGCGGCGCATTGTCGGCGGGCTCGATATAGATCCGCTGCAGCCGATAGGCGATCGCCCGATGCGCCTGCGCTTTCGCGGCTTCGCCCGTCGAGTCATAAACGGCGGCGAGATTTTGATGCGCCATCGCGAGATCCGGATCGACGCGCAATGCGATCTCGTACCACCGCTTTGCAGGACCGTGGTCGCCATGCATGTAGTAGACGGTCGCGACGTTAAACAGCGGTATGGCCGTAGCCTGCGCCCATGTCTTCGTCATCTCGAATGTCTCAACCCCGATGCCGTGCGCGAGAAAGCCAGTTTCGTTGCCGGCGTCGCGCATCGCTTCAGACATCGCACGATGCAGCCCGACGTTTAGCGGGTCGGCATCCAGCAGGCGCGCCAGGTCGTCGACAGTCTGGGAAACGGGCGCAGTGTTGCTGGATACAGCCGGTTGCATGGCGCCGGATGCGTCGTCATGAGGTTCCGTTTTATCGTCACCGGTCTCGGGTGGGAGTCGCCATGGCAGGGTTCAAATGCAATGGACAGAGAACGCCGTCAATACGTCGGCAAGCGTCCCGACGGCCTGAGGGGTGACGGCGTTGTACAGCGAGGCCCGCAGGCCGCCAATCGACCGGTGTCCTTCCAGCCCCACCATGCCCTGTTCCCGCGCGGAGACGAGAAACGTATCGTCGAGCCGCGCATCGCCGAATGTGAAGGCGACGTTCATCTGCGAACGCCAGCGACGATCTGCGTGAACGGTGACGCAATCGCCCAGCGCATCGAGCGCGCCATAGAGGCGCCGCGCCTTTCTTTCGTTGATGTCCTGCATGGCCGTCAGACTCCCGATATCGAAGCGCAGCCAGCGGGTAATCAACGTCAGGACATAGATAGCGAATACCGGTGGCGTGTTGTAGTTCGAGCCGTGCGAAATATGGGTGCGAAAGTCGAGGATGGATGGCAGGCCGTTCGGGATCCGCTCGAGAAGGGACCGGTCGATGATCGCGACAGTGACGCCGGCCGGACCGAGGTTTTTCTGCGCATGCGCGTAGATCATCGAAAACACCCCCGGCCGGATGGGCTTAGACAGAAAGTCCGATGACATGTCCGCGACAAGCGGTACGGCGAACGCTTCTTCGCAGGCCGGGAACTGCAGGCCTTCCACTGTTTCATTCGAGACGTAATGCAGGTACGCGGACGGGCGGGCCACGTCCAGCGCGTACAGGTCCGGCAATTGCCGGTAACCGCCGGGACGACCGTCCCATGCGATCCTTATTGTGCGCACTCTGGCTGCTTCCGCCGCCGCCCTCGCGCTCCAGTAACCGGAGCTCACGTATTCGGGCGGCGCACCGGCCCCTGCTGCAAAGTTCATCGGAATCATCGCGAACTGCAGACTGCTGCCGCCCTGAAGAAAGGTGATGGCGTAGTCGTCGGAAATGCCGAGCAGATGACGCAGATTCGATTCGGCTTCGTGCAGGATCGAGTAAAACCAGTCGGACCGGTGACTCATTCCAAGCACCGACAGGCCGGTCTCAGGAAGGGCGGCGATCCCTCGCGAGTCTGCGCGAGGACAGCTTGCGGCAACGCGCCAGGGCCGCCAGAAAAGTTCAGTGAATTCGGTGTCATGTTTCTTTGCAAGACGGTGTTCGGGTCACGCTCCGCATGGTGTTGCGAGCAGGAGTTCGACGTGCTGGCTAAGGTGGTGGGACCAAAAGGCGCACTGACCAGCAATGCGTCCGTGAACGGGAGATCGCCTTTGCTGGGCCTGCACCTGTCCCCTTAAACGAGCAGCATAACGACCGCTCCTTTCCGGACGTTTACCGGGGCGTTACCGCAAATTACGTGCAGTTGGCAGTAGAGAACTGACGTCGGTCATTCGGTGCGAGATGACAGGACCCCAGGCAGCGGGCGCGCGTGGGTCGCTGTTGTTTCGGCTTACGCGCCACGGTGGCAGAAGCACTCGTTCGCGTTGATACAATCCAATGCTGGTTTCCGTCTTCGACAATTTCTTTTCCGCATCGTGATCGCGTAGGGAACCCGGAGGAGGTCAATCATGAAAGACAGCTTGATCGGCGGCCTGATTGTTTTTGGGCTGCTGCCACTTGCGGCGCTCGCCGCCCCGAACTGCGACGATATCAAGAAGGATTGCGTCGAGACCTACAACGCCGGCATGGCGAAGTGCGGAAGCTACGAGGACAGGCGCGGTCAGCTTTGCAGGGCGGATGCGCAGAACCAGTATCTGTCGTGCGTCCAGGCTGGTGGGTGCAAGTGAAGTGACGTTGCGGCAGTCGGCAACGCCCTTCGCTGGTAAATCCACCATCACCCATCCGATGCTGTGACCGGCGTGCATGAGGAGCGACGATGCGCGACGGCCCAGCGACGGAGGGATGCGCGATCAAGTGACGTGCGTAGAGGTTGCCGCCCGGTGTCACGGCGGCTGCTTCGTGTCGACGACAGATTTCCGGCAAAGGCCAGTTTGTGACGCCGCGACACGCTAGCGACAGACGAAAAAAAAGCACCGCGATTGCTCGCAAGTGCTTGATTCTCTACTGCTAAATTCGGTGGTGGGGCGTGAGTGACTCGAACACTCGACCTACGGATTAAGAGTCCGCAAAAGTCGGTGTTGATTGCTGTCGATTGCTACGCATCTCAGCTAAAAAAATCGTTGTAAATCAGGTGTTAAGGGGTATTTGCCAAAAATGTTGTATTGACCCGAGTTGACCAATTTGCCCATAATCGGGTTACATGGCGGTTACATGGAATGGTGTAACCCACTCCCGGCGAGGTGAATGTGGCGAAGGTCAGTTTCACGGCGGCACGTGTCGATGCACACCAGTGCCTGCCGGGCAGTTCTCAGTCTTTCTTGTGGGACAGCCGGGCGCCCGGTCTCGGGCTGCGGGCAACGGCGGCCGGGACGAAGTCGTACATCGTCCAGGGCAAGCTCCACGGCAGAACAGTCCGGGTGACCATTGGCGACCCGCGCAACTGGTCCATCGACAAGGCGCGGGCGGAGGCACACCGCCTGCAGATCCTTCTGGATGCTGGCAAGGATCCGCGCGAGGAACGGGCGGAGCAGCGCGCCGCTGATGAGGTGCGGCGGGCCGAGGCGCGGCGCCGCGATGTGACCTTTGGCGAGGCGTGGGACGCGTACGTCCAAGCCCGCCAGCCGCGCTGGAGCGAGCGACACTACCGCGACCATCTGCAGCATGCCGACGCGGGTGGCCAGCCGAAAAAGCGCGGTACCGGTCGCACTGTGCCCGGTCCGCTGGCCAGCCTGCGTCCACTGAAGCTGGGGAGTCTGACCGGCGAGCACGTCGCGCAGTGGCTCGCAACCGAATCGGTTGCGCGGCCAACGATGGTCGCGCTGTCGTTCCGCCTGCTGCGCGGCTTCATCCGCTGGACGTCCGACATGCCCGCCTATCGCGGCGTGGTTCCGGCGGACGCCTACCGGACGCGCAGCGTGAAAGAACTCGTGCCACGGGTCAAAGCGAAGGAGGGCGACGTGCTGCAACGCGAGCAGTTAGCCGCGTGGTTCAGCGCGGTGCGGCAGATCCGGAATCCGGTCATCTCGGTCTACCTTCAGGCCCTGCTGCTGACGGGGGCACGGCGCGAAGAGATGGCGGCCCTGCGGTGGGCAAATGTGGACTTCCAGTGGCGCAGCCTGAGGATCGCCGACAAGGTGGAGGCGGGCGGCCGCGTGATCCCGCTTCCCCCGTATCTGCACTCACTACTGCGCGAGCTGCAGCGCCTCAACGCGATGCCGCCGGTTGTCGCGCATACCCGGGGCAATACAGCGTGGGAGCCGTCGCCGTGGGTATTCGCGAGCAGGACATCCGCCGATGGCAAGCTGGCCGAGCCGCGCATTGCCCATACCCATGCTCTTTCGGCCGCCGGGTTGCCCCACGTCAGCCTGCACGGCCTGCGCCGCAGCTTTGCGACGCTCAGTGAGTGGGTGGAATGTCCCACCGGTGTGGTTGCGCAGATCCAGGGGCACAAGCCCAGTGCGATCGCCGAGAAGCACTATGTCCGGCGTCCACTGGACCTGCTGCGCAAGTGGCACGACATGATCGAAGCCTGGATGCTCGAACAGGCGGCTATCACCTCTTCGCTGGACGGCGGGGCCAGCCTGCGCGTCGTGAATTGAATGGCGCATCGCGCGCGGCTGTCGCCGGGCGTAACGGACTCGCCATGCTATTCAAGTTCGTTGTCCAGTACGAATTGGCGCAAACGTCTATCTTCATTGCACCTCTTGCGACAGCAACCCGGTGAGCCCGGGCGGCCGACGCTAGCGTGCCCGGGATAGAATCGTCGAGTCTGGTGGCAACCGCCAGGCGCTTCGCGGCGGATGCTGCTCCCGTCCTATAGGGGCGGCAGTCCAGCCCACACGCCAACATATCCAATTCCCGCCGCGCACAGATGGAACAGGTAACCCGATACGCCTATCGTTGTAATGCATGCTGGAACTTTGATGAAGTAGCGGTGGAGAACGGACCGGCCGGACCAACCGGCGCGGTCTGCTCCCACTGCGGCGCATCTGTCACTCCCGTTTCCGTAAACGCCAGAGGCGGCTTCCCGGACCCCTACGTTGTCGCGTGGTGGGATGAAGTCATGCATGCATCTGTCTGGTGGAAGAGCAGGCGCGTCAAGCCCGAGGACGCGGCCAAGGTGCTCTGGCGGATCGACCCACACTCAGGTTCTATTTCTGGGCCGGCGGACCCGGACGCCTATCGCGTCCTCCTGCATGAATTCACGGCCCTGGACGAGAGCGAGCCAGTTCCGCGAACGCTTGCCGACTGGCTCGATATAGCCCGCAAAGCAGGATGGAGCTATGACCCCTGGATGGACCAGTGGCTCATGGCCAAGGAGGATGACGTCGAGCAGCGGCAACCGGAACGCCCAACCGAGAATGGCCCAGTGCCCCTTCCGTCGCCCGTGATTGCGGCCGCGTTTACAGGTTTGAACGAATGGGATTGCAAAGGATGGGCTCGTAACCTGGGAGATCCTCCGAAATGGCTGCTCAAGGCGCGCAGGACTCCTGGCCGCCGAACTCCGACGGGCAGTGCGACGTGGGATCCGGTGAGGATCGCCCTCGAGCTGTTCGATAAGGGGGCGTCGCTGCGGGCGCTGGACTCGGTGTTCGAGCAGAAAAGTCTGCAGCAATGGCGCGGTGAGTGGATCAATAAGAGCGAGTACTTACGGTGACGTCTTACGGTTCATATACGGCGACGCGGCCGCAGACCTGCGCCGCGATTGGACGCCATATACGGCCGTAAAGCAGCGGGGCACCACCGTAGTTCGGGATGGGGTCGTTATCAACACTGCCGAACGGCAGGAAAGGTCGATCCCATGAAATCTTCTCCAATCAACACGACGCGCGAAGTCCTGCCGGGCGTGCTTCCAACGGACGCCGCCGCGGCGGTTCTCAACCGCAAGCCTCAAACGCTGCGGAAATGGGCCAGCCTTGAAAACGGTCCGATCCGCCCGATCCGCATCAATGGCCGTCTTGCCTGGCGTATCGCCGATCTGCAGGCGCTGCTGAACGGAGGCTTGTGCTAATGCCGTCTATTAAGTTCAATTGCCCCAACGGCCCGGGCGCAGCAAACACCAGCCGCGCGACCGAGTTTCACACGTCCGGGAAGATTCTCGCCACGGACGCGCCATGTCTCGACGGCCGCAACGCTGACATTGGTGAGGCGGTCACCTCACTGATGGCTGCCATCCAGCGTGCCCGCGCGCGCCGCGTGTCTATGCCGGACCTCGACGTTGTCGCGCAAGTCCCCGCCGTCTGCATGCGCCGTCTGCTGGCCGTGCATACTGCGGCGCATCGCGTCCGTGGGGAGGTGCTGAATGCAGGCAACTGAACCCACTTGCTTGGCGCATCCTGCCACTGGGGCACGCCGCCCGATCATGGCTTCCATTGGGCAAGGAGACCGTGGCAAGGTGAGCGCGACGAAGATGCTCGACTGGACCGGGGTAAAAGACCTGGTCCGCACAGTGGTGCGCCGCCCGATTCTCCATAGCGACTTCCTGGCGTTGTCCAGCGACAAGCGTCAGGCCGACAAGGCGAAGGATCCGTTCGTCTGCTTTGCGGCATTTGCTGGCAATGTGCGTTCCGGGAACGCGCTTCTCCGCCGTTCTGCACTGGCCCTCGATTTCGACGCCAACGCGCACGCGCTGATGTCCGATCTCGATTGCGCGGTCGAACTCGGTGACTTTGACTACGTTGCACATCCGACCCGTTCTCATACTGCGGAGAATCCGCGCCTGCGGGTGTACATCCCGCTCTCGCGCGATGTGACGCGGGAAGAGCACGCCGTCCTCGTCGGCCTGATCGCGCCGCTGTTCAATGCGAAGCTCGATCAGGGCTCCCGTCAGGCCGAACGCATCATGTACCTGCCGGTGGTCAACGCAGAAGCGCCGGAATACGTGCCTTTCGTTCACGACGGGTCGGGCTACCTGAATCCAGACCACTGGCTTGCGAAGTGTCCTGCTCCCGAGGGCGCAGATATGCCTCCTCGCACTTCGTCGCTGTCCCGCGCAGGCAGCGCGTTGATCGACCCGCTTGAGTTGAAGTACCCGGACGCCTGGTGGACGAAGGAGCGCGTTGAGCGTGAACTGCTGGCGCACTTCGACCCCAGCGACGAGGTATGGGACCGTTCGCGCTGGCTGATCCTCGGGATGATTCTGCATCATCAGGGTGATGGTGGCGACGAGTGGCTCGAACTGTGGGACGCCTGGTCGTCGCGCGATCAACGGGTGGATGGCGACGGTGTCCCGATGTATCAGCCCGGCCTGTGCGAGCAGTTGTGGGAGACCTTCAACGGTAACCGGAAGAATGCGGCGACCATCGGGACGCTCATCAAGTGGGTGCGGGATGCGCAAAAAAAGGCTCAGCCCGTGGCCCGGCCAGCTGGTTCCCGCTTTGTGATCCGCTCGGCGGACGAACTGCTGAATGCGCCGCCATTGCCGTGGCTGATCCGCGGTGTTGTGCCGCGCAATGGGCTCGTGTCGGTATTCGGCGCATCGGGCTCCGGCAAGTCCTTTCTCGTGCTGGACCTCGCCTGCGCCGTCGCAAGCGGCGAGCCAAACTGGTTCGACTACTCGGTCAAGCAACAAAGCGCCGTGATCTACTGCGTGCTGGAGGGCGAGGGGGGAATTGGGAAGCGCCTCGCTGCCTGGAAACAGCACACCAGAAAGCCGGTGCCCAAGGAACTCAAGTTCGTGACCCAGCCGTTCAATTTGCTGGCGGGTCAACAGGAAATCATGGAACTCGCTCGGGCGATCCAGGATGCGGGCGGCCACGGCGGCCTCGTGATCTTGGACACGTTGAGCCGCGCTGTACCGGGCGCTGACGAAAACTCCTCGGTCGACATGAGTAACATCGTCGCCGCTGCGAACACCCTGCAGGATGTACTGGGCGGAGTGGTCATGCTGGTGCATCACACTGGTAAGGACGCCAGCAAGGGCCTGCGTGGCCATTCGAGCCTGCACGCGGCGCTGGACGCGGCGATCGAAGTCTGCGCGACCAGTACCAAGCGTGAGTGGCGCGTAGCCAAATCGAAGGATGACGTCAGCGGACTTTGTCATCCGTTCGGCCTGACGGTCGTCGATCTGGGCCAGGAGGATGAAGGCGATGCGATCACCAGCTGTGTGGTCGAACGCAGTGGCGCTGCGGCGCGAACTTGCGGCGAGGCTCCCCGCGGCAAGAACCAGATGAAGGTGTATGACGCCATCACTGCCTTGTTTGCAGATGGCTTCAGAACGGAAGTCGACTCCGACGGCAATCAGTATGTCGACATGAACGTGGCTGTTGAAGTTGCCGGAGGGACCCTGTCGTGCGAGCCACGACGCAAGAAGACGATGGCAAGCACAGTCATCCATGCTTTGCATGAAAAGGACATTTTCCGCGTGGTTGATGGCCGCCTTTACCGCGCCTGATCCTGACAATAAAGACAAAAAGAGCCCATTTTTTGTATTTTTTTTCGCAGGACATAAGACACAAAAGACACACCCCCTTAGGAAAGGGGGTGTTTGTGTCCTTAGTTGTTGTTGGCTCTAGGCTCGTACCTATACACGCGGGCGGTGTTGGTGGAATCGAGCTGAAGGTAGCCGAGCGATTGGGGCAACTCCGACGAGCGCCCCATGGGAGGCCGGCGGTCGCATCACAGCCGAACCCGTGACGAGGCGGGGCAATGGTGCATCGGGCTGTCAATATGTGGGCTACTAACAGATGGACTGCTGTCAAGTGTGTCCGGGCAGGCGATGACCTATGGAGCGTAGTTGGGCAGTCCGAACGCGCACCGAATGCTGCACGCACCTCAAGCGTTGACTATCCCTATTCCTCCAGCGGAGGTGCTGCAGGTCGCGAACGCATACAGCTATCGCGCGCGCGCGTGAGTCTGCGGAGGCAAGACGAAACGTTCGCGATGCTCGACGTTTCCAGTGGAGTTAAGAGTAAGTCTCGGAGTGCGGCAGGGGTCGTCTGCGTCAAGGCGCATGTGCATGAAAGCGACCATTCTCGCGAACGTCGTGGGGCGACCGCTTATTCCGAGGCGCCAAGGCGTCGCAGTAAGACCGGCATCTTGAGCTTGCCAGGTATATCGGCAATTCCTCAAACCCTGCGGGTACCGAGCCATCTGCCGAAGGTTTTAGGGCATATCCGGCCAGAAGCGATTGTGTTTCCGCAGATTTTCGGCGCCTGGCACGGCCTGCAAGTTGTACTCGTTGTGCAAGCCACACACTATGTGACTGATGAGCGGCACGATGTGGTCGACGTGATACACCGTGCCGGTCAGCGTGGTGAGCCGTTGCGCTTCGGCATAGAATTGCGCGATCTTTTCCTTGTCGGCCCACGCGACTGAAGCGTGCCGCTTAGCAGCCCGTCTGCGTGCGCACTTCTCATTCTCCTTATCACGTGCGCTGCGCGCATAGCGCTTTCCGGAGGCTGACACCGAATAGAGCGTGGTTCCGCCATTCCAGGCCGGATTGAGAGCGCCGGCGATTTTTCTCGACCTTTCTTTGTGGGCAATCGGATCAGCGAACATGCAACTATCCGAGCAGTACACGCGTCGACCAGCGCGGCTGGGCGATTCGAGAAAAGGTTTACCGCAGTGCTTGCACTGTATTTGAACCCGCTGGTCGTTGCGATGCTTCAACTTGTAGCCGCACGCGCGCGAGCACGTGCGAACGTGCATCTGGCTTGGCGGTGACCGGAACGGCTTGCCACAGACTTCACAGCTCCGCGTCGTGTTGTTGCGCGCATGCGCGCAGGCTTTCGAGCAGAAGTTGCCCACGGCGCTTACCACCGCTTCGAACTTGACGCCACAGGTCTGACATATTCTCTCTGATCTGCGCTTCTGCTTTTGCGCCATCAAAACGTAGGAGCACTTCCGGGAGCATGTCTGGCGGAACTTCTGCATTCCGGTATTCACGAATTCTTTGCCGCATATCGGGCAGACAAGGGAAACGGTGTTCCGTTGCCGCCTCACCGACGCAGCCAGCTTTTGGCCGCACACCTGTCCACATGCCCGGTATACGGCCAGTCGAGCCATGAATGTCTGTCCACAAACTTCGCAGTGCTTAATCGGCATTTTCGGACGCCGCTAACGGGTCGGTTGCAACGAAGCATAGTCAAAAAATCGGGTTGAGCAAGGACCGCTGATGACCGACGGATCGGACATCCGTGATTGCGCAACTAACTTTTTGACGTCGACGTCCGTCCCATGCGACGCACAGGTGTGCTGATGCGGCGTCCGAGACGCGCGCTGCAGACGTGTAACCGCCATGTAACCGAAGCGCGGCACATGCGCACCTTGCAGGTGTACCTGCGGCATACCCGCCATGTCATCTTCTACCCACGGAACACGCGATGGAGGATGCATACCGGACACGCCGGCGACACATTGACCGCCTCCAACATCCTCTCGCCGTCGCATGATCTGCGCCCTGCAAAAGACACTTGTTCCCTTCGGCCGGGTGTCGAAATGGCTGCCTCACGCTCCGCGACATGGGTGTAATCTATATTGGCTGTCACCTGCCCAAGTGGATGATTTGCGACAGCGGGCCAAGGCCGACTACCGAGTGGGCCGCCGTTCCAGTTGGCTGCCGCTCAAACATCGGGAGAAACATGGGCGAGTCAGACTTTGCGCGCGAGATGCGCGAGGATCGTGAGCGGTGGGAGCGCCAGCGCGAGGAAGAAGATCGCAGGCACAAAGAGGCTGAAAGACGAACGGACCTGTTCATTCGCTGGTTCGCCTGGCCGATGTGCGCTCTGATGGGCCTGATGTTTCTCCTGCTGCTCTACACGGTCGCACCGGCAATGATCAACGCTGTCATCAAGGCCACCCACCAGTGGCAAGCCCTATGACGATAAGGAGGCGCAATGGACACGCTGAAATTTGCACTCGCGTTGGAAGGCGAAGGTATGGATCCGGATCAGGCAGCCATCATCGCCCACGAGATGTACAGAATTTATGCTCACTCGGTACTGGGTGGAGTCTACAAGCCCGTGGACTATGGCGATCTTGAGACGCTTCAAATTAAGGCGAAGCTGGCGCGAGCCAATCAAGAAGCGGTGAACAACGTGCTACGCGCGATGAACGCCAATGACGCCGACCTGGAGAAGCACTGGCAGGGTGAACTGGATCGGATCAACGCAGAGAGAAGGCAGCGAGGGTTCATCAACTGGTGATCAACCCAGGACACGATCCCCGCCACCGGATGTACCCATTCCAAGAAGCCTTGATAACATGTCTCTCCGCTTCCGATGAATGCTTTCATGGTATGGGCGCGCCATCGCACCGAGCAGGCTGGGTTCTTCGTCCGTTTGTATTCGAGGTCGCTTCGGTCGACGAATCGTGTGAGTGGCCCCAGGATCATCAAAATGCCGGTCCGCTGCACAGCCGGACTGGCCATCCGTGGTTGCTACGTTCGCGCGATGGGCGGAACGCCTGTCCGGCGCGGGTTTGCAGGTACATCCAGACGGTGTCGCCGCACCTGGCTGCCACCATGTAACCGCCACGTAACCCGGATAGCCCGTGCGTCGTCTCTCTCGTGCCCTGCATTGGCGGGTGAGGCGAGGCGAATTGATCCGAGCGCCGCACGCTGTGCGGTCCCTTCTTTCCGGCCAGCGCACAAGTATCGGTCAGCGCCGCGCAGCCGTCGCCGGGCGCGGTTCACGTACGACCGGGTTGGGGCGTGTCGTCGTCGTGGTCTGGGTGGAGGTGCTGCCTGTCAGTCATGGCGTCGGTCATCGTCATCCGTCGCGGTGAGACACGGTTCGGATTTCCTGCTGCAGAAACCACTGGTACGGCGATGAATTTCGACCCGCCGGCACACCCGCTTTCGGTTTCCGAAATGGGTCCCATCATTCGCGTGGGTCCAGACAGGGACAGAAGGGCTGGAGGAAATTTGAATGGTCAAATACGTGGCTATCCTTGGGCAGGCGGGCAGGTCGCTCAGTCTCGTCGCCACTGCCTGTTACGAAAGAGACGCTCGAAGCGGCTTGCCGGCACGCCCTTTGAGCTGCCGGATTTGCTGGCGCGACCACCTTAAAGCCACTACCTGAAACTCGTCGGCGAGGTGACCTCTAGTCCGGTGGGTAGCTGGCGCGCGCGACGACGCGCGCTATACTAATCTGGACTAGCCGAGGTCAACGATGACGGACGGAGACCGCGAACGTCAAAATGTCCAAGACGTCGCGTTTTGAGAGATTCGAACGATCACTCCAGACGGGTACGGTCCTACATCTGACAGCAGCGGCTGTTGGATTATCGACCAGGATCAGCCACTGCGATATCTATCAAATCGTTCGCAGCCCATCATCAAGATGTCCTTTGCGTTGTCGTTAACTTATCCTTAGCCCCTAACAATCTCACAGGAACAATAACATGGCTGGCGCTGACGGGGAATTCGAAGACGAACAAATCGATCTGGACGGCTCGCCCGAAGACATCGCCGCATCCCAAAATGAGCTAGCACGCCGATGCAAAGCTGCGGGAATGGCATTCGAACAGGTCGAAATTGCCCCGGGTGAAACGAGGCTCAAAGTAGATATGAAATGCGGACGTGATGTACGCCCGTTGTTTCTGGCTAGTCAAAGTGTTGAGAATTTTCTTTCCGTCCCTTTCGAAAACTACATCTTTTTATCGGGTCTTGAAGCAATTTGCTCATATACGGACGGAACTTTAGAAGCCGGGCTTAGACCAGCCGGAACTGGCATTGCTCCTCTATCACAAGTGTTTAGACGGATATTTGGGCTCGGTATGTTTGGTGAAGAGCCTGAAATTGAGTCGGCCAAAATTGCACTGACTGCCGCCCACGCGGGTCTTCCCGATATTGAAATAGGTCGCGCGTCTGATGTTTTCTTACAGCTGTCCCGGACACCCAATCGCTTCAGATTGACTCTAAGGCTTACGGGATGCCACGTGGCAACACACGATGCCGCTCTTGCTCTTTTAAATAAGGCCGCTGGATCGGTTCTATTCCAACTTGATTTGCTTGCGAATGCTGCGTTGGTCTTGGAGCGAGAGCGAAAAAGGACACCATTCGGACGAAGAGCAAAAAGATTGTCTCCGGGCCCTGCGGATTTGCGGTATCCAAATACTCAATTCGATAGCGCTCCACTATCACTTTACTGGTACGGTCGAAGTGCTAGCGGTATGCCTTTGCTCCAGTTTCTGGCGTTTTATCAAGTAATCGAATTTTATTTTCCAATTTATTCGCAGTCCGAGGCGCAACGCAGGTTGAAAAGCCTGCTTAAGGACCCGACTTTTCGCAATGATCGCGACGCCGACGTCGCGAAGCTTCTGGCCGCAATACATGTGAGTCGGAGCGGAGCATTCGGCGATGAAAGATCGCAGCTTCGCGCGACTTTAAATGAGTGCGTTGACGCTGAGGCATTGCGAGCTTATTTGGAAGAAGACGAGTCCAGAAAAAACTTCTTTTTGACAAAATCAAAATCTCTTCCATATCATAAAGTGCCGTTGGCAAATAAGACTGCCGATCTAAGAAATGATGTGGCTGACCGAATTTACGATATTCGCTGCAAAATTGTTCACACGAAAACTGACTACCGAGACGACAACGTCGAGTTGCTGTTGCCATTTACTCATGAGGCGGAGCAGCTTTCAGATGATATTGAACTTGTTCAATATATTTCTCAAGTGGTTTTGGTCTTCAGCAGCGCGCCTTTTAACGTCCACGCTTAGCAGGCTGCGGAAATACCGACGACAGCAAGTCAGCGGATGAGTCGGTCGAAACGTTATGCTGAGGAAGCCACTACCCAGAGAAATGATGCGCGGCGCCGACACCCATGAGTCGAAGACCGATGCTGATGCACGACTCTATCGCAAAGGCGGCACGGCCAGTGAATTGCGCTACATGGGCCATACCTTGAGCGACAACCGCCACGGTCTGGTGGCCAATGCCGTGGTGACGATCGCTGATGATTATGCCGAGCGCGAAGCCGCCAAGGCCATGATCAACGATGCCAGACAGGCGCTCGATGACCCGGCGCGTGAGATTAGCGGTTGGGGCCACTTCGCGGATATCACCCTGAGTCAAATCGGAGTTTAGGAGCGGTCGGCTCTGACCAATGAAGTGCCATCCGTCGACTCCGTACGACCGTCTTTTGGTGGCCGGGGCCAGTCTGGCGCCGATTGCGCTCGATAGTGGGCATTTGCCGTTGCTGGCATCGCGCCTTACTGCATGAAGTAGTGCCTGAACTGATCAGAAAGTGGGAGGCAAAGCTAGGCGTGAAGGTTACGGGCTACTACCTTCAGCCCATGAAGACGAAATGGGGGAGCTGCAACCACCGAGCAGGAAACATCCGCTTCAACACAGAGCTGGTCAAGAAGCCGAAGGACTTGCTGGAGTACGTTGTTGTGCATGAGATGCTGCACCTCGTCGAGCCAACGCATAGCGACCGCTTTGTGGCGCTGTTGGACCAGCACTTCCCGACGTGGCGGGAAGCGCGAGAGGAATTGAACGAGTTACCACTGGCGGCGGAATCGTGGGGCAGGCGGTAGGTGCGCGTGCGTCAGGCGGGCCCCAAAGTCGGCGGCACCGCGGTTCAGTTACCTCCGGCGGTAGCCCCGGCAAGCGGCAAACTGGCTAGTGGCCTTACCCGAAGGTGCCCGCCGAATCGAAGTCAGTGTCGTCTCGTACTATCCTCGTGAAATAATCGAGTTATTGATCGCCTGGATGACGCGGTGAATGAAACCCCGATCCGTGTGCGTGACGGCTCTGGATTCGCCAGACGAGCTGTGCAGGATGACAAAATGCTTATCCTTGACGAGCACCCAAAGAAGGATGCCGACGACGGCTACTGCTATCGCAAACAGGATCGGGTTAGTGTCCTGATGGTCAAAGTAAAGCGTCGCCACTGCGACGAGAAAGCAAACGACTGGAACCGTGCGGCTCGCGGGTTCCACTGCATGTTTGACCGACGTGACTCCGCTCATAGCGTAGGTTTGGGAGCCAACCAAAACGCGTGCATTCGTGACCTTGACGCCGCCTTCATCTAGAAAAGTCCGCTCTTCCACATGTCTCTCCAATGTTGATGGGATGGGCTGCCTGACCAGATGCGCAGGCAACCCGTTTCCACTGGTTAACGGACGATTGTGTGAAAACTTCAGATGTTTGGGGTGAGTGGGTCACGCAAAATTTCGTTCTGGTTCGCCTCCCCTTGATGCCGCAGCCTTGGTGACGGCAACATATTGAGCAGGTTGTCCAGCATCGTAAGCGCGCGGTCGATCTCCGCGATCTGCTGTGCAGCAGAGGCCGCAATCGCAGGCAACGTCGCAGGATCGTCGATAGTGGGAGGGGGCAGGACGCCGCAGGTTTAAGCATCGGCGGCCGGGGTGAGTGACGCATGAGTCAGTCTCGCTTGGCGCCGGCGCCGGCAAGGACAATTACCCCGGGGTAACGGCGAGCGCGTCGCGGAGCACCTGTTCCAACGCACACAAGGGAGGTGCCGGATACCCAAGGCGACTCAACGCGACATAGCCCTACAGCGACAGTCGTTATCGGCGCTCCGGCGAAGCACGACGTTGCCGCGCTTCCTCGTGCATGTTGACCGGCGTGGCGCCAAGGACACGCGTGACCATCGCTGCGAGGAAGCGGCTAGGTGCGAGATCCTCTGGAATCTTTTCTTCGAGGATCGTCACTTTAGGAAGCTCCGCAATCTCACGATCAACTTCCGACTCGGGGGCGGGTGAGGACTTGGAGCAAGCGGGCATCCGCGTGCATTGCCTCGCGCTCGGCGGCGCGGACCTGACGAGTGCCGCAGGAAAAATGACGATGTCGGTGCTCTCAGCGGTGGCCGAATTCGAGCGTGACTTGTTGATAGAGCGCACAGCCGCTGGGATCGCCCGCGCGCGGGACGCCGGCAAGGTGCTGGGTCTCGGCCACGCGCGCTCAGCGACAAGCAGGAAGCACAGGCGCGGAACCGGCTCGCGCAGGGGCATTCCCTGTCGGCAATCGCCCGCGAACTAAACACGAGTCGCCAGACCCTTATGCGTCTGCGTTCGCGACTCGAACAGGCTACACCCAGCTAGAAGACAGCGGTCCTTTGCAACCGGTTGCAAAGGATGATCGCCGCCGCAGAACGCTAATGCGCGTCCGATGCGGCGGTTCCGATGAGAACGGAGTGAAACCAGTTGCAAATCATGCTTGCGCCGCCAGGGGAATGCAACGAGTCATCTCAAACAAGGACGCTCGAATGCTTCGCGCCTGTTGTGCGCCGCCGGAAACGAGCTGACAAACATCGGCGTGTGAACGATTAGATTCCAAAGCAGTATCGTAAACACCGAAAGCACGGTCCTTCTCGACGAACAGCACTCGCAGTTCGTTCACGTCTATGTGCCCAAGGGAGTGCAGCGTTCGACTAGGCTTCTCCGGAAACTTGGCGTTCCATTCGGCATTGCGGGCCTCCGCGCGCTCGGCGATTTCCTTTTCCGTTGCAACGCTCAGACGGTCAACTGAGAGGCCTTTGTTACTGACGTCGTCAAATGCCGTCGGCTTCAGTTTGCCGGTTTCTTCGTCGAAAAAGGTCGGATGGGTCACTTGGCGGCAGACCACCTCGCCCGGCTGTACCGGTCCGGATGAGTGCTGCGACGCGCTTAGAGACTCCCAGCGCACCGCCTCCTCATTTCCAACTTTTTGCAGCTCCTTTACCTTCTGCTGCGAGTTCGCTGACTGAAAGAATTCCCGACACGGATTCACCTCCATATCCAAAATCTACGCTTCCCGAAGTTTTTGAAGTCGCGCTGCAAACCAGGCTGCATTCAAGTCATTCACAGAAACACCCTCGGCGTACGTCTCCTCCTTAGTGCGCTTGTCACGCGTAAAGAGGGAAAAGCCGTTGTCTTCGAATGCAATGTCGGCAAACAGGTTTGGATGGTCCCAGTACAGGCCTACCGTGCCGCTGCTGGAGAGCATTGGCTTCGGTAGAGGAAAACCGCTCGGAATCCTTTCGAGCATCGCAATCGCGTTATCCACATGCCCTTTGTGTGGCGCGACTGCTCCTTCGCCATCCCAGTCCTCTGCATATCCGCCGTAGGAGTGAAGCTCCATTCGAATTGCCTCGGTTCGGTCAATGGGCTGCTGCTGAATGCCAAGCTGAGCAATCTCCGTCGCGCTGCCTTCGGTATCAGCGTTGATATAAGACGGGGCAATCGAGCCCGACTGCTGCGCCACGTAGGCGGAGGAAATTGCGCCGTCGGTCGACGTCGCCCAGTCCTTCGCGATGGTCGGCTGTGCGGCAAGGGCAAACCAGGCCGCGATAACGGTAATAGTGCTCAGCTTCATTGCTGCTCTCCCGGGGTGCCATTCAACCCAATCATCTGTCTAACGGCTTCGCTTAACAGAAGGTTGAGCCTCATTTTATTTCTGGTATGCAAAAACGGTGCGGCGGCGCGGATAGCCGGAATCGCTGCTGCTCCCCAAAGCATGTTCGAATAGCCGATTCGATGGGTCAACAGCGCGCTAATTTGCCGCTGTGGGCCTGCTATGTCCTGGACATTGATATTGATGTTGTCTAGGACGACCGCTTGCGCAGGCTCGGTGACTTCCTCCATGAAACCATGATGCGAATGCCACAACGTCTTCAAATCATAGCAATTCGGCGGCAAATAGGGGCAGTTCGGCGCAAAGACTTCGCGGAGGTCCAACGTAGCGGGGTCTTCACGCCAGTTGAATACGTCGTGAAACTGAAGCGTGAATGCCTTGAGAGGGCGTCCGAGCAGCACCGTCGGAAGGACCACGTCGAGCCATGCAATTACTTTCGGCCAAACCTCATCCCATCGTGTGTAGTCGTTTACAACGACCACACAATTGTCGCGGTTGACTTGGAGGGTTCGTCCGGCTTGCCCAGAAGCGTGCGTCGCTGCGCCAGCGAATAGCACGCCACCCAATTCCGCCGATTGATGAGTGCCGGTTTGCCCGCCCGCCTTCCCTTTCGTTGGGCCTCTGGTCGGCCCGCGATTAGGTTTGCGCAAATCAATTTGAACCGTCGCGATTTGCTGCTCTTGAACAATCGGGAATGAGGCGCGGAGCTTTTCAGCCAAGCCGCGAACGGCCCTCAGAACTTGAGTGTCGAGGGGCGTTCCCCACTCAACCACGAACGCGGCTGTTTGTATGGCGTGATTTCCCGCAACCGGGTGCAACGCATCTAGCGACATAGGTTCTTTTTCTAGTCTGGCATCGCCTGCAACTTAGCGAGGTCTCTGGGATTTGAGGGCATTTTGCAGAAAAGCAAGCTGAATCATGCCCAGAATCCGACGCCGTCGATGTTACCCAAGGCACGCGTGGAAAACAATGTTTACGGCGCATAGCGTCGCCGTCTTCGCAGCCAAACGACGGAGTGATTGCGGTTACAGGCTGGTTACATGGGCAAAGAAAAACAAAAAGGGTTACACGCCGAAGCATGTAACCCTTTGAATTCTTTGGTGGGGCGTGAGTGACTCGAACACTCGACCTACGGATTAAGAGTCCGCTGCTCTACCAACTGAGCTAACGCCCCCAACAGACTGCGAATTATGCACGAGTTCGTTATGCTTGCCTAGCCCCTTTCGCAGATTTCCTAAAAAAATCTATCGGATAGATCCTGCAAGCGTTCAGTGATCGGCAACGCGTCCCACGCAGACCAGACCCGCCGAAAGGCGCTTGAGAGCCGCGCCCGGTATGATGTCGCGACAACACGCCGCACAACCCATCGCGCGGCTCCAACCGGGGACACACGATGGACGACAACGCAATCCGCGAACTGCTAGACCGCGTACTCGCGCCGTGGGTGCGCTCGCTTGCGCTCACACCGGTCAAGGTCGACGAAGAAGGCGCCACGCTACGCCTCCCGTTCTCCGGCGAACTGCGCCATTCGGGCGGCGTGATCTGCGGCCAGGTCTTCATGGCAGCCGCGGACACGGCGATGGTCGTCGCCATCTCGGCCGCGCTCCAAGGCTTTAAACCGATGACCACCGTCTCGCTGAACATCAGCTTCATGCGGGCCGTCCGCAAGGGCGACGTGCTGATCACCGCGCGCGTACTGCGCCTCGGCCGCAATCTTGTGTTTGGCGAAGTCGAATTGTTCGACGAAGACGGCCGTATGGCCGTCCACGCCACCACCACCTATGCGCTGCTCGACTAAACCCGGGCGCGCAATATCATCATCGCGCCGCGCACACCGCGCCGCACTCAAGGAAAGCAGCAACGATGTTCGATCAGGTCGTATTCGCAGGCGGCGGCAATCGCTGCTGGTGGCAGGCGGGCTTCTGGGATGTCGTCCAGCCAGAACTGAACATCAAGCCACGCGTCATCTGCGGTATTTCGGCGGGCGCGGCGACCGCGTGCATGCTGTACACGAATGAATCCAGCTGGGTGATGCGCTATTACGAGCACGCGCTACGCGAAAACACGAAAAACGCGTACTGGGGCAACCTGCTGCGCGGAGAGTCGGTGTTTCCGCACTACCGGATCTATCGTCAGGCGCTGCTCGACATCTATGGCGAGCGCTTCGCGTCGCTCGCGAAGGCGCCGGAAATCCGCATCGGCGTGTCGCATCTGCCGCGCTGGCTCGGCGCACGCAGTGCCGTCGCGGCTGGGCTGATCGCGTACAACATCGAAAAGTACGTGCGCAAGACGTTGCACCCGACGCTTGGTCAGACGCTCGGTTTTCATCCGGAGTTTGTGCGCGCGCAGGATTGCGCGACGGTTGAAGATCTCGCCGATCTGATCCTGCAATCGTCGAGCACACCGCCGTTTACGCCGGTTCTGCGGCGCAACGGCCGGCCGGTTCTGGATGGCGGGATGGTCGACAACGTGCCGGTCGGCGCGCTCGATGAAACGCCCGGCACGGTCCTCGTGATGGTGACGCGGCTGTATCCGCGTCCGCAGATGTTTGTTGTGCCGCACGGCACACAGCAGCGTCTGTATGTTCAGCCGTCGCGCAAGGTGCCGATTTCGAGCTGGGATTACACCAGCCCGTCGCAGATGCAACACGCGTACAACCTTGGGCGCGTCGACGGCGAGCAGTTCCTGCGACGTGTGCCGGAACTCATGGACGCGGCTGCGCACGATTGAGCTGAGCGCCTTGCTGTCGCCGGGCAGGCGCGGCGGCGCTTGCGCTCGCCTGCAACGGAACGCTAACGCCGCCAGCCAGCCGGAAGCGACCTACCGCCGCCGTCCGCCCTGCAACGCTTCCGGATTCGCCACGCTCGATGTATCGCCCGCGTCGAACGCGAGGATGTTCCTGAACGCCGCGCTGAAGTAAAGCTCATAGCTATCCCGTTCGACATAGCCGATGTGCGGCGTGCAGATCACGTTTTCCATTCGCAGCAGGCTGTAGCCTTGCAGAATCGGCTCGCTTTCGTACACGTCGATCGCCACCATGCCCGGCCGGTTGTGCGACAGCGCGCCCATCAGCGCGTTTTCTTCCAGCAGTTCGGCACGGCTCGTGTTCACGAAAAGCGCAGTCGGCTTCATGCGCATCAGGTCTTCCTGCCTGACGATGCCGCGCGTGTCGTCATGCAGACGCAGATGTAGCGACAGCACGTCGCTCTGTTCGAACAGAGCCTCACGGCTTTCGGCGACATCGTAGCCATCTCTCTGCGCGGCCTCGCGCGAGTGCTCGCGGCCCCAGATCAGCACCTTCATGCCAAACGCCTTGCCGTACCCGGCGAGCAGCTGGCCGATCTTGCCGTAGCCCCAGATACCGAGCGTCTGACCGCGCAAAACCGTGCCCAGTCCGAAGTTCGGCGGCAGCGCCGACGTCTTCAACCCCGACTGTTGCCAGGCACCTTGCTTAAGGTTTGCTACGTATTGCGGAATCCGTCGCTGGGCGGCCATGATGAGTGCCCACGTCAGTTCGGCGGGCGCGATCGGTGAGCCAGTGCCTTCCAGCACGGCGATGCCACGCTCGGTACAAGCCGCCATATCGATGTGGACCGAAGCCTTGCCCGTCTGACTGATCATGCGCAAATGCGGCAACTTATCAAGGAGTTGCGAGGAGATGCGGGTGCGTTCGCGAATCAGCACCAGTGCGTCGGTTTCGGCGAGACGGCTTGCGAGCTGGCCCAGTCCGCGGACGGTGTTGTTAAAAACTTTGACTTCATGGTCGGCGAGCAACTGGAAGCAGTTGAGCTTGCGAACGGCGTCCTGGTAATCGTCGAGGATGGCAATCTTCATGGTGTTGTGTTTTGCTGCGCACCGAGAGGGCGCGGAACGGAGTGATAAGCTGAATGTCCCAACATGTGATTCGCGTCACGTTGGTACTGCGGATTAAAGCCCTGTCGAACGGGGCCACAACACGGCGCCGGTTCTGCAGGCAAGGTTTACCACCGTTTTTAACAGTTTGTTGCCAATCGATGCAAGCCGCTTTACAGACGGTTTCGAACAACAGGCTGGTTTGGCCCACGACGACATGCGCAATCATGCGCGCCGGAACATGGGCGCAGCAAGGATTGGACGCCTCTCGCAGGCAGCGTCGCTGGGCTGGTTACCGTTTTTCTCTCAATAACAGAACGGAGACAGCTCGATGAATCATCCCGCATTCAATGGTCAGCCCGCCGTCGAGGCGCCGGCCTGGATCAAACACCGAAAGCTGATCGACTGGGTTCAGCGCGTCGCCGCGTTGACGAAGCCGGAACGCGTCGTCTGGTGCGACGGCTCGCAGGAGGAATACGACCGCCTCTGCAAGCAGATGGTTGCAGCCGGCACGCTCACGCAGTTGAATCCGGCGAAGCGGCCGAATTCGTACCTCGCGTGCTCCGATCCGTCCGATGTGGCGCGCGTCGAAGATCGCACGTTCATCTGCTCCCAACGCGAAGAGGACGCCGGCCCGACCAACAACTGGATCGCGCCGGCCGAGATGCGCTCGACGCTCGATGGTCTCTTCGATGGCGCGATGCGCGGCCGCACGATGTACGTCGTGCCGTTTTCGATGGGGCCGCTGGGTTCGCCGATCGCGCACATCGGCGTGGAGTTGAGCGACAGCCCTTACGTCGTGACGAACATGCGCATCATGACGCGCATGGGACGCAAGGTGTACGACGTGCTCGGCGAGAACGGCGCGTTCGTGCCATGCGTGCATTCGGTCGGCGCGCCGCTGGCTGCGGGTGCGAAAGACGTGCCGTGGCCGTGCAGCGACACCAAATACATCGTCCATTTCCCCGAAACGCGCGAAATCTGGAGCTACGGCTCGGGCTATGGCGGCAACGCGCTGCTCGGCAAGAAGTGCTTCGCGCTGCGGATTGCGTCGACGATGGGCCGCGATGAAGGCTGGCTCGCCGAACACATGCTGATTCTTGGCGTGACTTCGCCGGAAGGGCGCAAGTATCACGTCGCGGCGGCGTTTCCGTCGGCATGCGGCAAGACCAACTTCGCGATGCTGATCCCGCCGGAAGGCATGAATGGCTGGCAGATTTCGACCATCGGCGACGATATCGCGTGGATCAAGCCGGGCAACGACGGGCGTCTCTACGCGATCAATCCGGAAGCGGGCTACTTCGGCGTTGCGCCGGGCACGAGCGAAAAGACCAACTTCAACGCGATGGCGACGCTGAAGGAAAACGTCATCTTCACGAACGTCGCGCTGACGGACGACGGCGACGTCTGGTGGGAAGGCATGACCGACAAGCCGCCCGCGCATCTCATCGACTGGCAGGGCAAGGACTGGACGCCCGCGATCGCGAAGGAAAGCGGCCGCAGGGCGGCGCACCCGAACGCGCGCTTTACGGCGCCGGCGTCGCAATGTCCTTCGATCGACGCCGACTGGGAGAACCCGGCCGGTGTACCGATCGACGCGTTCATCTTCGGCGGTCGCCGTTCGACCACGGTGCCGCTCGTGACCGAAGCCCGCAACTGGGTTGAAGGCGTCTACATGGCCGCGACGATGGGTTCCGAGACGACAGCGGCCGCGGCGGGCCAGCAGGGCGTCGTGCGCCGCGATCCGTTCGCGATGCTGCCGTTCTGCGGCTACAACATGAGCGACTATTTCGGTCACTGGCTGAAAACCGGCGAGCGCCTCGCGCGTCTGAACGTGCAGATGCCGAAAATCTTCTGCGTGAACTGGTTCCGCAAAGGTGCCGACGGCAAGTTCGTGTGGCCGGGTTTCGGCGAAAACATGCGCGTGCTGCGCTGGATGGTGGGCCGCGTCGAAGGCAAGGCGCAGGGCGCGGAACACGCGTTCGGCGTCTCGCCGGGATACGACGACATCGACTGGAGCGGTCTGGACTTCACTCGCGCGCAGTACGACGAAGTAATCTCAGTCGACGATGCCGCCTGGCGTGCGGAGCTCGATCTGCACGCGGAACTGTTCAACACGCTCGAACGCGGCCTTCCGCCTGCGCTTCAGGAAACACGAACGGCATTGGAGAATCGCCTCGCTGTGTAGCAATGTGAGTACACGCTTCGATTTGCCAGACCGCCTTCGGGCGGTCTTTTTTCACGGGCTCACAGAGAGAACATTCTTGCCGCTTTCGTGCCACTTTCGACAGTTACGCAATGCCTTTCGACCTGTTGCGAAACGAATAATCCACGCCGACGCTTCGTGCATTGTTTCTAACATAGGAACAATCGACGATCCGACATCGCGTTAAAGGGCACAATCGCACAAATTTTTATGTAATAGCCGAGTTTCCAGGCAACTTCTGCAGGATTTCCAGAGTCGGAGGAGAATTCGCAGTTCGCTTCGCCTTCCTGGGAAGAAAGAAGCTGTAACACGCAGGAGTTGTCTTATGGATCAT
Source organism: Paraburkholderia sp. GAS334 (assembly GCF_050436625.1). Classification (NCBI taxonomy): domain Bacteria; kingdom Pseudomonadati; phylum Pseudomonadota; class Betaproteobacteria; order Burkholderiales; family Burkholderiaceae; genus Paraburkholderia; species Paraburkholderia sp. GAS334. The sequence goes on along the minus strand of NZ_JBNDMO010000002.1, from coordinate 698,787 downwards.
TTGCAGTCGATGCGGGTTTTCGTCAGGGTGGCGGATCTCGGTAGCTTTGCCCGCGCAGCCAGCGCGATGGATATCTCTAACGCAGTTGTTACCCGACATGTCGCCGACCTCGAAGGGCGGCTTGGCACGCGGCTCCTCAACCGGACAACCCGCAGCCTTTCGCTGACCGAATCAGGTCAGGTTTATCTCGAACGTGCGCGCCAGATTCTGGACGAGCTGGAAGACGTCGAACAGATGGTGGTGGCGCGCAATCATGAGCCCGTCGGCACGCTGCGCATTGTCGCGCCGGTGGTGTTCGGTTTGCATAACCTCGCGCCGGTGCTACAGACCTACGCCGAGCGCTATCCGAAAGTCATTCCCGACGTCACGCTGGTTGACCGGCAGGTCGATCTCGTCGAGGAAGGATTCGATGTGGGCGTGGTGATCGCGCGGCATATGCGCAGCGCCAGCATCGTCACGCGGCGTTTGACCACGGGTTGCATGACGGTGTGCGCGACGCCGGCGTATCTGGAGAAGCACGGTACGCCGACGCGTCCCGAGCATCTGGCCGAGCATCCGTGTCTGAGCCTGCCGTCCGAATACTGGGGCGACGAGCGTGTCTTTACGGGCCCGGATGGCGAAGTGCGCGTGCGTCCCACGAACGTGATCGTCGCGAACAACACGGAGATGCTGCGTCAGTTCGCGGCGCTCGGGATGGGCATCGCGATCCTGCCAAGCTACCTGATCGGTCGCGATACGACGCGCGGCAAGCTGGTTCGCCTGCTGAGCGACTACCGTCTGCCGCAGGTCGAGATCAATATCGCTTACCCGAGCCGTCGACATCTGCCGGCGAAGGTGCGCACGTTCATCGATCATCTGGTCGAGCATTTCAACCAGACGCCGAACAGTCTGCTCGGTGAGCAATGGATCAAGGACGGCCTTGTACGCCCGTCCACGCCTGCGATGGCGCCCTCGTCGGACCGGATGCCACCGGAGGCGTTCGACGGCGCAGAGCCGCTGTCGAGCCTGCTCGACAGCGAACTGCCGGCGGCCAAACCGATGAAGACCACCACGCGGACACGGCCGACTGCGTTGTCGCCGCTTTAAGTGATTGAAAAGTAAAAAAGCGCAGCCCGCGGGCTGCGCTTTTTTTATCGCTACGGGCCGTGCGAAACCGGCCCTCGCGCAAGAGCTTACGAACCCGTCTTGCGTGCGACGGCCTTCTTCGCCGGCGCCTTCTTGGCGGCCGCGGTTTTAGTTGCAGCCGCTTTGGTCGCAGTCGTTTTCGCCGCGGTTTTCCTCGCCGGCGCGGCCTTTGCGGTTGCGCCGACCTCTTCCGTTTCGGCTTCCGTGTTTGCGGCCTTCTTCGCTGCCGTCTTTGCAGCTGTCTTCGCTGACGGTTCCTTCTTCTCAAACTCGAAGCCGATCTTGCCGTCGCTCTGCTTGACGAGGAATGCCTTGAAGTTGCGCCCGGTACGCGACGACTTGAAGTTAGTCAGCAGATCGGTGCGCCCTTCTTCGAGCAGTTTCGACATCTGCTCCCGACTGATTTCCTGCTGCAGAATCACCTTGCCCGAGCGGAAGTCACAGGTCTTCGGATTCGCGACCGAGTTCTCGCAGACGAAGCTCATGCCGTGCTCGAACACACGTCCCTTGCACTTTGGACACGCGCCGACTGACTGCTGCTCCGAGAAATCCGGCGCTTCGCCATCTTCGCCGCCCGAATCCTGACCGAAGTCGAACTCGAGCTTGTAGTTCTTCGTTTCGTCGTCGAGCGAGAGCTTGAGGATCGCCGAGAACGGACGACCCATCTTGCTGCGGAAACCCGACAGCGGACCGATCGTCTTGTTTTGCAGCAATTCTTCGACTTCCGGGATCTCGAACTGACGACTGCCCGGAATCTTCGAAATCGAGAACTCGCACTTCGTACACGCGAAGCGGCGGTAGTTCTCTTTGACCTGGCCGCCGCAATTCGGGCACGGCGTTTCGAGCGTCGCGTAATCGCCGGGAATCGTGTCGGAGTCGTATTCCTTCGCGCGCTTGACGATGGTCTGCGTCATGCGGGCGATTTCCTGCATGAACTCGTCGCGCTTGAGTTTGCCGCGCTCCATCTGCGCGAGTTTGTGCTCCCACTCGCCGGTGAGTTCCGGTGCGGTCAGTTCCTCGACGCCAAGACCGCGCAACAGGGTGGTCAGTTGGAACGCCTTCGCGGTCGGAATCAGATCGCGGCCTTCGCGGATCAGATACTTCTCGCCGAGCAGACCTTCGATGATGGCAGCGCGCGTCGCCGGCGTGCCGAGACCCTTGGCCGCCATCGCTTCGCGCAGTTCGTCGTCTTCGACGAGCTTGCCCGCGCCTTCCATCGCCGACAGCAGCGTGGCTTCGTTATAGCGTGCGGGCGGTTTCGTCACGAGCTGGTGGGCCGCGATCCTGTCTGTCTTGACCTTCTCGTCCTTCTGCACCGGCACGAGGTTCGCATCTTCGCCGCCGATTTCGCGACCGTAGATCTGCAGCCAGCCCGGCTCGACCAGCACCTTGCCTTCAGTCTTGAAGTGATGGCCGACGACTTCCGTGATGCGCGTCGTCACCTTGAACTCGGCCGCCGGGAAGAACACCGCGAGGAAGCGCTTCACGACGAGGTCGTACAGCTTCTGCTCCGGCTCGGAAAGTATCTTCGGCGCCTGCAAGGTGGGGATGATTGCGAAGTGGTCGCTGATCTTCGAGTTGTCGAAGATGCGCTTGTTAGGCTTCACCCAGCCCTTGTCGAGCACCTGCTTCGCGAACGGCAGATAGTTGTTGCTCTCCTTCAGCATATCGAGCGTGCTCTTCACCGTCTCGATATAGTCTTCCGGCAGCGCGCGCGCGTCGGTTCGCGGATACGTCAGCACCTTGTGCTTTTCGTACAGCGCCTGTGCGAGACCGAGCGTGTTCTTGGCCGAAAAGCCGAAGCGGCCGTTGGCTTCGCGCTGCAGGCTCGTCAGGTCGAAAAGTGCGGGCGAAAGCTGCGTCGACGGCTTTGATTCTTCGGTGACGGTGCCGATCTGGCCGCGACATGCAGCGACGATCGTCTCAGCGGCAGGCAGCGCCCACAAACGCGAATCGCGCTTCTCCGGATCGAACTCGTCGCGCTTGAACTTCGGGTCGTACCATCGGCCTTCGTAGAAGCCTGCCGAACAGACGAACTCCGCTTTCACTTCCCAATAGTCACGCGGCACGAAACGACGAATCTTTTCTTCGCGCTCGACGACGATTGACAGCGTCGGCGTCTGCACGCGCCCGACGGTCGTCAGGAAGAAGCCGCCGCCCTTGCTGTTGAACGCGGTCATCGCCCGCGTGCCGTTGATGCCGACCAGCCAGTCTGCTTCCGAGCGGCAACGCGCGGCATCGGCGAGCGGCTGCATTTCCTCGTCGCTACGCAGACGGGCGAAGCCGTCGCGGATCGCGGCCGGCGTCATCGACTGCAGCCACAGACGTTGCACCGGCTGCTTCGCCTTCGCGTGCTGCGCGATCAGACGGAAAATCAGCTCGCCTTCGCGCCCCGCGTCGCATGCGTTCACGAGCCGGTCGATGTCCTTGCGCTTTAGCAGCTTCGTCAGCAGCTTCAGACGCGACTCGCTTTTTGCGATCGGGTTGAGGTCGAAATGCGGCGGGATGACCGGCAGATGGGCGAAACTCCATTTTCCGCGCTTGACTTCGTATTCCTCGGGCGCCGCGATCTCGAGCAGATGCCCGACCGCCGACGAAAGGACATAGTCATCGCTCTCGAAGTATTCGTCATGCTTGGTAAAGCCGCCCAGAGCCCGCGCGATGTCGTTCGCGACGGAAGGCTTTTCGGCGATGATCAGTGCTTTGGACATGACTGGGATGTGAGTATGTGGATCGGGTTTTATGGCCCTTTGACGACCGCTTTATAGCACACGCCGCTGAAACGGCGATTCCTGTGGCTAAAAAAAGCGGCTCATCATAATTGGGCGCTCGCTTATCCGGCAAGCGTGGTTCCTTCAGCCGTCGAGGCCCATGCAGCCTTGCTGGCAGCGCTCCGCGGTGCTTTTTTCGTGCTTCCCGGCGACGCTTGCCGGGGGTTGATCAAACCCCCCGTTCGACGATGCTTTCAGGCAACAGCCAGCGCCGGTCGCAGTTTCGGCGCACCGGTCACACCCGGCAGCGCGGCGGATTCTGCAAGCATGCGCTCGACGATGCCGGCTTGCGGCAGCACGGTGCCGAAGAATCGCGTGGTGTGAGCGTCTTCGATCAGGATCGTCGGAAAATTTTCCACGTCGAGATCGTCGAAACGGTCCGCGTGGGTCTCGATGTCGATCCAGGCAAAGCAGATGTCGGGATACCGGTCCGCCAGGCGGTCGAAGGCTTCGCGATACTCGCGGCACGTTCCACACCATTCCGCGCACAGACAGGCGACGAACAGCGTGTCACGGTCGTTGATGCGCCCAGCGATCCGGTCCTGATCGGTGTCGAGATTCAACGCGGGCATGTCGATTCCTTGCGTATTTATGTCAGGTGCTTTGGCGCGAATGTAGCATGGCGCGCCGTCAGCTGTGGCTGGCCCGAACGAAGCGGCCGCCAGGCAATACGCTGAGATGGCCGCCCAGTTCCAGCTGCAGAAGCGTGGCCTGCAGCGTCGCCTCTCCCATTTCGGTGCGCGCAGCGAGGATTTCAAGCGTGGCGGGCGAATGGCCGAGCGCGTCCAGCAACTGCCGGGCCTCCGGGGCGAGGGAATGGCGTGCACTCGCGGTTTCCCGAAGTGCTGGCGCGACGACTGGAATCTCAAACCCGAGCTCTTCAAGCACGTCCTCCGGTGTCTCGACCAGTTTCGCGCCCTGCTTGATCATCCGGTGACAACCTCGCGCGAGCGGCGCGTGGATCGAGCCGGGAATCGCGAACACATCCCGCCCCATTTCATTCGCGAGCCGCGCGGTGATCAGCGATCCGGAACGCATCGCGGCCTCGACGATGAGCACGCCGCTCGATAGCCCTGCGATCAGCCGGTTGCGCTGGGGAAAGTGCGCGGAGCGGGCGGGCGTGCCGAGCGGCCATTCCGACACGATGGCGCCCGCCGCCGCGATCTGATGCGCAAGCTGATGGTTCGCCGACGGATACACGACATCCGCGCCCGTTCCGATGACCGCAATGGTGCTGCCGGGCCCGTGGAGCGCGCTGCGATGCGCGGCCGCGTCAATGCCGAGCGCGAGCCCGGAGACGACGGCGAGGCCGGCATCCGACAACGCCCGCGCAAACCGGCCCGCATCTTCGACGCCTTGCGGCGTCGCGCTGCGACTGCCGACCACGGCCACGCTTCGTGCGTGGAGCAGGTCGAGCCGTCCCTTTACATATAGCAGCGGCGGCGGGTCGGGCATCGTCAGCAGGGATGGCGGGTAGGCCGGATCGCCCAATGTCAGCACCTGGTTGCCCGGCTCGTCGCGCCACGCGAGGACAGCAGCGAGTTGCCCGTCGAAACCCGCGCCGGGCGGCGTGAGCACAGCACGCGCCGTTGCTTCGTCGCTTGCGGCCGCCAGTGTGGCGAAGGGCTCGCCGAGCAGCGCTTCAGGCAGCCCGAATACATCGAGAAGCGTGCGAAGCGCGGCGGGTTTGAGTCCGCGCGCCATCGCAAGCCGCAGCCACGCGGCGAGTTCGGTATCGGTCATCGGCAGGGTGCGCATTGCGGGTCAGTCCTTTGCAGTCAGCGGCCGGGCGGTCACCATGCTAAAATTTTCATCATCCGAAATAAAAGCAGTGCCGCGCCCGCCCGCGCGTGCTCTTCAGTCGTGCGTCCGGCGATACGTTGAATCGAACCGGTTCGACCGCATATCCTCCGTATAACCCGATGGGCTCACAAGCTGGCCAGATGGCCATGCGGCCCGGACCGGTATCAGACTGGAAGCGGCAGCGACGCGCGGCGCTCACTCATTCACTTCAAAATCATGGCTTTACTGAACATCCTCAACTATCCCGACAAGCGGTTGCACAAGGTCGCGAAACCCGTCGAAGAGGTCAACGATCGCATTCGCCGGCTCGTCGCCGATATGGCCGAAACGATGTACGCGGCGCCGGGCGTCGGCCTCGCGGCAACGCAGGTGGACGTGCACGAACGCGTGGTCGTGATCGACGTGTCGGAAACGCACGATGAACTGCAGGCGTTCATCAATCCGGAAATCATCTGGTCGAGCAACGAGAGGAAGCTTTCCGAGGAAGGCTGCCTGTCCGTGCCGGGCATCTACGACAACGTCGAGCGCGCCGAAAAAGTGCGCGTGCGGGCGCTCAACGAGAAGGGCGAAACCTTCGAGCTGGACTGCGAGGGCCTGCTCGCCGTGTGTGTCCAGCACGAGATGGATCACCTGATGGGCCACGTGTTCGTCGAATACCTGTCACCGCTCAAGCAGACGCGCATCAAGGGCAAGATGAAGAAGCTCGCGCACGCGATGTAACGCGTTTCCATCCTGCACATTCCCCATTCATGAGCCATTCGCTGCGCGTCATTTTTGCTGGTACGCCGGAGTTCGCCGCCGAGGCGCTGGCTGCGATTCACGCAGCCGGATTTCCGGTGCCACTCGTCCTCACACAGCCCGACCGCCCTGCCGGCCGCGGCATGAAACTGCAGGCGAGCCCGGTCAAACGCTTCGCGCAGGAACACGACCTCACTGTTGCGCAACCGCCGTCGCTGCGTAGAAACGGCAAATATCCGGCTGAAGCGATCGCCGCGATCGACCAGTTGCGTGCGACACCACACGATGTCATGGTCGTTGCCGCCTACGGGCTGTTGCTGCCGCAGGAAGTGCTCGATATTCCGCCGCACGGCTGCATCAACATTCACGCGTCGCTGCTGCCGCGCTGGCGCGGCGCCGCGCCGATTCATCGCGCGCTCGAGGCCGGTGACGTCGAGACGGGCATCACGCTGATGCAGATGGACGTCGGCCTCGATACCGGCGCGATGATTTCCGAAGCCAGGACGCCGATCTATCCCGACGACACCACCGCCACGCTGCACGACCGTCTGGCGAAAGCTGGCGCCACGCTGATCGTCGACGCGCTCGTCGAACTGGAGCGTTCCGGCAAGCTGTCCTCCACACCGCAACCCACCGACGGTGCGACGTATGCCGAAAAGATCGCTAAGCACGAGGCGGCGCTCGACTGGCGGCGGCCCGCCGCCGAGCTGGCCCGTCAGGTTCGCGCGTTCGACCCGTTCCCCGGCGGCGTCGCGACACTTGAAGACGGCACCGCACTGAAAATCTGGGCTGCCGAAGCAGTTGATCCAGCACGTGAAGCCGCGCCTGGTATGATCGTCGAGGTCTCGCCGGAAGGCGTGGTCGTAGCGAGCGGCGGCGGCGCGTTGCGTCTCACGCAACTGCAGAAGCCCGGCGGCAAGCGCCTGCCTGCGCGCGAATTCCTGGCCGGCGCGACACTCGCCGCCGGGCAGCATTTCAAACTGCCTGAATCGCAGTAAACGCTGCGCCATCCGGGCCGCGGCGCCGGCACGTCCTCGTCGCTAAAGCAAAATCGTAGAGCCGCGAGCGCCGCGGCGCCATATGCCGTTCGGTCAGGTCGCGCCGCGTCCTCGCCGCGCGTTAGAATCGTTTTTGCACTGCCCACGCGCCCGAGGCTTCTCATGTTTGGCATCACCCATTTTGCTTTTTTTATCGTCGCGGTTTTCCTTCTGAACGTGACGCCCGGACCCGACACGGCCTACATCGTCGGGCGGAGCGTCGCGCAGGGCCGCGGCGCGGGGTTAGTGTCGGTGCTTGGCATTTCCGCTGGCTGTTGCGTGCATTCACTTGCCTGCGCGTTCGGCCTGACCGCGCTGCTTGCCGCGTCGGCCACGGCGTTTTCCGTCATCAAGTTCGTCGGCGCGATCTATCTGATCTATCTCGGCGCACGCCTGATCTTCGCAAAGCAGTCGGCAGAGACGCCCGCTGCGGCACAAGCCTCGCCGCGCGCGGCCGGCGCGCCGAAATCGCTGCGCCAGCTTTTCCTGCAAGGTTTCTGGACCAATGTGCTGAACCCGAAGGTCGTGCTGTTCTTCGTGTCGTTTTTCCCGCAGTTCGTCACCGCCGATAGCGAGCATAAAACGCTCGCCTTCCTCGCGCTCGGCGTGGTGTTCGTCGTCATGAGCCTGGTGTGGAACAGCTTCGTTGCGTGGATCGCGGGCAGTGTTACCCAGCGCTTCTCTGGCAAGCCGGGCGTGAAGAAATGGCTCGACCGGGGTGTGGGCAGCGCTTTCGTCGGTCTCGGCATCAAACTCGCCACCGCATCACGCTGATTGAATTTTCCTTGCGCGCCCTTATCTAACAAATCGCTTACAATCGGTCGCCGCAAGCAGGCGGCTTCAAAGTGAACCCGCATTCGGGCAAGGAGTACAGGACATGTTTAACTGGGTGAAAACCGCGATGCTGATGGCCGCGATTACGGCCCTTTTCATCGTGATCGGCGGCATGATCGGCGGTTCGCGGGGCATGATGCTCGCGTTTCTGATCGCCGTCGGGATGAATTTCTTTTCGTACTGGTTCTCGGACAAGATGGTCTTGCGCATGTACAACGCGCAGGAAGTCGACGAGACGAGCGCGCCGCAGTTCTACCGGATGGTTCGCGAACTCTCGACGCGGGCGGGCCTGCCGATGCCCAAGGTCTATCTGATCAACGAAGACGCGCCGAATGCCTTCGCCACCGGCCGTAACCCGGAGCACGCGGCTGTCGCGGCTACCACGGGCATCCTCAGGGTGCTGTCCGAGCGGGAAATGCGCGGCGTGATGGCGCACGAACTGGCCCACGTGAAGCACCGTGACATCCTGATTTCGACGGTGTCGGCGACGATGGCGGGCGCAATTTCCGCGCTGGCCAATTTCGCGATGTTCTTCGGTGGCCGCGATGAGAATGGCCGGGCGTCGAATCCGATCGCGAGTATCGCGGTGGCGATTCTGGCGCCGATCGCGGGCGCGCTGATCCAGATGGCGATTTCCCGTGCCCGCGAGTTCGAGGCGGATCGCGGCGGCGCGCAGATTTCGGGCGACCCGCAGGCGCTTGCGTCGGCGCTCGACAAGATTCATCGCTACGCGAGCGGCATTCCGTTCGCGACCGCCGAGGCGCACCCGGCAACGGCTCAGATGATGATCATGAATCCGCTCGCAGGCGGCGGCATCGCGAACCTGTTTTCCACGCACCCGGCCACCGAGGAGCGCATTGCCCGTCTGATGGAGATGGCGCGCACGGGGCGCTTCGAATGAGGTGACGCGAACGGGCCGTTTCGAATGCAGTGAATTCGGCGGCGAGGACGCTCACGGGCGTCCGGGTTCCATAACCCGAAGGGCGAGCCGGCAGGCCCGCCCTTTTTGTTTCAGCGCGGTCAATCGCTGAAAACGCGGCCAACGCGGCCAACCGCGGGCTCAGGCCACACCGATGCCGCGCGCCTCAGCCCGGCCCGGCGGCGCGCCAAGCTACAATGTCTCTTTTGCGCCACGCCGCCTGCGTGGCTCGCCTTTGCCTGATCCATGACTTCCAAGCCTTCCGAGCGTCCCGTTTCGAAATCCCCGCGTGCGCGCGAGTCGCGTCTGTCGACGCTGCATCTCGCGCCCGAGTCGCTGGGCTTTGCGCTCGATTGCGCGGCGCAGGCCGTCGGCGCCGTGCGCCTCGGTGCGGCGTTGCCTGCCGCGCTGCAGAGCGTGTTCGTCTCCGCACCTGAAGGCGCAGCGGCCGCAGCGCGCGGCGCCGTACAGGACATCGCGTACCGGACGATGCGTCGTCTCGCCACCGCCGAGGCGCTCATCACGCAGCTCGTGCGCAAGGCGCCGCCGCCACACGTCGGCCATGTGCTGGCGTGCGCGCTTGCATTGCTCATCGACCAGGAGGAGTCGGCCGCGTACACGCCGTTCACGGTTGTCGATCAGGCGGTGAATGCGATCGGCGCGCGCCGCGAATTCGCGTTTGCCAAGGGACTGGTCAACGCCGTATTGCGCCGCTTCCTGCGCGAGCGCGAAGGCCTGCTTGCCACCGTGCAGACGGACGACGTTGCGCACTGGAACTACCCGCAGTGGTGGATCGATGCCGTCAGGAATGCATGGCCGGACAACTGGCAGGCCATCCTCGCGTCTGGCAAGGAGCAAGGGCCGCTGACGCTGCGCGTGAACGCACGTCGCTCGACCGTTGCTGATTATCTGAAGGTGCTGGGCGAGCATCACATCGCAGCGAGCCAGGCTGGCGAGCACGCCGTGCGCCTCGACACACCGATGCCGGTCGATCGCATTCCCGGCTTCGACGAAGGCGTCGTTTCGGTGCAGGACGCCGGCGCGCAACTCGCCGCGCAAAACATCGACTTACAACCGGGCATGCGCGTGCTCGACGCGTGCGCCGCGCCCGGCGGCAAGACGGGCCATCTGCTCGAACTCGCCGACATCGAACTGATCGCGCTTGAAAGCGATGCGTCGCGCGCGCGGCGCATCGGTGAGAACCTGCAGCGCCTCAATCTCGAAGCCGAAGTGCGCATTGGCGATGCGGGTGACCCCACAAAGTGGCATGACGGCCAGCCCTTCGACCGCATCCTCGCTGACGTCCCGTGTTCCGCGTCGGGCATCGTGCGGCGTCATCCGGACATTCGCTGGCTGCGTCGCGCGAGCGATATTCCTGCGCTGGTTGCCGAGCAGCGGCGCATTCTCGATGCGCTCTGGCCGCTCGTGAAACCGGGCGGCGAACTGCTTTACGTGACGTGCTCGATCTTTCCTGAAGAGGGCGAGTTGCAGGCCCAGTGGTTTGGAGGCATCCATCAAGATGCGGTACGATTGGACGCGCCGGGGCAGCTGTTGCCCAAGGTCGCCCGCGCGCCGGCCGATGGATCGGGCGTGCCGCGTGCCGGGCAGGACACCGACTCGAATTCAGACCACGACGGATTTTTCTACGCGCGCTTTCAGAAACGGTGACCATAAAACGCTTCTTCCCGCTTCGGCTCGCGGCCGTGCTCTGGATTGCGCTGGCCGTTTGGCTGGGTACAGCCGAACCCGCGCGCGCCGATTCGATCGCCGTGCAGCGTGCGTCATTGCAGGCTGACGGCAATGGCTGGAATCTCGACGCGCGTTTCGACTTCGATCTGAACGGCAATCTCGAAGACGCCGTCAACAAGGGCATCCCGCTTTACTTCACGACCGACTTCGAACTCAACCGCCCACGGTGGTACTGGTTCGACGAGCAACCAGTGAGCGTCTCGCAAAGCATCCGTCTTTCATTCCAGCCGCTTACGCGCGAATACCGCGTGTCGAGCGGTGGTCTTCAGCTCGGCTTCAGTACGCTAAAAGATGCGCTCTCGGTGATCAAGCATGTCACGTCGTGGCATGTGATCGAACGCAATCAGGTCCATGTGGGTGAGACGTATAACGCGTCGGTCCGCATGCAGCTCGACGTCGCGCTGATGCCGAAGCCGTTCCAGATCGACGCGGTCAACAACCGCGACTGGAACCTCTCTTCGGACTGGAAGCGCTTTACCTTCACGGTGACCGAACGTGCTAAATAAAGTGCGCCGCGCCACCCCCGCCAGTGTCACGGGCCTCATCGTCCGCGTGATGGTGTCGACGGTCGCCGTCACGGCCGTCCTGCTGCTCGTGCTGCTCGCGGCTGCGAGCGCGAACACCGAGTTCTTCGATCGCTACTATCAGTGGCTCTACGCAGCCAACGTCGCCGTCGCGCTGATCTTCATGCTGATCGTGGCGGTGCTCGTCGTCGTCATTATCTCGCGATTGCGAAAGGGCAAATTCGGCACGCGGCTGCTCGCGAAGCTCGCATTTTTCTTCGCGCTCGTGGGCGTCGTGCCGGGCGGGATCATCTACGTCGTGTCGTATCAGTTCGTGTCGCGCAGCATCGAATCGTGGTTCGACGTCAACGTTGAAACCGCGCTTACGTCCGGACTGAATCTCGGCCGCGGCATGCTGGACGCATCGCTCTCCGATCTGCAGACGAAGGGCCGTCTGATGTCCGAGCAGCTCGCGAGCGCGGAACCCGGTAGCACGACGCTTTCGCTGTTGCGTCTGCGTGACCAGTTCGGCGTGCAGGAAGCGACCATCGTCGAGCCGGTGCGCAGCATGTCGGGCGCGACGCCGGACATGCATGTCGTCGCGCAGGCATCGGGCAACTACGCGTCGCTTGTGCCGAACGATCTGCCCACGCCGCTCATGATCGACCAGGCACGCGGTCGTGGCTATGCCGCGATCGAGGGCGAAGTGGACGGCGACCCGCATCTGCGCGGCGCGAAGGGCGCGCTGCGTCTGCGCATCGTGCAGCGCATTCCGGATTCGAACGCCTCGTTGCTGCAGCCCGCCGAACGCTTCCTGCAACTCACGGTTCCAGTTTCGCCGTCGCTCGCGCGTAACGCCGACGCCGTGCAGCGCGCCTACCGCGAGTATCAGGAAAAGGCGCTTGGGCGTACCGGTCTGCGCAAGATGTACATTGGCACGCTGACGCTCGCGCTGTTCCTCGCCACCTTCATCGCGATGATGCTCGCGCTCGCGCTCGGCAACCAGCTCGCGCGGCCGCTGTTCCTGCTCGCACAGGGCACGAAGGAAGTGACCGAGGGCGACTACACGCCGAAGCGCGAAATCAAGTCGCGCGATGAACTCGGCTTCCTGACGCAGTCGTTCAACGCGATGACGCGCCAGCTTTCCGAAGCACGCGCGGCGGTCGAGAACAACCGTATCGCACTCGAGCATTCGAAGGCGTATCTGGAAAGCATTCTTGCGAACCTGACTGCGGGCGTCTTCGTGTTCGACCGGCGCTTCCGGCTGACCACGGCGAATCGCGGCGCGGAACGCATCTTCCGTCAGCCGTTCCAGCAGATGCTCGGCGCGTCGCTCGATCGCATCGGCGTGCTCGACGAATTCGGCGCGATGGTGCGCAAGGCGTTCGCCGATCGCGAAGCGGCGAGCGGCGACGGTCACGACGATCGTGGCCACTGGCAACAGCAGGTTTCGCTGCAGATGCCGGGTGAGGGGGAGCCGTTGACACTGCTCGTGCGCGGCGCGCGACTCGTCGCGGCCACCGACGGCGATGCGGAAGACGCACAGACATCCGGCTACGTCGTCGTGTTCGACGATATTTCGGACGTGATCTCGGCGCAGCGCTCGATCGCGTGGGGCGAAGTCGCGCGACGGCTTGCGCACGAAATCAAGAATCCGCTGACGCCGATCCAGCTGTCGGCGGAGCGTCTGCAGATGAAGCTCGCCGACAAGCTCACGCCATCCGACGCTGAAGTGCTCAAGCGCGGCGCGACCACAATTGTGAACCAGGTCGCGGCGATGAAGCAGATGGTCGACAGTTTCCGCGACTATGCACGCACGCCGCCGGCGGTGCTCGCGAACCTGCAGCTCAACGAACTGGTGAGCGAGGTGCTCACGCTGTACGGCATCGAAGAAGGCAAGAGTGCGATCGCGGTGGAACTCGCGGCGCACCTGCCGGTGATTCGCGGTGACGCGACGCAGTTGCGCCAGGTGATTCACAACCTGCTGCAGAACGCGCAGGATGCAGTCGCGGACGTCGAACATCCTCGTGTGGTGCTCGAGACGCGGACAGTAGAATATGGCGATCCCGACGCTGAAGGCAAAACGCGCATCGCGGTGCGTCTGACCGTATCGGATAACGGAGCGGGTTTCCCCGCCCGCATCCTGACGCGCGCCTTCGAGCCTTACGTGACGACCAAGGCCAAAGGGACAGGTCTTGGTCTTGCTATGGTGAAGAAGATCGTCGACGAACACGGCGCGCGCATCGACATTCGCAACCGTATGAGAGCGGGCGATGTGATCGAAGGCGCGCAGATCTCGATTCTCTTCCTTCAAATGGCAGACGACGCGGCGGCGCCCGGAGCGGGGCCGCAAGGCACGCACGGCGACGCTTTGCAGGGAACGACAAAAGCAACAGTGCAGACAAGGGCAGCGTAAATGGCAACCATCCTGGTGGTAGATGATGAAATGGGCATCCGGGAATTGCTCTCGGAGATCCTGAGCGACGAAGGGCACGTTGTGGAGGCCGCGGAAAACGCGCAGGAAGCGCGCGATTTTCGCTTGCGTCAGGCGCCGGATCTCGTGCTGCTCGACATCTGGATGCCGGATACCGATGGCGTCACGTTGTTGAAAGAGTGGGCCGCGCAAGGGCAACTGACGATGCCGGTGATCATGATGTCCGGTCACGCGACGATCGACACGGCCGTCGAGGCAACGCGGATAGGCGCGCTCAATTTTCTTGAGAAGCCGATCGCTTTGCAGAAGCTGCTGAAGGCGGTCGAGCAGGGTCTCGCGCGTGGCAACGCGGTACCGCCCGTTGGCGGCGTGGCGGCGAAGCCTGCGTTGCCGGTGGGCGTGTCGGCGGTTGCGTCAGCGGCCGCGCTGCCTATGCTTTCGGCCGACAGCATGATCGGCGGCGCGTTGCCCGCTCAAACAGCGTCGATTTCCTTCGACATTCCGCTGCGCGACGCGCGCGACGCGTTCGAGCGCGCTTACTTCGAGTATCACCTCGCACGTGAGAACGGCAGCATGACGCGGGTCGCGGAGAAGACCGGGCTCGAACGGACCCACCTGTATCGCAAGCTGAAGCAGCTCGGCGTCGACCTCGGCAAGAACAAGAGTGAATAAGGCTGGTTGCGGGCCATCCCGATAAATTTCACCAAGGGGCTTGAGGCAGTCGGCCCACTTTGATATACTTTCGCTTCTTCGTTGGCCCGGTAGCTCAGTTGGTAGAGCAGCGGATTGAAAATCCGCGTGTCGTTGGTTCGATTCCGACCCAGGCCACCAGAATTTAGCCCCAGGAAAATCGCAAGATTCCTGGGGCTTTCTGCTTTTGTGGTGCCTCAATCGGGACACTTGTGCGGCCACTCGTGGAGCAGCTCATGTTGCAGTGCGTGGCGCCGTTCGCTATGCGGATCCGTCGCGAGTGGGGCCGTCAGCGGCATGTTGCGCCGCGTGATAAAATCGCGCCAGTTCAAGGACTTGCCGCGTTCGGCACATGTCCTTTTCGTTTCAGGCTGACGGTGTCCGTGAATGCGCGAGAGTGCATTGTGGCAGTGGGCGAGACAGCGCTTCGGATGTCCGGCTCGCGCGTCACGCAATAGCCACCTGCAAGCGATGAGCGGTATAAGCGCCAGCGACGCTGCGTGCGAAAGGCGCGGCCTATACTGCCTGAGACCGGCCCGACTGCGCCGGTTCAACGTGGGCCGAACATCGGCTCAAGAGGCGCCGCGCTGCTGCAGGACACACCGCGCAACGCGACGCGGGCACTCATCAATCACGGAGTTTCACGGTGACCCGGACAGACGCTAAACGTAGCGCCCTTGTGCTCTTCTCCGGTGGTCAGGACTCGGCCACCTGCCTCGCGTGGGCGCTCGAACGATACGAAACGGTCGAGACACTCGGCTTCGACTACGGTCAACGGCATCGCGTCGAGCTGGAATGCCGCGAGGGCTTTCGCAGCGCGATTGCGCGTGAATTCCCCGCGTGGGGCGAACGCCTCGGCGACGATCACATGATCGACCTCGGTGTGCTCGGCGCGATCAGCGATACCGCGATGACGCGCGAGATCCAGATCGAAGCCGCCGCGAGCGGATTGCCGAACACGTTCGTGCCCGGCCGCAATCTGATGTTCATGACGATCGCCGCGGCGATCGCCTACCGGCGCGGACTGCAGGTGCTGGTCGGCGGAATGTGCGAGACGGACTTCTCCGGCTACCCCGATTGCCGCGACGACACGATGAAAGCGCTGCAAGTCACGCTGAATCTCGGCATGGACAGCCGCTTCCTGCTCGAAACGCCGCTGATGTGGCTCGACAAGGCCGACACGTGGCGACTCGCGCAGGAGCTGGGCGGCGAAGCGCTGGTCGAGCTGATTCGCGTCGAAACGCATACGTGCTATCTCGGCGAACGCGCAGAGCTGCACAAGTGGGGTTTCGGCTGCGGCGAATGTCCGGCATGCAAGCTCCGCAAGCGCGGCTACGAAGCGTATCTCGCCGGCGAGAAAGTGACGGAGCCCGTATAGCGGCAACACGGTGCGGCAGCACGGCGCCGGTAATCAACACGTTCAGGAAACTCAGGCAGAAGGCAGCATGACGTACGCGGTCAAGGAAATCTTCTACACATTGCAGGGCGAAGGCGCGAATGCCGGGCGCCCGGCCGTGTTTTGCCGCTTCGCCGGCTGCAATCTGTGGTCGGGCCGTGAGGAAGATCGCGCGGACGCTGTGTGCCGCTTCTGCGACACCGATTTTGTCGGCACCGATGGCGAGAACGGCGGCAAATTCCGCACCGCAGAAGAACTCGTCGCGAAGATCGCGTCGCTGTGGCCGGAAGGCGAAGGCGCGCGCTTTGTCGTGTGCACCGGCGGCGAACCGATGTTGCAGATCGACCCGCCGTTCGTCGATGCCCTGCATGCCGCTGGCTTTGAGATCGCGATCGAAACCAACGGCTCGCTGCCGGTGCTGGAAACCATCGACTGGATCTGCGTGAGCCCGAAGGCCGACGCGCCGCTCGTCGTGACGAAAGGCAACGAGCTGAAGGTTGTCGTGCCGCAGGACAACCAGCGCCTCGCCGACTACGCGAAGCTCGACTTTGAATATTTCCTCGTGCAGCCGATGGACGGCCCGTCGCGCGATATCAACACGAAGCTCGCGATCGACTGGTGCAAACGCCATCCGCAATGGCGCCTGTCGATGCAGACCCACAAGTATCTGAACATTCCCTGATCCACCGTGCTGACGATTACCCGAAAACTTGAGTTCGACGCGGGCCACCGCATCCCCGATCACCGCAGCCAGTGCCGTAACCTGCACGGCCATCGCTATGTGCTCGAAATCACGCTGCAAGGCGATCTCGTCGAAACGGAAGGCGCGCCGGATCGCGGCATGGTGATGGATTTCGCCGACGTAAAGTCGCTTGCGAACGAGCATCTCGTGAACCTGTGGGACCATGCGTTTCTCGTCTACGAAGGCGATACGCAGGTGCGCGGTTTCCTCGAAACGATGGCCGGCCACAAGACGGTCGTGCTCGACCGCATTCCGACCGTCGAAAATCTCGCGGCTGTCGCGTTCGATATCCTCGCGAACGTCTACGATGCGCATTACGGCGTGAATCTGCGTTTGCACAAGGTTCGTCTGTACGAAACGCCGAACTGCTGGGCTGACGTCGTTCGCGACTGAACGGGCGCGTTATTGTCACGGTATGATCGCTTCGTAACCCAGCCGGAGCGAGACATGCCGTTCACTACACCGCGAAGCGGGCGCAACGCCCGCCGCGAAGACGTCACCAGCGTCACCAACGTCCTTTCATGTGCTTCAGGCCGCGCGCCGCGCCGCCAGGGAGCACAGTGATGAGCACGTTCACCAATCCCCTCAAGCAACGTCTGAAAGATCCTGATCCGCTGTTCGGATTGTGGCTCTCACTCGGCAGCGACACGGCCGCCGAGGCGCTCGCGCACGCCGGTTTCGACTGGCTGCTGATCGACATGGAGCACTCGCCGAACGACAGTATCGACGTCACCGGCCAGTTGCGCGCGATTGCTGCGGCGCATCTGCCGACCGAGCCGGTCGTGCGGCTGCCGGCGAGCGAGCCGTGGATCGTCAAGCGCGTGCTCGATGCGGGTGCGCGCACGTTGATGTTCCCGAATATCGAATCGGCTGAAGAAGCGGCGCAAGCCGTGCGTCTGACGCAATATCCCGGCATCGGCGGTAACGACGGCCTGCGCGGCGTTGCGGGCGCCGTGCGCGCCGCGGCGTACGGCATGCGGCGTGACTACGTGCAGAACGCGAATGCGCAGATCGCGACGATCGTACAGATCGAATCGGCGCGCGCCGTCGACAACGTCGAGCAGATCGCAGCGACCCAGGGCATCGACTGTCTGTTCATCGGGCCGGCCGATCTGGCCGCGAGCCTCGGCCATCTCGGCGACTCGAAGCATCCGGAGGTCCTGGCAGCCATTGCGCATGTCGCGGACGTCGCGCGTCGTGCAAAAGTGGCGACCGGCATCTTCGCAATGGACGTCTTGAGCGCGCGGCAATATCGCACCGAAGGCTTCCGCTTTATCGCACTCGCGGCGGACGTCATGTGGATGCTGCGCGCGACGCGTCAGGCGCTGCAGGAGGTGCGCTCATGATTCGTGCTCCATTGTCGTGGTGGCTGGCGCGTGCGGCGGGCTGCGGGGCACTTGTCGCGCTCGTCGCGGGCATTGCGACGCCGATGCAGGCCAGCGCGCAGACGGTCGTGTCGCCCAAGGCGGCGGATGCCGAAACGCAGACGGCCGTCGCGGATTACAACGCGGGCAACTTTGGCCCGGCGCTCGCCGAATTCCGCAAGGCGGCGCAGCACGGCAGCCGGCTCGCCGAGTTCAACTACGCGATGATGCTGCTGAACGGCGAAGGCACCGCGCCCGACGTCGAAGAAGGCAAGAAATGGTTGCGCAAGGCCGCCGACGCAAACATGTCGCATGCGCAGTACGTGTACGGCAAGATGTACGACGACGGCGAGTTCGTCGGCCGTGATCCGGCCGAAGCGCACGCGTGGTTTCTGAAGGCGGCGAAGCAGGGACACGTGCAGGCTGAACTGGCGCTCGCCAACCAGTTTCTGGATGGCCGCGGCACGGCGCGCGACAACCAGCAGGCGTTCTTCTGGTACAAGAAAGCGGCCGAAGGCGGCGACATGACGGCGCAGTATGTGACCGGCTCGTTCTATGAACGGGGCGGCGATGGCGTCGACCGCAATCTGAACGTCGCGCGGGCCTACTACGCGGCGGCGGCGGCGCAGGGTGATCCGGCGGCGCGCCTGAAGTACCAGCAACTCACTTCGCAGCTTCAGCAGGAACGCGAGACGAAGCCGCAGTAAGCATGATCGCGGCGGCCGACGTTCACGCGGCCGCCGCGAGTGGGTCATCTGACGGACATCTGAAACAGCAGATCAACTCTGCATCAACCGCTTCTGTCGCGAGACGCTCATGATCAGGCCGGTCGCCACGCCGAGCGTAATCAGCGCGGTCCCGCCGTAGCTCATGAACGGCAACGGCACGCCGACCACCGGCAGAATGCCGCTCACCATCCCGATGTTCACGAACGCGTAGGTGAAAAACGCCATCGTCAGCGAGCCCGCGAGCAGCCGGCCGAACAGCGTCGCGCCGTTCGCCGCGATGTAGAGCCCACGCGCGATCAGCAGCATGTAAAGCGTCAGCAGCACGATACCGCCTGCGAGCCCGAACTCCTCCGAGAACACCGCGAAAATGAAGTCGGTGTGCTTTTCAGGGATGAACTCGAGGTGGGCCTGCGTGCCCTTCATCCAGCCCTTGCCGATCGGCCCGCCTGAGCCGATCGCGATCACGGCCTGGATCGTGTGAAAACCCTTGCCGAGCGGATCGGACGTCGGATCAAGCAGCGTGCAGATACGGTGCTTCTGGTAATCGTGCATCAGCGGCCACGTGACTTCCGGCTGGCAGATCTTGTCCTGGAACGCCGCGATCGAACCCACTGCGATCACGCATGCAATCAATACAGGCACGATCAGCTTGAAACTCAAACCCGCGAAGTAGATGACGAACAGACCCGCCGCGAACACCAGCACGGCAGTGCCAAGGTCAGGCTGTTTCGCGATCAGCCCAACCGGCACCGCGAGAATCAGCAGGCCGACCACGTAGTCGAACCAGCGCATCACGCCTTCGCGCTTCTGGTAGTACCACGCGAGCATCAGCGGCGTCGCGATCTTCATGATCTCGGACGGCTGGATCACCACGCCGACGTTGATCCAGCGCTTCGCGCCCTTGCGCGTCAGTCCGAACATCGCCACAGCGACCAGCAGCGCGACGCCGAATGTATAGAGCGGCAATGCGAAGCGCATCAGTGTGGTCTGCGGGACGGTGGCGAGCGCCCACATCAGCGCGAACGTCAGCATGATGTTGCGCAACTGGTCCTCGACCTTACCGGGCATGTCGAGCGTCGCGCTGTACAGCGTCACGATGCCGACGCACAGCAGCAGAAAGACGATCAGTGCCAGCGGCTTGTCGAAGCCCAGAAACATGCGCTTGATGCGGTCGAGCCAGGCGCGCTTGTCGAATTGCATGCCTTTCTCCTTTATTCGTCCATGCCGCCGGTGGCCGGCTGATTCGGCGACGCCGGCGCCATGCCGGTATCGCGCGAGGGCGCGGCCGCCGTCGTGGGTGTGTCGCTGGCCGGCCGTGATGGGCGCGGGGACTTGCGGGGTGCTTTGACTGCGTCGGAAGCGGATACGGCGTCGGCTGCCGAAGCGCTCTTCGCAGCGGCGCGTGCCGCTTTTGATGTCGATGCGGCTAGCGGTTTCGCTGCGCCAACCCCCGATGCGGGTGAAGTCGCCGACGCGCCCGTTGCTGCCGACGCGCCCAGCGCGCCATCCGCTCCTGACGCCGCCGCGTCAGGCTTCGGCTTCACCGGCGCGCCCGGAGGCGGCGGCAGCGGCGTGTAACCCGCCGCGACCTTCGTCGGCGTCGCCACCTGCGGCTGCGCCGGCGCGTCTCCGATGACCGGCGCCGAGGCATCTTCGGTCGCCGACGCCGCGGCTTCGATCGCCGCCGCTTCCGCGCCCGGCTTCGTCCGGTCGACGAGGTAATAGTCGAGCACGCGACGCGCAATCGGCCCGGCTGCCTGCGCGCCCCAGCCGCCGTTTTCGACGATCAGCGCGACCGCGATTGTCGGATGATCCGCCGGCGCGAATGCGATGAAGAGCGCGTGGTCACGCAGATGCTCGGCGAGCGCGTGGCCGTGGTACTTCGCGCCCTGCAGCGAGAAGACCTGCGCCGTCCCGGTCTTGCCCGCCGACGCATACGCCGCATTGCGGAACACCTGGTATGCCGTGCCTGACGGATTCGTCGTCACGTTTTCCATGCCGCGCTTGATGACGTCGATATCCGCCTGCGCCACGTTGATGCGGCCATCGTCCTTCGGCACGGTCAGGTGTGTATCGCGCGTGATCGGGTTTTCGACCTCTTTCACGAGGTGAGGCTTCATCAGCACGCCGTTGTTGGCGAGCGTCGCGGTGGCGTGCGCGAGTTGCAGGATCGTGTACGAGTTGTAGCCCTGGCCGATGCCGAGACTGATCGTTTCGCCCTCGTACCAGCGCTGCTGTTCCGGCTTGCGGTACGCCTTGCGCTTCCATTCCGTCGAAGGCAGGATGCCGCGCGCTTCGCCGGAAATATCGATGCCGGTGATCTGGCCGAAGCCCCACGGCTTCATGAAACCGGCGATCGCGTTGACGCCGAGATCGTGCGCGAGCATGTAGAAATACGTGTCGTTCGACACCATGATCGCGCGGTTCATGTCGATCCAGCCCTGACCCTGCGGCACGTCGTTGCGGAACGTGTGGCCGGCGAACGTGTACGAGCCCGGATCCTGGAAGCCCCAGCTCGGCGTGCGCTTGTGCAGCGTGAGCGCGGCGAGCGCCATGAACGGCTTGTACGTCGAGCCCGGCGGATACGTGCCGTGCAGCGGGCGGTTCAGCAGCGGGTGATCCGGCGAATTGTTGAGATCGTCCCAGGTCTGCTGGTCGATGCCGTCGACGAACGAATTCGGATCGAAGCTCGGCGCCGACACGAACGCGAGCACGTCGCCCGTTGCCGGTTCGATCGCGACGAGTGCACCGCGCCGGCCGGCGAACGCCTGCTCCGCGACCTGCTGCAGCCCGATATCCAGCGACAGCACGAGGTTGTTGCCTGGCGTCGCCTGCGTGCGCGACATCGTGCGCACCGGACGGCCGCCGGCCGTCACTTCGACTTCCTCGAAGCCCGTCAGGCCGTGCAGTTCGGTTTCATAGCTCTGCTCGACACCGATCTTGCCGATGTAATCCGTGCCCTTGTAATTGTTCGCGTCGAGGCGCGGATCGTAGTGATCCGAATCGCTGTCGTTCTGGTCGCTGGCGTCGTCGATGCGTTCCTGGTCGCGCTGCGAAATCCGCCCGATATAGCCGATCACGTGCGCCGCCGTTGGCCCAAGCGGATACTGGCGGAACAGACGCGCGCGCACTTCGACGCCCGGAAAGCGGAAGCGCTGCGCAGTGAAACGCGCGACTTCGTCGTCGGTGAGACGCGTGCGGATCGGCAGGCTCTCGAAGTTCTTCGAGTCTTCCTGCAGCTTCTTGAAACGACGGCGGTCGCGGGCGTCGACATTGACAACGGTCGCGAGACTGTCGATCACGTTTTCCAGCGAGTCGTTCAGCTTCGACGGTGTGATTTCCAGCGTGTAGGCCGAATAATTCTTCGCGAGCACGACGCCGTTGCGGTCGGTGATGATCCCGCGGTTCGGCACGATCGGCGCGACGGAAATGCGGTTTTCGTCGGCCTGCAGCGAGTATTTGCTGTAGTGCCACACCTGCAGGAACAGGAAGCGGAAACCGATCAGCCCGAAGCAGACGAACACGAACAGGCCCGCCGCGGCGACCCGCAGGCGGAACTTCGAAAGCTGCTGTTGTGTGTCCTTGAATTCGGTCATGCGTGTATGCAATGGGCCGGCGGGCGGCCGTCAGGTAAGACGTGCCCGCGTGCGATGGCGGGCGGAAAACCTAAACGTGGCGCGTCGGGCCGGCGGGATAGATACGTGTTCAATCGAGCTCCCGACGCGTGGTGCGGCCTAGATGGGCCGGGTATCGTCCGGATCGGCGGGGCGGCGCTGCGGCATCAACAACAATACGCTTGCGATGGGCCAAAGTGCAGCTTCGACGAAACCGTCGATCAGATAGCCCCAACCTGGAAACGATGCGCCCGTCAAAAGACGGATCACGAACGGCACGATCTGCGCGCCGACCAGCAGCGGCATGACCGCAAACGTCTGAATGCCGATCGACATCCACAGCACGCGCCTGTGAATCGTGATCGCGCCGTATGACAGCAGCGTATAGGCAAGCGCGTGTTCGCCGAGCAGGCTCGCGTTGTGCACGTCCATCAGCAGGCCGAGGAAAAACGCGATGCCCATGCCGACCTTGCGCGGCTGGTGAACGTTCCAGAACAGCAGCACCAGCGCGACGAAGTCGGGCACGGCGATCAACCGGCCCCACGGCATCAGGTTGAGCAGGAAGGCGGCGGCGAGGCTGAACGCGATGAAGTACGGGTTGACCGGCTGCAGGATGTATTGCGGGCGGTTCATGGCTTCGTCCCCTGCGTGCTCTTCTCGCTTTTCTCGCTTTTCTTTGTACCGGCCGTTGCCGAGGCAGGCTGGGCGGGTTTCGCGTTCTTTTCCGTGGCGTGGGTGGCGGACTTGTCCGCCGGCTTTTCACCAGCCTTGTCCGCGGTTTTTTCCGGTGCTTTCGCGGCGCCCTTGTCGACCGGCTTGGCGTTTCGCTTCGCCTTGGCATCCTTCGCAGCGGCGACGGGATCGGGCTCGGCCGGCCGCGGCGGCACGTCGTTCAGATAGTGCAGCACGAGCAACTGGCGCGCGCCGCGCACCTGCGCGATCGGCACGCAGATCACGCGGGCGAACGCGGTGTCGGCCTGCTTGTCGACCCGCGCCACCTTCGCGACCGGCAGACCCGGCGGATACACGCCGTCGAGACCGCTGGTGACGAGTTCGTCGCCGGCCAGCACATCGGCGCTGATCGGCACGAAGCGCAGATCGAGCGAGTCGCCCTTCGGCGTGCCGTAGATCACGCTGCGCAAACCCGTACGGACGATCTGCACCGGCACGGCCTGATCCTTGTCGGTGAGCAGCGTGACTTCCGACTGCAACGGGAACACACGCGTGACCTGGCCGATCACGCCATCTTCGTTGACGACCGGCGAGCCGTCCTTCACGCCCTGCTGCGAGCCGCGCCCGATCACGACTTTCTGCGTGAACGGATCGCGCGTGTCGTACTGGATTTCGGCGGGCGTGGATTGCGTGGTGCTGCGCTGCGACAGATCGAGCAACGCGCGCAGATGACCGTTCTCGGCGCCGAGTTCGGCGACCTGATTAGCCTGCTGCGACAACTGGAGGTTTTTCGCGCGCAGCTTGTCGTTCTCGCTACGCAGCGTCGTGCTGCTCACGGCGAGATCGGCCGCGCCCATGAACAGGTCGCGTGGCACGAGCGCCGCGCGTTGCAACGGATAGAGGCCCGCGCCGAGGACGCCGCGAACGATCTCGAGGGTTCGGAACCGTGCGTCGGAGATCAGCAGGGCCAGCGCCAGCACGACGAAGAAGATCAGTCGTGCGAGTGCCGACGGGCCTTGCCTGAACAGGGGCGGCGGACTGTATTCCATGGTCGGCGCCGGGGGCGTGAGCGTGGTGGGTGAGACTGCGGCGCGTCAGATAAGCGCCTGGCGGGCGGCGACGGCGGCTGGCATGGCCAGCCGGTAGGTCCGTGCCGCCTTCATCTATTAGACTCGCTTACTCGTACGAGAAGATGCTGCCGAGCTTGTCCATGCGCTCGAGCGCCATGCCCGAGCCGCGCACGACGCACGTCAGCGGGTCTTCGGCGACGAGCACCGGCAGGCCGGTTTCTTCCGCGAGCAGACGGTCGAGGTCGCGCAGCAGCGCGCCGCCGCCCGTCAGCATCATGCCGCGTTCGGCGATGTCGGCACCGAGTTCCGGCGGCGTCTGTTCGAGCGCGATCTTCACCGACGACACGATCTGGTTCAGCGGATCGGTGAGCGCTTCCAGGATCTCGTTGCTGGAAATCGTGAAGCTGCGCGGGATGCCTTCCGACAGGTTGCGGCCCTTCACTTCCATTTCCTTGACTTCGGAACCCGGGAAGGCGGAGCCGATTTCCTTCTTGATGGCTTCGGCGGTTTGCTCGCCGATCAGCATGCCGTAGTTGCGGCGGATGTAGTTGACGATGGCTTCGTCGAACTTGTCACCGCCGACGCGCACCGAACCCTTGTACACGATGCCGCCGAGCGAGATCACGCCGACTTCCGTCGTGCCGCCGCCGATATCGACGACCATCGAGCCCGTGGCTTCCGACACCGGCAGGCCCGCGCCGATTGCAGCGGCCATCGGTTCTTCGATCAGGTAGACCTGCGAGGCGCCCGCGCCGTGCGCGGCTTCCTTGATCGCACGGCGTTCGACCTGGGTCGAACCGCACGGCACGCAGATGATGATGCGCGGCGACGGCGAGAACATGCGCGATTCGTGAGCGGTCTTGATGAACTGCTTGATCATCTGCTCGGTGACGGTGAAGTCGGCGATCACGCCGTCTTTCATCGGGCGGATCGCCTCGATGTTGCCCGGCACCTTGCCGAGCATCTGCTTGGCTTCCTTGCCGACGGCCTGAATTGTCTTTTTGCCGTTGGGACCGCCTTCCTGGCGGATAGACACTACGGAGGGTTCATCGAGAACGATGCCTTTGCCGCGCATGTAGATGAGCGTATTGGCAGTGCCGAGGTCAATGGCCAGATCGTTGGAGAAGTAGCTGCGCAAAAAACCGAACATTCAAAAATCCTGTCTCGCTTGGGGCCGGGCCTCGCATCGTACGCGCAGGACGGCAGCGGAAAAAATAACAGCTTCAGGTCGGGCAGGAACATGCCACAGGAGCCTGAAACTGCGAGGGAATCTACCGGAGACTGGAGCAAGGCCGCTCGGTTCACTCTGGAAAATGTCCAGAAAGGCCTTGGTAAGTCGGACCGGGTTTGGGTCGAACGCGTAATGATACCTTATAATTTTGGATGTTTTGGAGGAAACGGACGGTACTTTTTCCCGTCGCCGGCCCCTTTTGGAGGTCGCGCTCCAATCTCGTAACTCTCTGTCGCAGCACTCTTTTTCCGCGCTGCGCCAGTCCACGTCTTCTTCCGGTGACTGCATGGCTCTGACCCTGACCGATGTGAAACGCATCGCACACCTCGCGCGGCTCGAATTGCCCGACGCCGACGCGGAGCACACGCTTGCCCAGCTCAACGATTTTTTCGGCCTCGTCGAGCAGATGCAGGCAGTCGATACCACCGGCATTGCGCCGCTTGCGCACCCGATCGAGCAGATCGAAGACGTCGCGCTGCGCCTGCGTGACGACGTCGCCACCGAAGTCGTGCGCCGTGAGGAATTCCAGCGCCCGGCGCCGGCGGTGCAGGAAGGCCTGTATCTGGTGCCGAAGGTCATCGAATAGGCGTTTGCCGCGCGCCCGTCGCGAGTCTCCATTCGACGGGCATCCATGGCACGGCACGCCGGCGGGCAGCCGGACGCCTCCACGACAGCGCATCGCGTGCTGTCGCGCTTTCCAGGAAAAACGCAATGCATGAAAAAAGTTTGATCGAACTGCGCGCCGCGCTCGATGCGAAGGAGTGCTCCGCCGTCGAACTCGCAGAGATGTATCTGCAGCGCATCGAAGCGGCGAAAAGCCTGAATGCGTTCATCCAGGTCGATCCCGAACTCACGCTCACGCAGGCGAAAGCCGCCGACGTCCGTCTCGCCGAAGGCAACGCGGGCCCGCTGACGGGCCTGCCGGTCGCGCACAAGGACGTGTTCGTCACGCGCGGCTGGCGCTCGACCGCCGGCTCGAAGATGCTCGAGAACTACGAAAGCCCGTTCGACGCGACCGTCGTCGACCGGCTGGGGCGCGCGGGAATGGTGTGCGTCGGCAAGACGAACATGGACGAATTCGCGATGGGTTCGTCGAACGAGAATTCGTACTTCGGCCCGGTGCAGAACCCGTGGGACCGCAAGGCGGTGCCGGGTGGTTCGTCGGGTGGTTCGGCTGCGGCCGTGGCGGCGCGTCTCGCGCCCGCTGCGACCGGCACGGACACCGGCGGCTCGATCCGTCAGCCGGCGTCGTTCACGGGCATTACCGGCATCAAGCCGACGTACGGCCGCGTGTCGCGCTACGGCATGATCGCGTTTGCTTCGTCGCTCGATCAGGGCGGCCCGTTCGCGAAGACCGCCGCCGATTGCGCGACGCTGCTCAATGCGATGGGCGGTTTCGACGAGCGCGATTCCACCAGCCTCACGCGCGACGACGAAGACTACACGCGCTATCTCGGCAAGACGTGGTCCGCCGACGCAAGCGCAGGCAAGCCGCTCGCCGGTCTGCGCATCGGTTTGCCGAAGGAATACTTCGGCGCCGGTCTCGCCGATGATGTGCGCGCTTCGATCGATGCTGCGCTCAAGCAATACGAAGCGCTCGGCGCGACGCTCGTCGAAGTCTCGCTGCCGAAAACCGAACTGTCGATTCCCGTCTACTACGTGATCGCGCCGGCGGAAGCGTCGTCGAACCTGTCGCGTTTCGATGGCGTGCGTTACGGCCACCGCGCAGCGGAATATCGCGATCTGCTCGACATGTACAAGAAGTCGCGCGCGGAAGGGTTTGGCCCGGAAGTGAAGCGACGCATTCTGGTCGGTACGTACGTGCTGTCGCATGGCTATTACGACGCGTACTACCTGCAGGCGCAGAAGATCCGCCGCATCATCGCGCAGGACTTCCAGGAAGCGTTCAGACAGTGTGACGTCATCATGGGACCGGTGTCGCCGTCGGTCGCGTGGGATCTCGGCGCGAAGGGCGATGATCCTGTGCAGATGTACCTTGCGGACATCTACACGCTGTCGGTGAGCCTCGCTGGTTTGCCGGGCATGAGCGTGCCGTGCGGCTTCGGCGCGGGCGCGAATGCGCAGCGTCCGGTGGGGCTGCAGATCATCGGCAACTATTTCAACGAAGCCCGTATGTTGCAGGTCGCCGATGCGTTCCAGCGCGCGACCGACTGGCATCGCAAATCACCGGCAGGAGTGTGAATCCATGACCACGCAATGGGAAGTCGTTATCGGTCTTGAGACGCACGCGCAGCTGTCGACCGTCTCCAAGATTTTTTCCGCCGCGTCGACGCAGTTCGGCGCCGCGCCCAACACGCAAGCCGCGCCTGTGGATCTCGCGCTGCCGGGCACACTGCCCGTGATGAACCGCGGCGCTGTCGAACGTGCGATCCGCTTCGGTCTCGCGATCGGCGCGACGGTTGCGCCGCGCAGCATCTTCGCGCGCAAGAATTATTTCTATCCGGATCTGCCGAAGGGCTATCAGATCAGCCAGTACGAGATTCCGGTCGTGCAGGGCGGACAGGTCACGATTCAGGTGCCTGCCAACGAGAAAACCGGCAAGGAAGCGTACGAGAAGACGGTCAACCTGACGCGCGCCCACCTCGAAGAAGATGCGGGCAAGTCGCTGCACGAAGACTTCGCGGGCATGACTGGCATCGACCTGAATCGCGCCGGCACGCCGTTGCTCGAAATCGTCACCGAGCCGGAGATGCGCAGCGCCGCCGAAGCCGTCGCGTACGCGAAGACGTTGCATACGCTCGTCGTGTGGCTCGGCATCTGCGATGGCAACATGCAGGAAGGCTCGTTCCGTTGCGATGCGAACGTGTCGGTGCGTCCTGTTGGTCAGGAGAAATTCGGCACGCGTGCCGAGATCAAGAACCTGAACTCGTTCCGCTTCCTCGAAGAAGCGATCCAGTACGAAGTGCGCCGTCAGATCGAACTGATCGAAGATGGCGGCACGGTAGTGCAGGAAACACGTCTCTACGATCCGGATAAACGCGAAACGCGTTCGATGCGCAGCAAGGAAGACGCGCACGATTACCGGTATTTCCCCGATCCCGACCTGATGCCGCTGATGATCGACGCAGCGTGGATCGAGCGCGTGAAGGGCGAGATGCCGGAACTGCCGGAAGCGATCCAGACGCGCTTCGTCGAGCAGTACGGTCTCACGCCGTACGACGCGGGCGTGCTGACGTCGAGCAAGGCAACGGCCGCTTACTACGAAGCGCTGGTGCTGAAACTTGGCGCCGCACAGGCCAAGGTCGCGGCAAACTGGCTGAACGGCGAGGTATCGTCGCAACTGAATCGCGAAGGCCTCGATATCGCGGAAAGCCCGGTTTCGTCCGCACAACTTGCGCTGCTGCTGCAACGTATTGTCGACGGCACGATTTCCAACAAGATCGCAAAGGAAATTTTCCTCACAATCTGGGAAGAAAAAGCCACCGATGAAGCCGCTGCCGATCGCATCATCGAAGCGAAGGGCCTGAAGCAGATTTCGGATACCGGTGCGCTCGAAGCGATCATCGACGAAGTGCTCGCCGCGAACGCGAAGTCGGTCGAAGAATTCCGTGCGGGCAAGGAGAAGGCGTTCAACGCGCTGATCGGCCAGGCCATGAAGGCGACGAAGGGCAAGGCGAATCCGCAGCAGGTCAACGAACTGCTGAAGAAGAAGCTTGGCTGACGAGGGCCGGGCAAGCTGGGCTGAGTTGAAGTGAAGGGGTAGCCGGAGCGTTTTGAGCGTGTGTAGCAGCGTCTCCGGTCATGACGGGCTGTTGCCGGACGAAGGTTAAGGCAGCGGCCCGTTTCCTTTTGTCGACCACCGATTGACGTCGTCTACAAAGAGAATCTGCATGGCAAAGAATCCCGAACTCGACGATTTCCGCGTCCCTTATATCGATGAAGGCAAGAAGGCCGCGAAATTCGCACTCAGCGATTTCGACCCCGGCGTGAAGCCTTTTTCGACTGGCTCGAAAGACGGCGACCGCGACCGTCTTGCTGCAATCGGCGCGCAGCTGAACAACCTGCAGGAACGGTTGCACGCGCAACGTGTGCGACGCGTGCTGCTGGTGCTGCAGGGCATGGACACGAGCGGCAAGGACGGCACGATCCGCGCGGTGTTCCGTGACGTCGATCCGCTCGGTTTGCACATCGTGCCGTTCAAGGCGCCTTCGGTGATCGAGGCTGCGCACGATTTTCTGTGGCGCGTCCACGCGCAGGCGCCGGCTGCCGGCGAACTGACGATTTTCAACCGCAGCCATTACGAAGACGTGCTCGTGCCGCGCGTGCTCCGCGAAATCGACGCCGACGAATGCGCGCGACGCTATCGTCAGATCCGCGAGTTCGAAGCGCTGCTCGTGGACAGCGGCACGACCATCATCAAATGCATGCTGCACATTTCGAAGGACGAGCAGCGCCGGCGCCTGCAGGCACGCATCGACGATCCAACGAAGCACTGGAAGTTCGACGTCGCCGATCTCGACGCGCGCAAGTTGTGGGATAGATATCAGGGCGCCTATCAGGACGCGCTCGCGGCGACATCGACCGATTACGCGCCGTGGTACGTGATTCCGGCCGATTCGAAGACGCATCGCAACGTGATGGTCGGCGAACTGCTGCTGCGCGCGTTCGAAGGGTTGAAGCTGGAATATCCGCCCGCAAAAGATTCGCTGAAGGGCCTGAAAATCGAATGACGCCGCTTCCGACGGCTTGCTGCAAACCATCAAACAACAAGGAAACGACATGCTGCGTGTGATTACCGCCAACCTCAACGGCATCCGTTCGGCCGCCAAAAAAGGCTTCTTCGACTGGTTCCGCGATCAAAACGCGGACGTACTGTGCGTGCAGGAAATCAAGTGCTCGCAGGACGACATGACGCCCGAATTCCTCGCACCGCACGGTTACACAGGCTACTTCCAGCACGCCGTGAAGAAGGGCTACAGCGGCGCGGGCGTCTACACGCGCGTCGAACCGGACGAAGTTGTGATCGGCTTCGGTAGCGACGAATTCGATGCTGAAGGGCGTTACGTGGAAGTGCGCTTTGGCAATCTGTCGGTGGTGTCGGTGTATGTGCCGTCGGGGTCGAGCGGCGAGGAGCGGCAGCAGGCGAAATACCGCTTCATGGACGTGTTCATGCCGCACCTCGACGCACTCCGCAAGGAACGCGAAGTGATAGTGTGTGGCGACGTGAACATCGTCCACAAGGAAATCGACATCAAGAACTGGAAGGGCAACCAGAAGAACTCAGGCTGCCTGCCGGAAGAGCGCGCGTGGCTGACGAAACTGTTCGATGATGTTGGCTACGTCGACGTGTTCCGCACGCTGGATCAACGTCCCGAGCAGTACACGTGGTGGA
Source organism: Paraburkholderia sp. GAS334 (assembly GCF_050436625.1). NCBI lineage: Bacteria > Pseudomonadati > Pseudomonadota > Betaproteobacteria > Burkholderiales > Burkholderiaceae > Paraburkholderia > Paraburkholderia sp. GAS334. The sequence continues at coordinate 668,014 of NZ_JBNDMO010000002.1, read as the reverse complement.
GCAACCGCGGTCAGGCGTATGCGAAGAACGTCGGGTGGCGGATCGATTACCAGATCGCGACGCCGGGCATCGCCGGCAAGGCAAAGCGCACTGACGTATTTCGCGAGATCAAGTTCAGCGATCATGCGCCGCTAACGGTCGACTACGATCATCCGGCCTGAAGCCCACGCCGGTTTGCCGCGAAGCGCGGTTTTTCAGTCTGCCGCGAATTTGCGCTTCGGGCGGCCGATGCCAGCGTAGTCCGGCAACGCATCGACGGTTTTGCCGATCGCCTTCGCATAGAGCGGCAGCATGTCTGGCAGGCGTTTCATGATGTCCGCGCGGCGCGCCGGCGTGTACGGATGCACGTAGATGAAACCCTGCCCACGGTTGGCGCGCGTCGACACCGCCAGCTTGTCCCACAGCGTGATCGCCGCGCGCGGGTCGAAACCCGCGCGTGACGCGATATCGCTGCCGATCACATCGGCTTCGGTTTCGTCGGTGCTCTCGTATTTCATTTCGAGCAGCTGCGTGCCGATACCAAGTGGCGCCGCGCCAAGATCGGCGAGGCCGAAAAGCTGCGGAATCGGCCCCGAACCGAGTTGCGCGGCCTGCTGTTCGCCAAGACGCTCGCGCGCATGCTCGCGCAACGCGTGCGCGATTTCATGGCCGAGCAGCATGCCGAGTTCGTTGTCGTTCAGGCGCACGCGGTCGAGCAGGCCGCCATACACGACGACCTTCCCGCCCGGCAGGCAGTACATCCGGATATCCGGCGACTTCACGACGGCAACGTCCCACTTCCAGGTCTTCGCGCGCTCGTTCCACTTCAGCGAGAAGGGAACCAGCTGGTCGATGATTGTCCGGATGCGTTTGGCGTGCGCGTCGGTGGCGGGATAGAGGCGGCCGGCATGACCCGCGCCGCGCGCGATTTCGTCGAATTCGCCAGCCGCCTGCGATTCGAGCATCGGCGACGGAATCAGGTTGCGGAATACGGCCGGATTACCGTAGCGGATCGACTGGCTCGGGCCGTACGCGGTCTGTGTAGCCGGTGGCGTCGTGGCGACTGGCGTTGAGGTCGAGGTAGCCGAAGCGCCGGAAGCGCCTGAGGCCGCGGAAACCGGCGGTGCGGCGGTTGCCGCGCGCGCGGCCGGCGCGCTCGCCGTTTCGGGTGCGCTGACGGTGGCATTGGCAGGCGCATCGGCGGCAAACACAGCGTGCGACAGCATCTGCGAACCAACCAGGCACGCGCCGACAAACGCGAACGTGCGCGCCGCGTCAGCAGTGCCTCGAAGCACCGCGTGCAGCAGGGATGGATTCGCGCGCGGCTCGCTCGAACCCACCGCGCGCAGCGGGGCGGACGCGGTCACGACTGCGTTCTCCAGGGTGCGATCCGGAACAAAAGTAACATGCCGGGCACCGCGAGCGCCGTACACACCAGAAAGTACGTGAACCAGCCGATCTCCGCGACGACATAGCCGCTCGCCGCCGAAGCCAGCGTGCGCGGCACCGAAGCGAGGCTCGTGAAGAGCGCGAACTGGGTGGCCGTGTAGCGCGGATCGGTGGTACTGGCGATGTAGGCGGTGAAGGCCGCCATCGTAAGACCGGTCGCAAAAGTCTCGAACCCGTACACGAGCGCCAGCGCGACCGACCGCGGATCGAGCTGCACCGTCCAGTCGATGCCGACCCAGGACAACAGTTCCGTCGTCCCCTGGCTCGTCACCACGGCGAAATCGTAGATGGCAGCGAGAGCAGGCGAATCCGGCCCGAGATGCGCGAGCCACGCGAAGCCGAGCGTCGACACCATCTGCAGGAGGCCGAAAATCCACAACCCGCGACCGATGCCAATCTTCATCAGCCAGACTCCGCCGATGATCCCACCTGCGAGACTCGCGCCGAACGCGGTGGTCTTCGCGATCACGCCGATCTGCGTGCGCGAGAAGCCAATATCGAGGAAGAACGACGTGGACAGCGTAGTCGCCATCACGTCGCCGAGCTTGTAAAGGAAGATGAAGCCGAGCACGAAGAGCGCACCCTTCCAGCCGTCGCGCAGGAGGAATTCGCGGAACGGCAGCACGATGGCGTCGCGCAGGTTTTTCGGCGGCGCGCCGTGCACTTCGGGTTCGCTGACCAGCAAGGTCATGATCATCCCCGGCAGCATGAACACGGCCGTGACGACAAAGACGGTGGTCCACGGCAGGTGATCAGACAGGATCAGCGCGAGCGAGCCCGGCACGAGCGCGGCGATCTTGTACGCATTCACGTGCACGGCGTTGCCGAGACCCTGCTGCGTATCGGTGAGCAGTTCGCGCCGGTAAGCGTCGATCACGATGTCCTGACTCGCGCCGAAGAACGCGACTAGCGCCGTCAGCGCGGCGACCGTCCAGATCGCATCACGCGGCGAGACAAAACCGAGCGCCGCGATCGCGCCTGCGACGAGAATCTGCGTGACGAGCATCCAGCCACGTCGCCGCCCCGGACGCCAGGCCGGCAGACGCGGCAGATAGCGGTCCATCAGCGGCGCCCAGATGAATTTCCATGTGTACGGGAACTGGATCAGCGCAAAAAGGCCGATTTCCTTCAGATTGACGCCTTCGGAGCGCAACCAGGCCTGGACCAGATAGACGAGCGTGAAAAGCGGCAACCCCGACGTGAAGCCGAGGAAGACGCAAATCAGCATGTGTTTGTTAAAAAACGCACGCCAGCCAGGGTGATCTTCGTGAGCGGAAAGTGCGGGCGCCTCGTGTGGCGGGTTCGACATGTGGATAGTTTGCGTTAGCTTTTCTTGACCCGATAGACCGCAAGACTACCACGCCAGTTCTCGCCCCAACGGACGGCCTGGCCGCCGTGCAGCACCACGCGATCGAGGATTTCGATGCCGACTTCCGGCGCCAGCGCCTCGAAATCCTTGATCGTCAGCACCCGCACGTTCGGTGTGTTGTGCCACTGGAACGGCAGCGATTTCGATACCGGCATCCGACCCTGCAACACCGAAAGACGGTGCGACCAGTAACCAAAATTCGGAAACGACACGATGCATTCGCGGCCGACGCGCACCGTCTCGCGCAGGATCGCGGCGGTCTGGTGGATCGTCTGCAAGGTCTGCGACAGGATCGCGAAGTCGAAACTGCCGTCTTCGAACAGGCGCAGGCCGTCTTCCAGATTCTGCTGGATCACGTTGACGCCGTTTTTCGTCGACGCCAGCACGCCGGCGTCGTTGATCTCGATGCCGTAACCGGAGACTTCGAGTTCTTCTGTCAGCAGCGACAGCAGCGAGCCGTCGCCGCAGCCGAGATCGAGCACCGTCGAGCGCGGCTCAACCCAGCGGGCGATCGCGCGGAAGTCAGGCCGCGTCGCAAGATAATCGAGAGCGCGCTGGTTCATGCGTTCACCTCGTTGGCAATGCGTTCGTAATAGGCGCGCATCAGGTTGTGATAGCGGGCGTCGTCGAGCAGGAAGGCATCGTGGCCGTGCGGCGCATCGATTTCGGCGTACGTCACCGTGCGTTTGTGGTCGAGCAGCGCCTTCACCAGTTCGCGCGATCTCGCGGGCGCGAAACGCCAGTCAGTGGAGAAGCTCGCGATCAGGTATTTCGCCGTCGTGTGCGCGAGCGAGGCGGTCAGGTCGCCGTCGAACGCTTTCGCCGGATCGAAGTAGTCGAGCGCGCGGGTGATCAGCAGGTACGTGTTGGCGTCGAAGTAGTCGGCGAACTTGTCGCCCTGATAGCGCAGATACGATTCCACTTCGAATTCGACGTCGAAGTTGAAGTTGTATGCATCGAGCGCGCCTTCCGCGCGGCGTAACGCGCGGCCGAATTTGGCGGCCATGTCGTCGTCGGACAGATAGGTGATGTGGCCGATCATACGCGCGACGCGCAAACCGCGTTTCGGCTTCACGCCGTGCGCGTAGTAATTACCGCCGTGGAAGTCCGGATCCGACAGGATCGCCGAGCGCGCCACTTCGTTGAAGGCGATGTTCTGCGCGGAGAGCTTCGGTGTCGACGCAACGACGATGCAGTGCGCGACGCGCTCCGGATACATCATGCTCCACGCCAGCGCCTGCATGCCGCCGAGGCTGCCGCCCATCACCGCTGCGAAACGCTCGATGCCGAATTCATCGGCGACACGTGCCTGCGCATTCACCCAATCTTCGACCGTCACGACCGGAAAGCTCGCGCCGTACGGCTGCTGCGTCGACGGATTGATGCTCATCGGGCCCGTCGAGCCGAAGCACGAGCCGAGATTGTTCACGCCGATCACGAAGAAGCGGTTCGTATCGAGCGGCTTGCCGGGGCCGACCATGTTGTCCCACCAGCCGATGTCCTTCGGATCGTCCACATAGACGCCCGCGACGTGATGCGACGCGTTGAGCGCGTGACAGACAAGCACCGCGTTGCTGCGCGCGGCATTGAGCGTGCCGTAGGTTTCGACCATCAGGTCGTAACCGGCGAGCGAGCTGCCGTTCTGCATGAGCAGCGGCTCAGTGAAATGCATCTTTTGGGGAGCGACGATGCCGATCGATTCCATTCATTCCGCCTTTTAACGACTCTGGGCGGCTAGATGGTGTCGGCGATGCGCGGAAAGACGAAGATATGCGCGGCTGACGACCTCTTTAGCCGCATTTATAGTGAACCGCGGGAACATTCCCGGCAGGTTCGCGCGCCCGCAATCGAGTCAGCAAATCGGCGCGTCATTCATCCAGCGAGTGACTGCGGCTACAACGTCGAATACCGCAATCAGGCACAAATTATAGCGGAAAGTTTTCGGAACAGCGGTGCGCGCTGTCCCGTGGCGGTGCGATCCGGGCGCCCGGATCGCACCTGGTTCGATGAGTTTCGGCGCTCAGGCCGTCAGCCGCCGCTGGAAACGTCGCAACTGGATGGCCGCGAACGCCATCAGGATGCCGTACACGATCGCATAGCTGCCGATCAGCCACACCACCGACAGCACGCCCACCGGATAGACGCACATCACGATGAGCAGGCCGACAACGACCGACAGGCATCCCGACAGGCCGATCAGCCAGGGGTGCGCCTGCGCGCGACGATACTGGATGGCGTAAATGATCTCGAAGACGCCGACGATAAACGCCCAGTAGCCGATGATCATCACCAGAACGATGACCGCAGCGCCAGGCCAGAAGAGCGCGGCGAGGCCTGCCAGAATGCCAGTCAGTCCGACCAGCACGTACATCCATCGACGGCTACCGGTGCCACCTGCGCCGTACACCAGCGCAAATGCGCCATCAACGACGGCGTAGGCGCCCCACACGATCACGAGCGAAGCTAACGTCAGGTCGGGCCAGAGGAAAGCGAGCACGCCGAAAATGACCGCGACGATGCCACGTAGCAGGAGCCATCCCCAGTGAGCCGAAAGCGCGGAAAGGCCGGGCGGCAACGCAGACAGGACAGGACGATTCATCATTATGTTCTCCCAGGTTTTTTGAACGCGGCGCGAGAGGCCGCCACGCATCGTTGCACAGGGCACGAAGCGTCGATCTCAAAAACCGGGAGGGTTTGGCGCGTTACTGAAGGATCAACAGCAGCTGTGCTTCGGCGTGTTCGCCGGGCGCGCGCGAGAAGCCGCTGCGGGCGAAGCGGTGCCAGCGCCCGATGATGTAGCTGACCAGCAGACTGGCGCGAACAGCGGGATCGTAGTCCGCGGGCAGCGGAACAGAGGCGCTGTCGGCCTGCGTGTTCGCATCCATCAGCCCGAGTCGCAGGCATTGTTTCAGCGAGGCTTCGACGCGCTCCAGCATCTGGCTCACGCGTTCCGCGAGCCGCTCATGTTCGCCGACGAGCGCTTCGCCCGTCAGCACACGTGTCATGCCGGGATTCTTTGCGGCGAAGTTGAGCAGCATGAGCGCGATCGAGCGCGCCTGGAGCACGCCGTTCGGCTCCTTCGACACGATCTGGTTGATGAGCCCGAAGATCGATTGTTCGATGAATTCGATCAGGCCTTCGAACATCTGCGCCTTGCTGGCGAAATGCCGGTAAAGCGCGGCTTCCGACACACCGAGGCGCGCAGCCAGCGCGGCGGTGGTGATCTTTTCGCCCTTGGGCGTCTCCAGCATCGCCGCGAGCGTCTGGAGGATATGGACGCGCCGCTCGCCCGGCTTCAGTCGCGGCGCGCGGGTGCTGCCGGTGCTGTGATGCGCGTCGTCTACTGGCGGGTCATCTCTGTCAGTCGGCTGCATGTCTGTCGCCTTTTCAGTCGCCCCGAGCGGGTGCCCGATCGCAGTGATTTTAACGAACGAATCGACCAGTCGACATAATGCGGTCGGCCCGTGCCCGGCCGGCGCGTCGGTACGCCTTCCGGACGGCTTTGCGTCGGCAGATGGCCCGTGATCCACACCGTGCGGATGCCGAGTTGCCGGTAATTTTTCAGATGGCTGCGCGTGTCTTCCACGAGTATTGCGTCGGCGAACTTGACGTGCGCGTCGCGCATGGCCCGGCGCAGCATCGCCGAATCGGGCTTCGCGCGCCAGCCGCGACGGTCGCGCATATGCTCGATCGCGATCACGCGCTCGAACAGCCGCCCGATGCGCAGTTCTTCGAGCACCGCGCGCGCATAGGTTTCCGGCGCGTTGGTCAGCACGATCTTGCGTCCCGGCAGCGCCTTGATGAGACGCGCGAGACCGCGCTCGGCGCGCAGCATCGCCGGCAGATCGGGGAAGGTGTGCACCACCTTGAGGAAATCGTGTGGATCCACCGGATGATGGCGTGTCAGGCCCAGCAGCGCGGCGCCGTAGCGCTGCGTGTAGCCGGTGCGCAGACGGTTTGCTTCGTCACGCTCGACCTGCAGGGCATCGATGATGTACTGCGTCATCGCCTGATTGATCGCCGGGAAGATCGCGTGCGATGCGTGATGCAACGTATTGTCGAGGTCGAAGAGCCACACCGGCGTGCCGCCGGCGATATGCGGCCGACGGCGTTTGGGACGGGAAGGACGCATCATGCTGGCAGATGAAGCCGTGGAGGGCTCGCGGAAGGCCGTGCTTGGGGGCCGTTTTGAAGGCCGCTGTGCAGACCAGATCGCGGGCCGGTGGATAAGCGCGCTGCCGTCGCCCGCTGGCGACACCCTGCGCGGCACGGTACGCGCACGGCTGCGCGCACCGTGCTTCATGATGCGCTCAATGCGAGCGGATCATCGTGCCGAACGGCTGTTCGGTCAGGATTTCGAGCAGCACCGAGTGCTCGATGCGGCCGTCGATGATATGCACCGAGCGCACGCCGCTCTTCGCCGCGTCGAGCGCCGACGAGATCTTCGGCAGCATGCCGCCCGAGATCGTGCCATCCGCGAACAGCGAATCGATTTCGCGCGCCGACAGATCGGTCAGCAGGTTGCCTGCCTTGTCCATCACACCGGGGATGTTGGTCATCATCACGAGCTTTTCTGCGTTCAGCACGACAGCCAGCTTGCCCGCGACCAGATCCGCGTTGATGTTGTACGAGAGGCCGTCTTCGCCGAAGCCGATCGGCGAGATGACCGGAATGAACGCGTCGTCCTGAAGCGCCTTGACCACCGCCGGATTGATCGCCTCGACTTCGCCGACCTGACCGATGTCGACATACTGGCCGGGATTGTCGCGATCCGGCATCAGCATCTTGCGTGCGTGGATGAGGCCGCCGTCCTTGCCCGTCAGACCGACCGCATGGCCGCCGAAATGATTGATCAGCGTGACGATGTCCTGCTGCACTTCGCCGCCGAGTACCCATTCGACGACTTCCATCGTCTCTTCGTCGGTCACGCGCATGCCCTGGATGAACGTGCCCTGCTTGCCGATCTTCTTGAGCGCCTGGTCGATCTGCGGGCCGCCGCCGTGCACGATCACCGGGTTGATGCCGACCAGCTTCAGCAGAATGACATCGCGCGCGAAGCCCTGCTTCAGGCGCTCTTCGGTCATGGCGTTACCGCCGTATTTGATGACCACGGTCTTGCCGTGATACTGGCGGATGTAAGGGAGCGCCTCGGCCAGAATTTCGGCCTTCAGGGTGGGCGCAATCTGCGAAAGGTCTGGGAGCTCGGACATGGCGGCAGAATCAGGCAGGGCAGTTGAAACAAGGCCGAATTGTACAGGACTGGCGCGCTGCAACAGGGTTTTCGACGAGCGCCGTGGCGGCGCGCCGGATGAGTGTCGTGCAGTGCGCAACGGGCGCTCGGCCTTGCGCACTGGCGTGCCTGCCCGACGCGGCGTGGCATGCATTTTTCCGCGACGTTCCTGGAGGGCCGGCCGATGCCTGGAAACTGGCCGAACGGCCGATCACTGGCCACCCACGAGACGTGGCATTATTCCTGTGACTCCCTGACAGCTTCATCCTTTTGCCATGAACCCGTCTGGTTCTGCGTCCGGTACTTCTTCGAAAGACGTGGTCAGCGTCCGCTGTCCACGCTGCGGCGTGTCGTTCGACTGCGGCGCGCAGGCGAAAACCGTCGCGTGCTGGTGCCGTGCGATGCCAGCCTTGCCCAGAGAGCGGCTCGAACCTGGCAGCGGGTGTCTGTGCCCGGAATGTCTCGCCGACGAAATCGCGAGCGTTCAGCGTGGCGGCACGCCCGGTGCCGCCAGCGGCTGACTGACGGGTAAACTGGCGGCATGCACCGCATAACCAACACCGGCCGGGTCAACCTCGGACACCTTTTCTGGCTGCGAAGCTTCGCCATCATCGGCCAGCTTGGCACGATCGCGGTCGTCCAGTTTCTTTTCGGCGTCCATCTGCCGTTACCCGCGATGCTGCTCGTGATCGCGCTCGAAGTGCTGTTCAACGGGCTGACGTGGATTCGCGTGGCGCGCGAGAAGCCTGAATCCAACCTCGAACTCTTCGGCCAGATCTGGGTGGATCTCGGCGCTTTGTCGGCGCTGCTGTTTCTGTCGGGCGGCACGACCAATCCGTTCGTGTCGCTTTATCTGCCTTCGCTCGCGATCGCGGCCGCCGTGCTGCCGTGGTATCTGATGGCGTGGCTCGCGGCATTCGCGGCGGCGTGCTATGCCGTGCTCGGCTTTGATTCCGTGCCGCTCAATCTCGACAATCCGGCGAACCTGTTCGAGTACTACCGCGCGGGCATGTGGGTCAACTTCATGGTGAGCGTCGGGCTGATCGCGTGGTTCGTCGCGCGGATGTCGCGCGCCTTGCGGCTGCGCGATACCGCGCTGGGCGACGCCCAGCAGCGGCTGCTGCGGGATGAACGCGCCGTGGCGCTGGGTGTGCAGGCCGCCACCGTCGCGCACGAGATCGGCACGCCGCTGTCGACGATCGCGATGCTCGCCGAAGAACTGCGCGACGCGGCGCGCACCGACAAGGGTCTCGCGCCGTATTCGGCGGATATCGCGCTGCTCGAACAGCAGATGGCGCTGTGCACGTCGGCGCTTGCGCGGCTGCGCAGCCGTGCATCGTCGACGGGTAGCCGTCTGACGGTCGGTGAGTGGCTGACGTCGTTCGCCGAGCAGTGGCGGCTGCGGCATCCGCATGTCAATTTCGAGCGTCCGGGTTCGCCGCCCGACCACGTCAGTCTTGACGATACGGTCGCGGTCGGCCAGATTCTCACGATCCTGCTCGATAATGCAGCGCGCGCGAGCCGCGATCACGTGACGCTGACTGCCAGACTGACGGCGCGCGGCGACATGATCGAATTCGAAGTGTGCGATGCGGGCCCCGGCATTCCGCCGACGCTGCGCCATTCGCTGGGCTCGATGCCCGTCGACAGCACGCAGGGCGGCCATGGCGTCGGACTTTATCTGGCGTTTTCGGCCGCGACGCGGTTGCGCGGGTCGATCGAATTAAGCGATATCAACGACACAAGGCCGCGCGGGACGCGCGCTGTGCTGCGGCTGCCGGTGGGCGGCACCGCGGGGCTTCCCGGCGCGGCGCAGACGGCGGCTGGCCAGGCCGGCGCGAACCGCAACGGTTCGGCACCTACCAATACGGAGAAACAGGCATGAGCGACATGAATTTTCTGGTCATCGACGATGACGAAGTGTTCTCCGGCATCCTCGCGCGCGGTCTGACGCGGCGCGGCTTCACGGTCGCCGAGGCGCACAACGCCGACGAAGCGATCAAACTCGCGAACCAGCAGAAGTTCGGGCAGATCACGGTGGACCTGCATCTGGGCGACGATTCCGGCCTGAACCTGGTCGCGCCACTTCGCGAACTGCAGCCAGACGCACGCATGCTCGTGCTGACGGGTTACGCGAGCATCGCCACGGCCGTGCAGGCCGTCAAGGACGGCGCCGACAACTATCTGGCGAAGCCGGCCAACGTCGAGTCGATTCTTTCGGCGCTTCAAAGCGAAGCGAGCGCGTTGCAGGCCGAAGAGGCGCTGGAGCACCCGGCGCCGCTATCCGTCGCACGGCTCGAATGGGAACACATCCAGCGCGTGCTGGCGGAAAACGGCAACAATATCTCGGCGACGGCGCGCGCGCTGAACATGCACCGCCGCACGCTGCAGCGCAAGCTGGCAAAGCGGCCTGTGCGGCAGTGATGTCTGACTGTTGAAGCGTGGCGCTGATGGCAAAACGGGCGGCCTGGCATGGCCGCCCGTTTTGTTCCGGCGTGATGCGGATCGATCAACACATCACCGGGCCTCGCCTCGCCACATCACAGAACGTAGCGCGACAGGTCCTCGTCGTCGGCGACTTCGTTCAGCGCGCGATCGACATACGCTGCATCAATCGTGACGTTCGTGCCCGCATGATTGCCGGCGGAAAACGACACGTCTTCAAGCAGCTTTTCGATCACCGTATACAGACGCCGCGCGCCGATGTTCTCCGTCTTCTCATTCACTGAGAACGCGATTTCCGCCAGTCGACGGATGCCGTCGTCCGCGAAATCGAGATGCACGTCTTCAGTCGCGAGGAGCGCCTGATACTGTTTGACGAGACTGGCGTCAGTCGCGACAAGAATCGACTCGAAGTCTTCCACCGACAGCGAATCCAGTTCGACGCGAATCGGGAAACGACCCTGCAGCTCAGGAATCAGATCACTCGGCTTCGCCAGATGGAACGCGCCGCTCGCGATGAACAGCACGTGATCGGACTTCACCATCCCGTACTTCGTGCTGATGGTAGTGCCTTCGACGAGCGGCAACAGATCGCGTTGCACGCCCTGACGCGACACTTCCCCTCCGCCCGCTTCGTTACGTGACGCGATCTTGTCGATTTCGTCGAGGAACACGATGCCGTTCTGCTCGACGTTGCGCACGGCCATCGCCTTCACTTCTTCGTCGTTGAGCATCTTGCCGGCTTCTTCGTCAGTGAGAAGTTTCAGCGCTTCCTTGACCTTCAGCTTGCGACGCGTTTTCTTGCCGCCGCCGATGTTCGCAAACATCGAACGGATCTGCTCGGTCATGTCTTCCATGCCCGGCGGCCCCATGATGTCCATGCCGACTTGCGGCTGCTCGACGTCGAGTTCGATTTCCTTGTCGTCGAGAAGACCTTCACGCAGACGTTTGCGGAAGGTCTGACGCGTGGTGCTGCTTTCGTCCATCGTGTCCGCGGCGCTCGAGCTCGCGCCAAAACCGACCGGACGTGCCGTGGGCAACAGGATGTCGAGAATGCGGTCTTCGGCCTGATCTTCAGCCTTCGTGCGGACCTTGCGCATTTCGGTTTCACGCGTCTGCTTGATGGAGATTTCCATCAGGTCGCGCATGATGCTGTCCACGTCGCGGCCGACGTAACCGACCTCGGTGAACTTGGTCGCTTCGATCTTGATGAACGGCGCATCCGCCAGCTTGGCGAGACGACGCGCGATTTCGGTTTTGCCGACGCCCGTTGGTCCGATCATCAGGATGTTCTTCGGCGTGATTTCCTGGCGCAGCGGTTCTTCGACCTGCTGACGACGCCAGCGGTTGCGCAGCGCGACGGCGACCGCTTTCTTCGCGCGGTCCTGACCAATGATGTGTTTATCAAGTTCCGAGACGATCTCGGCAGGAGTCATGGTGCTCATCGTGGGTCCTTACTCGATCGTCTCGATGACGCGGTTATGGTTCGTGTAGATACACATGTCGCCAGCAATCTCCAGCGACTTCTCGACGATCTCGCGCGGTGACAGCTCCGTGTTGCCGGCAAGTGCCGTGGCCGCCGCCTGGGCGTACGCACCGCCGGAGCCGATTGCGCAGATGCCGCCTTCGGGATCGAGCACATCGCCGTTACCGGTAATGACGAGCGTGGTGTGTGCGTCGGCGGTAATCAGCATTGCTTCGAGACGGCGCAGCATGCGGTCGGTGCGCCAGTCTTTGGCGAGTTCGACGGCGGCACGCGTGAGGTTGCCCTGGTGTTTTTCGAGCTTGGCTTCGAAGCGGTCGAGCAGCGAAAAGGCGTCGGCTGTGCCGCCGGCGAAACCGACCAGCACCTTGCCGCCGTAGATGCGCCGAACCTTTTTCGCGCCGCCTTTCATGACGATATTGCCCAGCGTCACCTGGCCGTCGCCGCCGAGCGCGACCTGGTCGCCGCGCCGCACGGAAACGATCGTCGTGCCGTGAAATTGCTCCATATGCGTTCCTTTTGCAAAACGGGAAGGACGCAGCAGCGCTCTGCGCCACTACTTGAATCCAGGTAAGCGGACGGCGCGCAACGCAGACAACCAGCCGAAAGCGCGCGCGCTCGTGCAACGCATGTCCGATTTATTTTAGGGCGTGCGGCAGCATATCAAGAGTCAGCCGAATGGCTAACGGTGGAAAAAGACGGAAAAGCGCGGGAGAAGATGGGGCCGAAACAACCATGCGCGCAGGCGCGAGAGCACGCATTGCAAAAGAAAAAAGGCGCACGGAACACCGTGCGCCTCTCGACGAAGCAGCGTGTTGGGGCGCGGGCCGAAGCCGCGCCGCGGCGGTCAGTCGCCGAACAGCTTCTGGCGCAGTTCGCGGCGTTCCTGCGCTTCGAGCGACAGGGTTGCCGTGGGCCGCGCGAGCAGGCGCGGAACACCAATCGGTTCACCGGTTTCTTCGCACCAGCCATAGTCGCCCGAATCGATGCGTGCGAGCGATTGCTGAACTTTCTTCAGCAGCTTGCGTTCGCGGTCGCGCGTGCGCAGTTCCAGCGCATGCTCTTCCTCGATCGTCGCGCGATCGGCCGGGTCCGGCACGATCACTGTTTCACGCAGGTTTTCGGTCGTCTGGCCAGCATTGCGGAGAATTTCCGCCTGCAGCTGTTCGAGCTTGTTCTTGAAGAAAGCGAGCTGATCCTCATTCATGTAATCCTTGTCGCTCATCTTCAGGATTTCGGCTTCGGTCAAGAGTCGTTTCGTCGTCATCTGGCTTGCTTCTTCAATGTGAGGCAAAACTCATACGTATTGCCCGCTCTTTCGTGTTGCCCGCAAAGACGCCTTTAATCGCGCTCAGTCGAGCGCTGGCGAACACGGACGGTGGGCTGTCGTGACGCCAAAGGCGCCGATGCGGGGCCGAACTCCTCTGGAAACCGGTCTACAGATGCTCCTGAGGCATTACTTCTACCGGCAGCGCGCTCCCCGAAACCGGCGTGCCGGCCTGCATGTCGGCGTGATTTCCGGATGAGATTTTCCGGCGCCGTATGCGCCCCGCCGTGTGCACCCGGTACGGGCTGCGATGTCCCGGGCATTTCGTTGTCATTCTCCAGTGGGCACGTATTGTAACTGAATCACAATCCGGGACGACAAGCGGGGGAAATCCCTGCTGCCACTGTCGATATCGTGAAAATATAACGCGCTAATGACCAAAAAGCGATGGTCGTGCACGGTTTTACGCAACAGGGTTTTCACGCGCCTTTCACATATACCGCATTTTGAGCGGCCCGATGGGACTGGCGTGACCAGATTCAGCCAGTTTCGGGCCGCTTTTTTCTTTGGCGCGGCGTTGCAGCCTCAGTCTCAGGCCAGACAGGCGTCGAGGCCGTCGGTAATCAGGTCTCGCGGCAATTCAATGCCGATGAAAACCATCTTGCTGTTTTTCTTTTCGATCGGTTGCCATTTCGACGCCAGATCGCTGCCCATCATCTGGTGCACGCCCTGGAACACAACCTTGCGATCGACACCCTTCATGTACAGCACGCCCTTGTAGCGCAGCAGGCGTTCGCCGTAAATCTGCAAGATTCCGCCGAGGAAGTCTTCCAGCCGGTTCGGATCGAACGGGCGCTCGCTGCGGTAGACGAACGATTTGATCTTGTCGTCGTGGTGCGCGTGGTGGTGCCTGGCGTGGCCGTGATCGTGATCTTCGTGGTCGCACTGGCCGTGATCGTGGTCGCAATCCGCATGATCATGGTCATGGTCGTGATGCGCATGGTCGTGCTCATCTTCGGCGAGGAAATCCGGATCGATTTCGAGCTTCGCGTTCAGGTTGAAACCGCGCAGATCGAAAATTTCCTTGATGTCGGCTGCGCCGAAATTGACGACCCTGATCGCCGCTTTCGGATTCATGTGCAGCAGACGATGGCGCAGATCGCCAATCGCCTCTTCGTCGACCAGATCCGCCTTCGTGATGAACAGACGATCCGCAAAACCCACCTGACGCTGCACGACTTCATGCTCGTCGAGCTGGAGATCGGCGTGCTTCGCGTCGACGAGCGTGATGATCGCGTCGAGCAGGAATTCGTCGGCAATCTGGTTATCCATGAAGAACGTTTGCGCCACCGGGCCCGGATTGGCAAGGCCCGTGGTTTCGATCACGACGCGGTCGAAATCCAGTTCGCCGGCCTGCTTTTTCGCGGCCAGATCGCCGAGCACACGCGCGAGGTCGCCGCGGATCGTGCAGCAGATGCAGCCATTGCTCATCTGGATGATCTGTTCGTTGGCGTCCTGCACGAGGATTTCGTTGTCGATGTTTTCTTCGCCGAACTCGTTCTCGATCACGGCGATCTTCATGCCGTGCTTTTCGTTCAGGATGCGCTTGAGCAGCGTGGTTTTGCCGCTGCCGAGAAAGCCGGTGAGGATGGTAACGGGGATCATGTTGTCTGCCTGTTAAATGCGTGAATCAGGTGCGGGGCCGCGCGCGGGCGGCCACTCGATCGGTCAGTAATTGAAACATATCTGTCAAGGCGCCGCTGGCGGCAGCCTTAAAACCGGGTTTTCGCCGAACGTTCGCCGGGCGGGAAATATCCCGAAACTATGGGCGATCAGGCAATTTGCAACAATAGGCCTTTCAGATATTCGCCTTCCGGGAACGCAGTCAGCAGGGGGTGATCGACGCCCGCGCCGAGGCGCTTCAGGATGCGCGCGTCGACCCGCGCGTCCGACGCCGCGCTGGAGACGATCTTCTGGAACAGCTCGGCGTCGATCGCGCCCGAACACGAATACGTGAACAGGAGGCCGCCCGGACGCAGCAGCTTCAGGCCGGTCAGATTGATGTCCTTGTACGCACGGGCCGCGCGGTCCACATGTTCGCGCGACGGTGCGAATTTCGGCGGATCGAGCACGATCAGGTCGAAACGTTCCCCTTCGTCGTAGAGGCGGCGCAACGTCTTGAACGCGTCGGCGTCGAGCCAGACGGCGCGCGCCGCATCGAAACCGTTGGCCTCGACGTTTTGCTGCGCAAGCGCGAGCGCCTCGCCGGACGAATCGATCGACACCACCCGTTTCGCGCCGCCCTTGAGCGCCGCCAGCGAAAAGCCGCCGGTGTAGCAGAAGCAGTTCAGCACGTCGCGGTCCTGCGCAAACTGCTGCACGAGCGCGCGATTGTCGCGCTGGTCGACGTAGAAGCCCGTCTTGTGGCCGTTGCGCACGTCGACGTGATACCGCACGCCGTTTTCGGCTGAGATCAGCGTGGCCGGCGGCGCGTCGCCGGCGAGCACGCCGGTCGTCTGCTCGAGGCCTTCCTTCTCGCGGATCGACACGTCGGAGCGCTCGTAGACGTTCGGGCAGCCCGTCGCGCCCGTCAGCGCTGCGACGATCGCTTCTTTCCACGCCTCGACGCCCGCGGCCATGAACTGGCAGACGATCTGGCCGCGCTTCGTGTTGTCGTCGGCGATGTAGTAGTCGACGATCAGGCCGGGCAGGCCGTCCGCTTCGCCGAAAATCAGCCGCACGGCGCCGGTGTTCTGCACCATCTTCTGACGATGCGCGAGCGCGCGCTGCACGCGGCGCTTGAAGAATGCGTGATCGATGGGTTCGGCCTCGTCGAAGCTCCACACGCGCGCGCGGATCTGCGAGTGCGCGCTGTACGCCGCGCGCGCGAGAAACCGCCCGTCGTGCGCGCGGACGATCACGGTCGCGCCCGAAGCAGGCTCACCGTCAACGCGATCGATCGCGTTCGCGTAGACCCACGGATGGCGGCGCAGCAGCGACTTCTCTTTAGACGATTTCAGCGTAACGGTAATCATGGTTTGACTTTGCGAAGGGATGCCATGTGCGGACAATTGCGCGCGCATCGGGCTGCCCGGGGCGGCGCAGGAAGATGTGTGGCGCGGCCTGCGCGCCGCAGTGCAGGCGCCGGAGAGAGAGGGTCCTAGTCGCGCTTTTTCGCGCGCGGATGCGCCTGATCGTAGACCCGCGCCAGATGCTGGAAATCGAGCGCCGTGTACACCTGGGTCGCGGTGATGCTCGCGTGACCCAGCAGTTCCTGCACGGCACGCAGGTCGCCGCTCGATTGCAGCACGTGCGTGGCGAACGAGTGACGCAACACGTGCGGATGCACATTCGCCGGAATGCCAGCCAGCATCGCGGCGCGCTTCACGCGGTCGCGCACGACGTTCGGCGACATCCGGTTGCCACGCGCGGAGAGAAACAGCGGATGCGGATCGTGCTTGACGAACTCGCCGCGCACCGCGATCCAGGCGCGCAGTGCGTCTAGCGCCTTCGCGCCGACCGGCACGACGCGACGCCGGTTACCCTTGCCGAGCACCTCGACTTCGGTCGCGTCGAGTTTGAACCAGCCTGCCGATCGATAGCCGTTGACGTCGGCGAACGCGACGTCCAGCCCGACCAGTTCCGACAGCCGCAACCCCGACGAGTAGAACAGTTCCAGCATCGCGTGATCGCGCAGGCCTTCGGCGGTGCCGGCGGTGGGCGCTTCCATCAGCGTGTGGGCGTCGTCGACGGAAAGCGCCTTTGGCAGCGTTTTCGCCTGCTTCGGCGCACGCACGGTCGCGACCGGATTCACCGGCAGATCGATGCGCCCGGCGAGCCAGCGATAAAACGCCCGCCACGACGAAAGCCGATGCCCGATCGATCGCGCCGACAACCCGCCTGCGTGCGCCCTTGCGACTGCGCCGCGGATATCGGTTGCGGTGAGCTGTTCGAACGGACGGCCGTTCGCGAGCTTCTTCAGTTCGTCGAGTTCGTGCGTGTAGCCGCGCAGCGTGTGCGCCGACAGCCGTCGCTCATGCTCGAGGCTTGAGAGATACGCGGCGACGGGATCGGCGAGGTTCACGTGGCTGGCTGGCTGGTGTTAGCGCGGCAGCAGACGGCTCAGCGCCGCACTGGCGAGCGCGCCGATCTGCGTGAGGAAGTCGGTGGCCATGCCGTCGTGAAAGCGTCGCGCGTCCGGTGAGCCCATCACGAGCAGACCGAATGCGCTGGCGTCCACGGCCGCTTCCGGGTCGCGCAGCGCGAGCAGCGCGATCGAGCCGGTGGTTGCGGCGGCGGGTTCTTCACCTGATACGCCCTCATCCGGCACTGCCGCGACCGCAGGTGCGAGCCACTGCGCCGCCTCGAAACCCGTATTTGCGCCGCAATACGGCGTGGCGAGACTGTTGGCGAAAATGCGCACTTCCTCGCCGACATGCCGCGCGAATTCCGCGTGCGCGTACGGCTCGGCGACATCCCACACGCGCAGTGCCGCCTGCGGTACGTCGAAAATGTCGCGCAGGCCGTTCGAGATCGTGCGCGGCAGCGCGTGCGGATCGCGTTCGGACATCACGCGCGTTGTCCAGCGGCTGAATTTCGCGGCGATGCTGTCGTTTTCGTGACCATAACGCAGCAGTTCAGCGAGACGCCGTTCGAGGTGTTTATTCTTGTCGCGCAGCATTTCCATCTGCCGTTCCTGCAGCGACACAGCCGCTTTCCCGTGCGGATTCGCCAGGCGGATGGTCGCGAGCATTTCCGCGTGTTCGGCGAAAAAATCAGGGTTGGCAAGCAGGTATTCGGCGACTTCGCGATCGTTCATGGTTTCGGCTTAAGAGATGCGCGGGGCGTGGTGTTGTTGATTATGGATTCTGTTTGCAGCTAGTCGGCCAGTTCGATCTCGCCTTCGAACACGGTCGTGGCCGGTCCGGCCATCAGGAGCGGCGCGCGCTCATCCCGGGCGCCGTTCCATGTGATGGTCAGCACGCCGCCATGCGTGTGCACCGTGACGGGCGAATCGAGCAGCCCACGACGAATGCCAGCCGCAACGGCCGCGCACGCGCCCGTGCCGCACGCGAGCGTTTCGCCCGCGCCGCGCTCGTAGACGCGCAGTTTGATCTCGTTGCGCGCGACGATCTGCATGAAGCCGGCGTTCACCTTCTGCGGAAAACGTGGATGTTTTTCGATCACCGGACCATCGACGCCGACGGCAAAGGCTTCGACGTCATC
Source organism: Paraburkholderia sp. GAS334 (assembly GCF_050436625.1). Classification (NCBI taxonomy): domain Bacteria; kingdom Pseudomonadati; phylum Pseudomonadota; class Betaproteobacteria; order Burkholderiales; family Burkholderiaceae; genus Paraburkholderia; species Paraburkholderia sp. GAS334. Next base: position 649,569 of record NZ_JBNDMO010000002.1, on the reverse strand, counting down.
GACGATCTGCACCGCGTGCGGGTTGCCCATCGACACCACCGAAATCTCACGCGTCGTGCCGTTCACGTCGAGCGGCCAGAGCGTGTCGTTGCCTTCGCGACGGCCTTCGAGGCCAGTGGCATCGAATGGCACGCGCGACGGCTCGAACACCGGGCTGCCCATATCGGCGGATACCTCGCCGTTGTCCTGCATCGTCAACGTGGCGAGGCCGTTCTGCACCTCTACGCGCACCGTGCGCTTTTCCGTGAGGTGCGCGTCGCGCACGAATTTCACGAAGCAGCGCGCGCCATTGCCGCAATGCTCGACTTCGCCGCCATCGCAATTGAAGATCCGATAACGGAAATCGACGCCTTCCACCGTGGGCCGTTCAACGAGCAGCAGTTGATCCGCGCCGATGCCGAAATGACGGTCGGCGAGCGCGCGCACCTGCGCCTCTGTCAGCGTGACAGGTTGCGTGTAGCCGTCGAGCACGACGAAGTCATTGCCCGCGCCGTGCATTTTGGTGAATTTGAGTTTCATCCCACTATTGTAAGGGACGCGCGTGCGCGCGCGTCGATGGCAATTGCTGCGTTAGCCATCCGGCCAGGTGCGCGACACGTCATGCCGCTGGCAGGATTCAATAAACGCCCGGCTCACCAGGCGGACGCGTCTTGAAGCGCTTGTGCAACCAGTAATACTGTTCGGGCATCTTCGGAATCAGCTCTTCGAGGAAGGCGTTCATGCGGCGCGCGTCGAGATCGTCGTCGCCGGTGGGGTAGTTTTCCCACGGCTTGAATACCTTCAGACGATATCCCTTGTAGTTCGGCAGCACCTCGCCGATGAACGGCAGCACCTGCGCGTGGCCGACCTTGGCCAGCCGGCCGACCGCGGTGAGCGTACACGCCGGCACGCCAAAGAAGGGCACGAACGTCGAATTGCGCATGCCATAGTCCATGTCGGCGCCGAGCATCACCGGTTTGAGGTCGCGCAGCCAGCGCAGCACGATGCGCGCGCTGTCCGCGCGGCTCGCCAGTTCGGCGCCGAAACGGCCTCGCGCCGCTTTCGCGACGGCTTCGAGTTCCGGATTCGACATCGGCTGATAGAGCGAACCGCAGGTCCTTTGCAGCGCGTAGTTGATGAAAATCGAGCCGGCCTCGATGCCGACGAAGTGAAAGCCCAGAAGCAGCGTCGGCGGCATGTCGGGGTCGGTGAGGTCAACCTCGCTGTCGACCTGCACCAGTTTCTCGAGCTTCTTCGCCGAGGCGAACCACTGAACGCTGCGTTCGAGATAGCTGCGGATTGCGTGGCGGAAGTGCTTCTGTGCGACATCTTCACGACGCGCCTCGCTCCATTCGGGGAAGCACAGCTTGAGGTTGGTGTGGACGATACGCTTGCGCCGGCTCGGGATCTGGTAAAGCAGCCAGCCGAGGCCGTCTCCAAGACGTGCGATGAACCCGTACGGCAGCAGCGCGAATAATTTCAGCAGGCCGATGGCGAGCTTTGTGCCATAGCGACTCAGCATGCGGCTTCCCCGTGTGGGGCGTAGCACGGAAGGGCCTTCAGGAAATCAGTAAAAAGGACGTAATACATCACGCGAGGGTACTCTGTGACATTTGAAAGAAGTCGCTATAATAAGGGCTTCGCCGAGTTAATAGACAACTTGCGGGGCGAAGCTGGCGGGCGCCAACTCAATGTTTGAGCGCCTGACGGTCTGTAAATCCGCTAAAGCGTCGCCGCTTCAGGCTCCCGGAGCTGGCTACGTGAAACTCAAACCGTAACCACATAACAGGAGTCTGCAACGTGGCAAACGATTACTTTTTTACCTCCGAATCGGTTTCCGAAGGCCATCCGGACAAGGTCGCCGACCAGATCTCGGACGCGATTCTCGACGCCATCCTGAAGCAGGACAAATACTCGCGTGTTGCAGCGGAAACGCTGTGCAACACCGGTCTCGTCGTGCTGGCTGGCGAAATCACCACGACGGCCAACGTCGACTACATCCAGGTCGCGCGCGAAACGATCAAGCGCATCGGCTACGACAACACGGATTACGGCATCGACTACCGCGGCTGCGCGGTGCTCGTCGCGTATGACAAGCAGTCGCCGGACATCGCGCAGGGCGTGGACCGCGCGCACGACAACAACCTCGATCAGGGCGCCGGTGACCAGGGCCTGATGTTCGGTTACGCATGCGACGAAACGCCGGAACTGATGCCGCTGCCGATCCACCTGTCGCACCGCCTCGTCGAGCGCCAGGCCAATCTGCGCCGCGACGGCCGTCTGCCGTGGCTGCGTCCGGACGCAAAGTCGCAGGTCACCGTGCGTTACGTCGACGGCAAGCCGCATTCGATCGATACGGTCGTCCTGTCCACGCAGCACGCGCCGGACATCGAACTCGCGACGCTGCGCGAAGCCGTGATCGAAGAAGTCATCAAGCCGACGCTGCCGGCTGAACTGATCAAGGGCGACATCAAGTTCCTCGTGAACCCGACCGGCCGGTTCGTGATCGGCGGCCCGCAAGGCGACTGCGGTCTGACGGGTCGCAAGATCATCGTCGATACGTACGGCGGCGCAGCACCGCACGGCGGCGGCGCGTTTTCGGGCAAGGATCCGTCTAAAGTCGACCGTTCGGCAGCTTATGCCGGCCGTTACGTCGCGAAGAACATCGTTGCTGCCGGCCTCGCGTCGCGCTGCCTGATCCAGGTGTCGTACGCAATCGGCGTTGCGAAGCCCACTTCGGTGATGGTCAACACATTCGGCACGGGCCGCGTGTCGGACGCAATGATCACGCGTCTGGTTCAGGAACACTTCGATCTGCGTCCGAAAGGCATCGTCCAGATGCTTGACCTGCTGCGTCCGATCTACGAAAAGACCGCTGCTTACGGCCACTTCGGCCGCGAAGAGCCGGAGTTCTCGTGGGAATCCACCGACAAGGCGCTCGCGCTCGCGGAAGCGGCCGGCACCGAACCGGTTGCCGCGCTGGCCTGATTCCGGTCGCGCACGAAGTTCGCGCTTCATGCAAAAAACCCCGCCGGCTAGCGCCGTGCGGGGTTTTTTTATTGTGCGTCGCGAATGCGCGGCGGCGGCCTGTGGTTAGAGACGCCGGGCGACGCAAAGGGCACGAAAAGCGAGGCCGACGCTTTACGGCGCGTGGCCGTCTGGCGTGCCCTCGTGTGGTTCACGCCTCACACGGCCTGATTCACCGCGTCGCAAACGCAAACCAGCCCGTGCTCGTGACCGACACGCGACGCGGACGACGGCTCGTGCTTCGAACCACAGCCGCCGGGCGCGCATTCAGCGTGCGCAGCGTCGTCGGCTTGCGCAGCAGCGTACGCAGCGAGAAACGATGCGAGCCACTACTCACGCGCAGTGCGGCGAAGAAAGAATGAAACCACATACGGATGCCGTCGACGGGCTTCGCTTCACGCCATTGTTCGGCGAGCGCGCGGGTGCGCGCGGAATGATGGCGCAGCGCTCGCATGACATGACGGCGCGCGGGACGCGCCGCTTTCAACGCGGCGCGGGTAAGACCGGTGCTCAATAAAGTGTGCATGGTTTCAGCGAGATGAATGGAGCATCGAACAGGCGGTGGCAGGCGCGCTAAGAGCAGCACCAAATATGCCAGCAGGGTCGATGGAGAAACCGGAAAGCGCGCGGATCGATGCGACAGCAGCCATCGCAGGCCGCGCGCGCACCGCGGAGGCGGGGTTGGCGATCAACATGCGTGCAGGCTACACGCGATTCATGACGCCAGGAAGTCGGGTTTTTACCCTTGATTACCCCTGGAAAAAGGGTCGTTTCAAACGCCAGATATGAGCCGCGATCGCGCGCTGGCGGTCGATTTTCGTGCAGACGCTGCCCCGATGGCGTGCGATGCACCGCGTCACTGCATCGTCTGCAAGGGGGAGCGCGTGGTGAGCCGCCCAGGCGGATCGGGTACGTTTTACAATCCGGTATTAGCCAGCCGACCCGGAATGTCTCCATGTCAGTTCAGTCGCATCAGTCGCATCAGTTGCCTCATTCGAAAAAGGAGCAGGTCCAGGAGTTGCGCGACCGCGGCTTCGTCGTCGTGCCCGGACTGCTCACCCCAGAGCGCTGCGGGCAGATGAAGCAGGTTGCAGAGCGGCAGTTGCAGGAGGCTACCTCGCCGCTGGAGTTCGAGGCCGATCTGCGCTATCCGGGCGCCCCCGAGTCGAAACACGCGCCGGGCGGCCACACCGTGCGGCGTCTGCTCGATGCGTACCAGCGCGATCCGCTCTTTCGCGAATGGGCGACCGCGCCCGAGATCCGGGGCTGGATGGAGCTGTATTTCGGCGAGGAGCCGCACCTGTCGCGCGCGCATCACAACTGCATGATGACGAAGCACCCGGCGTACGGCAGCCTGACGGGCTGGCATCGCGATTCGCGGTACTGGTCGTTCGAGCGGGACGATCTGGTGTCGGTGTGGGCCGCGCTCGGACCGGAGACGGTGGATAACGGCGCGCTGTGGTTCGTACCGCTGTCGCATACTGTGCCGTTCACGTCAGACCGTTTCGATCAGGCGAAATTTTTCCGCTCCGATCTGCCCGAGAATCAGGCGCTGATCCAGACGGCCATTTCACCGGAATTGCAGACCGGCGACGTTGTGTTCTTCCACTGCAACACGCTGCATTCAGCGGGCAAGAACATCAGCGACGACGTGAAGTTTTCACTCGTATTCACGTACCACGGCGCGAGCAATGTGCCTTTGCCGGGATCGCGGTCGGCGTCGATGCCGGAAGTCGCGTTCTGAGCACAATGACGATGAGCGGCGGTTTGCGAGCCGCCCATCGTTTGCACGCCTAGCGTTTGCCCGACACGATGAGACCGGTGAGCCCGGCGAGTGTCGCGGCCACGCCGCCGGCGATCAGGAAGATAGTCTTGTTGGTCGGTGCGCCGGTGAAGACGCGTGAGACGTCGTTGCTGAACGAGTTGAACGACTGGCCGCCGAAATACAGCAGCACCACGCCGCCGACGATCAACGCGAACGAGATCGCTCTGGTCATGAAAATCCCTCATCGTTAAACATGGTCGCCGCAGTGTAGGGGAGCGGCGCGGCGGCGTCCATCCTTCGTCCCGCAGTCTGGGGCGATGCAAGCGACGCACCGATTGGCTACCATACATAGTTCCGCGCCTCGCGTGTCAAAGCGCGCGCCTTTTCAGTCTCTATCAGGGAATTCAAGCAATGGCCTATGAAGCAGCATCAGAGCGCTATTCGGACATGCAATACCGCGTTTGCGGCAAGTCGGGGCTCAAGCTGCCGGCGTTGTCGCTCGGCCTGTGGCACAACTTCGGCGATACCACGCCGTTCTCGACGCAGCGCGATATCCTGCGCACGGCGTTCGATCTGGGCATTACCCACTTCGATCTGGCGAATAACTACGGGCCGCCGTACGGCAGCGCGGAAACGAATTTCGGCCGCCATTTCAAGGACGACTTCAAGCCGTATCGCGATGAACTGCTGATCTCGTCGAAGGCGGGCTGGGACATGTGGCCGGGTCCGTATGGTCAGGGCGGCGGCTCGCGCAAGTATGTGCTCGCGAGTCTCGATCAGAGCCTGCAGCGCATGGGCCTCGATTACGTCGATATTTTCTATTCGCATCGTTTCGACGCCGACACGCCGCTCGAAGAAACCGCCAGCGCGCTCGCGACGGCAGTGCAGCAGGGCAAGGCGCTATACATTGGCATTTCGTCGTATTCACCGGCGAAGACACGTGAAATGGCGAAGCTGCTGAGCGAATACAAGGTGCCGCTGCTGATTCACCAGCCGGCGTATAACATGCTGAACCGCTGGGTCGAGCATGAACTGCTCGATACGCTCGACGGCATCGGCGCAGGCAGCATCGCGTTTACGCCGCTCGCCCAGGGCCTCTTGACCAGCAAGTATCTGAACGGCGTGCCGCAGGACGCGCGCGTCAACAAGGCGGGTGGCGATTCGCTGAAGCAGGAGCATCTGAGCGCGCAGAACATCGATCACGTGCGCAAGCTGAACGACATCGCGCAACGTCGCGGACAGAGCCTCGCGCAAATGGCGCTTGCGTGGACGCTGCGCGGTGGTCGCGTGACGTCGGCGCTGATCGGCGCGAGCAAGCCGGAGCAGGTGCGCGAGAATGCCGGCGCACTGAAAAACCTCGAGTTTTCGAACGAAGAACTGGCCGAGATCGATCGCTTTGCGACCGAAGGCGGCGTCAACCTGTGGGAAAAGCCGTCGACCGATCAGCACATCTGATCGACGTCACGATCGGGCAGGCAAGCTGGTACGAAAAGCCGCCGTGAGGCGGCTTTTTCACAAGCGTTGCAAGCGTTCCTGCCTCGATCGATCCGGCTATCCCGCGCGATTCAGGCGCTATCCGGGCGTCCCGATCGCTACACCAGCGCAGGCAGACCTTCGACCAGCAGAACGGCGACGACCACCCCGAGTAGCGCGCCCAGCACGCGCAGGACGTTATGCCTGAACTCGGTTGCACACGGGCACGCGCCAAGGAAGAGCGCGCCGGCTAGCGCCATCGGAATAACCAGAATGAAATCACCGATCGTGAAGTAGGTCGTCATGCTTGTCTCCTTATATGCTGCTCGCACGAGAGGCCGTTGTAGTTGTGATGAAAGCGGCGCGGCCGCGTGATTTGAGTATAGGCGACGGTTTGACCGGCGTAGCGGCGGAATGCGGCGCTGCAGCGTTGCGTTGCGCATGGCCGGAGCCCCGACCGGCGGGCCCCGGCGTGATTAGCCAGTGTTTGAAAGCGGGGCCGGAAAGGCGTAGTGGCGACTTACAGGGATCTTTCGGAGCCCCAGCGCGGTTGTGGTTTACCAGAGGCCGTGACGCAGCATTCAGCCGCGTTGACCGCGCCTGAAAGTTTGCCGGTTTCCAGCGCGAACCCGGCTCACGCGAGGCTGCTCCGTTCACGCGTGCGAAGCCAGTAAGCCGCTGCGATGCCGCACAGCAACAGCAGCGCGACGAGTGTGACAACGCCGTTCCAGCCTTGCGTCGCCCAGACATGTCCGCCGTACGAACCGACGACGCTCGACCCCAGGTAATACGCGAGCAGATACAGCGCGGCGGCCTGGCCTTTGGCCGCTTTCGCGAGCCGGCCGACCCAGCCGCTCGCCACCGCGTGTCCCGCGAAAAACCCGAAGGTCAGACACGCGATGCCGCCGGCGATCGCTGCAACCGGATGCAGCAATGTCAGCCCGACACCGACCAGCATGAGCACGAGGCTCGCGATCAGCACTCGCCCGCGACCAAACGTGTCGGCCATGCGTCCGGACCACGGCGATGCGACCACGCCCGTCAGATACACGACGAAGATCGCACCGATCTCCGCCTGGCTCAGTTGATAAGGCGGCGCGAGCAGCCGGTAGCCGATGTAGTTGTACAGCGTGACGAAGCAGCCCATCAGCACGAAAGCCATGAGGAACAGCACGGGCAGACCGGAGGTGGCGAAATGCCTCGCCAGCGCCGCGCGATGATGCGAAAAGCCCAGCCCGCGACGCGGCACGAAATGGCGCGACGGCGGCAACAGCGTTCGAAACGCGAGCATCGACAGAAGGCCGAGCACGCCGATCGTCGCGATCGACACGCGCCAGCCGAACAGATTCGCGACGATGCCGGTAATCACGCGCCCGGCCATGCCGCCAATCGCCGTGCCGCCGACATACAAACCCTTCGCGAGACCGAGCCCGTCCGGGTGCACTTCTTCAGCGAGGTAAGCCATCGCGACGGCGGGCACGCCGCCGAGCGCGAGCCCCTCGAGGGCGCGCAACACCAGCAGCTGATGCCACTGCGGCGCGAACGCAACCGCCAGCGTGAGCACGGACGATGCAGTGAGCGAAGCGGTCATCAACCGATGCCGGCTCCAGCCTTCCGACACGAATCCCGCGACGAAGATCGCGAACGCGAGCGCGATCGTCGTCAGCGAGAGCGAAAAGCTGCTTTGCGCGGGGCTGACGCCGAAGGTCGTCGAGAACGCCGGGAGCAACGGCTGCACGCAGTAGAGCAACGAAAACGTGGCGTAGCCGGCAAACAGCAGCGCGAGACTCGCGCGCCAGTAGGTGCGCGTGCCGCGCTCCAGATAAGGGATGCCGGAAGCGTTTTCGGGCGAACTGTCCGGCGAAGGCGATGAAGACGGAGACAGGGCCGGTGAAGGAACAGCCGGATCAGGCATCCGGTCGGATTCCGGTGAGGCGGTCACGAAGCGGTCTCCCGAAAAGCAAAGGCCTCAACGATACCCCGATCGCGCTGGGGGCGTGGTCGAGCCGGGCAATGTCTGACGCGTGTCGTGGCGGCGCTAACCGCGCGTAGCAGCCTGGCCGGAAGTCGCGCCCGAAGGTGCACCGGACGGCGCGTCGGGATGCACGATCTGCTCGTCGGTGGGCAACCGCGATGCGTCCCAGCCGCCGCCGAGTGCCTTGATCAGCGCGACGCTCGCGGCCATCCGGCGACGCGCGATCGCGACCGCCTGACGTTCGTTCGAGAGCGCCGTCGTCTGTGCGACGACGACGTCGAGATAGGTGATCGCGCCGTTCTTGTAGCGGTTCGAGATCACGGCAAGCGCGCGTTCCGCGGCCGTCACCGCATCGTCCTGCGCGTGCGCTTCCTGTTCGAGCACACGCAGAGCGGCGAGATTGTCTTCGACGTCGCCGAATGCGCCCAGCACCGTCTGACGGTAGTGCGCGACGCTTTCGTCGTAGTGCGCCTGTGCCTGTTCCTTCACCGCAGCGCGCCCGCCGAAATCGAGCAGCGTGCCCGCGATCGTCGGCCCAAGCGACCAGAAGCGCGCCGGTGCCATCAGCCATGAACTGTAGTTTGTCGCTTCAAGACCGCCCGTCACCGACAAAACCAGATTCGGGAAGAACGCCGCAGTCGCGACGCCGATCTGCGCGTTCGTCTGCGCCATCTGGCGTTCCGCCGATGCGATATCGGGCCGACGTTCGAGCAGCGTCGAAGGCACGCCGGTCGGCGCCACGACCGGCACGGCGACAAGCGGCTCGACCGGCAGCGAGAACGTCGACGGACTCTGGCCCGCGAGAATCGCAATCGCGTGTTCAAGCTGCGCGCGTTGCACGTCGAGATCGATTGCCTGCGCTTCGGTCGTGCGCAACTGGGTTTGCGCCTGCGCGACATCGGCGTCGGTGGCAATACCGCCCGCCCGCCGATGCTGCGTCAGATCGAGCGCGTCGCGATACGCCTTGATCGTGTTGTCGAGCAGCTGATGTTCCTGATCGATGCCGCGCAGCTCGAAGTAATCGGTGGCGAGTTCCGCCTCTATCGACAGCAACGCAGACTGCGCGTCGGCGGCGCTTGCCTGCGCACCCGCTTTTGCGCCTTCGACGCTGCGCGAAATGCGACCCCACAGATCGGGTTCCCACGACGCGTCAGCCTGCACGACGTAGTCGTTGAGCGTGAGACCGGCGGTCGACTTGTGCAGCACATTCGCTGACGAACGCGCCCGCGAATAATCGCCCGAGGCGCTCACCGTCGGGAAGAAACTGGAGCGGAACTGCGCGACGGTCGCGCGGGCCGCGCGGAAGCGCGCCTGCGCGGCCTGCACGTCCTGGTTTTCGGTCGCGACGCGCGCTTCGAGCGCGTTCAGTTCGCTGTCGCCATAGACTTCCCACCACGCGCCGCGCGGGCCGAGATCGGCCGGTTGCGCGGGTTTCCAGCCGGTGCCTTCGAGTTCCTTATACGCGGCGGCGGTCGTCGCGGTGGGTTTGACATAGTCCGGACCCACCGCGCAGCCCGCGAGCATGCACGCGGCGGCGATCGCTGAAAGCGAAAGACGCAGCCCGCGCCGACGATGTGAACGGTGAAGTCGCATGCTCACTGTCCAGCCTTCCCTGACGACGCGCCGTCGGCGTTCGCATTCGCCGTTGCAGCCGTGCCGCTCGCAGCGCCACCGCCTGCGTTGTCCTTCTTCGGTGGAACGACGCGAACGGGTGCGCCGTTGACGATCGAATCCTGCGGATTGAGGATCACCCTCTCGTCGCCCTGCAAACCGGACGCGACCGCGACGCGCGTGCCGAAGTCCGTCCCCAGCGAAACGGCCACGAGCTTCACGTGATTGTCGGGCGTGACGGTGGCGACCTTCACGCCGTCCGGCCGGAACAGGAACGCGTTGCCGGGCAAAGTGAACGGCGCCGAGCCCGCGCCGAGCGCGAAGTGCACCTGTGCGTAAGCACCCGGCAGCAGATCGCCGTTGCGGTTATCGACGTCCACTTCGACGAGCATCGTGCGTTGCGTCGGATCGACGGAAGCGGCCGTGCGCGCCACCTTGCCCGGATAGTGTTTCGCCGGCGCTTCAGTCAGCGTGAGATACGCGGTCTGCTGTGCCTGAACCTGCTGCGCATACGCCTGCGGCACGCTGACGTACACGCGCAACCGGTCGGCCTGAGCAACATGGAACAGCTCCTTCGCCGGGCCACCGGAACTGCCGGCATCGATCAACGCGCCGACATCGACGTTACGCGCGGTCACGATGCCGTCGAACGGCGCGAAGACCTTCTGGAACGACTGCGTCTTTTCAAGCCGCGCGACATTGAAACGCGACGAATCGAGCGTCGCTTTCTTCGCGAGCATGTCGCCGACCTTCTCATCGGTTTCCTGCTTCGAGACCGAGTTGCTTTTCAGCATGTCGGTCCAGCGGTCGGCTGTGGTTCTGGAGAGCGCGTAATTGGCCTGCGCGTTCGCAAGGTCGGCACGCGCGGCGCGCAACTGATCGTCGACTTCCGGCGTATCGATTTCGGCGAGCAGCTGGCCGGCCTTCACGTGCGCGCCGATATCGGCGTACCACTTGCGCAGATAGCCGTTCGTGCGCGCGTAGATCGGCGTGTCGAGAAACGCCTGCACGTTGCCCGGCAGCACGAGATCGAGCGATGCATCCGACTTCTGCGGATGCACGACTTCGACGCTCGTCTGGCCCGCATGCGCGGCGTCGCGCTCGAGTGCGGCGTGCGCGCTGTGCCGCGACCAGATGCCTTGCGCCGCGAGCGCCAGCACGACGATGACCGCCACCACGACGCCCCAGCGCGCACGCTTCGGCATTGCCGTTGCGTGCGCGTTGTCGTCGTGACGCTCAAGACCTTTGCCTTCCATCAATGCCCCACATCAGGATGTTTTTGAACCACGCTTTCCGACGCGCGCAACCGCCGTGCCGCGAGCCGCTTATAGATCAGCGAGAAGACCACTGGCACGAAAATCAGCGTTGCGAGCGTGCCGATCGTCAGGCCGCCGATCACCGCACGACCGAGCGGCGCGTTCTGTTCGCCGCCTTCGCCAAGGCCGATTGCCATCGGCACCATGCCGATCACCATCGCGAGCGCGGTCATCAGCACCGGACGGAATCGCGTGAAGCCCGCATCGATGGCCGCACGTGTCGCGTCGCCGTGTTCGAGCAGCTGCTCGCGCGCGAAGCTGATCACGAGAATCGAGTTTGCCGTCGCGATGCCGATACACATGATCGCGCCGGTGAGCGCCGGAATCGACAAGGTGGTATGCGTCAGGAACAGCATCCAGACGATACCCGCGAGCGCGCCCGGCAGCGCGGTAATGATGATGAACGGATCGAGCCACGACTGGAAGTTCACGACGATCAGCAGATACACCAGCACGATCGCGAACACGAGACCGGCGAAGAGACCGGAGAACGAATCGTTCATGGTCTGCACCTGGCCGCGCAGTTCGATGGTCGAACCCCTCGGCAGTTCGGATTTCGCATCTGCGATGATCTTCGAAATGTCGTCGGAGATGGCGCCCAGGTCGCGGCCGTCGGGGGTACCGTAGATGTCGATCGTCGTTTGCGCGTTGTAGTGATTGATGACCGCGTTGCCCGCTTCGCGACGCATCGTCGCGAGCGAGCCGAGGATGTTGCTCTTGCCGTTCGCGTTCAGCGGAATATTCGCGAGCGCCTGCAGCGAATCGATCGTGTATTGCGGCGCTTCCGTGATCACGTTGTAGCTGACGCCGTTCTTCGGATTCAGCCAGAACGTCGGGGTCGTCTGCTGGCTACCCGATAGCGTGATCAGCAGATTGCTCGCCACGTCTTTCTGCGTGAAGCCGGCCTGCTGCGCGCGCGTGCGGTCGACATCGATGAAGATACGCGGCAGGTCGGACGGTTGCTGGATGCGTGCATCGGCGAGACCGGGCACGCTGCGCAAACGGTTGAGCAGACGCGCGGCGAACGCGCGATTGCCTTCCACATCGCGCCCGACGACCTGGATATCGATCGGCGACGGCATGCCGAAGTTGAGCGTCTGGCTGACGATGTCGGCGGGCAGGAATGCGAACTGCACGCCTGGGAATTCGTCGGCGAGCGTGCGGCGCAACGTGCGGACGTATTCAGCCGTCGGATGATGATCGGCGTTCAGCGTGATCAGTACATCCGCGTCTGACGTGCCGATCGTGCCCGTGTTGCTGTACGACAGGTTGATACCCGACACCGGCAGGCCGATGTTGTCGATCAGGGAATGCAGTTCCGCCGGCGGAATCAGCTGACGAATCCGCGTATCGACGCGGTCCGTCACCACCGCGGTTTCCTCGACGCGCATGCCGGTTTTCGCGCGCAGATGCAGCGCGATCGTGCCGGCATCGACCTGCGGAAAGAAGTCGCGGCCAAGAAATGGCATCAGCAGCATCGAGGCGCCGCAGCACGCCAGAAACACCATCACGAACACGCCGGGCTTCTCGACGCGCGCCACCAGAAACGCGCGATAGCGGTCGCGCACGCGCGCGAACCCGCGTTCGAATGCCAGATGCACGCGCATGAACGGATTGCGGGTCGTCTCGCTCGCGTGCAGGTCTTCCTTGCGATGGTGATAGCGCAGCAGGTATTTCGCGAGCGTCGGCACGAGCGTCCGCGAAAAGAAGTACGACGCGAGCATTGCAAACACGACCGCTTCAGCGAGCGGAATGAACAGATAGTGCGCGACGCCCGTCAGCAGGAACATCGGCACGAACACGATACAGATCGATAGCGTCGACACCAGCGTCGGAATCGCGATCTGATGCGCGCCGTCGAGAATCGCCTGTTCGAGGTTTTTGCCCTGCTCCAGCTGATGGCTGATGTTTTCGATCGCGACCGTCGCGTCGTCCACCAGTATGCCTACTGCGAGCGCGAGCCCACCCAGCGTCATGATGTTGATCGTTTCGCCAAGCGCGGAAAGCGCGATGACCGATGTGATCATCGACAGCGGAATCGACACCGCGATGATCAGCGTCGCACGCCAGTTGCCGAGGAAGAGCAGGATCATCAGCCCGGTGAGGCCGGCGGCGATCAGCGCTTCACGCAGCACGCCCTGCACCGAAGCGCGCACGAACAGCGACTGGTCCGCGACCGGATCGATGTTCAGCGATTCGGGCACGAGATTGCGCAGCGTCGGCATCATGTTCTTGATGCGGTCGACGATTTCCAGGGTCGACGTGTTGCCGCTCTTGTTGATGGTCAGCAGCGACGCGCGCTGGCCGTTCACGCGCACGATGTTGGTCTGCGGCTGGTAACCGTCGCGTACATGCGCGACGTCGCGGATATAGGCGGTGCCGTTCGCGGTGGATTTGATCGGGATGTTGTTCAGGCCCGCGAGCGAATCGGGGCTCGCGTTCATCTGCACCGAATATTCAGTCGAACCGATTTTCGCGGTGCCCGACGGCAGGATCAGGTTCTGCGCGGTGACCGCATTCACCACATCCATCGGCGACAGATTGCGTTCCTGCAACCTGCGCGAATCGATGTCGATCATGATCTGGCGCTGCTTGCCGCCATACGGCAGCGGCGCCGACGCACCCGGCACGGTGGCGAGCTGCGTCTTCAGGAAGTTATTGCCGAAGTCGTACAGTTCCTGCTCGGTCAACGAAAGCGACGACAGCGACAGCCGCAGGATCGGCACTGTCGATGCGTTGTAGCGAAGGATAAACGGCGGCGTGATGCCCGGCGGCAGCGAACGCAGTTGAGACTGCGACAGTGCGGTGACTTCCGCGAGCGCCTCGTCGATATTCGCGTGTGGCTGGAAGAAGATCTTGACGACGGCGATGCCGTTGAGCGAGGTCGATTCGACGTGCTCGATATCGTTCACCGCCACCGAGAGCCCGCGCTCGTAGTTGAGCACGATGCGCTTTTCTATCTCGTCGGCGGGCAGGCCGTTGTACGACCAGATGACCGACAGCACGGGAATGTCGATGTTCGGAAAAATATCCGTCGGCGTGCGCATGATCGTCAACGGACCGACGATCAGCAGCAGCAGGGCAAGCACGATAAACGTGTACGGGCGCCGGAGCGCGAGTCGAACGATCCACATGGAACGGCGCGAGTCTGGGCTGGTCGGTTGAAAGCCGGGCTGGCTGCGCGGCGTGGACCGCCTGCGTTGCGCGAACGAAAGCTGCGCCCAGCCTGCGCGACCGGAATATAACGCGTATCGTAGTCCTCATGCGTGATTTTGGGATACGGGTGCCCCAAGGTTTATGATGGACCTGTTACGAGGCATTACACGTCGGCTTTTCGTAAGTGGAATTCGCCGAAACAAGGGGTGATAAGCCCTTATTTTTTGCTTTCCCAAGCCGTACAAAACGTGAACAATGGGTTTGAAGGCCTTCTCCGCGTTCCACGCGATGCAGGTTAGGTGCGCACGCAACGTTTCTGGCGACGCGGCGCTTTTATCGCCACACGACCGGCGCTTCATTCGAGCCGGCAAAGAGAACGGGGAAACATCATGCAAGTCGGTTCTATCGTCCGCTCCGTGCATATCGCCGTGCCTCAGGGCGCACGCGGTATCGTCATGCGCATCCTTGGCGACATGGCCATGGTGGCGTGGTACGCCGGTGAACCCGGCACGTCGATCCAGCTGAATACAGAACCTTTCTTCCTCGAAGATCTGATCGATACAGGCGAGCAGGTACGCCCGGCCAGCGCGCAGATGCACTGAACGCGGTTCGCGCGCGGCGCATCGCGCGCGTGTGCAGGATGGCTGAGGGCCGCATGAGGCGCAGGCGGGAGCCGGCGCCTCGCGTGCCCGTCGCGATCGCCACGTGCGCCACGTACGTCGCTCACATCACGTTTGACGCTCGTCATCGAGTGCGGCGCGGCGCACAATGCGGGCATGAACGACGACACTTCTGATCTGCCGCACGGTGCTTCCAGCGCCGTTCCTTTCGCCCGGCTGACGCCGGAATGCGTGCTCGACGCCATCGACAGCGTCTTGAGCACCGCCGGCCAGCGCACCGATGGCCGCATGCTCGCACTCAACAGCTACGAAAACCGCGTCTTCCAGGTGGGCGTCGAAGACGGGCCACCGGTCGTCGCGAAGTTCTATCGTCCCGAGCGCTGGACCGACGAAGCCATTCTGGAAGAGCACGCTTTCGTCGCCGACCTCTACGCGCGCGAAATCCCGGCGGTGCCGGCGCGTGTGTTCGAAGGCCGCTCGCTTCACACGTTCGATGGTTTTCGTCTCGCGATTTTCGAGCGTCGGGGCGGGCGCGCGCCCGATCTCGATCACAGCGACACGCGCGAATGGCTCGGGCGTTTTATCGGCCGCATTCACGCCGTGGGTCAACTACAGCCATACTCGGCGCGCCCGACGCTCGATATCCAGACCTTCGGCTACGAGCCGCGCGACTTTCTACTATCACAGCGTTTTGTCCCCGATGACGTTCGGACCGCCTGGGAAACGGTGGTGAATCTGTCGCTGGAGGGCGTGGAGCGCGCGTTCGAGCGTGCCGGCGAGATCCGCCCGCTGCGCGTTCACGGCGACTGTCACCCGAGCAACGTGCTATGGACCGACGCCGGCCCGCATTTCGTCGACTTCGACGACAGCCGCATGGCTCCCGCTATCCAGGATTTGTGGCTGCTGCTACCGGGCGAGCGCGCGGAAGCGTCGCGCGCGCTGACGGATCTGCTCGCCGGCTATGAAGACTTCTGCGAATTCGAGCCACGCGAGCTGTATCTGGTCGAGGCGTTGCGCACGCTGCGGCTGATCCACTACTCGGCGTGGCTCGCGCGACGCTGGGACGATCCGGCGTTTCCCGCCGCGTTTCCGTGGTTCAACACGCAACGCTATTGGGAAGACCGCATTCTCGAACTGCGCGAGCAGATCGGCGCGATGCAGGAAGGGCCGCTCTGGCCTGTTTGATCTTTGTGCTTGTGGCGGCCCGCGTTCGCGGCTTTCCTCGAACGCCGGCGCTCACGGCAAGGTCGTCGCGACGCGCGTGCCATCCAGTGTCGACTTCACGATCACCTGCGCCCGCACATCCCGTCCGACGGTTTCTATCGCCGGACGCATCTGCGCGAATTCATCCGGCGAGCAGACGTCGCTCGCGAAATGCGTGCTGCCATCGCGCGTGACTTCGATGACGTTGCTTGCCGGATCGAACGTGTACTGTGAGCGGAAATCGAGGAAACGGTCCTGCGCCTGCGCCGGCTCGGGCATGTCGAGCACGCGGAAATTCGCCGGCAGCGTGATCTGCGTGCGCTCATGCAGCTCGACATTGCGGCACACAAACGGCTGTGTGCGTTGACGTTCGCCGAGCCAGTAGCGCGTATCCGATTCGAAGCCGCCCGCGAGGCTGGTGAGCGTTGGAATCGACGCCGCCGCGCCCGGGACGACAAGACTCTCCAGCGTGCCGCGCATGGTGAGCACGAGCGGGCCGTCGGTGGCGGCGAGGTTGCTGGTCGCGAGCGTCGCCGCGCCACGCAGGTTCGCGTTACGCAATTCGCCCTGCAGCGATTCCTCGCGCTGTGCGGGTGTCTGCATCCGCAGCATCGTGCGACCCTGCTCGGCGGCCCAGCCGGTCGCTTCGAGTGTGTAGACGAAGGTGGCCGAGCCGTCGGGCGTCACCACGATCGACAGATCCGAACGCCGTGACATGGCCGCCGTCGCCTGCGTGCCCGCGAGCACGCCTTCGTCGACGGGCAGCGCCGGGCGGTTCATGTCGGTCGACGGCAGGAAGCCGAACTCGACGTTCGTCGCGGTCGAATCGGCATAGAGCCGTAGATCGGGCAGCCACGAAATCACATGGTTGATGACGCCGTAGCCCGGCACCGTGGGCAGCGAATAGATCGTGCCGCTGCTGATCAGCGCCGGCTCGCTGCGGATGCCGACCGCGTCGAGCAGCGCGCCGTACAGCGCCACGTGGTCCTTGCAGTCGCCGTAGCGGTACGCGAGGATCTCGCTCGCCCGATGCGGGATGACGGCGCCGCGTCCCACGTTGATCGCGACGTAGCGCACGTTCTTGCGCACCCAGTCGTAGAGCGTTTTCGCTTTTGCGCGCGGCGTGGAGTCGTTCGCGGTGAGCGAGTGGGCGAGCGCGACGACGGCAGGATCCGCCGCGCTCGCATCGACCGACGACGCGCGATACGTCGCCGCAAACGACGCGTAGTCCGGGAACGTCGACACCATCAGCCGGTCGCCATACGACACGTAGGCCACCGAGCCGTATTCGAGCCGCCCGAAATGCGCCTTGTCGTAGCGGAATTCGTAGCGCGTGCGGCCATCTTTCGTCACCGGCGCGATCGCCGTGAAGCCGCGCGCGTCGGCATACAGCGGTTTGCCGGCGGGCAGATCGTAGATGAGCCTGAAGTTGTGCGTCGGCGCGAGGTCGGGCGGTGTGAAGTCGCTGAAATGGCCCGGCACGATCGGCACTTTCTGCGTTTTCCGGTACGTCAGATGCACGCGCGCGCCGGTTTCGACCGCAGGAAAGACGATCACCTTTTCCTGGATGTCCTGAAACATCGGCGCGTCGAACGAGCGGGCTTCCTGCACGTCGCGGATCTGCTCCGGCCTGACATCGTGACGTACGCCATCCACGCCGGCCGTATACGCCTCGATGATCTCGACGTCCGCCATGTTGCGGTTGAACCAGATGTACTGCTGCGCGACCCGCGCGACGCCCGCCTCGTTGTTCACGAGCAGCGTCATCGAATCGAGCTTGGTGAACGAGCCGTCCTCGTTGACCGTGAAGGTCTGCGTTTCGCCTTCATTGGTGTAGGGCTCGACCGGCTGGGCCGAAGCGCTGGTGTTCGCGGCGCAGGCGAGCGTCGACCAGACGAGTAACAGGATGCAGGCAGGCGGAAGGAAGCGCATGGTGTGTTCAGGCATCCAGACGAACTGCGATGATCGTTATATTGCGGGTTCACGTACTTAAAGGTCTGCCGAAGCCAAAGTCAAGCGGCCACCCCACATAGTGCGGACGGTCGTTCCAGCCAGCGCGTGAGGCGCACGTCGCGCGATCTGTCATACGCCGTAACGGTCCGCTGCGGCACACCCAATTGAGAAATTTTCCTGTCTGTGTAATGATATCCATTCTCATTTGAAAGGTATCGCCAGCCACTGTCACATGTCTCCTCTGTGATGGCCAGCCAGCCGCGCCTCTTGCCGGATGCGGTTGCTGTGTCCAGTCTCACCCATCCGATGCAATCCACCTGATTTCACGCCAGCGGCGCGCCCTGCAAAGGCATCGCCGCGCGCTGGCCGTGTGCCTTTGCCCCTGCGCCTGGAGCCCGAAGTGAACGCGCCTGAATCGATCGAAGTACAACCCGTTGCGCCCGCCAGTACGACGCGCTACCGGCAGCACGCTACCGAACCGGACCATCATCTGATGGACGATGCCGAGCGGGCCGCGCGCAAACAGCGTTCGCGGCGCGCGACGTTCATCAAGTGGCTGCGCAAGGTACACGGCTGGGTTGGCCTGTGGGGCGCGGCGATCGGTCTGCTGTTTGGCGTGACCGGTTTTCTGCTGAATCACCGCGCGGGGCCGTTGAAGGTGTCGTCCGGCGAGCCGCAGGTCGAGCAGTTGCAGATCGCGTTGCCGGAGGGCAGCAGGTTCAGGTCGCCGATGGACATGGCGCACTGGCTCAAGGGCGAACTGAAGATCGAAGGCAATCCGGGCAGGGCGCGTCGCGAGCCGTCGCACCCGGTGGCGTGGGGCGACCATAGCGTCGTGCAGCCGGAGTTCTGGCAGGTCGGCTTCGCCGGCACGAAAGAGAACCTGCAGGCGGAGTACTGGGTTGGCAACGACTACGTCTCAGTCAAGCGCACGCAGAACTCGTTTCTCGGTGAGCTGAACAACCTGCACCGCGGTGTCGGGTTGAGCATCGGCTGGGTGCTCTTCATCGACACGTTCGCAGGCGGGATTCTGCTGCTGTCGCTAACCGGCGTGCTGCTGTGGACTGAGTTGAACAGGCGTCGCACGGTGGGTGTTGTGCTCGTGCTGGGGTCGATTGCTGCTGCGGTCATGACCGGGCTGATCTAGCGCGCGGACCTGACGATCAGAGCGCCGCCGCGCGTTGTCCGCTTCCGCGCCGCGGCCTGCATCTGAAATTGAAGGCGCGATGTCATGCGACGGACGTTGCTTTCGTCACACGCTGCAGGTTGCGTCTCCGCTGGCCGCTACTTCGCGCGCGGCCTTCGCGCCTTCCACCTGGAGCAAGGTCGGCAGCGAGACACCGTTCTTCGCCGCCGTCACCTCCGCGAGAATCGACACGGCAATCTCCGGCGGCGTGCGGCTGCCGATGTAGATGCCGACCGGCCCATGCAGACGCGCGAGTTCCGTTTCGTTGAGATCGAACTCCTTCAGCCGTTCGCGCCGCGCCGCGTTGTTGCGCCGCGAGCCCAGCGCACCGACGTAGAACGCAGGCGTTTTCAGCGCTTCCATCAGCGCGAGGTCGTCGAGCTTCGGATCGTGCGTGAGCGCGATGACGGCACAGCGCTCGTCGAGCTTCATGTCGAGTACCGTATCGTCTGGCATCGTGCGGACGATCTTTGTGCCCGGAATATCCCACTCGTCGGTGTACTCTTCGCGCGGATCGCAGACGGTGACCTGATAGTCGAGTCCGACCGCGATGTTGCAGAGATAGCGCGATAGCTGCCCCGCGCCGATCACGAGCATCCGGTAGCGCGGACCGTGGATCGTCAGGAGACGCTTTTCGTCGAAATCGACGCCATCGGTTGCCTGCGCCGGGGTGAGGCTCACAGCGCCTGTCGACATGTCGACCGTGCGGGCGACCAGTTCGCCGCGCTCCACCGAGTCGCACAGCCCGGCGATGCCGCTTTGCATCGTCAACGGTTCGAGCACGAGCTGGATGGTGCCGCCGCACGGCAGGCCGAAGCGGTGCGCTTCCTCAGCGGTGATGCCGTATTTGACGGCTTCGGGCCTGGTCTGCTCGATGCCGTGCTGACGCACACGATCGATCAGGTCGTCTTCGATACAGCCGCCCGACACCGAGCCGACGACGAGGCCATCGTCGCGCACGGCGAGCATCGCGCCTTCCGGGCGCGGCGAAGATCCCCACGTTTTCACCACCGTCACCAGCAGAACGCGATGCCTCTGCTCCAGCCAGCGGGCGCTGGATTTCAGGACTTCGAGATCCACGCTGTCCATGATTTCTTCCTCTTTGGTGCGTCTTTACCGGGCGCCGCCTCTGTCGCCTGTGGCGATTCCGGCTCTTCACCCGATTCTATCGGTTCCGCCGCGGCCACGTTGTCCTCGCCGTCAGCGCCTTCGCCCGTCACCTGCGCGCTGAAGCGCTTGAAAAACTCACCGGCGATCTTGCGCGCCGCGCCATCGACGAGCCGCGAGCCGATCTGCGCAAGCTTGCCGCCGACCTGCGCGCTCGCCGTGTACGACAGCTTTGTCGATTCGTCGCCGTCGGGTTCGAGCGTGACGTGCGCGTTGCCTTTGCCGAAGCCGGCCGCGCCGCCCTGGCCTTCGAAGACAATTGTGTACGTGTGGGGCGCGTCGATATCGGTGAGCAGCATGCGGCCCTTGAAGCGCGCCTTCACGGGCCCGACCGATGCGCTCATCGCTACGGCATAGGCATTCTCGCCATCCGGCTCGATGCTGTCGCAGCCTGGAATCGATGCGCGCAGGATCGCGGTGTCGTTCAGCGCTTCCCATGCGCGTTGCTGCCGGACCGGCAGCGTATAACTTTCGGTCAGTTCCATGCGGATGCTCCTCCTGTTATCGTGGCTGCACGCGTGGCGCGGGGCGCGCGCGTGAGCTGCGCGAGATCGCGGCCAAAAGCGGCCAGGCTGTCCAGATTATGAACCGGGCGGTGTGCGTCGACATGCGGCAGCATCGCCTGCACGCCGCGGGCTTTCGGCGCGAAGTCGCTGTAACGCAGCAGCGGATTGAGCCAGACAAGGCGATGCGCGAAGCGATGCAGGCGCGCCATTTCGGTGTCGAGCACATCGATCGCATCGTGATCGAGGCCGTCGGTCACGAGCAGTACGGTGGCTCTGCCGGTCAGCACGCGTCGGGCCCAGCGGCGGTTGAATTCGGCGAGTGCAGCGCCGATACGCGTGCCGCCGGACCAGTCGACAACCTGTTCCGCGATTGCCGCAATCGCTACGTCCGGGTCGCGCTCGCGTAGCGCGCGGGTGGCATTGGTGAGGCGCGTGCCGAAGAGGAACACCTGCAGGCGTTCGCGCGATTGGAGGAGCGCATGGCAGAAGTACAGCACGGCGCGCGAATAGCTGCTCATCGAACCGGAGATGTCGAGCAGCAGCACGAGCGGCGGCTTGCGCTCCACGACCGCGCGGTATTTCCACACGGTCCAGTCGCCGCCCGCACGTACCGCGTGGCGCGCGCTCGCGCGCAGGTCCGCGTGCGTGCCGCGTGACGAAGCCTTGAGCCGTCGCGTGGGCTCCATCGCGAGCGGCAGGCGCTGGCCGCGAATCAGGTGACGCAGCGTGCGCCATTCGTCGGCGGTGAGCGTGTCGAAGTCGCGGTGGCGCAGGCGCTCTTCGGCGCTGAAGGTCACATGCGCGTGCAGTTCGTGCTGCGCGGTTTCCTGCGGGCTATGACCGGGTTTCGATGGCGGTGGCCGGATGGCGAGCGCGTCCGCGAGGCGGTTGTTGCGGCGCGGCGGTGGCAGGCCGCCCTTCACTTTCGGAAGCAGGAGCGTGCGCAGCTTGCCTTCCCAGTCGGGGTCGCGCCAGAAAAGGTCGAAGGCGGCATTGAACAGATCGCGCTCATCGGGCGCGGAGACGAGCAGCGCGGCGAGCGCAGCGCGTACATCATCGCGGCGACCAGGGTCGATCCAGTGCAGCGCCGCCAGAGCGTCGACGGCCTGCGCGGGCGACATCGGCAGCCCCGCGCCGCGCAGTACCCGCACGAAATGCACGACGTTGTGCGCCAGTGTGTGGGTTCCTTCCGGCGATGCGTTGAGCGAAGCAGCGGCCAGGCCGCGCGCAGGCCCGCCATGAGTGGGTGTGACGGGGGAAGGTGTTCGCGGCACCGTCGTCACTCCGGCACGGCGAGACATTGCGCGATCTGCTCCGCGTCGATTCGCGCGAGATCGTCCTGATACTTGAGCAGCACGCCGAGCGTGTTCTGCACCGACTGCGGATCGAGTTCGGTCACGCAGAGCGCAGAAAGCGCGCGGCACCAGTCGATCGTTTCGGCGATGCCCGGCGCCTTGAACAGGTCCATGCCGCGCAGCCGGTGCACGAAATCGACGGCGCGCCGCTGCAGTTCCGCCGAGGTTTCCGGCGCACGCGCCGCAACAATCGCCAGTTCGCGGTCGCGATCGGGATAACCGATCCACTGGTACAGGCAACGACGCTTCAACGCATCGTGCACTTCGCGCGTGCGGTTCGACGTCATCACGACGAGCGGCGGTTGCTCCGCGCGCACGGTGCCGTATTCGGGAATCGATACCTGGAAATCGGACAGCAGTTCAAGCAGGAATGCTTCGAACGGCTCATCGGCGCGGTCGATTTCGTCGATCAGCAGCACGCGCCGCGCGCCCGGGTGATGTTCGTCGGGCATCAGCGCCTGCAAAAGCGGGCGCTTCAGCAGGAATTCGCTGCGATAGAGCGTGTCGTTGCCTGGCCGTTCGCCGGATGCTTCGGCGAGCCGCAGCGCCATGATCTGGCGCGGGTAGTCCCATTCGTACAGCGCGCTTGCCGTGTCGAGGCCTTCGTAGCATTGCAGACGCAGCATCGTTGTGCCAAGCAGGCCGGCGGCGGCCTTGGCGAGTTCGGTTTTGCCGACGCCCGGCTCGCCTTCGACAAACAAGGGCCGCTCCATGCGCAGCGCGAGATAGAGCGCGGTCGCGAGTTCGCGGCTCGCGAAGTAGCCCTGAGCGGTGAGCTGTTCCAGGGTGGCGTCGATTGAATCGGGCTGCGTGATTGTCATGGGGTTATGGGGTCATGGGCAATCTCAAGGCACGGCGGTGAGGCGGTACGGCGCGGGCGTCGGACGGCACGACGCAGGTCGCCGATGCGTCCTGTTGCCCGGCGCCGGCCCGACATCCTGAGCCGGCGCCGCCGGTCACGCCTCGCGCTCGTGCGACTTCAACCCCCGCCAGCGCTGGTAGCGCCAACTGCCCGCGCCGTCAGCACCGGAATCAGATGCGCGCGATAGTCGGCGCTCGCGTGCATGTCGGTGTTGAGGTTGCTGGCGTCGATCGTCACGGCGCGTGCGGCCGCCGGCGTGAAATTCGCGGCGAGCGCCTGTTCGAGCGCCGTCGCGCGGAACACGGAAGATGCCGCGCCCGTCACCGCCACACGCACGCCGTCCGCGGTTCTGGCGACGAACACGCCGACCAGCGCAAAGTGCGACGCCGGGTTGTTGAACTTCTCGTACGCGCTGCGCTCGGGCACCGGGAATTCGACGGCGGTGATCAGCTCATCGGGTTCGAGCGCGGTCTCGTACATGCCGACGAAGAAATCGTCGGCGGTGATGCGCCGCCGGTCCGTGACGACGGTTGCGTCAAGGCCGAGCACCGCGGCCGGATAGCATGCGGCCGGATCGTTATTGGCGAGCGATCCGCCGATCGTGCCGAGCGCGCGCACCTGCCGGTCGCCGATGTTCGCGGCGAGCCCGGCGAGGCCGGGCAACACGCGTTGAATATCGGCGTTGCCAGCCACGTCCGCGTGACAGACGGCGGCGCCGATCGTCACGGTTTTCGCGTCGACCTTGATCTCCTTCAGCGCGGCGATGCGCGTGACGTCGATCAGCTTCGATGGCTGCGCGAGTCGCAGACGCATCGTCGGCAGCAGGCTTTGTCCGCCTGCGAGGTATTTCGCTTCGCTGTCCGCGTTCAGGGCCGCGACGGCGGCTTTCGCGTCGGATGCGCGTTGATAGTCGAATGCATACATGTCGGCTTCTCCGCTTACGTCGTCGGGTTTTGTGCAGCGTGGATCGCGGACCACACGCGATGCGGTGTCGCAGGCATTTGCAGGTCGGTCACGCCGAGCGGTGCGAGCGCGTCGATGATCGCGTTGATCACCGCCGGCGGCGAGCCGATCGCGCCCGCCTCACCGCAGCCCTTTACGCCGAGCGGATTGTGCGTGCACGGCGTGCCCTTCGCGGTTTCGACAGTGAAGCTCGGCAGGTCGGATGCACGCGGCATTGCGTAATCCATGTATGAGCCGGAAAGCAGCTGGCCGCTCTCGTTGTCGTACACGCAGCGTTCCAGCATCGCCTGACCGACGCCCTGGCCGATGCCGCCGTGCACCTGACCTTCGACGATCATCGGATTGATCACGTTGCCGAAATCGTCCACTGCGGTGAACTTCTGGATGCGGGATTCGCCTGTATCTGGATCGACTTCGACTTCGCAGATGTACGCGCCGGATGGATAGGTGAAGTTGGTCGGATCGTAGAACGCGCTTTCGTCGAGGCCCGGTTCGAGCTTGTCGAGCGGATAGTTGTGCGGCACGTACGCGGCGAGCGAGATATCGGCGAATGCCTTCGTGCGGTCGGTGCCCGCGACGCGGAAGACGCCGTCCTTGAACTCGATGTCTTCGGCGGCCGCTTCGAGCAGATGTGCGGCGATCTTTTTGGCTTTCGACTCGATCTTGTCCAGCGCCTTCATGATCGCCGCGCCGCCCACCGAGATCGACCGCGAGCCATATGTGCCCATGCCGAACGGAATGCGTCCGGTGTCGCCGTGCACGACTTCGACGCTTTCGAGCGCGATCCCGAGGCGGTCAGCGACAACCTGCGCGAAGGTTGTTTCATGCCCCTGCCCGTGGCTGTGCGAGCCGGTGAACACGGTGACCGAGCCGGTCGGATGCACGCGGATCTGGCCGACTTCGAACAGCCCGGCCCGCGCGCCCAATGCGCCTGCGATGTTCGACGGCGCGAGACCGCACGCCTCGATGTAGCACGAGTAGCCGAGGCCGCGCCGCTTGCCGTTCTTTTCCGATTCCTGTTTGCGCGCCGCGAAGCCTTTGACGTCCGCGAGTTCGATCGCGCGGGCGAGGATGGTTTCGTAATCGCCGGTGTCGTAGGTGAGACCGACCGGCGTTGCATAAGGAAACTCATGGATGAAATTGCGTCGGCGGATTTCGGCCGGATCGAGCTTCATTTCGCGCGCGGCCGTCTCGACCAGGCGTTCAACCACATACGTCGCTTCCGGGCGGCCGGCGCCGCGATAGGCGTCGACCGGCACCGTGTTCGTGAAGACCGCCTTCACTTCGGCATAGATGGCGGGCGTCGCGTACTGGCCGGCGAGGAGCGTCGCGTAGAGGATCGTCGGTATGGCGGTGGAAAACGTCGACAGGTACGCGCCCATGTTGGCGATCGTGTGGATGCGCATCGCGAGGAATTTGCCGTCCGCGTCCATCGCAAGTTCAGCTTTCGTCACATGGTCGCGGCCGTGGGCGTCGGAGATGAAGGCTTCCGAGCGTTCCGCTGTCCACTTGACCGGGCGACGGATCTTCTTCGACGCCCACGTCAGCGCGACATCTTCCGCGTACAGGTAAATCTTCGAACCGAAGCCGCCGCCGACATCCGGCGCGATGATGCGCAGTTTCGACTCGGGTAGCGCAAGCACGAACGCGGCCATCAGCAGGCGCTCGACGTGCGGATTCTGGTTCGACACGTAGACCGTGTAGCTGTCGTCCTGCGGCGACCAGCTCGCGTTGACTGCGCGCGGTTCGATCGCGTTCGGGATCAGGCGCTGGTTGACGATGTCGAGCGTGGTCACGTGCGCGGCCCTGGCGAAGGCGGCATCGGTGGCGGCCTTGTCGCCGTGGCCCCACGTGTAGCAGGTGTTGTCGGGTATTTCGTCGTGGACGGCGGGCTGCCCTGGATCGGCGGCATGCCCGGTATCGACGATGGCGGGCAGCACGTCGTAGTCGATGTCGATCAGTTCGGCGGCGTCTTTCGCGGCCTTGATCGAATCGGCGATCACGAGCGCGACCTGGTCGCCGACGTGACGCGCCTTCGTATGCGCGATGACGGGATGCGGCGGCTCGTTCATCGGTTTGCCGTCGATGCTGTGGATCAGCCAGCCGCACGGCAGGCCGCCGACGCTATCGGCCGCCATGTCGGCGCCGGTAAAGATCGCGACGACGCCCGGCGACGCTTTGGCGGTTGCGGTGTCGATGCTTTTGATGCGTGCGTGCGCGTACGGCGAGCGCAGGAAGATCGCGTACGTCTGCTGCGGCAGGACGATGTCATCGGTGTACTGACCGTTGCCGGTCAGGAAGCGATAGTCTTCCTTGCGCTTGACCGATGCGCCGATGAGGCGATGGTTGTCGGGTGCGTTCATCGTCGGCTCCTCAGGCGGTGGCTTTGGCGGATGCGGTTGCACCGGCGCCTGCTGCTGCGTTGCTGCTGGCGGATTTCATGCCGGCGGCGCCTTCGAGGACGGCCTTGACGATGTTGTGATAGCCCGTACAGCGGCACAGGTTGCCGTCGAGCTGCTGACGTACATCGGCTTCACTGGCGTCGGGGTAGCTCTGGACGAGGGCGGTGGCGCTCATGACCATGCCGGGCGTACAGAAGCCGCACTGGAGGCCGTGGCAATTGCGGAAGGCTTCCTGCATCGGATGAAGATCGCCGTGGGCGGCGAGGCCTTCGATGGTGGTGATCGTTGCCCCCTCGGCCTGAACGGCGAGCATGTTGCACGATTTGATTGCGCGTCCGTTGAGGTGGACTGTGCACGCGCCGCACTGGGCGGTATCGCAGCCGATGTGCGTGCCGGTGAGGCGAAGCTGGTCGCGCAGGAACTGGACAAGCAGGATGTGGGGTTCGACTTCGGCGGTCACGGGCAGGCCGTTTACCGTCAGGCTGATGCTGATTGCCATCGACTGTCTCCTTGGGGGATAGAGACCGGTACGAAGCTCACATTTCCACTACCTGTTCCGACTGCCTGCTGTGAGGTTCGTGCGGTTTGGGCTGGTTTTTTATGCTTGCAGCGAAAAGTAGAGCACAAATTGGGGGTGGGGGGTATCAGGGTTTTTTGGCCGTTTCCTTGCCTTTGGTTTTGCTTTTTTGTGTTTGCTTGTTTTGGTTTTGGTCTGTTCAGGTTTTTTTGGCCTTTCCTTGTGTTCATGTCGGTCTATTGGCGTTGCCCCTGTGCGGGGCGGCACCTACTTTTCTTTGTCCCCCAAGGGGACTTCCTTCGGGGCGTCCTTGCCAAAGAAAAGTAGGCAAAAGAAAGGCGCCGAAAACTCGTCCGTTCCGGGGTGTGTCGCCACCGGGGAATGGCACCCCATGAAGTGTCACCCCCGCACAGAAACGATATAGGTCCGCGCACGAGAACGTCTCCCGCACAGTACCGCCCGTGACAAGGCACTCATCCACCCCACTCCGCACTGCGTGCGTCGCGGCTGGGTTCGCCGGAAGGCGGCATGGTTGCGTTAGCTCACTGCGCCGCACGCGCGCAGCGCGGCGCAGCGATGACGGCGCAAGTCGTCGGCGGCGGAGTCGGTCAGGACCGCACGTACGCAAGCGGCTACGTGGGAGCTATGCCGTCGGTGACGTGACGTGACGTGATGTAACGTGACGTGACGTGAAGGTTATGCCGCTCGGCGACGCAACGCGGAGCCGGGTGGATGAGTCCTTTGTCACGAAGTGTGCTGTGCGAGGGACGGTCTCGTGCGCGGACCCATGCCGTGTGAAGAACGGGGGCGACACTTCATGGGGTGCCAATCCCGGCGTGTCACACAACCCGGAAGCGCAGGCTTTTCGGCGCCTTTCTTTTGCCTACTTTTCTTTGGCAAGGACAAAGAAAAGTAGGTGCCGCCCCGCACAGGGGCGACGCTAATAGACCGACGTGAATACAAGGAAAGGCCAACAAACGAACGCAAGGAAAGGCCAACAAACGAATAGAAGGAAAGGCCAACAAAAACCAAAAACAAACGACAAGCACCCCCCACCCGTCGGGAGACAAAAAAACCCTTCACCTCAACTTCGACCGCTTCCTTGAATACCCAAAATAAACAACCATCCCGATAACGAGCCAGACAACAAAAGCAATCCAGGTAATCGCCTGAAGGTTAATCATAAGAAAAAGACAGGAAGCAACAGCAAGCACAGGCACAACCGGCACGCCAGGGCATCGAAAAGCCCGCGGCAACTCAGGATGCGTCTTGCGCAAAACCAGCACAGCCACCGAAACCATCGAAAACGCCGCCAGCGTGCCGATATTGATCAGCTCGGCGAGCACATTCAACGGCACCAGCGCGCCGATCAAACCAAAGAAAATCCCGACGATCCACGTCGTCAGAAACGGCGTCGCGAACTTCGGATGCACCCGCGACAGCGCCGCCGGCAACAACCCGTCCCGCGACATCGCGAAGATCACCCGCGTCTGCCCGTAGCCCATCACCAGAATCACGGTCAGCATGCCCAGCACCGCGCCCAGATCGATGAAGCCCGCCACCCACTTTTGCCCGGCCACCTGCAACGCATACGAAACCGGATGCGAAACGTTGGCGAACTGCGCCGACGGCACAATGCCCGTCACGACCGCCGCGACAGCCACGTACAGCACCGCGCACACGCCAAGCGACGCGATGATCCCGATCGGCAGATCGCGCTTCGGATCCTTCACCTCTTCCGCCGCCGACGACACCGAATCGAAGCCGATAAACGCAAAGAACATCACCGCCGCAGCGCCAAACACCCCATTCCAGCCGTTCGGCATAAACGGATGCCAGTTCGCCGGCGTCACGTGGAATACACCCACCGCGATCACCAGCAGCACCACGATCACCTTGATCGCGACCATGACGTTGTTGATGCGCGTCGACTCACGCACGCCGATCGACAGCAGCGTGGTGATCGCCATCATCACGAGGAACGCAGGCAGGTTGAAAAGCGTCGCCACGCCAGGCACGGCGCCCGGCGCTGCCGTCAGCGCGACCGGCAGCGAGATGCCGAATCCGGCCAGCAACGACTGCAGATAACCCGACCAGCCAACCGAGACGGCCGACGTCGCGAGCCCGTATTCAAGCATCAGATCCCAGCCGATGATCCATGCAGCCAGTTCGCCGAGCGTCGCGTACGAATACGTATAGATGGAGCCGGCGACCGGAATCGTCGACGCGAACTCGGCATACGCGAGCGCCGCGAAGCCGCAGGCGACTGCGGCGACCAGGAAGGAAATCATCAGCGCAGGCCCGGCCTGGACCGCGCCCGTGCCGGTCAGCACGAAAATCCCCGTGCCGATGATGGCACCGACGCCAAGGAAGGTCAGATCCAGCGCACCGAGCGCCTTCTTCAGCCCGGCGTTTTGCGCACCGGCCAGCATGTGTTCGACGTTTTTCTTGCGGAAGAGGGACATTGGCGAGGGTCTCCAGGAAAGCACGCGTCTTGCGCGCCGATGTCGGGAAAACCCGGAATTCTAGCGGACGCGCTGTCAGATGCCTCGCGGCGGTGCAATCCGGGAAGCCAGTTGCGAGAAGGGAAACCGGTGAGATTGCCCGGATCTGGGGCATGCATTTTCGCGACAGGCAGCCGCCGGACGAGTTTCCGCTCGCTATTCGGAGGTGATCGGCAGGAAGTCATCTGAATGCGCGTGACCGGCTACGCGGGACGTGGACATTGCGCGGCGCCGGCTGGTCAACCCTGCGGCCAGTCGCACGGCCGCGGGCGGTTGGTCAGTCAAACCGTCGGCCACACGTTGGCCGGTGAGCCGGTGAGCCGGTCAGCCGGTCAGCCAGTCATCGCCGGATTGAGGTCGACGAGGCGGTTGCTCATCACGTAGAACGTGAGCTCGGCGTTGTTGTTCAGCTTCATTTTTTCGAGCAGCCGCGTGCGGTACACGCTGACCGTTTTCACCGACAGCGACAGCGCGTTGGCAATGTCCGTCAGCCGCTTGCCTGAGGCGAGCATGCACAGCGTCTGGTATTCGCGGTCGGAGAGCTTTTCGTGCGGCATCTGCTCGCCGTCGAACGAGACGTAGTCGGCGAGCGCCTCGGCCATCGCCGGGCTCACGTATTTGCGGCCGGCGGCGACCTGCTGGATCGCGGCGATCATCTGCGCGGCATCGACGGCCTTCGACAGATAGCCCGAGGCGCCCGCTTTCAGCGCCCGCACGGCGTACTGGTCCTCGCGATACATCGAAAACATCATCACCGGCACGCGTGGCACCTTGCGCTTGATGCGCTTCAACACCTCGACGCCGTTCATGTCCGACAGCGAAATGTCGAGCAGGATGATATCGAACGCGTGCTTCGACACGACCGCGAGCGCTTCGCCGCCGGTTTCAGCCTCGGCCACTTCGCTCGCAATGCCGCGGTCGAGCAGCAACTGGCGCACGCCCTGACGAACCACGGCGTGGTCGTCAACGAGAAGGATGCGCAGGCTTTTCATCGGTCGCTCAGCAGGAAAGCGCCCGGCGCGCGCTGGCCGATCCGGGCGCTTCGAGCATCGCTTCCAGCGCGAAACGGGCGCGTATGGTCGTGCCGCGAGCCTGCTTCGGGTGAGCGTGCGTTTCGTCTTCGCGCGGGCCCGGGCGCTCGCCCCTGCCGACGGTGACACGAAGTTTGCCGTCAAACGCGTGGCAGCGCGCGCGCATGCCGGCGAGGCCGAAGCCGCCACCCTGTTCATCGTGGCGCGGCGTCATGGCGCGGCGTGACACACCGATGCCGTCATCGGTAACAGTGAGCGTGAGATGCCGGCGCGAGGTTTCCAGCCGGACGTCCGCGCCCGAAGCCCGCGCGTGCTTCGCCACGTTGTTGAGCGCTTCCTGCGCGACCCGGAAGACGGCGAGCGTGGCGGCAGGAGGGAGTTGCGTCAGGCGCACGTCGGCTGCGCACACGAAACTGGTGCGCAGGCCGGTGCGGGCGGCGAACTCGCTCACCCACTGCGACAGCGCACCGACGATACCCGTGTCCTGCTGTGGCCCGTGCAGGTCGGCGACCGTGCGGAATGTGGCTTCGCACACCGCGTCGAGCGAGCGCTTCACAA
The DNA here is from genome assembly GCF_050436625.1 of Paraburkholderia sp. GAS334. NCBI lineage: Bacteria > Pseudomonadati > Pseudomonadota > Betaproteobacteria > Burkholderiales > Burkholderiaceae > Paraburkholderia > Paraburkholderia sp. GAS334. The sequence goes on along the minus strand of NZ_JBNDMO010000002.1, from coordinate 618,440 downwards.
CGGCGAGCGCGGCCGCGCATTGCGGCGGCGCGTCGGCGGGCAACCAGGTATCGACGTTCGCAAGGGCAAAGCGCGTGGCGGTCAGTTCGGCGCCGACGCCATCGTGTAGTTCGCGGGCAAGCTGGCCGCGCGCGCGCTCCTGCGCGGAGACCAGTTCAGCCGCCAGCTCCCGGACGCGCGCACGCAACTGCGTGAGTTCGCGCTCGATCGCAGGGGATGCGGCATTTGACGGGAAACTGGCGGAAGGGGTGTGAGCTGCAGCGGCGAAAGCGTCGGAAGACAGGTCGAAAATGGTCGCGCTGCAGGCTTCCCGGGCCGCGGGAGCCAGCGTATTCGCGCTCATCGGAATCACAATCGACGTATCCATGACTCTCCCATTCAGGAAGCAGCTTCGGTGACAGACGCGTATCGCGCCGGGCGGCCGCTAATAAACGCTGGATCGCCCGTTAAACGCGCGCAACGATGCAATACCAACGACAGAAAACTACCACGTCTTTATGTAACGAAATTTACATTCAGTAACATCGACCCGGTCCTTTCTACTGCGGTCATCGGCGACCGGTGCTGCGCCGCAATAATATCTCAAAATAGGGATGGATGTAGGCCGAATAAGGCTTCAGCATTGCCTGCGATGCAAGGATCGACAAGCCGCGTACACCCATTTGTAGGAATAATACTGACAAGCGAGGTAAGTATTACGTGTGAATTTGTAACGGGAAACGAGGGAAAACGCGCATATGGCGAATGGTGAAAACCGATGTCTGGAAAGGGCAGACGCGGCGGTCCTGACGCCCTTTAAATGAGCTCAAAACGCCTTCGTCTGAAGCGAGCGCGCCACAAAACCGCGCGCGCAAACAAAAACCGGAGCACAGGGCTCCGGTTTTTGTTTGCTGCAGGCGAAGGTGTGTGGCCGAAAGGCCACACACGGCAGGCTAAGCAGGCTTAGCCCACAAACGCCTTTTCGATCACATAGTGCCCAGGCTTGTTGTTGCTACCTTCCTGGAAGCCCATGCTGTCCAGCAGTTCGCGCGTGTCGCGCAGCATATGCGGGCTGCCGCAAAGCATCACGCGGTCGTTTTCGAGCGAGAAATGCGGAAGATCGACGTCGTCGAACAGCTTCTTCGTTTCGATCAGTTCGGTGATGCGGCCGCGGTTGTGGAACGCTTCGCGCGTGACCGTCGGGTAATACACCAGCTTCTCCTGGATCAGCTCACCCAGATGCTCGTGCGCCGGCAGGTGGTCCGTGATGTATTCCTTGTACGCGAGTTCATCGACAAAACGGCAGGTGTGCGTCAGGACGACCTTCTCGTAACGGTCATACACATCCGGATCCTTGATGATCGACATGAACGGTGCGAGGCCCGTGCCGGTGGAAAGCAGCCACAGCGTCTTGCCCGGCAGCAGGTTGTCGGCCATCAGCGTGCCCGTCGGCTTCTTGCCGATCAGAACCTGGTCGCCCACCTTCAGATGCTGCAGACGCGACGTCAGCGGGCCGTCCTGCACCTTGATGCTGAGGAATTCAAGGTTATCTTCGTAGTTCGCGCTCGCCATGCTGTACGCACGGATCAGCGGCTTGCCGTCGACTTCGAGGCCCACCATCGTGAACTGGCCATTTTCGAAACGGAACGACGCATCGCGCGTGCAGGTGAAGCTGAAAAGCGTATCGGTCCAGTGGTGGACGCTCAGGACGGTTTGTGGATTCAGGTTGCTCATGGCTTCTGGAATAGTGCGAAAACAGGGGCTGCCAGACGAACACGCCGGCCGGCACGGCAAGGACGATGCAGCACGAACCCGCTTTGGGGAACGATGCGCAATCCGCTATTTTACCGCGCCTGCTCCCGGAGGGTGGCGGCGCAGCCTGTACGCGGGATCAGGCGGGTATCGAACGCGTCGCCGGCACCGGAAACGGCAGGGTAGAACGAAAATACAACGAAGGTGTAGCCAGGGTGGTGCGGGCGATGTGCAAACCGCGCACTGGCGGTCGCCATCCGGCGTCCGGAGCGAGCGCGGGTGAGCACTCGTTCGGACAACGACGCGGGTGATGATACCGAATCCGGCGATGCGTCGCAGCATAAACCCTGCTGCCGGAAGGCCAACGCGGCCGGGAAACGACGCTTTTTCGCGGTTTCAGCGAGGTTTTCCGGCCCGCGACAAACCTGAAACCGGCGCTTTCCGCATCAGATCCGGCGTCGCAACAGAATCAGCTCTCGGCGGCCAGCTTCGCGCCCAGGCCGACGAGCGCTGCACCACAGAATCCGTCGATCGGCCGACGCAGCCGGCGATAACCACGCTGCGTGCGCTCCGTCGCGAACATCAGTGCGACGCTGCCATACCAGCCCGCCGACAATGTCGCGATCATCGCCAGCACCACGCCGTAGAACCACAACGGCGCATGCTGCGGGAACATCGTCGCGAAGACGCTGGTCCAGAACGCGCACGATTTCGGGTTCGTGAGGCAGGTGACGAGGCCCGAGCGCCATGCGCGAAAGTGCGCAGCGGCATCGGCGGCGGGCGGCGTGGTATCGACAACAACGGCCGCTTCGCCGCGCTTCATGGCCGCGCGCAGCAGCTTGAAGCCGAAGTAAATCAGATACAGCGCACCGGCGATGCGAATGCCGTTGTACAGCCAGTCGATTTTTTGTAGAACCGTGGCGAGACCGAGCATCGCGAGCGCCGCCCAGATCGTCGACGCCGTGCCGACGCCCAGCGCCGATGCCGCGCCCAGCCGGCGTCGGCCAGCCAGCGACAGCTGCGTGATCATGAAGAAGTTCGGACCAGGGCTGATCGCCGCGATCAGGTACACGACGGCGATCTGAAGCAGGATCGGAAGATAGTGGACGTGCATGTCGGTTCGCAAAACGTGCGCCGGATGACAGGCGGTCCGGCACGCGGGAAGAGGAAGCGCGATTCTACTGCGATCTGCTCCCGAATCCGCGCAAACCGTTCGCGCTCAACCGGCCGCGGCGCTCCGTTTTCCGCCCCGTTGCTTCAGCACGCGCGCCTGCAGCACGATCACGAGCAGCAGGAACACGCCGCGAATCACCGACTGCCAGTACGCCGACAGGCTGATCAATCCAAGCCCGTTCTCGAAGTTCAACAGATTGAACACGAGACCGAGCAGCAGAACGCCGGCAATCGTCATCGCGATCGAGCCTTCGCCACCGGTCAGCAGCGTGCCGCCGAGAACGACCGCCGAAATCGCGAACAGCTCCCAGCCGACGCCTTCGTTCGGCTGACCCGCGCCGAACTGCGCGGCGAGGATCACGCCCGCCAGTCCAGCGAGCAACCCGCTCGCGGCGTACGCGGCGATCAGCGTGCGGTCGACGTTCAGCCCCATGAGGCGCGCCGCTTCTTCGCTGCCGCCGATCGCGAGCGAATGCCGTCCAAACCGCGTGCTGCGCAGCGCAAGCCAGCCGATGACGGCCGCCGCCAGCGCGACGAGTCCCGGAACCGGCAGGCCGAACAGATCGCCCTGGCCGAAGCTGGCGAAATTCGACTCCGCCGAAATCGACACCGCATCGTTGCGTCCGAGCAGCAGCGCGACGCCGTGCGCGCCGAGGCTCGTCGCGAGCGTCGTGATGAACGGCAGGATCTTGAGGCGCGTGATGACGATGCCGTTCAGCACGCCGACCGCGAGCCCCGCGAAGGCGCCCGCGAGCACCGCGACCCATCCGCCGTAAGGACTCGCCAGCGCAGCGACGACGCTCGAAAGCGCCGCGACCGTGCCGACCGACAGATCGATGCCGCCCGTGATGATCACGAACGCCATGCCGACGGAAATCAGCGCGAACATCGAGTTGTACCGCCAGAACGACGTGATGTTGTACGCCGACGCAAAGTGTTCATAGCGCACGAGCCCGAGCACGAGCAGCAACACGAGCGCCAGCAAAATCGGAAGGTTCTTTTTCATCGCTTTCGAATCCCGTCAAGCGCGAGCGTTATCGTGAACGCCGCTGCACGTACACGGCGGCAATGATGATGCCGGCCTTCACCACAAGCGCGGCTGCGTCAGGAATGCCGTGCGCGAGCAGCGTATAGCGCAGCAACTGGATGATCAGCGCACCGATCAGCGTCCCGCCGATGTACGCCTTGCCGCCCGTCAACGCCGTGCCGCCGACCGCCACCGCCGCGATCGCATCGAGTTCGCTGCCGAGCCCGACCACGTTCGCATCCGACGACGAATTCACCGAAATCGAAATCAGCCCGGCGAGACCCGCGAGCGCTGCGCACACCGTGTACGCGATCAGCTTCACGCGGGCGGTCGGCACGCCGCACAGATACGCGGCTTTCTCGTTGCCGCCGGTGACGAGCAGGTACTGGCCGAACAGCGTCTTGCGCACGATCCACGTAAAGAGACAGACCAGCGCGAGCATCAGCAGCACCTGAAACGGCACGCCGCCCACCTTGCCGAGCGCAATCCACTGGAATGCGGGATTGTTGAACGCCTGCAGGCCGCCGTCGGTGACAACCTGCGCGATACCACGTCCGGCGATGAACAGCACGAGCGTCGCCACGATCGGCTGCACCGCCAGTCGCGTAACGAGCAGGCCGTTGAACACGCCGCACAGCGCAGCGGCGATCACTGGGAGCGTGAACGCAAGCACGATGCCGGGCGGGCCGTCGACGTTCATGAAGAGCATCGGCGCCAGCGCGCCCGAGATCGCCATCGATGCGCCCACCGAGAGATCGATCCCGCCCGTCGCCACCACCAGCGTCATGCCGATGCCGACGATCACGATCGTCACGACCTGTGTCAGGTTGACGTTGAACGTCTGCAGCGACCAGAAGTGCGGCGTGAAGATCAGGTTGAAGACGAGCATCGCGAGCAGCACGATGATTTCGCGCTGGATCGGAATACGGCGACGCGCTTTTGTCCTGACGTCGGAAGCCGGCACCGTAGCGGCCGTGACCGGCGTCGCAGACAAGGGCGGCGCGGTCTCGTTACGCAACGACTCATGAGCCATGGCGATTGCCCTCCAGTGCGTCCGCTACGTGCGCCGCGCTGACGGCTTCCGCCAGTTGCGACGGGCCTTCACTGCCGTACGCAATGGCGTCCATGATCGATGCCTCACTCATTTCGCCGCCGTTCAGTTCGGCGACCGTACGGCCGTCGCGAATCACGACGGCGCGGTCCGCCACGGCGGTCAGTTCTTCCAGTTCCGAGGCCGACATCAATACCGCCAGCCCGGAGTCGCGCAATTCACGCACGATTCTGGCGACGTCGGCTTTCGCGCCCACGTCGATGCCGCGCATCGGTTCGTCGAGTAGCAGCACTTTGGGCTGCGTCGCGAGCCAGCGGGCGAGCAGCACTTTCTGCTGGTTGCCGCCCGACAGTTCGCGGATCGGTTGATCCGGTGAGCGCAGCTTGATGCCGAGCGACGCAATGAATCGATCCACGATCTCCTGCTGCTGTTTCACGTCGACGATGCCGTGCTTCGACAGCGTGCGCAGGCACACGAGCGTGAGGTTGTCGCGCACCGGGAGTTCGGGGACGATGCCTTCGAGCTTGCGGTCTTCGGTGAGATACGCGAGGCCGCGCGCGATGGCGTCCTGCGGCGACTTCAGCGCAACCGTCTTGCCATCGATTTCGAGCGTGCCCTGCGCAGCCGGATCGGCGCCGAACAGCAGACGCATCGTTTCCGTGCGGCCCGAGCCGAGCAAGCCAGCCAGCCCGACCGCTTCGCCCGCGTGTACATCGAGCGAAACGTCGTTCACCTTCGGATGTGCAGCGAGATGTTTCGCAGAAATGGTTTGCGCGCCGCGTCGTGCGAGATTCGCTTCGCGCGCGGCCGTGTCGTCCTGCACGACGGCGGCGAGCGTGCGGCCAAGCATCGTCGTGACGAGTTGCAGCTTGCCCATGTCGGCCATCGCACTTTGCGCGACCGTCTGGCCGTCGCGCATCACCGTGACGCGATCGCACAGCGCATACAGTTCGTCGAGCCGGTGCGATACATAAATCACCGCGCGGCCGTCATCGCGCAGTTTGCGCACGACGTTAAAGAGCAGTTCCACTTCGCGCTCGTCGAGCGACGACGTGGATTCGTCCATGATCACCATCTTTGCGTCGGACGACACCGCGCGAGCCAGCGCGACCATCTGCTGGATCGCCGTCGAATAGCTGCCGACGGGTTTCTTCACATCGATCAGCAAGCCGAACGATTCGAGCAGCGCGGCTGCGCGTTGCTGCACTGCGCGCCAGTCGATCAGGGCAAAGCGGCGCGGCTCCCGTCCGAGAAAGATGTTCTCGGCAACTGAGCGGAACGGCACCAGGTTGATTTCCTGATAGATCGTGCTGATACCCGCTTCACGCGCTTCTTTCGGCGTGCGGAAATCGATCTCGCGACCTTCGAAGCGGACGACGCCACCCGAGCGGCGATACGCGCCCGTGAGGATCTTGATCATGGTCGACTTGCCGGCGCCGTTCTGGCCGATCAACGCATGCACTTCGCCGGCGGCGACGCTCAACTGCGCGCTGCGCAACGCGGGCACGCCGCCGAAGCTGATCTGGATGTCCTGCATCTCCAGCAAGGGCGGCTGGCCTGGCCGGGGCGCGGCGGTCGGGATACCGGTACCGGTGTGCGTCACGTGTGTCTCCTGATGCGTGTCCCTGCATCGCGGGCGAGTTGCCCGCAACAGGTGTGCGCAGATGCAATGCGTCGGGGATCGTCAATGCGTGCGTGCCGGCAGCGCGGCGCGCGGCGATCCTCTTGCATGGGTCGGGATGCGGCGGGCGGCGACCGGACTGGCGTGTCGCCAGTATTGCGCGAGTCGCGGGCGGGCGCAAAACAGCGTTACGGCGCGAACCGCAAAAACCGGTCTTCGGCGCTAAACGGCGTCTGTCAGTCGCCGTGAGCAGACGCCAGGACAAAGCGAAGCGACGGTCCGCGATTGCACGGGCACGTCGCTTCGAACCCTCCGGTCAGTGGGACCCGGCAGCGTCCGGTTACAGGTCAGCCCGGAACGGACAGTCTCCGGTTCACCTTCACCTGCCCTTCGTTTCCTGATCCGCTCTGGTACCCGCTCAGTAACCGTACTGCATGCTTTCCTTGACGTTGTTCCTGTCGTAGAAGCGGTCGGACACTTTCACCCACGTCGGGATCGTTTCGCCCTTCGCGTAGCGTTGCGCGACGTCGCAGGCGAGCGGGCCAAAGAACGGGCTCGACTGCACGCTGGCGCCGAGTTCGCCGGCTGCGATGGCGTCCATGCCGCCCTTCGTGCCGTCGATCGTCACGAGCAGGATGTCCTTGCCCGGCTGCTTGCCGGCGGCCTTGATCGCGGCGATCGCGCCCAGTGCCATTTCGTCGTTATGCGCGTAGACAGCGGTCACTTCAGGATGCGCCTGCAGCAGCGTTTCCATCACCTGACGGCCCTTGTCGCGCGCGAAGTCGCCGCTTTGCGAAGCGATGATCGTCATGCCCGGGTTCTTCGCGATGATTTCGTCGAAGCCCTTTTTGCGATCGTTCGCGGCGGACGCGCCGGTCGAGCCTTCGAGTTCGATGATCTTCGCCTTGCCGCCCGTCGCCTTGACGAGCCAGTCCGCGGCGCGGTGGCCCTGATCGATGAAGTCCGAGCCGATAAACGTGATGTAGTCGCGGCCCGCCTTGGCAACCGATTGATCGACGTTACGGTCGACCAGAATCACGGGAATGCCGGCCTTTTTCGCCTGCAGCACGACGGGTGCGAGCGGCTTTTCTTCACGCGGCGGGAACACGAGCAGATCGACGTGCTGCGCGATCATGCTTTGAATGTCCGAAACCTGTTTCGCGGGAGAGCCGTTGGCATCCGTCATGACGATCTGCCAGCCGCATTTCGAAGCGACTTCCTTGAAACTCCTCGTTTCCGCGAGACGCCACGGGTTGTTGCTTTCGGTCTGCGCGAAGCCGACCTTCAACGGAGTTTTGGTAGCCAGTTTGGGCAGGGCGTCGTCGGCGTGTGCCGTCGAGATGCCGCAGCCGATTGCCAGCGCCAGAACTGATCCGACGAGCGGACGAACCCGCTGCGGACGCTTTTGCTTGAGCGACGCCATGTCTTCCTCCAGTGCTTTGGTTTAGTTGCTTTTTACTTTGCCCTGCACCGTTCGTGACGACGGTTTGCCACGGGTTTGCACCTCGTCCGGGTGTAGTCGATTATTTCATCGCGAATTATTATTAGTCAATCACTAATAATATTAGCTACCGGCGATTTTGCTTCAGTAATTACCCTGACCGACCCGCGTTCGATGAGGGGTCCATCGAGCTTCACCATACGGTGTCGAACCGGCGCGCCGGCGGCGCGATTGTGCTCATCCTGAAGCAGCGTTTCGACGGCCCAGCGTCCCAGTTCATAGTTCGGCAGCACGACCGTCGAGAGCGGCGGATGCGTATGGCGGGCGATTTCCTGATCGTCGTAACCGAGCACGGAAACGTCTTCCGGCACGCGGTGACCGAGCTGCTTTAGCGCCTCGATTGCGCCGAGCGCCATCAGGTCGTTTGCGCAGAAAATCGCGGTTGGCGGATTGGGCTCGCGCATCAGCGAGAGCGTGTGTTCGAAGCCGGTGCCGGAGCTCCAGTCGCCGTCGCGAACCAGTTCCTGCGCGAACGGCAGATCGGCGGTGGCGAGTGCGGTGCGATAGCCTTTGAGGCGATCTTTGGCTGCGTCCTGCCAGTGCTCGCCGTTGATATAGCCGATGCGCCGATGGCCCGCGCGCAGCAGATATTCGGTCGCGACATGCCCGCCTGCCACTTCCGCCGGCACGACCGACGAGAAGCCGCCTTCACTCGTGTAGCAGTTGAGCAGAACGGTAGGAACCTGCAACAGCGCGGCCGGCGGGCTCACTTTGCGCGTGTAAACCGTGGCGTAGATCACGCCAAAAACGTTCGGGCTCGCGAGCGCCGCGTCGAGCACCTGCTGCTCGATATCGGCGTTGCCGTGCGTCGAGTAGACAGCGAGCATCTTGCCGTGTGCGTACGCGGCATCGCGCGCGCCGTCGATGTTCACAACCGGGTGCGGGCTCGTCGAGATTTCGTCGGCGATGTACACGATCAGGCTGCGTTCGTCCTTCGAGGGCTGCACCACGTCGCGCGTCGAGAGACGGTAGCCGAGTTCGGTCGCGGCTTTCAGCACCTTGTCGCGCGTGTTTTCGGAGAATTTGGCGCCGGTGGCGTTATTGAGAACAAGCGAAACAGTCGACTGCGACACCCCAGTGAGCTTGGCGATGTCGGTCATCGTTGGACGTCGTTGGGTCGATTTTTTCATTGAGCGGGCCGCCTGGCTAAAGCGACAAAAACAGGTGACGCCGGAGGCGTCGGCGGTCTGACGGTACCACTAATAATATCCGTCGGGCAACGCGCGCTAACCCGCCTGCGCGAGACGGCGAACGTCTCTGGTGGCGCTCATGACGCGTCAATATTATTACTAATAATATTGACGAAAGGCGCTGTCGCGTGCGATTCTCGGTCGCGCGGGCCTCCGAGGCGCGCCGGCCGTGCCTGTCGCCCGGCACGTAACAGCATCCCTCTTGCATGGGACCAGAGACAACGAAAGGTGTCTGCCGTCTCTCGAGATCAACAATGCGCAATGTTTCCCTGAATCCCTTTCCCTTCGGCGCATCAGGCCAGGCGGCGCTCGACGATCCGTCGCTCATCGCGCTCTGCAGCGGCAGCACGGAACTGCGCGTGGCGCCGCTCGTTGGCGGATCGATCGCGGCGTACTTCGAGGCGACCCATGCGGGTCCGGTTCACTGGATGCGCCCTGCGACCGGCGCCGCGCTTGCTGCGCGCAATCCGCTGCAGATGGCGAGCTTTCCACTTTTCCCGTACTGCAACCGCATCCGCGACGCGCGCTTCGACTTCGATGGCCGTTCGATCGACCTTTCCGGCGACGGCAACACGTTCGCGCATGCGCTGCACGGCACCGCATGGCGGCGCGCGTGGTGCGTCGGCGCACGCACGGAAACGTCGGTTGAGCTGCATCTGGAGCACACGCCCAATCCTTCGATTCACGGCGACTGGCCGTTTCCTTATCGCGCGCAGCAGACGATCGAACTGATCGGCGACGCGCTGCGCGTCACGCTGACGGCGCGCAATCTGGGCGATCGTCCGATGCCGTTTGGCATGGGTCATCATCCGTATTACCCGCGAACCGCGAACACGGTGATGACCGCTTCCGTCGAAGCGATGTGGCACGCCGACGCCGACGTATTGCCGACCCATCTCGGCGCGCATCCGGCCGTCGATGCGCTACGAAACGGGATGTCCGCGGACGCGTTCGATCTCGACAACAACTTCACGGGCTGGCAGCGCGAGGCGGTGGTCGCGTGGCCGGACGAGCGTCGGCAACTGACGCTGAACGCCGACGCTGTGTTCGGTCAGTTGGTGGTGTTTGCGCCCGCGAGCGAGGCGCTGCTGTGCGTCGAGCCGGTGTCGAATACGACCGACTGCTTTAACGCGCCGGCCGCTGCGCGGGACAGCGTTGGTGGCTGCGTGCTGATGCCGGGCGAAGAGATCACGGGCGTGTTGACCTGGACGCCCGCCAGGCTTTGACCATCCGCTGAAGCACTCGCGTCTGTCACGGTCACTTCCCGGTCACGCGCTGAAAAAACAGCGCTCAACCCACCTGCAATCGCGCTATATACGGCAGATGATCCGACAGCCACGCAGTTTCCTGCGTCGGCTGGATCCACTCGATCGGCTTCATGTCGCGCACGAACATCTTGTCGAGCGCGAGCGCCGGTGAAAACGCCGGGAACGTACGCGCGGGTTCGCCGAGCAGCGTCGCCACTTCGTGCAATCCATGCTCGGCAAACAGCGGCACGGAATCGTTGCGCCAGTCGTTGAAATCGCCGGCGAGCACGAGCGGACCCGTGGGCGCTTCCTTCGCGATCCAGTGCGCGATCCAGTTCATCTGACGCAAGCGGGCCGAGCGCGTGAGCGCAAGGTGCGCGCACAGCAGCGTGACCGAGTGACCGGCAAACGTTGCGCGGGCAACCAGCAGACCGCGCCGCTCGAAGCGGTGAGCGGAAATGTCCCAGCGTCCGCCGAGATCGAGCGGATGTGGCGACAGGATCGCATTGCCATGCCGCCACGAAGGCTTGAACACATTGGTGCCGAGCGCGATCTGCAGTTGCAGCGAACTCGCGATTTCGGTAGCCTGGCAATGCCAGATATCGTCGACGGGGTCGGCCAGCGGCGCGCCGAAATTCGACGACAACACCGGCGACGGCATCCGTCGCGCCATCGCTTCCTGCAGGAAATAGGCGTCCGCGTGGGTCGACTGGACCCAGCGTTGCATGGCCTGCCAGGCCTGAAGGCCGAGCGGCGAGCGACCTTTGTGAAGGTTCCAGCTCACCGCGATGAAATCCTTGGGATGCGCGCTATCGCGTATCAGTTCTTCGGGGTTTCGCATGCCGCGTTGTCCGCTTCTTCTGTCGTCAGTGTCAGGGGGTGGTCGCGATGCTCGCACGCACACGGTAGACGAGTGTCGGGTTCCTGTCGACGATGGTCCATGTGACCCACTGGCCAGCCGGCACCGTCAACCCCGGATGGCTCGCCGCAACCTGACGCGGCTGCGGGGGCAGCTTGCAGCCCGTATCGGTCTGGCGCGCGCCGGGGTCCTCGATGGTTTCCTGCGCTTCGATGGCGAGTGTGGTTTCCGTCGCCGACGCCTGCAACGGCGAGACCGTCAACGTGCGGGAGAGATCGATGCTGCCGGCCGGTACGTCCTTGCATCCAACGTTGTGTGACACCACGCGATGATGCGTATCCGTTCGCGCCTGGCCGACGGTCGTCGTGCCATCGAACGCATCGACCTGCTGGCCGTCGCTGACGACCTGCAGTTGCCACTGCACGGCCTGCTGCGCGGGGCGCTGCTGGGCCTGAGCCGGGGTCTGAGCCAATAAGGACGAGGTGCCGAACATCACGGCAACGACGCTGGTTTTCCACATGAAAGGTCTCCGGGCGACTGCTCCCGGCGGGATGGGCAGGCGCCCATCTTACGCTTGATCGGGGAATCAATTTCTGACCCTGCATTCACGGCCGGGTTCAGCAACAGTCTGTTTCAGATGATGACGCAGGCGCGTGAGTTCAACCGTTCAGGCACCTGATTGTCTGGCGATCACGCGGACGCACCGGTGTCGTGGCAGCAGCGTTCTGCGGCCATCCGTGCGCCATCCCACTGTTAGCAGCACACCTTCACGGCTGCTCGCTTGCCAGCGAATTTTGCATCGATACACTGAAAAACAGGCGACGTCTTGCCAGTGTCGCCGCAGCGGTAAAGCCAGGCACATACGCACAAAAGCGGGGTGAGCGATGACGACAGCCATGGTCAGACAGGAAATCGCGGTGGCGTCGTTCAGCCAGGTCTACGACCTCGATCGGGTCGAGACAGCGTTGAACGAACTCAGCGAAGGCGCGAACGACGCGTTGCGCACCACCTACGAAAAAATGCTGAAGGTCGGCAACCTGCGCTTTTGCGTGAAGCCGAACCGGATGCCGTCGATCGACGACCTGATCGGCGCGCTGCCCAACTTCGCCGAACCGCTCGACGACGTGCGCCGCCAGGTCGCGCTGTGCCTTGAAACCGAAGACCGGCTGGAACTGATGCCGATCCTGTTGCTCGGCGATCCGGGTATCGGCAAGACGCACTTCGCGAAGCAGCTGTCGCGGCTGCTCGGCACGTCGTATCACTACGTCGCGATGAGTTCGCTGACGGCCGGATGGATTTTGTCGGGCGCATCGTCACAATGGAAGAACGCCAAGCCCGGCAAGGTGTTCGACGCGCTCGTACATGGCAGCTACGCGAACCCCGTGATCGCCGTCGACGAGATCGACAAGGCCACCGGCGACTCGCAATACGACCCGCTTGGCGCGCTCTACGCGCTGCTCGAACATGACACCGCGCAGACCTTCATCGACGAATTCGCCGAAGTGCCGATCAACGCCGGCCACGTGATCTGGATCGCGACGGCCAATAGTGCGCGCGGCATCCCGGAACCGATCCTGAACCGGATGAACGTATACGAAATTCCGCCACCCGATCGCGACGGCGCACGCCGCATCGCGCAGGCGATCTATCACGAGATCCGTTCGGCACACAGCTGGGGTCTGCGGTTTCCGGCCGAGTTGGGCGAGGCCGCGCTCGACGCGCTCGCGCAGGCTTCGCCGCGCGAAATGCGTCGCGCGATTCTCAACGGATTCGGTGCGGCGCGTATCGACAGTCGCGATGAGATCGGCGCGACTCATATCCGGCTCGATAACGGCGCGCGGCGGAAACCGATCGGGTTTTGACGGATTTTCGGTCTCGATTAGCTGCGTTGTGCAAAAGACCGCCTTCGGGCGGTTTTTTTTGTCGCGTGAAATTTCGCTCCGACGCCCTTTTCCGCCGATCGTATCGAAGATTGTTCTCGAACCGGAAACAGTCAATTCATTTAATCGGCATGGATTTTTGATAGTCCGCGGCTACACTCCTCTGACCGAAGTGCCTGTGCATTTTCGCATCGACGATCCCACTTCAACGACTTCAGGAATCCATCATGAGAACCAGTTCTTTCGCCCTGCTGTTTTCTGCCACGGTCGCTGCACCCGTTGTTGCGCCTGCCTCCGCCGCCAGCTACACGGTGCTGGGCGCACCGGCCAGTCCATCCGGCACCGCCGATGCGCAGCGCGACAGCGCGACCAGCCAGACCACCGCCCGTAGCTGAGCGCAGCGCCGACGCGCTCACAAGGCGCGCCCGATTAAAACGAATGCCCGCATTCCACGAGCGTGCGGGCATTCTGCGTTCTGACGGCCGTCGTACAATTTTGATCAGTACAGGAGATACGTTCGACAACGCGCGGTATGAAGCGCGGAACGGCCGCATCCTGTTTTCAGAATTCATCGGTCGATCAGGCAGCGCGGGCAAAAGTCGCGTCGAGGGACATGGATCAAATCGAATGTGTGGTGATCGGCGCGGGCGTGATTGGCCTCGCCGTGGCGCGTGCGCTGGCCGCGCGCGGCTGTGAAGTGATCGTGCTCGAAGCCGCGGAAGCGATCGGCGTCGGCACCAGTTCGCGCAACAGCGAAGTGATTCACGCAGGCCTTTATTACCCGCGCGGCTCGCTCAAAGCTTCACTGTGCGTGCGTGGCCGCGAAATGCTCTATGACTACTGCACGACGCACGGCATACCGCACCAGCGGTGCGGCAAGCTGCTTGTCGCGACAGCGCGCAACCAGGTGCCGCAACTGGAAAGCATTCTCGCGCGCGGCAAGGAAAACGGCGTGCTCGACCTGATGCGCATCAGCGGCGACGAAGCGCGCGCGCTCGAACCGGCGCTCGAATGCGTCGAGGCGGTGTTTTCGCCGCAGACGGGCATCGTCGACAGCCACCAGTTCATGCTCGCACTACAAGGCGACGCCGGGCGTAGCGGCGCGATGTTCGCGTTCCACGCACCTGTCGACGCAATCGAGGCGAACAACGGACGCTTCGTCATCAAGGTCGGCGGCGCTGCGCCGACGACGATCAGCGCGGCCTGCGTGATCAACAGCGCCGGCCTGCAGGCGAACCGGCTGGCGTGCAGCATCCGCGGGCTCGACGCGCGTCACGTGCCGCCGCTCTATCTCGCGCGCGGCAACTACTTCGGCATCTCCGGGCGAGCGCCATTTAGCCGGTTGATCTATCCGATGCCAAACGAAGCGGGACTGGGCGTCCATCTGACGATTGATCTCGGCGGACAGGCGCGTTTCGGGCCGGATGTCGAATGGGTCGATACCATCAACTACGACGTCGATCCGCATCGCGCGGAAGCGTTTTATGCCGCGATCCGCGCGTACTGGCCGAAGCTGCCGGATGGCGCGCTGCAGCCGGCCTATGCGGGTATTCGTCCGAAGCTTTCCGGGCCCGGCGAGCCTGCTGCCGATTTCCTGATCCAGGGGCCGGCGGCGCATGGCGTGCGCGGGCTCGTCAATCTGTTCGGCATCGAGTCGCCGGGATTGACGGCATCGCTGGCGATTGCGCAGCGCGTCTGCGAACTGGCCGGACGCGCCTGAGGCAAAGGCGTTTCGCCGCGTGTTCTGGCTGTGTCAATGTCACTTCACGTCACGACGGATCACATCACGACGCGGCGCAACGCACCTTGATGCGCGACATCGCGCCTCCGGCGCCGCGCATGCGCTACGAATTTGCTTATCCCTGGCATTTGGGTCGACCCGCGCGGCCGCTTCATTGTTATTCTTGGAAACCGCTGTCGTTAGAACGGCGTTCAGTTCAATAACATGGAGTGAGTCCCCCATGAAGTCATCCCGTCGTACGTTTCTGATCACGAGCCTTGGCGTTGCGTCGTCGCTCGCGCTTTCCCGCCAGGCTTTCGCCGACGCGCCGAAAGTCTCCGAATCCGATCCGACCGCACAGGCGCTCGGCTACAAGACGAACGCCAGCAAGGTCGACAAGGCGAAGTTCCCCAAATACGCAGCCGGCCAGGACTGCGGCAACTGCAGTCTCTATCAGGGCAAGGCGAGCGACCCCTATGCCGGCTGTCCGATGTTCGCGGGCAAGCAGGTCGCCGCGACCGGCTGGTGCAGCGCGTATAACAAGAAGGCCTGATCGTCTCGCAGGTCGCACTGCTGCTGCATCTGGCAGAAAAGATAGCGGAACGCCACCCGCAAACCGGTTCTGCAGGATCAGCAGGCGCTGGTCGCGCAATGCGGCCAGCGCATTCCGGCAATGCGTCACGCGGATCTCGACGCGCGACGCAAGCCGGCCTGACGTATCAGGTGGGTGCGGCTAGTCGCGCGCCTGCATCAACGGCGGACGACGGTTGAACCACGGCCGCGCCGCCTCGAGTTGTGCAGCGAGACGAAAGAGCGTTGCTTCGCCGCCATCACGCGTTGCGAACTGCACGCCGACCGGCAGGCCGCGCGCATTCCAGTAAAGCGGCACCGACATCGCCGGCTGGCCAGTCAGATTGAAAAGCTCGGTGCAGCCCGCCCATGCGAACGCCTTGTTCGACGCTTCCGTCAGCATCTTCTTCATCAGCGCTTCGATGGGCATCGTGGTGACCGCGTGCATCTGCATTCGTTCGACCTGCGTCGGCAGCATTTCGCCGATCTTGATCGGCGCGGCCGCGAGCGTCGCGCACACGATCACGTCGTAACGCGTCAACAGGTCGGCCATTTTCACGGTGATGCGGCGCTGCTCTTCGAGTGCTGCAGGCAATGCGCGCTCGCCGAGCTTGCGGCCGATGTGCGCC
The DNA here is from genome assembly GCF_050436625.1 of Paraburkholderia sp. GAS334. Taxonomy (NCBI): domain Bacteria; kingdom Pseudomonadati; phylum Pseudomonadota; class Betaproteobacteria; order Burkholderiales; family Burkholderiaceae; genus Paraburkholderia; species Paraburkholderia sp. GAS334. The sequence goes on along the minus strand of NZ_JBNDMO010000002.1, from coordinate 602,241 downwards.
ATCGCCCAGGTCGCGATTTCGAATTCGCTGCGTTGGGGTTTGCGTCCTGTCGTACGATCGGCATTCAGCACGACTTCCTCCGCGATCACCGACCAGATCGTCAAAAACGCATGGCGGACCGCTTCGAAATCGATGCCGAGCGAAACCGGCTCGACATGATGGCCGAGCGACGTGGCGAGTCGCGCAGCGTCTTCGAGCGCGGCGCGCGCATCGGCGGAAAGTGTCGGCGCGAGCATCGGTTCGGCGACGTACGCGATGTGCAGCGGCTTGCAAGGCTCGCCCGTTGCGCCAAGAAATGTACCGGGCGCGCCGTGCGGCAGCGCCGCGTTGCCGCTGGTGAGATCGAGCAGCAACGCGCTGTCGCGCACGCTGCGCGACACGGCGTGATCGACGCCCAGTTCGCCCGGCATCTGCACTGCGGCGGGTGGTTGCCTGCCGCGTGACGGCTTGAAGCCGAACAGGCCACAGCACGACGCGGGAATGCGAATCGAGCCGCCGCCATCGGACGCATGCGCCATCGGCACGATGCCCGCGGCGACTGCGGCAGCGGCGCCGCCGCTCGAACCGCCGGGCGTGTGATCGAGGCTCCACGGATTGCGGCACGGGCCGAACAGTTCGGGCTCCGTGTACGGCATCTGGCCGATTTCGGACGTGCTCGTCTTGCCGAAAATATTGAGGCCGGCGGCGCGGGTCAGCGTGACGATGGGCGCGTCTTCGGTGGGAACGAAATAGCGGTAATGGCGGCTTCCCATCGACATCCGCAGGCCGGCGACAGGCGCGCCCAGATCCTTGATCAGATAGGGCACGCCGGCAAGCGCGCCGGTGGCATCGGCAGAACCATTCGCGCCGTTCACGCCATGAACAGAGGCGGAAGCGCGCTGACGCGCAGCGTCATAGTCTTTCAGCACGAGCGCATTGATCGCGGGGTTGACGGCTTCGGCGCGGGCGATCGCGGTGTCCAGCAGCTCACGCGCTGTGACTTCGCGCTTGCGCACGAGTTCGGCGAGACCGATGGCGTCATGAGACAGGTAATCGGATTGCACGACCGGGCGCCCCCCGCAGGTGAGTGGTGATGTGTATGACGTCAATGTAACGTCGATATGACAGCCGGATGAACACCAGCCGGAGCGTTTAAACCAGAACCGTCACCGGTGTGACGAAACGCGCCGCTGACGGTTCCCGCGCGGCGCGCGTTGCGCGCGCCACGCGGTGACAGCAGCTTACAGATGTTTGCTGAGGAAAATCAGTGTGTGACCGTGCGCCAGCGCGGCGGCGCGCTGATTGTACGAGTCGCGGTCCGTGCAGTTGAAGCCGTGATCGGCGTTTGGATACAGATGAAATTCGGCGTTGTCATGGCCGACAAAGCGCTCCTTCACCTGGCCCACTGCATCGATCGGAATGCCGTGGTCGAGTTCGGCGTAGTGAAACTGCATCGGTACCTTGATCTTTGATGCTTCTTCGAGCCGGTTCTGGATGCCGCCGCCGTAATAGGCGACGGCCGCATCGACCGTGCCCTGCGCCGCAGTGAGGTACGCAAGCCGGCCGCCGAAACAATAACCAATGGCGGCGACCTTGCCCTTCACCTCCGGCCGCGCCCGCAGTGCGGCGGCGCTCGCGCCGATGTCGGCGACGGCGAGGTTCACGTCTGTCTTCTGCAGGATCTCGATGCCCTTGTCGCGGTCGGCGCCTGCGTAGGTCAGTTCGACGCGCGGCTGTGTGCGCCAGAAGATGTCCGGGGCGAGCGCCACGTAGCCATCCTGCGCATATTGATCGGCCACGGCGCGAATGTGGCTGTTCACGCCGAAGATTTCCTGAATGATGATGACGGCTGGACCGGATCCGCGCTTCGGCAGCGCCAGATAGCCCTGAAAGCTGTCATTGCCAGCGTCGATGTCGATCCATTGGGAAGTCACGCTCACGTCGATCTCCTTGAACGAATGAAAGGCATTGCGTCAAAAGCGGGCGGTCAGTGTGCCACCAAACGCGGGTCGTTGCAGGCGCGCCCGGACGAGCCCCGGCAACCCGCCCGGCAACCGCGCGCGGCAAAGACGCTGGCGCGGCAAAGCGCGCGCCCTGACGACGAAATTCGCCGCTTTTGCGGAGCGATCGAAGCGATGCGACTTTATTCGAAACATTAACGGTAATCGTCGCGCAAACCTTTAGCGCGGCGCTTATAGAGCAAAACCCTTATATCGCGCAAACCCGCATGGGCTGTGCTTTTGCGCGGAGCCGTGAAGTTCCTGTTCAGGGCTTGTGGGATAAACGCTATTAGTAGTGATCCCACTTTCTCAAAAAATTCCCCCAAATTAATTTGATGGCCTACACTTGCGCGCAAGTACGGGTAGCCGCCTGTCAAAAACAGACCGGCTGACGTGCTGGCCAAGTGCATGAACGATGCAACCGGCGTGATCGTCCACGGGATGAAGACACGTGCAGGAAGCGGGGAACACAGGGCGATTACGTTGTTTTTGGGACCGAAACTGGAGACTTACATGAACATCAAGATTCAAAAGTTGTTGCCGATCAGCGCTGCGGCGATGCTGTTCGCAACGTTGGCAACTTCGGCTGCAGCCGACACGGTCGTCAAGATCGGTCACGTTGCACCGCTGACGGGCGGTATCGCCCACCTGGGTAAGGACAACGAAAACGGCGCGCGCCTGGCAGTTGAGGAAATCAACGCAAAGGGCCTGACGATCGGTGGCGAGAAGATCACGCTGCAACTGGATCCGCAAGACGACGCAGCTGACCCGCGTACGGCCACTCAAGTCGCCCAGAAGCTGGTCGATGACAAGGTCGTGGCAGTGGTGGGCCACCTGAATTCGGGCACGTCGATCCCGGCATCGAAGATCTATAGCGATGCAGGCATCGTGCAGATCTCGCCGTCGGCAACGAACCCGGCTTACACGCAACAGGGCTTCAAGACGACGTACCGCGTTGTGGCAACCGATGCACAGCAAGGTCCGGCACTCGCGAACTACGCTGCGAAGGGCCTGAAAGTGAAGAGCGTCGCGATCGTCGACGACTCGACCGCTTACGGCCAGGGTCTCGCAAACGAATTCGAGAAGACCGCCAAGTCGCTCGGCCTGAACGTGATGTCGCATGACGCAACGAACGACAAGGCTGTCGACTTCCGCGCAATTCTGACGAAGATCAAGGGCGAAAACCCGGACGCGATCATGTACGGCGGCATGGACGCCACCGGCGGCCCGTTCGCGAAGCAAGCCAAGCAGCTTGGCCTGCGTGCGAAGGTGCTGGCGGGTGACGGCGTGTGTACCGACAAGCTGTCGGACCTCGCTGGCGACGCTACGGACAACATCGTCTGCTCGGAAGCCGGTATGGCGCTCGAGAAGATGGCTGAAGGCCCGGCGTTCCTCGCCAAGTATCAAAAGCGTTTCGGCCAGCCGATCCAGATCTACGCTCCGTTCACGTATGACGCTGTGTACATCGTCGTTGACGCGATGAAGCGTGCTAGCTCGACGGATCCGGCGAAGATCCTGGCAGCAATGCCGAACACCGACTACAAGGGTGTGATCGGTGAAACCACGTTCGACTCCAAGGGCGACCTGAAGCACGGCGTGATCTCGCTGTACAACTACAAGTCGGGCAAGAAGACGCTGCTCGACGTGGTGAAGATGTAATACCGGCTTTCGATGCGGACCAGGCTCGCCTGGTCTCACGCGAAGTCATGAAAGGCACGCGAGGCGCAAGCTTCGCGTGCTTTTTTTGTTGAGACGCAGGAAAGATGATCCGCATCGTGTCGCGGCTGAAGAGGCGCGTAACGTAACGCGACCTCAGACGGCTGCGGATCGCATCGGAGCGCAACACGCTTCGAGAAGAACCGCCGCCAGCGGTCAGATTTTCAGCCAGCGCAATACCCTGGGCCCGGTGATCGCCACGAGCGCCGCGCACAACGCAACAACCGACAGCCCGAGCGACAGATTCGTCACCTGCGTGACACCACCGATGACCACCGGTCCGAGCAATAGCCCGAAGTACGCCAGGCCGGCCACGTGCGCGAGCCCCTCGGCCGCATGGACGCCTTCGACGCGCGCGGCCGCCGCGAACAGCACAGGCATCATGTTCGCGAGCCCCAGGCCCATCAGCGTGAATCCGGTCAACGCGGCAACCGGATAAGGCAGCAGCAGCGCGCCGATCATCCCCGCGCATGCGAGCGTTGCGCTCGCCATGATCAGTTGCGGCGCGCCGAAGCGGGCACGCACGGCGTCACCGGCAAAACGCGCGGCCGCCATGCCGCCCGAAAACGCCGCGTAGGCCGCGCTCGAGACGGCCGGCGTCGATAGCACGACGTCGCGCATATAAACGGTCGCCCAGTCGTACATCGCACCTTCGGCGACCAGCGCAATCAGCGCAATGCCGCCGAGCGCCCACAGCGCGGGCGAGCGCCAGCGGTTCACGCGCGGCGCGCCCGCGTCGGCGCGTTCGTGATGCGGCACGTGCGGCAACACGGATGGGCACGCGATCACCAGCACCAGCGCGCACAGTGCGCCCGTGAGCAGCAGATGCACAGCCGGCGCCATGCCCCATGACAGCACCGCACCGCCCACGATCGCGCCCGCCATGCCGCCGACGCTAAACACCCCGTGCAGCGACGACATGATCGGCCGCGCCAGCGCTTCTTCGACCGCGCTGGCCTCGGCGTTCATCGCCACATCGAGCGTCGCCATCGATGCGCCGAATACGGCCAGCACGACGAGCAGCATCCAGTACGCCGGCACCACGAGAATGAGCATACCGGCAAACGACATCGCGAGGCCGCCCGTCAGACACGCGCGCCGCGTACCGACGCGCGCGATCCACTTCGCGTTGGTGGCCATGGCCACGATCGACCCGACCGCGACGGCCAGCAACGCGATCGACAGCATCGCCGGATTCAGGTGAAAGCGGTCGCGCACGGTGGGCACGTGAACGCCCCACGAGCCGTACATCATCCCGGCGACGAAAAAGAGCGCCATCGTCGCGTAGCGGGCGCGCTGGCGCGCGGTATCCGGCAGGCTGCTGTGGGCGGCCGGCGGTGTGGCGAAAGCGGAAGGGCGGTCGGACACGGAATTCCCGTTTGAAAAGAAAGCGCGCTGAAAGCGAAATGACGATTCTATCGAAGCGATCGGGCCCACGTGTGAAGGCCCTGAACTAATATCTACTTCTACGTAAACCTGCCCGCGCTGCGCAAAATGTACTGCGCTCCCGGGTTTTCACGCACCCGTCCTGAGGTCGATCGCTTGAATATTCCCGCTCACGCTCCGCTGCATCTGCTGCACCAGGTCGCCGTCGGGACGCTGGCCACGCACGCGCGTCAGCCGCAAGGCTACCCGTATCCGACCGTGCTGCCCTTTGCGCCGGACGCGCGCCACCGGCCGCTGATCCTCGTCAGCCAGCTCGCGGAGCATACGCGGAACCTGCATGCCGATTCCCGCGCGGGCTTCCTTGTGGTCCACGCACCCGAAGGCGATGTCCTGAACAGTCCGCGCGTCACGCTGCTCGGCTCGTTTGAGGCGGTCGAACCGGAGCCGGAAATCGTGCGGCGCTATCTGCGCTATCACCCGGATGCCGAGCGATATCTGACGCTTGGCGATTTCACGTTCTGGTTGATGTCGCTGGAACGGATACGCTATATCGGCGGCTTTGGTGCGATGGGCTGGCTGGATGCGGGAGATCTCGATCCGCTTGAGCCGCTTTCGTTCGAAGAAGAAGCCGCGTTGACGGAATTTTTCGATCATCATCCGCGCCGTGGGGGCGAACTGGATCTCGCGGGCATCGACCGTTATGGCGCCGATCTGAAAATCGGCGGACATCGAACCCGTTTCATGTTCGATGCACCGAAAATGGATTCGACGACCTTGCATGCTGCGCTGGCGGATTGCATCGAACGGCACGCCGATTAACGCCCATTCCGGGAAAACGCCTAATCGCGTGTGACCTGCAGACCGTTATTTTTCCACCGGATCCGGCAAAGCTCTCATGAAATGAAATGTTCAAGTTAAGTATCCCGATTTATTTTCATGATTTGGGAATTTAACGGATATTCTTGAGATGACTCGAGATCTTCTTCAGCGGAATATGAATTGTCGCCCAATGCCAGATTTGTGAACGTGAAGGCAGCGCGTGAAGCATTTTGAAACGGACAATAATAATTTTCTTGAGTGGCTTTTCTCCGGTTTCTATTTTGTGTTAATCTCGCCAGCAAAATTCCGAGGCATGAACACCTTCATTGCGCGAGCAGGCATAAGACCGGCCGCGAATTAACCAAACCACAAGGGAATCTATGTCGTCCTACAAGGAACTACTGGCCCAGCGAGAGAAGCTGGAAAAGCAGATCGAAGAAGCGAAGTCGCGTGAATATGCGGAAGTGCTGAACGAAATCAAGCAGAAAATGGCCGACTACGGTATTACGCTGGCCGAACTCGGCGGCGGTCGTGGAAAGGCTGCCAAGGTTGGCCGTCCGCGCGCGGGCGTGGCGCCGAAATACCGTGATCCGGACAGCGGCAGCACCTGGTCCGGCCGTGGCAAGCCGCCGCGCTGGATCGCCGGCAAGGATCGCGAAAAGTTTCTTATCGCACGATAAGAACATCCGGATTCAAGCAGCAGCCGTGCAGGGTCCGAAGCACTGAACAAAACGCTGAACGAGACACTGAACGATTACCGCTGCTGCAAGGGAACCGCGCCACCGCAGGGAGCGCGGTTTTTTATCGCCTGAAGTTTGACGTGCGCTTTGACGTGCGTTTGGCGCGCCGGCAGATCCAGTTCGCCCTATTTCCATCGTGAGCGGAATACGAATGCTTCGCGTTTTTATAACCGGCTGATTTGAAAGGGAAATTTTCGGAATTAACCTCGCGTTCCACGCAATGCCGGTAAAATGAAACCGTCCAATATTCTTTTTCTTTCGTATGTCGCTCGCCGCCGTCGACCCTTCCGCGGAAAAGCATCAAGTTGCGCGCCGGAGCACGTTCGTCAGTATCGTGCTGAATGCCGTGCTGATGTCGCTCCAGATTGTGATTGGTGTGATCGCACACTCACAGGCGCTCGTTGCTGATGGTGTCCATTCGCTTGCCGATCTGGTTTCCGATTTTGTCGTCCTGCTGGCGAACCGGCATAGCGGCGCGAAACCCGACGCCGATCACAACTACGGCCACAGCCGGTATGAAACCGTCGCGTCGTTATTTCTTGGCGCACTGCTGATTGCAGTCGGGGTCGGCATGTTGTGGCGCGCGGGAACCCGTCTCGCCAGTCTCGACGATATTCCCGCCGTCCATATGAGTGCGCTCGTCGTGGCTGTGCTGGTGCTCGTTTCGAAGGAAGGCCTCTTTCGCTACATGCTGCGCGAAGCGCAGCGCGTGCGCTCGGCCATGCTGATCGCCAACGCGTGGCATGCACGTTCGGATGCGGCATCGTCACTGGTGGTGGCGCTTGGCATTCTCGGCAGCCTTGCAGGTGTGCGCCTGCTCGACCCGATCGCGGCCGCGATCGTCGGTTTCATGGTCGCGCGCATGGGCTGGATGTTCGGTTGGGACGCGCTTCAGGATCTGTCAGACCGCGCGCTCGACGAAGCCTCCGCCGATGACGTCCGCGCCCTGCTGATGGCGACCCCCGGCGTGCGCGACGTGCACGAATTGCGCACGCGCAAGATGGGCGACTTCGCGATCGTCGACGCGCATATCCTGGTCGATCCGGGTATTTCCGTTTCGGAAGGCCATTACATCGCGGAATCGGCGCGCATCAAGGTGCTGACCGATCATCGCGTGCTCGACGCGCTGATTCACGTCGACCCTGAAAATGATGCGGTGGCGCGGCCGGCCGTCAATCTGCCGCCGCGCGCTCGCGTCGTCGTGGAGGTTGAAGCGGCATTCGCGGCGCATCACTTGAAACCGCAGGCGATCAACCTTCACTATCTCAGCACGGGACTGGACGTCGAAGTGACGCTGCCGGCGGCCGCAAGCGACGATTGCGCAACCGGCGATGCGCACCTTCTTGCGGGATTCGATCTGACGGCGTTGAAGCGCAAGCTGGGCGCGCGCAGGGTGAGTGTCGCCCGGGCGTTGGCTGCGGTGGAAGGTTCGGCGGGATCAGGTGTGGCGGCCGCGCCGGCTGACCGGCCCACGCCGGTGGCGCAACCCTTCGAGCATGAGCGTCACGACGCGGATTGAACGCGCCTGCGTTGCGACTGCGCGCGCTTTCACCACACCGCGCGCACACCGCGCGCGCCATGCAAGGATTTGCATGGATTCGGGCTCTTTAAAGCGGCAATTGCGTATCGAATTTGATTTCGCGCAGGACGACACTCGTGCGCACCTGCGCGACCGCCGGAATCTTGAAGATCCGGTCGTGCAGGAACGTATCGTAGGCCTTGATATCCGGCGCGACGATTTTCAGGATGTAATCGGATTCGCCGGTCGTGCTGTAGCACTCGGTCACTTCAGGGCAGGTCGCGATTTCCCGCTCGAACTGTTCGACGCCGCCTTCGGTATGCCGCGTGAGATGAATATGGGCGAGCGCGCAAACATGCAGACCGAGTTTCTCGCGATCGAGCAGCGCCGTGTAGCGCTGAATCACGCCCGATTGCTCCATATCCTTGATGCGGCGCCAGCACGGTGTGCTGGAGAGCCCGACTTGATCTGAGATTTCCTGCACGGAACGGCGTGCGTCGAGCTGCAAAAGGCGCAGGATTTTTTGAGAGAACGTATCGAGTGTCAACTGCGCCTCCGTTTTTACGACGCCATGTCCCTGAATCTGAATGGTAGAGGTCGCGAAAACGAAACGCAATGTAAAACGCGGTTGACGAGGGAGATTCCCTAATTTGCTGGTGCGTCGGCGACGTTTTGTCCTGATGCGTCCTTATCAGCCGCTTGTGCCGCCAATTGTTGCGTGGCGCGCAATTCCGCCAGCATGTTGCAGAAAAGTGCGCCCTGTTCGATGGCGTCGTCGAGCGCGACGTGCGTGTGCGGATGATCGTCGAACCAGTGCTTCGGGAGGCGCGGCTTGATGCACTTGCGGTACGGCAGGCCGGTCATCGCGAACGCGAGCGTCTTGATGTCGAGCGCGGACCACGAGAACGGGCAGCGCCCCGTGAAACGCATCATGTACCAGAACATGAAGGTGAAGTCGAAGCCCGCCGGCATCGCGACGAAAACCGGCTTGCCAGGCAGCGCTTCGACCCACTCGACGTAGGCATTCAGCGCTGCGTTGGGCTTCTGCAGATCCTTGCGACATGCCGCCCACGCGTCAGGCTGCGTCTGCCACCACGCGGCCTGGACCGGGTGCGGCGCTGCGCCATCCAGCAACTCCAGATTCGCGGAGAAGGTAGCGACGAGCTTTTTGTCCGCGGTGTATGCCGCCGAGGCGAAACTCAGCATTGAATGTGGCCCGGGAATCGGGCCGTCCGCTTCCACATCGGTGCTTACGTAGATTTCAGCGGTCATGCGTTGACTCCGTCCGCGACGTACGGATTCGTGCGACGCTCGGCGCCGAACGTCGACGTCGGTCCGTGGCCGGGGACAAACGTCACGTCGTCGCCGAGCGGCCAGAGTTTTTCGCGGATCGCACGGATCAGGTCGCCGTGATTGCCGCGCGGAAAATCGGTGCGACCAATCGAGCCGGCGAACAGCACATCGCCGACCATCGCGAGCCGATGCGTGCGGCTGAAGAAAATCACGTGACCTGGCGTGTGGCCCGGACAGTGATAGACCTCGAGCGTTTCATTTCCAAAGCCCACCGTCTCGCCGTCCTGCAGCCAGCGGTCGGGCACGAACGCCTGAGCTGCGGGAAAGCCGAAGCGCGCACTTTGCGCGGGCAACTGGTCGATCCAGAAGCGTTCCTCTTCGTGCGGGCCTTCGATCTGCACGCCGTAATGGTCAGCCAGGGCTTTCGCGCCAGCGCAGTGGTCGATGTGGCCGTGCGTGAGCAGCACCTTTTCGACCGTGACGTTCTGGCGTTCGACTTCCTGCTGGATGACGTCGAGGTCGCCGCCCGGGTCGACGACGACCGCGCGCCCGGTCGCCTCGCAAACGAGCAGCGAGCTGTTCTGCTGGAATGGGGTAACTGGAATGAGGGTGACTTTCATAAGGACGCCGGGCCGCTGCAAAAGCACGATTGTACCGGCCACCGGGAAGCGCCGCCGCCCGGCCAGATGGCATATCGACAATGTCCATTTTTGCATCCATAGTGAAAATGAATGACGGATTGAGGTGGTCCGGGGCGCGGAAGATATGTTTTGGGTATAATGGGTTGATAGTGCACGAAACCGTGCTGCCAATTGGCGATGTGTCACCCTTTATTGAGCGGGTGTTTTAGTCGCCGTCAAGTTTGTGCCGTGCTGTTTTGACGGCAAATCAAGCATCGACTGAGGTCGATGCGCACGTCTTGTCCAGCCAGACGCAACGCGTCTGCAACGGCCTCGCTGCCGTGCCGCTGGATGGGGCCTACGCCGCCGTTCCTGCGCGCTGTTTTTGCGCGCAAGAACGTGATTGCCACGTTCGATGGCGGCTTGTGGGGTCTGGTCAGGCTGCCGGGGACAGGTTGCGCCAGACGTGAAAACTAACCGTGCGGTAGCGGCAGAGTTTGTCGCATCCGGGCTTCCGAAGCTCTGCGCAAAATAGCGCAGCGTTTTGCTTTGTCCTTGCCGCCGGAGTCGCATGCAACCCGCAAGACTTTTGCGAGATGCGGCTCGACATTGTGAAAACACGTCTTATGAATGCTCGATTACCTCGACGTATCGGGAGTCTTTTTGCTTTTCTGGTCATGACCGGGTGCGCGATGCCGCCCGGCCCGGCCAATCAGACCAGCGGCGCACCGCTGGGCACGAAGGATGCGCGTACGGCCAGCGCCGGCACGCCGCAGTCGTCCGGCACGACGACCACCTTCGGCGATCGGTCCGCGGACGCCGGCAAGTCGCTTGCTGACGCCCAGGCGCTCGGCGACAAGGGCCCCGACGTTTCGGACTTTCGTCAGACCGGGCGTGCTTCCTGGTACGGTCGCTTTTTCCACGGTCGCAAGACCGCCAACGGTGAGCGCTACGACATGCATGCGCTGACGGCGGCCCACAAGACGCTGCCGCTCGGATCATACGTTCGCGTGACGAACCCGGCGACGTCCCGCTCGGTTGTCGTCCGCATCAACGACCGCGGTCCGTTCGTGCGTAGCCGGGTGATCGACCTTTCGTACGCGGCCGCTTCGGCGCTCGACATGCAGCACGTCGGCACTGCGCGCGTGAGGATCGAAGGGTTGTCGCCGCAGCAAGCGCGCGCGGCGCTCAGCGACGAAACGCTGGCTATGAACGCTTCGAGCTCGGAAAAGTAATCTGAAAGCCGTGTTTACTGGCTGAACGGACGTCAGCCGGTGAGTGCTTCAACGAAGGGCCGCCTCTGTGCGGCCCTTAGTCTTTTTTGAGCGTGAGCGCGCGCGCGTACAGCGCGTTGCGTGATGTGCCGGTGATGGCAGCAGCGACTTTTGCCGCGCTGCTCACTGACATCTCTTCCATCAGGATGCCGAGTAGCGCATCGTGATCGGCCTCGCCCGATGTTTCAGGCGGCGCGCCCTCTACCACCACGACGAACTCGCCGCGCTGGCGATTCGGATCGGCCGCGAGCCACGTTCGCCCTTCGGCCAGGGTGCAGCGATGTAGCGACTCATGTAACTTCGTCAACTCGCGTGCAATGAGCAGTCGCCGCTCGCCGCCCAGTGCGTCGGCGAGCGCCTGGACGGTTTCCAGGATGCGATGCGGCGCTTCGTAGAACACCAACGCGCGCGGGTGTGCGGCGAGTTCGGCGAGCGCGGTCGCGCGTTGTTTTGCCTTGGGCGGCAGAAAGCCGATAAACGAAAACGTAGCAACCCAGTCGCCGGCCGCACTGAGTGCGGTTGCAAGCGCGCTTGCACCGGGCAGGGGGATGACGGGATAGCCAGCGTCGCGCACGGCGTCGACGAGCTTTGCACCGGGGTCCGAAATGCCGGGCGTGCCGGCGTCGGATACGTAGGCCACCCGCTCGCCGGCCTGCAGATGTTCGATTACGCGGTGCGCAGCCGTGCTTTCGTTGTGCTGATGCACGGCGATGAGCGGCTTCGAGATGCCGTAGCGCGCGAGCAGCTGGCCGGTGTTGCGCGTGTCTTCGGCGGCAATGCGGTCCACGAGTCCAAGCACATGCAGCGCGCGCACCGTGATGTCGGCCACATTGCCGATCGGTGTCGCGACCACATACAGCGCGGCGGCAGGATATTGCTGCCCTTGCGCAAGTTCAGTGAGAGGAGTCATGAGGCAGAAGACACAGACAGACGAAGCAAGGCCGACATTGTGCCACGCACAGCCACGTGCTCCGGCGCGCGTTCGGCACGTTGCGAGTGCGCCTGGTGTCGCGGACAACTTTTCGGGATACAGGCGGTCCAATGTCGTCGGAGCAGCATTCGAGGCGCATGCGCTTGGTTTCCTGCAACGCCAGCGTTTGCGCTTCGTCGCGCGCAACGTGTTGTGTCGTGGTGGCGAGATCGACCTCGTGATGCGCGATTGCGATGGCACGCTGGTGTTTGTCGAGGTTCGTGCGCGTAGCCAGAGGCAGTACGGCGGCGCGGCGGCGAGCATCGGCTGGCAGAAGAAGCGACGTATCGTGCATGCCGCGCAGCACTATCTGATGACGCGCACATCGGGCACAGCGGCGTGCCGCTTCGATGTGATTGCGTTTGAAGCAGGCCGGCTTGTGTGGCTGCGCGATGCGTTTCGTGCGGACGAAGTGTGAGTCGACGTAATATGCGCTCGCTTGAGTACGCTAAACTTGCGGACGCGTGCGGACCGGCGCCGGCTTTCGCGATGCTGTTCTCATGGCGGTTGTCCGCGTTGCACGCGCTTCACAGGTCGCCGGAAACTCGCGCCGCGCGCATTCATGCGTGCCTCGATGCAGCCTAAATTTGCAGTACAAGATAGAGACTCGATGTCAGTCGAACGCATTCAACAACACTTCCGTGATAGCGCGGCGGTCACACTCGAAGCACTCGAAACCCTGTCGATGCCGATCGCTGCGGCGGTCGATACGATGTTCACCGCTCTCGCCAACGGCAATCGCATTCTCGCGTGTGGCAACGGCGGCTCGGCGGCTGACGCGCAGCATTTCGCCGCGGAGCTCATCGGCCGCTTCGAGCGCGAACGGCCCGGCTTGCCCGCGATTGCGCTGAGTACCGATTCGTCTGTTCTCACCGCTATCGCCAACGACTATTCGTTCGACCAGATCTTCTCGAAGCAGGTCCGCGCGCTGGGTCAGCCCGGCGATATCCTGCTCGCGATCACGACGTCGGGCAATTCGGCGAACGTGCTCGCCGCAATCGATGACGCGCACGAGCGTGAAATGATCGTCGTGGCGCTGACCGGCAAAGGCGGCGGGCGCATGGACGAAATGCTTTCGGATACCGACATTCACATCTGCGTGCCGTCCGATCGAACGGCGCGCATTCAGGAAGTGCATTTGCTGACCATCCATTGTCTGTGCGACGGCATCGATGCCATGTTGCTGGGCGAAGACTAATTTAAGGGGAACGGGTTGATGAGCGCATTCCGCGTCAAGAAAACACTGGTGAGAACCGTCCTGGTAATCGGTTTTGCAGCGGGGCTGTCCGCGACCTTGCAGGGCTGTTTCCTGGCCGTGGCGGGCGCGGCGGGCGGCGGCGCGCTGGTTGCCACCGATCGGCGCACGCTTGGCGCGCAGACCGAGGATCGCGAGATTCAGGTGAAGGCGCTGTCGCAGATCAATAACAACGTGCCGGACTCGTCGCACATCAACGTGACCGTTTTCAATCGCCGCGTTCTGATCACGGGCGAAGTGCCGGATGATGCATCGAAGCAGAAGGCCGAAGCCGTCGTGCGCACGATCAACAACGTGAACGCGATCATCAACGAACTGGCGGTCGCGCCGGCAAGCTCGTACACGTCGCGCACGAACGACACGTATCTGGAAGGCCGCGTAAAGACCGCGCTGATCGCCGAGAAGGACATTTCGGCGAACAACTACAAGGTGGTCTGCGAGCGGGGCAATATCTATCTGATGGGCCTCGTGACCGTCGACGAAGGCAATCACGGCGCGGATGTCGCCAGTCGCGTGTCGGGCGTCACGCAGGTGGTGAAGGTGTTCCAGTACATCCAGCCGCAGGAAGCGGCAGCGGCCACCGCCGCGGCGGCGACTGCAGCGAGCGGTTCGGGCGCGGCGCAGGCGCCGGCGAACGATCCGACCGTCGGCGCGGTGCCGGATTCTTCGGTCAGTTCGCGTCCGCTCGATACGCAGGCGCCGGCACCCGTGACGAACTCGAACTCCGTACATCCGGGTAATCCGAAGGCGACGACGCCGTGATGGTGGCAGGTCGCGTGATGCGCGGCGCCGCCGCGGGCGTCGGCATTGGCATGCTCGCGTTGGCATCGACGCTTGTATCGACGCCTGCATTGGCCGCCGACGCGCCGCGCGGGCTGACTGTCGCCCAGGGTAACGCGTGCATGGGATGTCATGCCGTCGACCGCAAGCTCGTCGGGCCGTCGTTCCAGCAGATCGCCGGCAAATACAAGGGCGATCCGCAGGCGAACGCGAAACTCGTGAAGAAGGTGAAGGACGGCGGCTCTGGTGTCTGGGGCGCGATTCCGATGCCGGCGCATCCGTCGATGAGCGACGCGGACATCCGTGCGGTGGTCGACTGGGTGCTGGCCGGGGCGCAGACGTCGAAGTGAAGTGAGGTGCCGTGATACGGAGTCAGCGCGAAGGCGCTCTGGACGCGCTTTGGTAGCGTTTCCGGGCATCGCAAAACGAAAAAACCTTGTGCTAGAATCGACGCGTCGTTGGGGCGGTAGCTCAGCTGGGAGAGCGTCGCGTTCGCAATGCGAAGGTCGGGAGTTCGATCCTCCTCCGCTCCACCAAGTTTTTCTTTAGAAACAACGCACTACGTCTTGCGATGTAGTGCGTTGTTTTGCATTCGGGCGCACGTTTTTGCACATCGGGTGTGGCAGATTTGTGGCGGGAGCGGGCCGCCTTGTGGGCAGCGCCTGTGGGTGTAAAAAAGGCTCACCGAAATTACCGTGAACGGCGGCGCCGCTCCGGCGAAGCTTGCATGCATCAGCGAACCAACGCCGCTATGTGCATAAAAGTGCATGGCGCAATCAGGTCCACAAGCCATGCAAGCGCTACTCACCGTCGATCAGTTGTCCAATTACCTGCGAAAGTCGGTCGCTAGCATCCGAAGCGATGCAACGCGCAATCCGCAGGCGTTACCTCCAATTTGCCGGCTACCCGGCACGAAGCGCCTGCTTTGGCGCGTCGAGGATGTCGAGCGATGGTTGTCCGCTCATGTTGCATCAGAAGCAGTTTGCTCATCTGATGCTCCCCCGATTCTGCCGAGAAGGCGCGGCCGACCTACGAAGGCGGAACAGCTAGCCAAAAGGCGCGGCGGCGCCGATGTCGTCGGCCCCGCGAAAGCACGCGCGGTCGAGGCGTAGCTTTGGTCATAAGTAAGCGCCGGGAGATCGAGAATCGCGAGCTGTCCGGTCAGCATCGGCGCGGGCAAGAATTCTTCTTGGCGGATCTCTTTGGTTACGCGTTAAAGGGCGATATGACCAGCATGGAGGTGCCGCTTTTCTCTCTATCCACAAAACCGGATCTCTCCATATGGAAATGGGAAAGTCAGGATAGCAAACGATGGATCACTGTTACCCCAAGCGTGCTCGGGCGCGCAACTCAGCATGATAAGGATGTGCTGATCTACGCCATTTCTCAGCTCACCGCGGGCGTGGACCGCTCCCTTCCGGACGCAGCGAATCGGGCAATTCGATTCACGGCGTATGACTATCTTCTGGCTACGAATCGTGGTGTCAGTGGCAGGGACTATGCGAACCTGAAGGAGTCGCTTGCCCGACTGCGCGGCACCACTCTGACCACCAATATTTCGACGGGTGGGTTTCAAATCGATGAAGGCTTTGGTCTTATCGACAAGTGGAGAGTCGTAGCAAGCAAGGAATGTCCTTCTCGAATGGACGCTGTTGAGGTGACGCTGTCTGCTTGGCTTCATAACGCAGTGCATGCATTTGAGGTGCTCACGCTCCACAGAGACTATTTCAAACTTCGCAAACCGCTGGAGAGGCGACTATATGAACTTGCGCGGAAGCATTGCGGTCGCCAAGCGATGATGAAAATTGGCTTGGATTTATTGCGGCAGAAGGCCGGCAGTAGAGCGAGCCGCAAGGAATTTCGCCGGATGGTCCGGGAAATCATGGTGGCCGACAATTTACCGGAATATCGCGTTTTACTGGACCACGAAGACAAAGTGACTCTGTACACGAAAGATTCGACGCGGCTCGTTCGCAGCCTGTCTGAGCAGGCGAGTCTCTGGGTCGATACGAGCTAGTGGTATCGTGTTTTCACCCACCGAGTCGATTCTGCATCTGTACGGGCACGTGTTATCACCCACCGCTAGCTGTGGACGGGCTCGTGTTTTTACCCACCAGTGTCATCGTGATTTCACCCACCGGCACATTCCATGGCGTCAAGCGGGGCGCGGCTTGTGCCGGCCGCCGGTGAGGTGTAACGCGCGCGCGCGGTTTGTTAACTATTAAAATCTTTAACGCACAAGAGGGTGGGCAGCTGTGAATATCGGTGTTGCAGATACGGAGCGTATCACCGCAGTTCATCCTATCTGGAGCGCCTCCATGCGCGCTTCGTTTGAGCAAAACGCGGCAGGATTGCAGGCATATCCGACGAAGTCGGTTACGCCGACGGATTCTCGGTAGGACGGCTCTTCCTGCAAGCGGCGAATTTCGGTATCTGCCAACTCCTTCGATACGGTTTCGTAGATGTCGATACAAGAGCTATGTTCCCCGAGAGCTTTTAGTGTCAACGAAACGCCTTCATCGTCAAGGCATAAACGAACGCAGCGGTAGGCTCCTACTCCGTCCGTTTTGCACAGGCGGTTGACCGCTGCATGTAGCCGATAAAATGCGATTGACTCAGACAGGTCGCGAAGCGAAATCTCATGGCCAAACTGCCGGTACGACAGCAGCGAACCCTCGAAGTTGTTAAGCGATTCTTCGAACGACAGCTCGGGTCCAGTTACCAATTCGAGTAGTGAAGGATCGCTGAGAGTCGATTTGTCGATTTTTCGAGCAGGGTCAGGAAATTCGTACGCGTGTACGAGCGCGCCGCAAATACTCCACAGACTGTCGACATCGCCCCACATGGCCTCCCAAAGTCTATCCGGGCCTTCATCGAAATAGCGAACCGCGTCAGGAAACAAACTTTGAAGATCTTGAAGTCCCCGTTCCGACAGGGCTTGTTCACCTCGAACTATTCGATACCACTTCTTTGAATCTTGTGTTCCCGCTCGCTGTGCCTCTATCGAGTCGGCGTTGTGCTTGCTTTGGACGCGAGACCAGTGCCTTGTCGACGAATCGAACCACTTGCCAAATTGATTCGCGTTAGCTGACTTTGTCCTCGACATCAATTCATGCATTAACGCAATCGTGCGGACGCAACTTCTTCGCAGCAGTTCAGTGGGGCGGGTACCGCCCGCGAAACGTGTGTTCATGGATTGATCGACATGTGTCAAAGAAAGATCATTCTTTTACCGGGGATTGTACATTCGATAACCTCAAGATTGAGACATCTGCTTTCCGTCGAAGGCGCGAACAGAGGAGATGTGCGATGGAAGAAATGAGTTTGTCGCAAAGGATTGCGGCGAGGGCAATCGCTGCGCCTGGGCGCTCACCTGGGCCGGCCAATCGCGCTGCCTTTCTTAGCGTTCGAGACGACGTGCAACGGGCAATCGACGATGGTTGGTCTGTTTTGGCGATTTATAAAGCGCTGCGTGATGAAGGCGCCGTTTCGTTCGGTTATCAGGCGTTCCGGCGGTATGTGAGGGCTCTGGTCGTGTGCAATGAACGAATAGAAGTGGCAGTTCAAGACAAACCCACTGCGAAGCCGGTCAAAAATGGATGAAGCGCCGTCGGAGCAATATGGAGGCGGTCAAGAATCGATCAACATGTCCTTCAATGTCGCTTGTTCGCTCTTGTCTTAGTTGCTTCTTGTTAGCAATCTTGAAGATTTCTTGCACAAACGCAGGGCAAGACAGGTGAACTGGGCCCACTCGCAAGCGGGCGGTCTCAGTTCACTTTCCCTTATTCGCGCTTCGCGCTCAAACGTGGGTCTTACTCTGCGAGGCCAACCGGCTACCGCCGATAACAACCAAAATTGGACGCCAAGATGGACGACGTACCACGTAGAAAGCACCAACCGATTCGAGTCTGGTGCCTGCCGGCAGAAAAGGAGCTGATTGAGGCGAGCGCTCGCGATGCTGGTATGAGCGTGTCGCGATATTGGCGAAACGTCGGTATCGGCTACAAGATTGAGGTCGTGATTGACGCCAGGCTCGTTCTGCAGCTCGCGAAGATCAACGGGGATTCAGGGACGACTAGGCGGCCTGTTGAAGCTGTGGCTGACGAACAGCGAGAAGCTGAGAAGCCAGGATCCGGACCACATGCGTCGTCTCATTCATGGCGTTCTAGACCGGATCGTTACGATGCAGGGTGCAATGCTGAAGCTCGTGACCGAGCGGAGGCCGAAAATTTAGCGGCTAAACATGAGGGAGCCGCGACGGGGAAAATTTAGCCGCTAAATTTTTCCGCCGCGATATGTGCCAGAGCACGATAGAGGAAGCGACGGAGAAAGCGGGTTTCGATGCGCTGGCGGTAAGTTTGCGCCAAACGACAGACGCTGCCCGAGCAAGTAATCGCAAGCTGCGAACTCGTCGACAACTGGCCGAGCGTATTCGTGAAGAACGACAGGCGCTGCAGATAGTTGGCCATTGGACCTTCAAAAAGGGGGGGCGGCGAAACACATTCTTGTCCGAGCGCTGTAGAAGCGGATCGCCGGCACGCGCGAGGTGGTCGTGCGGACCAAGTACATCGTCGTGTACCGCGTCGCAGGCGAACAGGACGAAATCTTGCGCGTTCGGTGCGCGCGCACGCGGAACGCGCCGTAGGTCATCTGTCACGGTTCCCCGGATTTTCGCGCGCAGCCGACGGACCAACAGGCGTTTCAGCACGACAGACGACTCAAGTTTCCCCTGATCGTGACAGATGACCTACAAAGGATGCCCTCAAGACTCAGTGTATCTTCGTCCAACGACCAACCGAACCTCCGCAAAGCGTCCTCAATGACCTTGCGCCAACGCGGCGGACATATGAACTTTCGCGGGGTTTTGAGATTTGACGCGGAGGTGGGTGCCATCGAGCTGCTTCACGTGTGCAACCCAGCGAGGGTTCATTGCCCTATCGTGCGTTTTCGTGATCTCTGCGATGACGGCGGCGTATGTGTTCACCCGGTTCTGCTCGGGGATAGTGCAACCAATCCAAGGTGACGTCGAAAATTATCGCTTTGGGTGACTCGCGTGGAAGGACAGCGAAAAGCCTGACTTCCGATCGTGTCGTGTCGCGTCGCGTCATATTCCCTGTTCGTCACGCGTCCCGGCCTGAGAATTCGTGAACACGAAACTTCTTCAGCTATCTCGGTCGCTGGCGAAGGGAATCAGTTCGCGGTTAGCATGAAGTCGACGTGCACGGCGTCATAAGGAAACTGTACGGTACCCTCAGCATTGCGTTCCAGTACCCCAGCGTTCAGCAACACTTCCACATCACGTTGGGCGGTCCGTGCATCACACCCGGCACGTCGTGCGAGCTCGCGAAGAGACAACGGACCGGCGCCTGTCATGATCCGCAGGACATTCCATCTGCGTTGGGTGAGCGTCTGGAACAAGATATCAGCGGATGCGAAAGTGATGTACGCACCCTGGGCCTTGCCCTTCATCGCAGCAATCGAACGGCCCGAAAAAGCTGCGTGGGAATCCACCCCTAGAGTCACCGTACTCATGAGAGATTCCAGTGAAGAAATAATCGGGAAATTTAACCAGCATTCGCCGGGTTTCGCCAGCATTCACCACGGGTCGACGATAATTCGCCAACATTCGCTGAGATTTGTCCATCGTTAAAACTACGATTCACCCGAGATTCTCCTGGGGCCGCAAAACCGAGCGTAGCCAGAGGCACGACGGGCATGCGTACAAGGCGCGACGCGCTTCGAAAGATACACGTGCCAAAGGGATGCCCCTTTGAAACCCGAACGGCGGAGTGCGGGAGTTCTTCAGCGCATCCAGCCAGCTGCCTGGCGCCCTCGGGTGGTAGTGGCGCTTTGGCGGCGTAACCGGGTCGTCCAGATAGAGTGGGGCATCGAAGGCGTCGGCTACACGGATGCGACCGGCCAACCCGCCGAAGCGTCTCGGGGGGCGGTCGGAGGTGGCGGTGGCTTCGTCGATCGCTTGCGTCGCCGCAACGACCTCTTTGCGTGCCTTAGATGAAAACACCACGCGTGCGAGCCACAGGCTGGCACCTACGGCGACTGCCGCGCGGAGTAGTTTCGTCTCGATGCGATTCATCGCCAGTCCTTCATCACGCTTTGTCATTAAGCGGCCAGACAGGATCCATCGGGTTGTCGTAACGCTGGACCGTGTTCCGTAGCTGCTCCAGCGGCGTCGCGGCATCGTCCACGGGCGCGCCGAATTCCCGGCCGACAGGATGCGTTTCAGTCCACACTTCGCCGGGATAGGGCGCGGTCGGATCGCATTGCGTGAGCAGGTCGGCCAGCTTGGGCTTCTTGCGTGTCATGCGGACCTCCAGATGGGTTCCAGTTCAGCCAGTGTAGCGGGGTACCGCGGTGGGAGAATGACACCAGGTTTTATGTCAATGTTATGGGCAATTTCTTCACTGACAGATGAGGGTATCGGCGGATGATGAACAACGTACCTCGGGCGCCAATCAAATCTGCGACCGGCTATTTCCGCACAATCGAGATGCTCGATCGGCTATATAGGGTTCGTCGGCAGAGGCGTTCGCGCACCGATGAGGAACCGACAAACATGGCCCTCTTGGACCTCGTTCATTTTGATGGAAAACTTGAAGGGAGCCAGGAAGATGCCTTACTGGAAACGCTCGAAAAGCGGATTTTTTCCTATCTCGATTCGCTATCCGACGACAAACGCGACCAACTGAGAAAGAGCAGCCGGAAGCATACCCATCGCGGGTTACTCGACGAGTACGAGGATCGCAAGGTCCAGGACGCCTGGCGGAAAGGGAGGTGGCCGGGCGACAACCTCTCGCAATGGCAAATTGAGCGAGGAAGATCGATCGGGCAAAAATGGTCGACCCATCTGATTCTCGACTGCATGCCAACCACTGACCGGGCGAGCGAGCTCCTCGCACGGCAGCAGCGGGTGAACAGATTCCTGTCATGGGCAGCAGAGCCGGCGGGGGATCCCGAGACCGAAGCCGAACGGATCGCCGCGTTCGTGGAGGCCGTGTGGCACGCTCAGTCCGGCTATCGACAGATCGTTGGACTTGACGCGCATCAGATGGCGTTCCAGCAGTTACGTCAACGCCATTTTTTTCCGGACCTGATCGAATTGATTGGCGCGCCCGCGCCGGATCACCACGATGCTGATGGAACACTGACGACTGAGCGAAAAAGGCAGTTGCTGTTGCTGGGCACGTTCCCCTGGCGCGGTATGTTGCTTACCTATGAGCGCCTTTGGAGCCGGGACGGATGGTGGCTCAAACACGGCTTTCAATGGCGCGTTGCGACGAGTTGCCGCTGTCCCCGGACGCGTGCCTTTCCGACCTTGGCGGATGTGTTGCCGCAACCGCATGCATATGAGTGGGAGGACTTCACAAAGGCCTGCCAAGCTTGGGGGATTAAGAAGGAAACCAAGACCGGAAAGGGCTTACCTCGAACCCGGCGTCAGCTGCAGTGCGAGCACTGTTTGAACTGGGTGTTTTCGGACGCGAGTAAGCGGCTCAGTTTGGCAGGAATTCGGGGAAGATATTGTCTCTCGTGTTATCAGACTTTGCGGATGGCGCGTGCTCTAAAAGTGCTGGAGCAAAAAAAGAAACCATCGACTTCGCTGAATGGCCGCAAAAAATTCTGGGAGTAACGGCGCTTTCGTGGCGGCATGGTATGATTTTGGCGTTATGGTGCGGTAACTGCACCCAAGCGATTCCAATAGCATTTCGCCCGGCCCGGTAGGCGCTACCGTAGACAAACGGCAATCCCCGGACAACCAGCGAGTGCCCTCGACAAAAATAACGCGCCCCGAACTTTGGTCACGCTCGCGAAAGAAGCAGCCGCTGCCGTTGATCGTCGGACAGGGAAGATGCCCCTGATTTGAGTCGCGCCGTCGTGCGCGAGCGCCTGCCCGCTTGGCCGGCGGAAGAAGATCCGAGGTCCTGGCAGCGCGACGCGTTGCGACATCGTCCGTCGACAGCTGGCGTTGCAGGATGCTGCGGCCTGTATGGCGCCCAAACTCACGAGCCGCATAACCGGCGCTCGCCCTGAAAAAAGTATGATCGGTGGGCTGAACGAGCGGGCTGCGTCAACGAATTTGTCGCCAGTTAATCCGCAATCTGGAACGGCATAGCTAACACTAGATGCCTAGAGTCTAGGATTGTGATTCCTGGACGCTGACGATCGTTACGGATTGTTCGGCGGTGCTGTTTTTCATGTAGGATTCTCACGTGGGGCCTTCGTGCGCCCCGCTTTTCGCAAAAGGCCGCCTCGTGCGGCCTTTTGCATTTCTGACCCGCCCCTCGAGGCGGGTTTTTTATTGGCAAAAGCAAAATGAAAAAGGTCAATTGGACCCTGATCATCGTCGCCCTCATCCATGCGTTCAAGGTAATCACGGTTACCGCGATTCATGCGCATGAGGCGATCACGGTGACCCAGATCCAGCACCTCCTTCACTAAGCGCCAATCCCGATCGTTCTCTCCGTCACCCTGCAGTCCGTGACGGGTCGGTGATTTTTTTGGCCACTGACCTGTCGTGAGGTTCTCGCGAGTCACTATATGTGATAATGTCCTTTATCACATATAAGGGAGCCACCTGTGGCTGATCCGGCTGTCATCAGTCCAAACTGGACGCTTGAAGTCGCAAAGATCGCCGTACCCGTCGTGCTGGGCGCCATCGTTTGGGCGGGGCAGCTGCTTGCGCAGCGCGCGTGGACGGCTTACGAACAGCGACGTGACGTCTACTTGGAAGTGATCAAGTTGATCGACAGCCTGTTTCTCACTACGAGTACACCGGCATACCGCGCCGAATATCTGCAGGCTGTGCGCAAAACTTGGCTGGTTGGGTCCGATGAGGTGGTGTTGGCGGGAAACAGGCTTTCAGAAGCGATCAGAATCGGCCGTTCTGGCGAATACGAAGCCCTCTATCGGGCATTCATAGCGGCGATGCGGCATGACCTGAACCGCCGCAAATGGCTACCGCCAGGGCGCACGATCTTGACCGAGTTGAATTTTCCGCTGGAAGGGCCAGGACGATGAAGCGTGAGATGGACCTGATCCGCGAACTGATGCTCAAGCTCGAGGCGCTGCCCGTTCCGCCAGCCGGATCAAGGGTGATTGACTCCAGCGACGTCGCACTGCAGGTCGACGGCTACACCATCGAACAGATTGACTACCACCTGTCGCTGCTGGAACAGGCTCGCTTCATCCATGCCGGGGGACTGGACTTCGGGATGCAGTTCGGACCCGGTATGGGGTTTCGCAGCCTGACCTGGGCCGGACATGACTTCCTCGATTCTGTGCGCAGCCCTGACGTCTGGGATCGGACGAAGCAAGCGGCGAGCGCTGCCGGGGGCTTCACGGTGGATCTGCTCGTGTTTGCTGCGAAAGGCTACCTGGAAAACAAGATCAAGGGGCTGATCGGTGGCTAGCACGGACCTGACGCTTCCCTCCGACGCCACAGTACCCGCGCTGGTCTCGTCCGCTGGCGACCGGGCCAGTGTGCGCTTCCTGGAGTTCTTCGCGTCGGCGATCCGCAATCCGCACACGCGGCGCGCGTATGCGCGCGCCGCGGGCGACTTCCTCGCGTGGTGCGCTGGCGCCGGCGTGGCATCGATCGGGACGGTGCAGCCGCTGCATGTCGCCGCGTGGATCGAGCTGCAGACGCAGACCCATGCCGCGCCAACCGTCAAGCAGCGGCTCGCGGCGATCCGGCATCTCTTCGACTGGCTCGTGACCGGCCAGATCGTGCCGCACAACCCGGCCGCGTCGGTGCGCGGCCCAGGCCATTCAACGAAAAACGGCAGGACACCGGTGCTTGATGCGGCCGAAGCGCGGCAGCTCCTGGATGCCATCGATGTGACGACGCCGATCGGCCTGCGCGACCGCGCGCTCATTGCGTTAATGGTGTTTTCGTTCGCGCGGGTGGGTGCGGCGCTCGCGATGCGGGTCGAGGATGTCTATGTGCAGCAGCGGCGCCTGTGGGTGCGCCTGCGTGAAAAAGGCGGCAAACGGCACGAGATGCCCTGTCATCACACGCTCGAGGCGTACCTGCATGCGTACCTCGACGGGACCGGTATCAGTGCCGAGCCGAAGGGACCGCTCTTTCGCACGATCGCGCGTGGCACCGGTCAGCTCAGCACGACGCCGCTGCCTCAGGCGAACGCGTACGCGATGGTCCGGCGCCGCGCGCTCGCCGCCGGCATTGATACAAAGATCGGCAACCACACGTTCCGCGCGACCGGCATCACCGCGTACCTGAAGAACGGCGGCACGCTCGAGAACGCGGCGGCGATGGCCAATCACGCGTCAACGCGTACCACGCAGCCGTATGACCGGCGCCGTGACGACATCAGCCTCGACGAGGTGGAGCGGATCCACGTATAGCGAATGCCTGCGCTCTCCGACCCGGTTGACGCCGCGCCCTGGTCACGGCGATTTTGCGTGACGTGGCCCCGACAGACGGACGACCACGACAACGAGCATCACCATGGCGAGGCAGCAGACAAAGATGGCGCCACCTGTCGGGTGGGCGTCCAGCTGCGCCACCAGGTTGCTGCACGCGTTGATGATGCCAGTCGCTTCTTTTTTCATGTCGGCTTCCTAATCAAAATTCCGGGCGAAAAAAAAGCCCGTCGGCTTCTGACCGAGTTGGGCTTCAATAAA
Source organism: Paraburkholderia sp. GAS334 (assembly GCF_050436625.1). Taxonomy (NCBI): domain Bacteria; kingdom Pseudomonadati; phylum Pseudomonadota; class Betaproteobacteria; order Burkholderiales; family Burkholderiaceae; genus Paraburkholderia; species Paraburkholderia sp. GAS334. The sequence continues at coordinate 577,231 of NZ_JBNDMO010000002.1, read as the reverse complement.
AGCACAGTGCGTTAACGCAAAAACCCGCAGGCTTTCGCGATGCGGGTTTTGTCCGGACGAGCGCTTCCACTAAGGTGGGGTGAGCCGCTTTCCCGGGGCTCTGGTGAATCTGGTTACTACGTGTACTCTGCCAACGCCCTGATTTCCCTGTCGGGAACCGAGCCTGCGCGCACGGCGCTATCGGCATTCTGACCAGCTGCTCGGGGCGCAATTCTGCCCCACAACGGCATTATAACTAAGTACTGTTTTTTTGTACAGTACTCCGTGTCGCGACAACAACGCTTTCGTGTCCCAGAACATCCCAACACGTCCCAACCTGGGACCGCACTACCCTGCTGCCCACGAAGTCTATTTACGGTGCAGACGAAACGTACGCTAGCGATCCGAAGATCCTCGCCGCGGTCACCGCGACGAGGAGCCGGCGGGAATATGCCGGGTGTCACCATTCCTAAAAGTGAAAAATCCACACGCCGCGTTCTCGCGAATCTCGGCGTTTTCCTGCGATTTGCCGGATTGGACAGTGGTGTTACACACGCGCGATCCTGCGGGCTCATGCCATGTCGTCACGAACATAGCGGTCCCAAGTTGGGACGTGTTGGGACATTTTGGGACGCGCGGGGTGTTTAAACCGGCCTGGCTATATGGCTTACTGGCTTCAGCAGGCAGCACGCAAAGCCAGTCGGGTTCTGAAGAAACCCGAATAATTAGATACACGGGAGGCATATCGATCAGCCTCAGTCACACGGTGCGGAACCGAACAAAAGGAGATGACCATGCACGCACAAGTACCGGAATTCGTTCAGTACATCGGCATGTTGATTGCGCTCATCGTCGCAGCTAGGAGGTAACGCGCACGCATGGTGAGGGGCTGGAGCTCCGCCCGTCCACTGTCGCGAACCTCGAAGCGCAGGCGAATGGCGAACTGATGGTCGACCGACATTCAGCGATATAAAGCTTCGGTTTTGCTCGTTCGACAAAATTCCACGAGAAGGGAAGTTGTCGAATGAGCAGAGCCGGCTATGCGAGCTTGGCAGCGCAAGCCGCAAAGTATGGGTACTAGACGAGTGTGGTGCGGGACTTGAACTCGTACACATCCGTGCTGCATAAGCCTCTTCGGGTGCTGTAGGCAAAAAACTGCAACTCCTAAATTGGACACGGGGTCGATTACAATGACAATCGCTGCGCCCGATGGGGGGCAGGTCAATAGCTCAGATGGGCTAGCGCGGCGTTCGCAACGCCGAGGTTGGGAGTCCGACCGTCCTTCCCTCCACCAAACACGGTTCATGACCATAAGCCCCGAACTGGCTGAGGAGCTGCGACGGATGGCCCTTATCAAGGCCGACCAGCGACGGCAGAAAGCCATCTGGCAGGAGCTGCGCGAGCTGAGGGCCAAGCTGCGCCCGATTGATCGCGCGTGGTCCGATACGCGGCTCGCCCTGAAACGATACGAGTGGGATTACACGCACGTGGTCCCGCGACTCCAGGAGCGGGAGGCCCAGCTGCTGGATGAGATGCGCCCGTTCCTCCGGCAGATTGACGCCTTGGAGAAGGAGGCCCGGCGGCTGGATCGCAAGATACGCAAAGCGCAGCAAGCTGGTGAGCGCACGCCGGCAGGTCCGGACGAATTGGACACACGTACGCCTGCAAGCCCTTGAGTTTGTCTATTTCCCGTTGGTCATCACCGGCACTCCCGAAAACGCGGCTAGAAACCGGCCCGTCGAGGCCCGCATAGGCGCGGGCATCAGCCACACCCTGTTTTATCAATAGCTCTTGCAGCGAGAAAGCGAGGCGCGCGGCACCGAAGAACGCGTGCGCCATGCCTCTACGAATCTACTTCTTCTTCGGTTTGCTTGACGTCGCGCCCCCTTACGCTGCCCGAGCTTCAAGGCGCCGACCTCCTTCTCCCGCTTGGTCGATTTCGGATCGCGCAGTTGCTTGTCGGCGTCGGACGCGGCTTTCTTTCCCGTTGCGACGCTCACGCCGCGTGTTAGTCGAGTCCTCGTTATGTGGGGCAAAATCATCGTGTGAGTAACATTGAATTTTTTCGAGGGAATGGCGGCTGCTTGGAACGGGTGACGAGCTTGGGGTGCTTTCGCACAAATGTGTCGAGTGCTAGTCAAGAAAACGGTGGTTTTCTAGACACGTCAAAAATGCCTATCGCGGACTAGCCGAACCTCATTTGACGGGTTAACATTCCCGTCAAGTTTTCAACGTCCTGGTTGTGTCAATGAATCAGCGGATCGGCTACGCGCGGGTCTCCATGGAGGACCAGCACTTGGACTTGCAGCGTGATGCGCTTCAGCAGGGAGGTTGCGGCGTCATCTATGAGGAAGCGGCGAGCGGCAAGAGCGCCGCGCGCCCGGAACTTGAGCAATGCCGCAAAGCTTTGCGCAGCGGCGATACGCTGGTGGTGTGGCGGCTCGATCGGCTCGGCCGCAGCCTGCCTGACCTCGTGCAGATCGTGGCCGAGTTGGAACGCTCGGGGGTCGGTTTCGAGAGTTTGACCGAGAAGATCGAAACAAACAGCGCGGCGGGCAAGCTGGTCTTCCACGTTTTCGCAGCCCTTGCGGAGTTCGAACGCAGCCTGATCCGTGAGCGCACCCATGCCGGGCTCGTAGCAGCGCGTGCCAGAGGCCGCTCAGGAGGCCGCAAGCCCAAGCTAGGGGAGAAGCAGGTGCGCGAAATCAAAGCGCTGCTGCGCGACCCAGATATCCAGGTGGCGGACGTGGCGCGGCGCTACGGAGTGTCCAGAACCACGCTTTACAAGCATGTCGGCGTCATCGCCCCGCGCCTCCCATGATCGTTGCCGTGCTTTCATCGCAATGGGGTCAACAGCATCGTGGGAACTTGGGAACAAATTGAGGTCGCGATTGCCAATCATTCCGATATCGTCATGGCGCGCAGGGGGACGCGGTAAGGTATGAGAGAAGAATCGGGTCACCGTTGCGGCCAAAACAAACTGTCCATGTCTTTCGCCCTCAACTGAGCGCAGGCGTTCATGACCGCAGACGAGATCATCGCAGAAGCGCTCATTCCGGATACGCACAGCGTGTTCGTCTTGGGTAGCTTCGAGCAGCGCGTGACCGTTTTCGCCCAGCAGGTCCGGGCGCTGAACCTTGTCGATGCGATCCTATCGCGCGGCTTGCTACAGGACACGGGCAGCGTCGCCATCGTGGGCGGCGGCGCTGCGGGCATTACCGCCGCCGTCGCGCTCGCCCGCGCCGCGCCAAACCTCAAGGCCCTCGATCTCTTCGAAAGCCGATCGAACGTGCTGGAGCTGCAGCACAATAGCAGCCGCTACCTTCATCCCCATTTCTACGACTGGCCCAATGCCGGTTCGGACAATCCCAACGCCGACCTGCCCTTGATGAACTGGACGGCCGGCTCCGCGGGCGAGGTTGCCGCGACCTTGCGAGCGCAGTTTGACGATGCTCGTCGGTCGTCGATTCTGTCGTTCCAGCCGGATCTGGGAGTTACCGGCCTCAATCCCAGCACGATCAGTACGGTACGCGTCCTTGTCCCCGGCGCGTCCCCGCTGGGCAAGATCTATGACGTCGTCATCCTGGCGATCGGGTTCGGGCTCGAGGCATTCCTCGATGGCGAGACGCCGTCATATTGGCTGCCCTCACAAATGTCGGCCGCGCTTCTGACCCATCAGGCGGAACCGCTTATCTTCATCTCGGGCAATGGAGATGGTGGGCTGGTCGATTTCCTGATGTCCGCCTTCAACGCGATGGAGCATCGCGCTATTTGCGAGTTCATCCTTGGGCTCGATCTCGGCCCCGCCATCGCTGCGCTGGAGCTGATCGAACAGGAAGCCTGGGCAGCGGGCGGTGCCGGTCTCGATCTGCTCGCGCTATATCGCGATCGGGTCCTTGACCTCGTGCCACAGGCCGTCTGGCAATCGATCATCGCGCAGCTGCGTCCACAGGCGCGTATCCATTTTCACACCAACGAGCCGCGGCTGCTTCGCCGCACGACCGCGCTCCATAACCGGCTCGCTGTCTTCCTCGTGATCGAGGCCGACCGGATAAGCGGGAACAACCGCGTTCAAATCACCACGGATGTCGCCTTTGACGGCGCGGTGCCTGTCACCGGCGCCATCACGCTTGAGGGGGGCGCGCCGTTCACGCCCTATCGCCGGTTCCTGCGGCTTGGCCCGGATTCGCGTCCGAACCTCAAGCCGTTCGAGGCGACGCTCTCGACCTTTCCCAGCCGCGTCCGGGCGTCGGCGACACGGCCGGAATCGCCGCAACTGACAGCGACGGCGCGCGCCCGGTTCGAAGCCGCCGCCGCCGCGCCGGGCGCCGCACCGCCTCCGCTTGTTGCTGCCGCCGCGGTTGCAGGTGAAAGTGACCATCTCCTCCTTCGCGCAAATGGCGCAGACATCGAATGGCTCAGCCCGGTGACGCCCGGCGAAGCGGAACGTTATTGGGTCGGTGGCCGCGCATTTGCGGTCCATGCGGATATATCGGCGGCCGACGCCGGTCCGCTGGTTGCGGCGATCGCGCGGATCGGCGCCCATGTTCCGGGCTTCGTCATTCATACCCGCGACGTCCATGGCTGGCGGGCGGCAATGAACAAGCTGTGCGCGGCGCGCGAATTGCCCGGGCCGGGTCTTGCGGCACCGTACGTTGTCCATGACTGGGTCGCTCCGCCCCCACTCGACATACAGGCCTCGGTCGGACCGGCACTGCTGGCCGAAACGGTCCATGCTGCACTCGACGATGAAATGCTGCGGCAGTTGCGCGGCGCCCTCCATCAGATTCTCGGACCCGCGGCGGTCGAGATGGGCTGGCCGATCGAGCCGGCATTGAAGGCGCGGCTCTGGGCGCAATGGGAGATCTGGCATGGAGCGCTGCTTGCCAACGCGGTGACGCGGCAGCGCTTCCTGCTCCTGCTCGCGACCGAACAGGATCATGCGGATCTGCGCGACGGGATGCTCGTGCGGGTCGGCCCGAAGATCCTCAAGCCGTTCCTGACCAAGCCCGCGCTGTTCGGCCTCACATTCGCCGTCTGTTCGGGGCATGCTTTGGCCCCGGCCGACGGCCCGCCGGGCAATGTCGCGACCCATGGCATCACGGGCCACGCGTGCGGCGTTGGGTGGATCGGAGGGAGGGAGCTCGGTGCATCCTGTGCGATGCGCCAGAGCTGGTCGACCGGCATCGTCCTCCTTGCCCAGCTCAAGGATGCCTTCCGGCTAATCGAGGGCGAGCTGCGCTTCGACCGTGCTGCGGGCGATCCGCCAAGGGTGGGGATGACCTCGCTGGGCGAGGGGCCGCTAGTGATTGGGGCCGACGATGTGTTCGTGACCGCTCTCGAGGCCGGGGAACAGAGCGTTCAGGATTATTTTCAATCGATTTTCAGATGGCGATCGGAAGCGGCCCAGGCCGGCCTTGAGGAGGAAGCACATGGCTGAAGCGCCAGCATTCGCGGATTTGCTGCTGCAGGCGGCCGAACGCATCGGAGCGCGCGTCGCGGATGGCGCGGTCGAGCTGGTTGGCAGCCGCTTCAATTCCGAAGTCCTAAGCGAAGCCGTCTCGTCGATCAAGCGGCACGACAATGACCTTCCCAGGGCGGTTCGCGCGGCGCGAATCGATGATATCCCCGTACTGATCGGTGAATTGTCAGGAACGGCGCTGCGGGCGAGCATCGAACCGCAGCTGCGGCGGTATCGTAATCAGGCCATCATCGCCCGCTCTTGGCTGGCCGCCGAAGCGCCCAATCTTCAGCTGTTTCTGATCGGACCGCAGGGAGCCTTCAGCCGCTCGGACTGGCGTCAGCTGGCTTCGGAGATCGAGGCTGATGACCGGACGTGCCGAAAATTGGTCTGGCTGTTCGATCAGGCGCCGACGGTGGACGACGCCGAGACGTTTCTGACCCGGACCTTCGTCGCGCGCCCCTGGCCGACGCAGCAGCAGCAGGTGCTGCTCGATACAGTTGCAAGCTATGCCCTGCCCGACGGGTGGGAAGAGGCCGTCGACGACAAGGACCTCGATTTCGACGGGCTTGTCGAGGCATTGATCGAACTGGAAGCGAAGATATGAGCGACATCTTCCTGCGCAGCGTCGAGCTTTCGAACTTTCGTATCTATGGCGAAAGCTACGCATTCGAATTTCACGAAGGGCCCGGGGTCACCCTGATCACCGGCGCCAATGGCCTGGGCAAGACGACCTTCTTCGATGCGGTGGAATGGGCACTGACCAGCCAGGTTGGGCGCTTCGCCGACATTCCCAATGACGCCCGGCGCAAGGGACGCGATCCCCTGACCCGGGTCGGCGCGACCGAGAACAGTCACCGGGTGAGCCTCGCCTTTTCGGAAGGGGCGCCCATCGACCGGGGTGCGGGTTTTCTTCCGCCCCACGGCTCGATTGAGCGGCTACTCACGCGGCCCGACTGGCCCGAGATAGGCAATCTGCACGGCTATCTGTCGATCACGCATTTTCTCGGACAGGCGTCGACCCGCCGGTTCTCGCTGCGCGAACCCAAAAGCCAGTGGGAGGCGTTGAAGGGTCCCGCGGGGGTCGACCGCATCAACCTGCTGCGCGAGCGCGTCAGCGGCCAAGGCGCGCGCCAGGCGTTCACCCGTGCCATTCGCGATCGCGGCCAGCGCCTCGAAACCGCTTCGGCACTGCTCGACACGTGGCGGATGCTGATCGACGATCGTAATCGCCTTGCGCGTCTTTCGAGCTCCGAACGGTCCTTCTCACCCAAACAGGTCCTGGAAGCTGTTGAGCGCCTCGCGCAGCAATTCCTGCCGCTTGTACCAGCAGGTCGCTGGATGCCGGTGACCGCAGGCACCGAAGCCGAAAGCGCCCTGAACGAGCTTGCGGCGTTGCTGGCCGATGGCAGAGCGGCGAATGAAGCGGCCGCGAGCCGCGCCGCCGAGCTCGAGCGCCTGTGCGTCGACTATGCCGGCGCCGGCGATCAGAGCGTCCAGAAGTCGAAGATGGCACAGGAGATCACTAACCGGCGCACCAAGCTCGTCGAGGAGCTGATGCGGGCCGAGGTCAGTCTCGCTGCCGCCACGACGGCTCGTTCGCGCACCGAACAGCGCGCGGCGCAAAACCAGGCGCGGGCGGCGTCACTCGCCCGTGTGTCACGCGCGATGGAGCAGCTGGACCGCAGCACCGCGCAGATGGCTGATGCCGAGCGCCAGCTCGACACGTCGAGGACCGATGCCGAGCGAGCAGAGGCGCGCCTGACGACAAGCCGAACGGCTATCGAGGCCGCGACAGCGCTTCGCGCTGAACGAAACAAAATCTCCGGCCGGATCGATGCCGCGAGACTGCGGGCGCAATTCTCCGCTTCGTTGCGAACTGTGCGCACCGAGATCCAGCGCCTGAAGCCGCTCGCCGACGCGCTCGACGAACCCGCGCTTCGCGGCAGGCGCGCGGCACTGACCGGGGACGTCACGGCGATCGCTGACGAGATCGCGCGCCTGACGCGGCAATTGCAAAGCCATGACGAGCGCGCCCAGACGCTGGCGGAGGCCGTATCGCGGATCGCGCATCAGCTGTCGCACGACGACACCAATTGTCCGGTCTGCGCCACGCCGTTCGAGATCGGTCAGCTGAAAGCGCTCGCGCTGGCCAATGCGTCCGTCGATACGGCGCCAGCTGCCGAACTCGGCAACGCGCTCGCGGCGGCGAAGGTGCGCCGGGGAGACCTCAACCGCCAGCTCGCAGAGGTCGATCGCGGCCTCGCGGAGCATGCCCAGCTCGTGACGGCCCTGACGACCGAGCAAGCGCGTGAGGCAAATCTCGTGCAACAACTTGTCGAGGCCGGTGGCGCCGCCGACGCCCATTATGACGACAGCTCCCTGATCGCGCTTCGCGCCGACCTCGATGCGGTCGATCGCCAGATATCGGATGGGCTGTCGCAGGATGTTCTCGATGCGGGCCTGGCGGATGCTCAGGCTGCGATCGAGGCCGAACGGGTCAAGCGGGTCAGCCTCGAACGGGTGCTGGCGAATGCGTCGTCGGATATGGAGGCAGCGCGTTCGTTGTTGACCCAGCATCCCGAACTCTGGACGCCGGGCGGCGGTTTGCTCGTGCCACTCGCACAGGAGGAAGCCGCCGCGCAGACCGAGGCGCGTGCGATCGGAGAACAGCTTCAGACCGACCAGGAGGCGCGCGACGCGGCCCGCGGCGAGCGCGACAGCCTCGCGGCGGCGATCAATCGCGAGGATGCGAGCCTTGCGACAACCAATGCTGACCTGGACAAGCTGGCCGAGACACGCAGGGATCTTGTCCGTCGGTGGAGCGAGCTTGGCCAGACCGGCGACCCCGACCCTGCCCGCGTCGCGCAGCTGCGGTCGCAGGTGGCCGAGCGGACGGCGCGCGCCGAACCGATCGCCTCCACCCAGGCCGATCTAATCAACGGGCTTCGCATCTGGCAAAACGACCAGCAGTTGCAGGTGCGCGAGGGCGCGATCGCGGCGACAATCCGCGAAAAGGGAGTCGCAACCGAAGCCGAGGCGACGGAAAAGCTGCAGGCCGATGTGGCGGCGGCCGGAGCGCAGCTCGAGATTGCCCAGCGCGCGCGCGACCGGATGGAAGAGGTCGGCGCCAAGATGCAGACCCGCGCCGAGGAATTTGCCGATGACGTGCTGAAGCCGCTCAACGACACGATACAGCGCTTCTCGCGCACACTCATGACCTGGTCGGATTCGTCGATCACCTACCGCGCGGAGCATCATGCAACGCGCTCGGAACTGCGCCCGGCGATCATTCACACCGGCACGGACGGCATCACCAGCCAGCTCGAGATCAATCCGAACTATTTCTTCTCCGAGGGCCAGCTTTCCGCGCTCAGCGTCAGCGCGCTGCTGGCGGCGAGCACGACCTTCTCCTGGTCGCGCTGGCGCGGCCTGCTGCTTGACGATCCGTTGCAGCATAATGACATCATCCACGCGAGCGCCTTCATGGACCTGCTCAGGCAGATGGTTCGCGAGCTGGGCTATCAGGTCATCCTGTCGACGCATGACAGCTCGGAAGCGGAATTCCTCGCGCGGAAGTGCCGCAGCGCAGGCATTCCGTTCGAAGTTCACGAACTGATGCCGCGCGGCGACGCCGGGCTTGTCTCGGCGGTCGCCTAGGCCGGAGACGGAGCATGGCAGACGAAGAGGATGAGAAGAGCTGGCTTCTGGCAAGCGAGATACCGTTCGACGAACTGAAGGGGCATGCGCTCGAGGAATGCCTGTTCTGGCTGCTCGACGGTATGGGCGCGCGGGATATTGCGTGGCGCGTGGGTGGCATCGGCGTCGGCACTGCCGATGGCGGCCGCGACCTCGAGGCCCGCTTCTATGTCCCCGATCACGATGGCCAGATCGTCGCGCGCCAATGGTGGGTGGAGTGCAAGGGACGCGCCGGCACGCTCGAAACCGACGCGGTCAAAATCGCGTGCAACAATGTGCTCGCCGATCAGGGCGTCGATTGCCTAGTGATTGCGACGAACACGACCTTCACTAACCCGACGCGGGACTGGGTGGAGAAATGGCAAGCGCGATTTCCCAGGCCGCAGATCCTGTTGTGGGACCGGGCTTCGCTGGAAAGGATGTTCGCGCAGCAACCGGCCACCGTTCTGCGCCTGTTCGAAGGTGGCCTCAGCTCGGCGGGCTATCTCCGCGCGATCCGTGATCGCTTCTGGAACCTGCTCGAATATAGCTCGATCGAACGCATCAAGCGCATCTGGACCGAGCGAGGCACGCTTGAGCTCGGGGTGATGGAGCGCTTCGCGCTGATCGCCAATGAATTTGCGCATGGGAGCATCGACAAACGACCCTGGGCAGGCGCAGTTCCATCCGAAGAGGTGCTGCAGACCTTCCAGTACGGCATGTTTAATCTCGTCTACCTCTATGCCCGGATCATGAAGACCGGGGTCGATGAGGGGCCAATCGTTAAGGCGCTGGCCTATCTTCTGCTCTCGACGGTGCGCGACCATCATCCGGATCGGATTCTCGAGACATTCGCGATCACGCTAAGGACGGAAAGCGACCAGCCGATGCCGCAAGAGGCCGTCGCATTTTTCATCATGCCGATCCTAGACAGCCTGCGGACCGATTTGCAGCTTGTCTGCACGAGCGACTGCGGCCGGTTCTCCCGGGACGACAGTCTCAAACATTGGGAGGACCGTGACCCGCTCGACAGCTACTGGTCGCGGTTCGGGACACGCGGCATCCCGCCGAAAACCGACAAGGGCGCCTATCACCGGCTCGAACGAACGACCGAACCATGCCGGGTGGGGTTCGACCTCATAGGCGAAGCCAGCTGTCCACTCTATGAGGTCGAGGCCGAGATGGGATCGCTTGCCGCGTTCCTCGCAACGATTGCGCATGTCGTACGGGCTAGGGCGCCCAAGCGTCGCACAGCGAGCCACCCCCCTTCCGGTTGTGCTTGAAATCGGGTGTAGTCAGCTGCCGTCAGCGATACCAAAAATACGCGACATCGCTCTCGTCGGCTATTGGCATCTCCGGATAGCGCGCCCGCATCTCGGCGGTGTCCTTTTCGAACAGAGCGTTGGCGGAATCGCGGATGCGATCGAGCACCGCCACCTTGCCCATTTGCCCGATCGACCAGATCGCCAGCCCGCGGTCGCCGTGTATGGCGATGCCCGGGCAGCCCCAGACCAGCTCGAACGCTTCGTCATCCGAGATCTCGCGCCGCAACTGTGCGCAGAGATAGAGATAGGTGGCAGGGTGATTGGACCGAACGAGATCCCACGCCGCATCGTCGTAGCAGCCGCTGCGGATGATCGCCTTGGAGATGATCCAGCCTTCCTCGCAGTGAGCGATCAATTCGCCCACGATCAGACCCAGTGCCTCCGGAGACGCCTGATAGGCGAGGCTTTTAGCGGCCCGATAGTCCCGCGTGGCGCGCCAATAGGACAGTGCGACCGACGGATCGAACAGGGCAGGCGTATCACGCGTTGCCTTTAGCCACCGAGCCATGGCTCCGCGCGTACCGCGATCGACCCAACGCTCGAGTAAATGATGCTGCGTGGGCATTGGCAGATGGCGGAGCAAGGAGCTGTGCAGCGCATCGACCGTCTGCCGCAGGCCCTTGTCGCCATCCGACAGCACGCATGTCTCTTCAAAGAGCGTCACCAGTTTATCCCGTTGGCCGGCCGTGGGATCATCGCCCAACAAGCGCATCAGACGGCCGCGTAGCGCGAGACGAACATCGGCCGGCTCGCCCAGAGATAGAGGGATGGCGGCGCAGATATCGTCGAAGGTCAGGCAGGCGCTGTAGGCATGGAGCAAGCTGCGGCCATCGCTCGCATAGGGAGGCTGGCCCGCGACTGCGGCGATCCGCGCCAATATATCCTGGAGTGTCATCGTGTCGTCCTAGCACGGCCGGCCAGCCTTCGTTTTTCATCCTTGTCAGAAAGTCCGTCCTTCCGGTAAGCGAGCCCGACCTCCGGCCAGACCGCGTCCGACGGCGCGTCGGTGAAGTCGGTGACAGGTAACCGACGAGGCGCGCGCCGATCGACGCCATCTTCGCCTCGAGCTGACCGAACAGCTCGACGGAACGATGAAGGCGTCGCTCGTTCGCTCAACCACGGGCTACGAATTTTACTATTCGATCCCGCCGCGAGCCGGGACGGTTTGACCGCACAGAAAAAACTCCAAAAAATTGCTGATCAAAGGCAGCTTTAGTCATTTGTCTCCTCCGAAGCGGACTGGCGCAAATGTCCCATGCTCGGTCATCCCGATCGGTTGCCGCTCGCCACGCGGGAATGGCCGGCGTCAAGATCAGCATCGTGGTCGATTTTGGCATGGCATTTTTCATGGCATTGGCGGCAATGTGTTCTATAAATATTTGAATCTAATATAAAAATGTTTGCAATTTACTATTGAGTGGGAATGTTCAGTGCGTTGGGGTCAGCTCGATCCCTGCATGGTCGCCGGGGCCATTTTCGGGCGTGGGCGACACCTGTAGCAGGTGGCCTCCCGCCAACTTGACAAAGCGCGCTACGCTACGGCGCGCTTGGTGTCTGTGGCCGCGCGCTCATGGATAGCGGCCATTTGGTCGGCCCAGCGACGCGCAGGACAACTGTCTGTGGCCGAACCCGGAAGTACGCTGTCGGTTCCAACACCAGTGGCGGCGGCCGAATGCCGAAGTTTCGTACCCGACCCTGAAAGGACATTCGAGGCGGTACCACCGCAACGGCTGCTTCTGCACCGCACCAACCACTCGCACAATCGAGCTCGCCGATGAAGCATCGGACTGAGCCGTCATTCGCTACCCAAGGCGACTCAACGCGACATAGCCCTACAGCGACAGTCGTTATCGTAGCTCCGGCGAAGCACGACGTCGCCGCGCTTCCTCGTGCATGTTGACCGGCGTAGCGCCAAGGACACGCGTGACCATCGCCGCGAGGAAGCGGCCAGGTGCGAGATCCTCTGGAATTCTTTCTTCGAGGATCGCCACTTTAGGAAGCTCGGCAATCTCACGATCAACTTCCGACTCGAGGGCGGGTGCCGGCGCATCCTCTTCTTCGACCAATTCGGGCCCAGGTTCCGGCACGCCTTCAGCGGGCCTTTCTTCGCCAGTGTCGGGTATTGCGGCATCGTCTGAGTATTCCATCAAGACGAGGCAGGTGGCGTGGTATGCGTCGTCCTCACGCCCGAGCTTGGCGAGCAGGTCAAACAACCAATCGGCAGTTTTAGGCTCCTTTTGAAGGATGTCGGAGCGAAGCCCAAACACGAAGCCGAGAGCAGCGAGGGGGTGCCTCAATCGCAGGTTCTTAGCGTCACCGTATGACTCCTCGATTCGATTCGGTGCGTTTTTGCCGTAGGAGGAGTCCATGCGCTTTGTCGAAATCAGCAACTCGGGCCCGGTGGCCCAGTCCGTGATGATGACGTCAACCTGCTTGAGGTAGTTCTTACCAAGGATGGATGCGCTGGAGGACGTAACGCCAGAAATCGAAGCTTGGTTGTTCACGCGATCCGCCACAGCATCTCGGATCTTGCGGGGCAGTGCCTTCAGCAAGTATGCGACAGCCGCGGGCAGGATGCGCGGGTGGACTGGTCGCGGCCAAGCCTGATCTGACTCGAAGCCCGCCCGTCGCAACTCATAGCTCAGCCATACATCGAGGGCTAACGCCGGGACTCCGGATTGGGTCCCGGCCTTTAGGTAAAGAGGAACGCCCAGCAGTTTGACAAGCGTGTTGTAGTCCGGCTCGAAGCTCAACTGTCCGTCGGGGTTCTTGATCCAAGGATTGCTGTGCACATCGTCAGGGGCGGCGAGGGCGACGATTCGGTCGAAAAGGACCCAAGCTTCTGCTTTCGCGGATTGTTTAGCGGCCACTGGCTGCCCTCACTGTGCGGCGGTCGGCGAGTTCTGCTCGCGCCTGCCGGATTTGCTTGATCTGTTTGGCCGTCAAGTCACCGCAGCCCGCAAGGACGACTTTATCGACGATATTTACGGCGTCGAGCAGCCTGCCGTCGCCTAGAAGCTCAGCGACTTGTTGCTTGACTGTGCGAAGCGCGTCAGCACGGGCCAAGATCAACGCGGGCGAGGGCATAGCCCAGACATCCGCTTCCTTCGGCTCGATCTTCAAAATCCCCCCACCATAGGCGCGACCGACCATCTCTGCGTGCAGCAGCGTGACCGAGTTCAGGCTCGCAAGCGGCAAAAGTTCGCGGCCGAGTTCACGGTATTTTTCATCGAGGTAGACGCCATGCACCGAGTTGAGGTGGCGGGCCCCAGCGTCATTTGCTGTGAGTCGGGGCGTGTCTGCGTTCATGCAGGTCAATAACAGGTCCGCAGCGGGGACGAGCGGCACTTGGTACCAGGTCTTGCGGACGCGGCACTTGTATGCAGTATCGACACCGGTCCGGTGGCCGTCTTCGATGTATGCCACTGCTTCAGCCGAGGGTGGATCGCTCGGAAAAAAGAGGTAGGTAGCGTGACCTTCTCGACCCAGTTTGCTAAGCATGGCGTTGGAGAGCGAGAGACCACGCAGGTGGGAACTTCCAGGCGGCGAGAGGCGCAGCAGCTCATTGCGGCGCAGGCCGAGTTCCTTCACACGCTGAGGCGAGAGCGTGAAGTATTTGTTGTTGCCCGTGACGATGCCGAGGGTGGTGTCCCCCCACGTCTCCAAGCTCGTAAACAGTCCTCGCTGCAGTAGCGCGTGCAGCGGCTCGATAGCTTTCGGGTCGATAAGGCTGCTGGTCCACTTGGCCGCCGGGTCAGTCGGCGTCCAAATCAGTCCTGCACCAAGCGACGCAAGGTCAGCGGCGTTCTTCGATTGCCGGATGGTCGCGTGATGCGCGGGGCCTTCAAGATAACCGTCGGCTAGTAGCAGAACAATGTCGGCCTCGGCTTCGGGGAACACCTGCTCGTCAAAGAGCACGAGCTGCACGTCGCGGAAGCGGTTGAAAAGAAATCGGCGCACGGGAGCCGCATAGTTCACCGAAAGCAATTCGGCTGGAAGAACAAGCCCGAGCCGCCCACCCTGCTTCAAGAACATCGCGGAGTGGATGGTGAATGCGGCCCAACTGGAGGCGAGGCCGGTCAGCGATACGCCACCTCGGAGGGCGGCCTCGCGGGATCGGGCGCGGGACTCGCCCGAAAAGTCCTGATAGCGGATGTAGGGCGGGTTGCCAATAACAGTGTCGTAGACCGGTTCGGGTTCGACCGTAAAAAAGTCACTATGCCGGATTTTGGCTTTACCACCAGCTTCTCGTACGCGTTGGTTGGCGACGCGTGCGCTGTGGGCATGAATCTCGACACCGTCGACGGTCGGACGCGCATCCATGTCCGGTGTCAGCTCGCGAAGGCGGCCAATGGCGGCGACAAGGAAAGCAGCATCGCCTGCGGACGGTTCCAACACTAGGTCGCCGGGCGTGCGAATGGCCCAGTTGGCCACAAACCGGGTGATCTCGCCGGGCGTGAAGAAGGCGCCTCGCTCCTTGCGAAGAGCTGGCGTGTCGTCGGGATCGATGGAGCGCACGAGCGTCACTTGCAAATCCTGGGAAGGAGCGCCACCGGCCATAAGTCGGAATCATGCCGCACCGGCTTCTCTGGGAAAGTGTTCATTGTCGAGTTACCTTCTTGTTGATCAGCCCGTACAGCGTCATTCACCTTCAGGATGTATTCAGCGAGTTCCGCGAACTGACCCTACTTGGAGAGGCTGCGGGGGGACACTGGCGGCGATCGAGCCTCGCTCGATTGGGCGACTACGCTTCCTGCAAGCGTCCTAACGCGCGCGGGGATGGCGAGCAGTTAAAGGCTACCGTTCGTGCTTGTCGGGGACAGCGAGGTACAGCGGACCTTGGGGACCTTACGGGTACTAAGCCCCAAGATTTTAGCCCGGTTGCAAAGCCTAAGTCGAGGTGATGGCACGCTATATCGCGACGGTCGCGTCGGCGGGTGACGAGCACTTCCCGCACGGTCACACGCCCCTTCTTGCTCTCGCCCGCGCTAACTCTTGGGCAGCAAACCATTTATCGTCGTGAACGCCCGCTCCGCTCGCTCCAACAGCGCGAGCGTGGCCTCGTCACTCCCATCAAGGAAGTTTGAGTTTCGGATGAGCCAAGACGATGGTGTGAAATGATCAAACTCGGCGATTTCGGCGGGGAGAACGCGGAACGCCGCCTCCGCCTGTTTGACCACGCGTTGGGTCTTGGGCGCTGCTTCACGCAATCGGTTGACCGTTATTACGTTCTCACCGGTCAACCCATAGGTTGCGTTCAAGAGCTCGGCATATTTGGCCGGCGAAAAGAGGTCTTCCACGTCGCTTTCGTCCTGTCCCGTGAAATCACCGATGGTCAGCACATGGCCTGCCTCGAGGATCTGGCTCTTTCGCAGGCGGTCAATCTTGGCTTTGTCGCCATTGGCCACGTCGCACAGCGCCGCGATGTTCAGCCGGTTAGCCCCGAACAACGACGAGAACGGCGCGATCTTGTCGATACCACCGGACGGGCACATTGTCCATCGAGGATCGAGGCCAACGCGCTTGCGTTGTTGCAGCGCTGCCGACAGAGCTTGTAGGTAGAGGATGTCGGAGGGCCCTTCGACCAGCAACGTATTCTTGCCCACGAAAAGGCTTTGGGTCATGTCGTACCCCAACGCACCTTGCAGTGGAAACAGCGTGTCCTTGTCCACCGACAGCACATCATCGCGCACCTTTGTTCCCTCGACGATAGGGCGGCTTCGCTCGTCGCGTTTGACGACATCTTCGACGATCAACACGTCGGACAGTCGATCGCTCGGCACCATGAACGGCGAGTGCGTCGAGTAAATAACCTGGTGCGTCGGTAAGAGCCGCCTTTCTATGTAGCGCAAAAGATCGGCCTGGGCCTTCCCGTGCAACGTTAACCCAGGCTCATCGAGAAGCATGATCGCATTGCCCGCGACCTTGCGCAGCTGCTTGAACTGAGCCAAGAACGAAAAGAACCATATGAATCCAGCGCTGCGCTCAGAAAGCGGGACGGTCACACGATGATTGCTGTTGTGAATCCGGGCCGTGACCACAGTGCCGCTGTTGAAAGGCGGCGGATCAGCCGGCCTGCCCTCCGCGATGTCGATCGCGACCTGGAGAGCATCGTTCTGGGTCCAAAACTCGAAAATTTCGTCAGTGATTTCGTTCGACGCCCCTTCGCATTTCGCTTTTAGCTCTTCCAGCTTCGTCGATGCTTGTAACTCTTCGATCGAGGTTCCCGCGTATTCGAGGAAATCGAGGAAGATGCGGTCTGATGAAGTAAGCGAGTTGTTGGCCCGTGCTTGATTGAGGGCGTTAATTGACACTTCGCCCGACATGCGTTCGAAGTGAGATGTGAGGAAGAACTTGGGCATTCTAGGCGCGAGGACGTCCAAGACTGCCAGTTGAAAATCGTCGCCCCGACACTTCTTCAGATCGGCGTACAGCGCGTCCAGCCCGGACGATCGCTGGGCAACCGCTTCGATCGCAGCGATTGCCTGCGCGGCATTTGCGCAGTCTTTGAGGACGTTCCGCTCGGTGTCGTCTGTTGTATGCTTTCTCACCAAGAACGCCAAACACTCACCGGCACTTACACTAACGATCCACGTCTGGGTCTCGTAGCCAATGCCGCGCTGGACCCGCACTTCCCGAGACCCCAACGCTCGTTCGCCAAACACCTCCGACACCGCCTTCACGTCAGCCTCGTCGAGGCTCCACAAAGTATCAATCACCTTCGACGTGGTGCCCTTGCTGCGCTCTTCGAACTTGTTCACGAACCTGCGAGGATAGTCCCGGGTCTTGTCGTAGGTGAAAGCAGCATAGGGATTGAGTCCATAGAGCGCCGACAGAATCGCCGTTTTGCCCGCTTCATTCTTTCCTACGAGGCAGGTCAAGTCACCAACCTTGAACTCGCCACTGTCCTCCACAGACCGGAAATCCGTCACTCGCGCCGACTTCAATTTCATTGAAAACCCCGTCTTGGTTTGTTGTAGGAGCGGGCATTTGGCTCGGGCCCTGGGCGAAAACATAGCACAGGTCGGACGCGAAGTTGGACGCTGGGGACGGTCCCAAAGTTACCTCGTGCACATCAAAGGTCAGTGCCGGATTTCGTTGCGACGTCCATGCATCGGACGCGCTCGACGCTGGGCAGGATGCGCGGGGTGACCGTGCTTCCAGCAGGCTACTGGCGTGAGCAAGGAAAATTATTTTTCGACGCACACTGAATTCCCACCGATATCCACCGATATACCAATTGCTGGTCCTCCAGCGAAAGTATCTAACGTCGAATGGAATCGAGAATGAAAAGAATCGCATTTACAACTGCCCTGCTAGTCGCGGTCCTCGGCCAATCCACAATCGCTGTTGCGTCGCCCTCTTGCGCGATCGCCGGTCATTGCGAGGGATCGTACTCCGGGGACCTCGATCACGGTGTAGTCGTCGCTGAGGTTGATGCGACGATGCGACGGATGGAACGTTGACTGGTAAAGCGCGATCGGCCGTTACGGGCCAGACGTTCGCCGTCGGCGGTGTGTTGAATGACGTGGGCTATCTTGCGCCAATCGCGGTGGGTTCCGTTTCTTCCGGCGCTGCGTTTTCCGGTCGCTTCATCGAGACCAGTACAGTAGCTGGTGGTAGTGCTGGAGCCGGACAATGGATCAACAGTACGTCTATCAATGCCGTCGCGATGCGCGCGAGCGGCGCGTGGGGCGTTGAACGTACATCCCACGCGGCGGGTCGCCAATAAGAAATATCGCCAATCTGGGAGGCGCGCTCGTGAGAGTCATGGCGCCGGATTCGAATAAGAATCCGGCGCCGGGGCGGACGCATTGGGGGACAGCGGCTCCATCCCCATCCCTGGCGCAAGCACAGGGCTCATTCCAACGAAATCACTCAGCGTCACCGTAGTAACGTTGTTGTGAGCAACACCCACAACGGTATCGAACTGTGGAGTGCGAATTGAACCGGAACCGGCTCGTGACTTCAGATGAAGCAATCTCGAAAGATATTGCACGAAGCCATCATACTCGAGTCCATATTCGGGAATCGATTTAACGGCAACATCTCTATCCCGTGTGAGTTCCGAGCCGGTCCATCGTCCCCAATAGTGACGCGCGCGCAGATCTAAAATCCCATTCTCGTCACAAGAACCGAACACCAAAAAGTGGGGTTGGGCCTTATTTCCAAAGATGAGCGCAACTCGTGACTTGAAGTCGGCGCTGCCGTGATCATACTTCTCAAGCTCGGAACGAATATCGATTTCCGCACGTTTGAACTCGACTAGCGTCCAGCGCGCATTGAGACTGCGCAGGATCGCGTCGCCCGCGGCCTCATGATTACCTGCCAACGGCGCGGCGAACGTGTAACGAGCCAGTTCCCTGGAAACGTACACATACTCGACAGTTTTTTTCCCACCAAATCCTACTGATCGGTTTTTCCAACACGTGTTGTCCCATAGGAGTGGCTTAGTACTGTATATCGGCGTCAGCGGATCTCGCCTGAAGATTGTCGCCAATTAAAACTCACGCATTTGCTAGCGGAGGGCATCCCGATTCGCTCGGGCGTCACGGATGCGTGTTTGAGCACCAACCACCCTGTCGACTTATTCAAGACGTTTCGCTAGGTCTTCCGCTCGGGGATGGTAGTAGCGCATGAGCATGCGTGGGTCTTTGTGCCCAGTAATTTTCGTCAGTTCGTGCATAGGGAAGATCGAAGCCAGGCGTGAAGTGGCCTCGTGCCGCAAGTCATGAAAGCGGAGGTCCGTCAGGAACTTACCGTCCGGTCGTTGCTTGGCCGTCTTGCACTCCTCGACGTACAGGTTGCGGGCACGCGTTACGGCTCGTTCGAAGGCTCTGGTGATGGCGTCACTGCGTATCTCGAACACCCGTCCAATGTCTGACCCCTCGTCGTCATGGGATTTCTCCTTGACGTGAACAACGGCGTCTTTCAGCGATTGCAACAAGGCCACGGCGCGCGACGACAGGGGTATGTCGCGTGCGCTGCCATTCTTTGTGGCCGGAAGATGAGCTACCCGACGCTTGAGATCGATGTGCTCCCACCGCATCGCCACAATCTCGCCCCGACGCATTGCTGTTTCGACTGCCAGCCAGATGATCGGCGGCAACAGCGCAGAGCCGCTGGCCGCCACAAGGCGCTCAAGTTCACCGTCCTGCGCTCCACGATCCGTCTCGACATCGTCCGCGCCCGACACTTCTGAGGCGAGATCGCCGGCGGCAATCCGCCGCGTCCGCGCGTTATTGGGCTGGGGCTTGCGCACCAGCTCTACGGGATTCGAGAGGCTTTCCATGCCCCATTCCTTGCGAGCTATGCTAAATACGTGAGATAGAACCGCTAGGCGCCGCAGCACAGTCGCCGGCTTATAGTTCTTCAGCCACTGATCTCGTAGTCTCGCCACATCGGCGCTGCGGATCGCAGCGAGCGGTCGCTTGGCTATCTCTTCTGACTTGCAGGCGCGCAATACCGATTGCTCCTGCGCAGCTCCCTTCTTGGCGGGCACCACTTCGGCCTCGTATCGAGTCAAGGCTTCATACAGTGTCGTCGCCTCGGCTTCGCCACGACTGACCCATACGCCGCGCGACATTTCGGACTCGATCATGTTGGCCCACGCTTCGGCCTCGGCTTTGGTTTCGAACGTTTTGCTCTGCGCGGGATAGCCACGCCGGCGTATTTGCGCTTCCCACTGATAGGGGCCACGTTTGCGAAAAGTTGCCATTGATGTCGCTACTATTTTTTGCGGGTGTGGCAATATTGTGGCAAATAAGCAAGGATCGGACTAGAGGTATTATCCTGTATGGAGATGTTTTTACATTCGCAATGCGAAGGTCGGGAGTTCGATCCTCCTCCGCCCACCAGGAACAATCAAGTCGTCACGAAGAACCCCGATAGCCACAGGCTGTCGGGGTTTTTTCATTTCCGGCGGCGACAATCCTTTCCCCTGCGACATTCGCGCACAGTTGAATTTGGAGTAGAGCCTCAAACTGCGTCAGCGCACCACGTACTGCGTCCTCTCCTGGCTTCTATTCTTAAAAACGCAATGACATCAATCAGATAAAGAGAGGAAATCGCATCTCTCCTAGTGAGAGAAACATCATGAGAACCCGTCTGCAATCCCGTCTGGCCTGTCGGAAACAGGCACCCGTCGCCCTCGCTGTGCCGCATGGCGCAGTGCATTCGTCGCATCTGATCGCGAACCCAGGCCACGTCCATGCATTCGAGCGCGTCACGCCTGCGACGTTCGACCGCACCTGCGTGCAACTGCGCGATGCGATCCAGCGCAGGCCCAGCAAGATCGCAACATTCCGGCACACAGCCGGCTGGCTAACCCAAAACTGGAGGGAGGCGCGATGAACACCGTGAACGACGAACGTCTCGAACTCCTGCAATCGATCGCCCACGAAACGTTGGGGATCAGTTCGCTGCAACCGACGGGCAAGCCAACTGCGGATTTTCGCGTGGTCAGCATCGAGAATCTCTCGCTCGCACTCGAAGCCGCGTACGACGCCGGATTGCTGGTTGGCGCCCGGACCCTGTGCGCAACAGGCGAAACGCGCTTCGGCTAGAAGCGAAAGGCGGTCCATGAAAGGGCCGCCTTCCTTATCTGTCTATCCCTTCAATTCTGTCTATCCGCAACAGTGCGCGTGCTGCGAGCGTTCATGGTGGAGCGTCTGACGCGCATCGGCGCGATACCGGAAAACGGCTGGCCCGTGCGAGAACGCACGAAAAGCGATTCCTCAGGCCAATCTCTAAGCGCTGAGTTGCCGTAAAAAACCCCCCCTTTCCGACGGATCGGCGCCTTCCGGTCGCCGATATGCTCTCGAATCGCAGCATTAAACGCGTCGTCTCCGGACTTTTCTCACCGGATGCCGCGGCCACGGGTCGCGGCCGTGATCGACGCCCTTTCAACGCGTCCGGCGTTTCGCGCCTGATCGAGCCCCTATGAACATGGTGACGCGACGACCGAACACCGTGATTGCCATCAGCCTCGCGCTGGCAGGCGTCATCTTCGCGATCTCGCTCTGGGTGCTGCTCGAGATGCGCAAGGACGCGCTGCGTCGCGCGCAGGAGTCGGCATTCAACGTGTCGTTGCTGGTCGAGCGCGATACGGCGCGCAATCTGGAGGTTTACGACCTGTCGCTGCAGGCTGTCATCGAAGGGCTTCAGCAGCCGGGTGTGATGGAACTGCCGCCGGCTATCCGCCAGATGGTGCTCTTCGACCGCTCGGCGACCGCGAAGGATCTGGGCTCGCTGCTCGTGATCAATGCTGCCGGCAACGTAATCATCGATTCGCAGGCGGTGCCGCCGCGTGGCCTGAACATCTCCGGGCGCGACTATTTCCGTGTGCATCGCGACTCGGCGAATGTCGGCCTGTACATCAGCAAGCCGTTCGTCCCGCCCTTTTCCGGCGAGTCCGCCAGCATCGCGCTGAGCCGCCGGCTCTCGAATCCCGACGGCAGTTTCGCGGGCGTCGTGGCGGGCACGATGCGCCTCAGCTATTTCCGGCGCCTGTTCGAAGGGATGAATCTGGGCGAAGGCGGTTCGATGGCGCTGATGCTCGCTGACGGCACGATGCTGATGCGGCGTCCTTTCGACGAAAAGATCATCGGTCGCAACCTGCAGGGCACGGCGAACTACACGCGCTTTACGCAATCGCCAAGCGGCGATTTCTTCGGCACCGCCGCGATCGACGGCGTGCCGCGCTGGTACGCATTCCGCCACATCGCGGGATTTCCGATGATTCTCGACGTCGCGATTGCGACGCGCGACATCTACGCCGAGTGGCGCCATCGCGCATGGATCCTTGGCTCGCTGATGGCTGCGGTCGATGTCGCGCTGGTTACGCTTGCGGTGCTGTTCTCGCAGCAGTTGCGACGGCGTATGGAGGCGGAAGAAGAGTTGCGCATGCTGGCGCGCACCGACGGCCTCACCGGTCTGCACAACCGTCGCGCGTTCGAAGAGATCGTCGAGACGGAATGGCGGCGCGCGCAGCGCACCGGGCGGCCGCTGTCGATGCTGATGCTCGACGTCGACAACTTCAAGGGCTTCAACGACCTGTACGGCCATTCCGCCGGCGACGACGCGCTCGTCGCCGTGGCGCGCTGCATCGCCGGCAAGGCGCGGCGTCCGGGCGACAGCGCGGTGCGCTATGGCGGCGAGGAGTTCATCGTGCTGTTGCCGAATACAGGTGAAGCGGGTGCGGCGCGCATCGCCGAGAGCATTCGTGCGGCGGTGCAGGCGTTGCAGATGCGCCATGTCGCGGGCGCGCATCACGTGCTGACGATCAGTATCGGCATCGCCAGCACGGAGAAGCAGCGCTTCGGCACCTGCCGCGCAATGATCAACGCCGCCGATACGGCGCTGTACGAGGCAAAAGATACGGGCCGGAATCGTGTCAGCGCGTGGCCGGTCGGCGCGCGGGTGGAGGAGCGTGCGGTTGCGGAGCAGCCGGACGGATAGTGTTTCATCAAATCAAACCCGGAAGCGACGGACGAAAAAAAACCGTTCACGCCGGGGAGACGTGAACGGCAAGTCGGAGAGTACAACGATGCTTGCGCTACTCATGGGGTCACGCAGCGTTTGCAGTGTAGTCACGCGCCCGCATCATAAACATCAGAGGAATCCCAATCATTGGCCCGCGCTGTCGCCCGACACGAGCGCCGCTTTCGTTCCCCTTTCATTGTTCATCTGTAGCTGTTAATTCCGGATATTTGAGCATCAAGCGGCCGGATTTGAGGCCGTAAACGAGTGGTGCGAACCGGATGTCCATGTCATGCAGGGCGAGACATCTCCCCAATTCCAGATGTGCAAAAAGGCGGGTGAAATGAAGTGGTTTGATCGTATGACTGTGTTGAGAAAGCTGTTGCTGGCGTTTGCGCTCGTCACGGGTTTCGGTGTCGTGACGGGTGTCGCTGGCATCACGGCGCTCTCGGCGCTGCACGAACTCACCGACGCGATCGGCGGCCGTTACATGGACGGCCTCTACTGGATGGAAGAGGCGAACCGCCATAAGGTCGACACGGACCTCGCCGCCGCGAATCTCGGCTACGCCGCCGACGATGCCGGCCGTCAGCGTCTGAAAGATGAGATCGTCGTTTCGTTGAAGGAGATGCATTCGGCCTTCGATCGCTATACAGCGACCATCACGACCGGCAAGGGCCAGGTTCTGCTCGATGACGTGCTGAAAGCGAATACCGTCTGGGAAGGCATCGTGCGTCAGCAGATCGGGCTCGATCCGATACCCGCAGGTGTCGACAACGCGGAACTCGTGCGCCGCGCGATTGCGGCGAGTGTCGCGATGCGCGAGCGCATCACGGTCGTCATCGAATATCGCCGCCAGCGCGCAATCGACGCGCAGGCTGAAGCCACCACGCGCTACGAGCGCATGCGCCTCGTCATGACGGCGCTGGTGCTCGCTTCGATGATCACGGGCATGTGGCTCGCGTGGCTGATCGCGCGCCGTCTGTCGCGGCAGCTCGGTGGCGAGCCGGACTACGCGATGGAAATCGCGAACCGCATCGCCAGCGGCGATCTTGCGGTGCGCGTCGATACCCGCGCGGGCGATACCAACAGTCTGCTCTTCGCGCTCGGACACATGCGTGAGCGGCTGGCGGGCATCGTCGGTGGCATCAGCGTATCGAGCGAGTCGATCCTGATTGCGTCGGGCGAAATCGCGCAGGGCAACGCCGACCTGTCGCAGCGCACTGAAGAGCAGGCGGCATCGCTGGAAGAAACGGCCTCCAGCATGGAGCAGCTCACCGCCACCGTGCGCCAGAACGCGGACAACGCGCAGCAGGCGAGCGGCGTCGCGCACGGCGCATCGGAAGTGGCCGCGCGGGGCAGCAGTCTCGTCGGCGATGTGGTCGAGACGATGCGCGAACTGGCTGCAGGCTCGAAGCGGATGACGGACATCATCGCGGTCATTGAAGGCATCGCATTCCAGACCAACATCCTGGCGCTGAACGCGGCCGTCGAAGCGGCGCGCGCCGGCGAGCAGGGACGCGGCTTCGCCGTCGTCGCGGGCGAAGTGCGCTCGCTTGCGCAGCGCAGCGCGCTGTCGGCGAAGGAGATCAAGGAGCTGATCGAGAACTCGACGACGCGGGTGGGCAGCGGCGCCGAACTCGCCGAGCGCGCCGGCCAGACGATGGCCGAAGTCACGCACGCCGTAAAACGCGTGACCGATATCATGGGTGAGATTTCGGCGGCGTCGAGCGAGCAGAGCACCGGCATCGAACAGGTGAACCGCGCGGTCGCGCAGATGGATGAAGTGACGCAGCAAAATGCGGCGCTGGTCGAACAGGCCGCAGCTGCGGCGGGTTCGATGGCCGATCAGGCGCAGCAGTTGAAATCGGCCGTTTCGGTGTTCACCGTGAAGGCGCGTGCAGTCTGACCGGACTGTCAAAACCGTCTGAACCCATGACTCACGCAGGTGGCGAAGCGTACATGCTTCGCCACCCAAAGCACCGACGCAGGCACAGGCTTCCTAAGCTTCGGCCTTCTCGCGGGCAAGCTCTTCGAGATACAACGCCATCTCTTCAGCCAGGGCTTTCGCGGCCGCAGGACGCTGCGCGATCCGCTGGTAATACGCATCCACCGACGGCCATTGCGCCAGACTCACGCCCGAGTACTGCGCCCAGTTCAGCACAGGGACGAGATACGCATCCGCCACCGTGAACCGGTCCAGCACAAACTCACGCGAACCGAGATGCGCGTCCAGCACGCCAAGCCGCAACGGCACCCGCTTGCGTGCGTAGTTCACGACATCTTCCGGCGCCGTCGGATCGAGCAGCGGCACGAACACCGCCTTATGCAACTCCGTGCTGACGAAGCCAAGCCACTGCTGCAACTTCGCGCGCTCACCCGTGCCGGGCGCTGGCGCGAGTTGCGCGTCGGGAAACTGGTCCGCGACATACGGCAGGATTGCCGTGTTTTCGGTCAGCAACCAGCCCTCGTCGGTGCGCAACACAGGCACCTGCCCAAGCGGGCTGACCGCATAGAAATCGGACCCGTCGCTGACGCGCTTCTTCTTCGTGTCGACCTGAATATAGCTGGCGTCGGCACCCGCCTCGTACAGCGCAATCCGGGTAGCGAGCGAACAGGCGAGTGGGGAAAAATACAGATCCATCTGGCGTCTCCAGTCACGGGTTTGAGTTTTGTACTATAGTGAACAAAATTAATCGGCGCCATATATTTTATGCATAACGGTACAAAAACAGATAGACGTTCACGGGGAAGGCCACGCGCCTATGACCCGGACGAAGCGATCGCCAGCGCAACCCATGCATTCTGGCAAGGTGGCTATTCGGGCACGTCGCTCGATGATCTGAGCGTCGCGACGGGCATGAACCGCCCGAGCCTGTACGGCGCATTTGGCGACAAGCACGCGCTCTATCTGACTACGCTCGACAGCTACATCGACGCGGGACTTAAAGCAATGGAAGCCGCGCTCGGCGGCGATCTGCCGTTGACGCAGGCTTTACAGCGCGTCTACGACGCGGCGCTCGCGATCTATCTGCCGAGCGGCGGCGAGCCGCGCGGATGCTTTCTGATCGGCACGGCGGTTGTGGAATCGAAGGTCGATGCCGAGGTGCGCGCGAAGCTCGCCGAGGGCCTGCGGACCTTCGATGGCGCGCTCGAAACGCGGCTGGTACGCGCGCAGGCGCAGGGAGAACTCGACCCGAATGCCGACGCCGCCGTGCTGGCGCGAGTGGCTTCCGCGATCATGCACAGCCTCGCATTGCGCTCGCGTGCGGGCGACACGCGAGCGTCGCTGCGCGCGACGGCCGCCGCTGGCGTGGCGCTGATCTGCGGGACCGCGGCTGGACTGGATATCGAACCGGCGAAACCCCGTCGCAAGGGAAAGTGACCGGCGCCATGACTGGCGTCGCGACGAACCGATCGGCTTTAGAAGCAACCTCACGGCTTGTCATCGGCAAGCCCGCTCCGTACACTCGCGCGTAATTCCAGAACAGCGCCGCCCGCGCGGCGCATATTCACTTTTACAGCGACTCAAGGAGACCTCCCGCCATGGCCGATTCGTACTTTCCCCGCTGGCGCGTCCAGCCGCAAGCCATCGAGGGCCTCGTCGTCGGAACCGACGAACGGCTCGCGTGGCCGCAGATGTTCGCGATGGGCATCCAGCACGTGGTCGCGATGTTCGGCGCGACGGTGCTCGCGCCGCTCCTGATGGGCTTCGATCCAAATCTCTGCATCTTCATGTCGGGCATCGGCACGCTGCTGTTTTTCGTGCTCGTCGGCGGACGCGTGCCGAGCTATCTCGGTTCGAGCTTCGCGTTTATTGGCCTCGTCATCGCGGTGACCGGCTACGGCGGACAAGGTCCGAACCTGAACATTCCGGTGGCGCTCGGCGGGATCATCGCGTGCGGCATCGTGTACGCGATCATCGGCTTCATCGTGTCGGCGATCGGCACGAAGTGGATCGAGACGCTGATGCCGCCCGTCGTCACCGGCGCGATTGTCGCGGTGATCGGCTTGAATCTCGCGCCGATCGCCGTGAAGGGCGTGAGCGCGAACGCGTTCGATGCGTGGATGGCGCTCGTGACCGTGCTGTGTGTCGGCGCCGTCGCGGTGTTTGCGCGCGGCATGCTGCAGCGCCTGCTGATTCTCGTCGGCCTGCTGATCGCGTACGTGATCTACGCGATCGTCACGAACGGGCTCGGCATGGGCAAGCCAATCGACTTCGCCATGGTCGCGAATGCCGCGTGGTTCGGCATGCCGCACTTCACGGCGCCCGTGTTCGACCTGCCGGCGATGACGCTGATCGCGCCAGTCGCGGTGATCCTCGTCGCGGAAAACCTCGGCCACATCAAGGCCGTCAGCGCGATGACCGGGCAGAACCTCGACGGCTACGTCGGCCGCGCGTTTATCGGCGACGGCCTCGCGACCATCGTGTCGGGTTTCGCTGGCGGCACGGGTGTCACGACGTACGCGGAAAACATCGGCGTCATGGCGGTCACCAAAATCTATTCGACGCTCGTCTTTGTGATCGCGGCGTTGATTGCGCTCGTGCTCGGCTTCTCGCCGAAGTTCGGTGCGGTCATCCATACGATTCCGGGTCCGGTGCTGGGTGGTGTGTCGATCGTCGTGTTCGGATTGATCGCGGTAACGGGCGCGCGCATCTGGGTCGTCAACAAGGTCGACTTTTCCGATAACCGTAACCTGATCGTCGCGGCCGTCACGCTCGTGCTGGGCGCGGGCGATTTCACGCTGAAACTCGGCGGGTTCGGGCTGGGCGGAATCGGTACGGCCACGTTCGGCGCAATCATCCTGTACGCGTTGTTGCGTCGCAAGCCGGCGCAGCAGCCGGTGGTTTAGGCGAGCGTGTGATCGGGGCGGGGCGCGCGTCGCCAGATCCGGCGGCATGCGCATTGCGTCAGCCTGGAATCACCCGCGCGCCCGGCCGCGGGTGGTCAACGCCGTCTCGGACAGATCCACTTCGCGCATCAGCCGCGTCAGCGTTTCGTCGTTGATCTTCTGCTCCCCACGCAGCGCGACCAGGGCCGCGCGCTCGGCGCGAATCGCGGCGACGCGCATCCGCAACTCCAGCGCTTCTGCCTCGCGGGCGAGCGCCGAACGCTCGCCTTCCTCGCCCAGCGTGGCGAGCCGACGACGGTAAATATCCATCACACGTGCGGTCACGTCCGCGGCATACGCCGACTCCGATTCATCGAGACCGGCATTGACCGTTTCGTGCAGGTCGTCGACGGCGCGGATCGCGGCCTGCGCCGCATGTGTGCGCGCGAGCTTTTCTTCGGCGGCGTGAGGATCGCGCCGGCCGCCGTGCGTGATGAGCGGCAACAAGACCACAGCGACCAGCAGCGACGCCAGAATCACGCCCGATGCGATGAAGATCGCGACGTCGCGTCCCGGCAACGTGACCGGCAGCGATAGCACGCCGGCCAGTGTGACGGCGCCGCGCACGCCGGCGACCGTCGTTATCGCGACCATCCGCACGCCCGGCACCGCGTTCGTCACGCCTTTGCGCGCGGCGCTTCGGCTCGCATACAGGCGCAACAGCCAGACCCACGCGTAGCGCAGCACGTACAGCATGAGCAGCACCGCGGCCACGTAGCCGATCAGCAGCAACATCTGTGCGTCGCTGGTGTGATGTGCGTCGAGCAACGCCTCGCCGAGGATATGCGGGAACTGCAGCCCGAGCAGAATGAACACCATACCGTTGAAGACGAACTCGATCATCGTCCACGTGCTCGCGGCGCGTATACGCGAGGAGACCGGCCCGACGTGCATGATGCTGGTGTAATTCATCATCATCCCGGCGGCGACGGCCGCAAGAATGCCCGACCACCCGAAGTGCTCTGCGAACAGATAGGACGCGAACGGAATCAGCAGCGTCATCACGACGCCCGGCGCGGGATCGCCTTCTTCGGTGACGTTCAGATAACGCGACGAGACGAAGCTGAACAGCCAGCCGACTGCCGCGCCCGTGGCGAGTCCGCCGGCAGCGATGATCACGAAGCTGATCGACGCATCGCGCAGCGAAAACACACCGGTGAGCGCCGCCGCGATGGCGAACTTCAGCGCGACGAGGCCCGACGCGTCATTCATCAGCGCTTCGCCTTCGAGGATATGCATCAGCTGCGGCGCAATCCGCCCTCTGCCGACGATGGCGGTCAGCGCGACGGCGTCGGTCGGCGACAGCACGGCGGCCAGCGCAAACGCGACCGGCAACGGGATCACGGGCACGAGCGCGTGCACGAAGTAGCCGACCACGAGCACTGTCATGAACACGAGCCCAAGCGCTAGCATCAGGATCGCGCGCCGCAGCATGAAGAACTCGCGCTTCGGAATCCGCCAGCCATCCGCGAATAACAGCGGCGGAATGAACAGCACCATGAAGATGTCGGGATCGAACGTGACATGCAGGCCGAACTTCGGCCAGGCGAGCAGCGCGCCTATCGCGATCTGGATCAGCGGAAGCGGCAACTTGAACGGCAGCAGCCGGAGCAGAAGACCCGAGACTGCCACCGAAAGGAGCAAAATCAGAACGGTAAAAACGATTTCCATCGGATTCGAGCGAGGCGGATAAATGGGTTAAAGCGGGGGCTAAAGCGACATAAAGGAGGGCGTTTCCCGTGCACGGCGACAGGCTCTGCCTGCTACGGGCACACAAGCCCGGAGTGTAGCCCGGCGCTTACTAAACTGTCGTCCGGCGCACACTTTGCCTGCTGCGCCGCCTGGCCCGATGCACCGTTACGGTGCGGTCCACGCCCCTGCTCGACGCACGGACCTTACAGTCGCTGCAAGGTGGCGCGCGAACTAACGCGATACGTGTGCCAGCGTGCGCACGGAGCTTGCTTATCAGGTGATCATGACGCACATTTTGAGAATGGAGCCAGCCCGGTCGTTCCTCGACAGGATCGTTCCACTCGCGCGTGAGAGGATTGCATGAGCATTGCGCAGCAGGACACGACAGCGGTCGCACCGCACGGCTTCGAGGTCAGTTTCACTTCGGGGCTGGAGCGGTTTTCGACGCGCCATGGGGATCTGGAGCTCACGAGCGTGTTCCAGCCAATTTTCAGTCTTTCGCACATGCGTGCGGTCGGCTACGAGGGGCTTCTGCGCGCGCACGATTCGCTCGACCGGCCGGTTTCGCCGCTCGACGTCTTTGGCCAGGCGGCCCGTATCGGCGACGTGCTGCAGGTCGACCGGCTTGCGCAGTCGCTGCATCTCGAGAACTTCAAGGCGCTCGGCGCCGAGCGCGAATGGCTGTTTCTGAACGTGCATCCGGGCGCGCTGACGGATCCGTATCACGCGGCCGCCCTGCTCGCGAACCTGAAGCGACTTGATCTGCCGCCGCGCCGCATCGTGCTCGAAGTGCTCGAGCAGCGCGCCGACGATCTGGAACGTCTCGCGGACGCCGTGCGCCAGTTCCGCGAGCGTGGCTTCCTGATCGCGCTCGATGATTTCGGCGCGGGGCATTCGAACGTCGAGCGGGTCTGGCAACTGAATCCAGACATCGTCAAGCTCGACCGTTCGCTGCTCGCGCCCGGCGCGATCCGGCCGCAAGGTTCGTCGATACTGCCGGGTCTTGTCTCGCTGCTGCATGAGGCGGGCAAGCTGGTGCTGGTCGAGGGCATCGAGACGGAAAGCGAAGCGCTGATGGCGCTCGCCTGCGATGCCGACTTCGTACAAGGCTTTTACTTCGGCCGGCCGAGCGCGCTGCTCGCCGATGCGTGCGCGACGTCCGCGGTGATCAGTGGTTTGACGGAGCGCAACCGCACGCTGACAGAGATGCGCGAGAAGCGCGACGCGTCGCGGCTCGCGCCGTATGTGCGTGCATTCGAGCGCGCGGCCGAGCGGCTCGCCGCCGGTGAGCCACTCGATGAGGTCTGCTGGAATTTCCTGTCACTCGATCATGCGGCGCGCTGCTTCCTGCTTGACGACAATGGCCGTCAGTCGGAGCGCAACGTGGTGCTGCGCGCCGATCGCGCGGTGCAGATGTCGCGCTTCCTGCCGCTCTCGGATGCGAAAGGTGCGAGCTGGCTACGCCGGCCGTATTTCCGCGCGGCGATCCGCGAGCCGCAACGCGTGCAGGTGACGCGGCCGTATCTGTCGATCAACGAGGCAACGCTGTGCGTGACGCTTTCGATCGCCACGCGCGTTGGTGAACGGATGGCCGTGCTGTGCGGCGATATAGACTGGCATCACGAGGGCGAGGAGGTCAGCTCCCCGCACGCGATGATCTAGATCGTGGCGGCGCGCCCCGGCACGCTCATTTCGCCACCACCACTGGAATGCCGCTCAACGCGCCGCTGCCGCGCATCTGCGCAAGGGCTTCCTGCACGACGGCGGACGTCACGGGCTCGATGTTCAACGCGCGTGCGAGTGAACGCTCCTGCGCCTTCGCCGCGACGAGGCTGTTCAGCTTCACCGGACCATAGCCGCGCACGCGCTGCATGACCTGCGCGAATTCGATTGCGTTTTGCCGCGTCGCGGGCGTGAGCGAGCGAAGCAGTGTGTCGATCGTCGCTTCGTAGTCGGTTGCCAGTGCGCGTTCCATCCGGCGCTCCAGTGAGCGGCCGAACGGATCGAGCGCCGTGCCGCGCAGCGCGCGAATCTTCGCGAGACCGCCGAGCACGGGCCACATCCACTGGCCAAACTTCACCTTCTTCGGCCGTGCGCCGTGTGCGGCGCGCGTGACCGTCGGCGGCGCCATGTTGAAACCGATCCGGAAATCGCGGCCCGCAGTGCCTTCGAACTGCGCTTCGATGGCCTTGCGGAATGAGTCGTCGGCGTAGAGGCGCGCGACTTCGTATTCGTCCTTCACCGCGAGCAGCTTGTAGAACGTCGTGGCGACAGCGCGTGTGAGCGGCTCGCTCCCGCTGCCGGCGCGTGCAAGTTGCCGCTCAGCCATACGCGCCCTGTCGACGAGCGAGCGGAAACGCTTCACATACGACGCATCACCATACGCCGACAGACGCGTTTCGCGATCGGCGATGACGGCGTCGACGTCGAATGCTTTGTCGTTGGCCACTGCGAAAGGCAATGCGACCGCATCGGCACGCGTTTGCAGCAAAGCGTCGAGCGAAGCCGGATCCTCCGCAGCCACGCGGCCGATCGCGAACGCCAGCTTGTTCGCCTCGATTGCGACGTTGTTCAGTTCGATCGCGCGCATTAGCGCCGCGAACGACACCGGCACCAGACCGAGTTGCCATGCGAAGCCGAGCATCAGGATGTTCGCGCCAATCGTGTCGCCAAGGAAACGGCTGGCAAGTGCCTGCGCATCGCACGTAGAGAGACGCTCCGCGTCCGCGGCGTGACGCATCTTGTCGATCAGCGCATCGGTGTGCAGGTTCGCATCCGGGTTCTGCACGAACGTCGCGTTCGGAATCGCATGCGTGTTCACGACGATGCGCGTGCGGCCGTGACGCACCGTCTGCAACGCGTCGCTACTCGCACCGACCACCATGTCGCACGCGAGCAGCAGGTCGGCCTGCTGCGTGTCGATACGGACCTGGTTCAGCCACTCGTCACGCGCGGCGAAGCGCACGAACGACAGCACCGAGCCGCCCTTCTGTGCGAAGCCCATGAAGTCGAGCACCGACGCGCTCTTGCCTTCCAGATGCGCGGCCATGCTGATCAGCGCGCCGACCGTCACGACGCCCGTGCCGCCGACGCCCGTCACCAGAATGTCGTACGGCGCTGCGTCGAGATGCGTAGCGGGTGTCGGCAGTGCGTCGACACGTTTCGCGAGCGCCGCCGGATCGAATGCCTTGCCGGCGGCCTTTTTCAGCTTGCCGCCTTCGACTGTGACGAAGCTCGGACAGAAGCCGTTCACGCACGAGTAATCCTTGTTGCACGACGACTGGTCGATACGGCGCTTGCGGCCCAGCGTCGTTTCCAGCGGCTCAACGGAAAGACAGTTCGACTGCACGCCGCAATCGCCGCAGCCTTCGCACACGGCTTCGTTGATGAAGAGACGCTTGTCCGGATCGGGAAACTCACCTTTCTTCCTGCGACGACGCTTCTCCGCCGCGCACGTCTGGTCATAGATCAGCACGGTGACGCCGTCGATGTCGCGCAACTCGCGCTGCACCGCATCGAGTTCGTCGCGGTGATGGAACGTGGTGCCGGTCGGAAAGAGGTTGTGATGGCCGTGGTACTTTTCCGGCTCGTCGCTGACCACGACGAAGCGCGACACGCCTTCCGCTTCCACCTGACGCGCGATCTGCGGCACCGAGATGCTGCCGTCGACCGGCTGGCCGCCCGTCATCGCGACCGCATCGTTGTAGAGAATCTTGTACGTGATGTTGGTATTCGCCGCGACTGCCTGACGGATCGCCAGAATGCCCGAGTGAAAGTACGTGCCGTCGCCAAGGTTCTGGAACACGTGGCGCGTTTTCGTGAACATCGAATGCGATGCCCAGTCGACGCCTTCGCCGCCCATCTGGATCAGGCCGGTCGTATCGCGCTCCATCCACGAAGCCATGAAGTGGCAGCCGATACCGGCCTGCGCGATCGAGCCGTCGGGCACTTTCGTCGATGTGTTGTGCGGACAGCCCGAGCAGAAGTACGGCGTGCGCTTTACCGCATCGGCGGCGTTCGAAAGAATCTGCGGCGCGACGAGATCGACCACGCGTTCGCGCCGGTCGAGCGCGGGCTTGTGGCGCGCGAGCCAGTTCGCGAACACGGGCAGAATCCGCGACGGACGCAGCTCGCCGAGCGCGGACAGCAGCATCGAACCGTCTTCGGCGTATTTGCCGAGGATCACCGGGCGCGCGCCCTCGCGGCGGTTGTACAGATAGTCCTTGATCTGCTGCTCGATGACCGGGCCTTTTTCCTCGATCACCAGCACGCCCGACAGCCCTTCGACGAAGGTATCGATGCGGCCCATTTCCAGCGGAAACGATAGCCCGACCTTGTAGATCCGCACGCCGGCCGCTTCAAGATCGGCGACGGTGAGATCGAGCCGGCGCAGCGCTTCCATCAAGTCCAGATGCGCCTTGCCGCACGTGATGATGCCGACGTTCGCGTGCGGGCTCGGCGCGATCCATTTGTCGATGCTGTTGGTGCGCGCAAAGTGGCGCACCGCGTTCAGCTTGGCCTCGAGCCGCGCCTCGATCGACAGACTCGGCAGATCGGGCCAGCGGTTGTGCAGGCCATCCGCGGGCGCGACGAAATCCGTCGGCACGGTCCATTCCGTTTGTAGCGCGTCGAGGTCGACCGTCGAGCCGGATTCGACCGTTTCCGAAATCGCCTTGTAGCCGACCCACGCCCCGGAGAAGCGCGACAGCGCCCAGCCGTACAGGCCGAACTCGAGCATGTCCGCGATGTTCGACGGATTCACCACCGGCATGTGCCACGACATCATCGTGAAGTCGCTCTGATGCGGCATCGACGACGACACGCAACCGTGGTCGTCACCCGCGACGACCAGCACGCCGCCATGTGGCGACGAGCCATACGCGTTGCCGTGCTTCAGCGCATCGCCGGCACGATCGACGCCCGGGCCCTTGCCGTACCAGAACGCGAACACGCCTTCGACCGTGCGCTCCGGGTCGGATTCCACGCGCTGCGTGCCGAGCACGGCGGTGCCGCCGAGTTCTTCGTTGATCGCGGGCAGGAAGCGGATATCGTTCTCAGTGAGCAGTTTTTTCGCCTTCCACAACTGCTGGTCAACCATCCCGAGCGGCGAGCCGCGATAGCCGCTGACGAAACCGGCCGTGTTCAGGCCATGGGCCCTGTCTATTGCGCGCTGCATCAGCGGAAGGCGCACGAGCGCCTGCGTGCCGGTCAGGAAAATGCGGCCGCGCATGGCGGTGAGATTGTCGGAAAGACGGTATTCGGCGAGGTCAGGCGCACCGTCGACAGGCAGTCGTGCGGTCATCGGGGAAGTCTCCTTGTTATGGCTTCGCGGGAACGGACGGGCAGTGCAACGTCGTCGCAACGAAAGAGACTCTATTTTTTCTCGCCGATTGGAGTGATTTATTGCTAAGTGGGGCGGGTGGGCCGCTATTCGAGCGAGCCATTGGGCGAAATTTCGCCCTTTTGAGTGAGTTCTACCGGAGCGCTCACCGGGTGCTCACTTCTCCTGCTCGTGGGCCTGCGCCTGTGGTGCCGGCATGTCGCGCGCGGCCTGCGCTTGCTGCGCCTTCTGCGCCTCGTATTCGTCGAGCGAAATGACCTCGTGGAAGTGCGAGTAGTCGATATGCGTCACGCCGTCCTTCTCCACGAGTACGTCCACATAGCGATGCCGCCAGCGAATGTCCTCGTGCGCCCATGAGTGGCGCGCCATCATTGTCTGTGACGTCGTTTCGTCCGAGCCTTCGATGGTGATCAGCAGCGACACTTCGCGCGCGGCCAGCGTCGCCGGCGTTTCACCGAAGAGCGGACTGTTTTCGTCGATGACATGCATCATGTTCCAGCCGAGCAGAAACATCGGGTGCTGCTCGCGCACGAGCTTCATATCGTGAATCTTGCGCAACGTGAAGCCTTCGGACGTCGTTTCGCGGCGCATCAGCCGCAGCCTCGCACGGGCTTCCGAGATCACGTTCTGACGTGCGTTCGCGGCGCGCACCATCAACGTTGGATGACCGTCAACAGGGAAAACGACCGCGTAACGGGCGAACATGATCTTCGCGCGAGGCCGCGAGAAGCGCGCGAAGATCAGGCCGGTGGCGAGGGCGATGCCCGACATCCCGACAAAGATCTCCAGCGTGGCGATGCCGTGCGCGTAGACCGTCTGCGGATGCATGTCGCCGTATCCTACGGTCGCGAGTGTTTCGACGCTGAAGAAGAACGCGCCGGCGAATCCCGGCGGCGCCTGATTGGCGATCGACGCGTGGCCGAGCATATAAAGCGCGGCGAACGTGGTATTGAGCAACAGGAACAGCACCGCGAGCGACGCGAAGAATATCGGCCAGCTGACCATCAACGCACGGTGATAAAGATCCTGCCAGACCGGCAGCGGCAACCCATGCGCAATGACCGTGCGCGAGGTGACGCGTATCTTGCGGCCGCGGCGGCCGGGGAAATCGCGCTCGGGCGGCGTCGTTCCCGCCTTCGAATCGGCGGATGAAGCGCGGTCTGACGGGTCGTGGGGCATCGCGTTGCGGCGGGTGTGGAAACGCGCAAAGCGTAGCACGCAAGGGCGTTGTGCCGCGCGGTGGTTGTGCGCGCGTCAGGGCATAAGGAGGCGCCCGTGCGGCTGAAGTCCCGCGCTCGCCGGCGACGCGCGTATGCGCCGGCGCACGCCGACGCATACGCGCGGCCTCTAAAAAAACGCTTAGGGAAACGAACGCGGTTTCGGAATACCCGCGCCGTGCTCAATATCGGCAACGGCCTGACGATGCGCGGATTCGACCGCTTCGGCGAGTTCGTCGAAGCCGGCGTCGCCGCCCACCGTGGTCCACACCTGCACCGGCTTGTCGCGATGACGGATTTCGTACTCCGCATCCCAGCGCGCACCCTGCAGTTCCAGCGGACGCACATGGATCGCGTACACACCGTAGAGGAAGAGCTGTTCAGCCATCTTCGCCTCCAGCCGGTTTATCCGGAAATGGCGCCGAACGGCGGTATGGCCGCGGCGCCGGTTCTACATAGACTCTGGGACCAGGAGCCGCGCCTAGAGTTCGATTTCGCCGAGGATGCGATGCGCGAGCGCCTTTGCTTCTTCAAGCGCTTCCTCAGGCGTCGCCGACGTGGCTTCGACTTCGTAGACAGTGTTCTCCTGCTCGTCGCCGTCGTCGCGCGACAGCGAGACGACGCCCTTGTACTCGTCGCCTTCTACGTCGCGCACGGTTGCGATCGCCGTGTAGATACCTTTGGTGTAGGTGACGTCGACCATGATGCAACTCCGACAAGGTGGAGATTCCATCGTAGCACGCAGATTGAAGCCTTACCGGTGCGTGACCATCCGGGCGCGTGTACGACACACACGGCACTCACGGCGCATGCACGCACGCTAACGCGCCGCGCGGTATGCAGGTCGCGTGGCGCGTCTCGATTCATTCCCCGTCTAGTCTTCCAGCAGCGCGACGACTTCGTCGAGCGTCGGCGAATGCGCACCCGAATGCCGGCACGCCGCTGCGCCCGCCGCCAGCGAAAACGCGAGATGCTCGGGCCACGTGCGTTGCGGCGCGGTCATCAGGCTGAACATCAGGCCGCCGATCGACGCATCGCCGGCGCCGACCGTATCGGCCACTTCGACGCGAGGCGGCCGGCCTTCGTACACCGCGTTGCCGACGAAGAGCGTCGACGTCTCCGGTCCGCGCGTGACAAGCACCGTCGCCGACGGATTCAGCGCGCGCAGTTGCTCGAGCGCGCCAGCTTCATCGTCGGTCTTGAAGAGCCGGCGCAGGTCTTCGTCTGAAACCTTGATGAGGTCGGCGAGTGCGGCCATCTTGCGCAGGATCGGCGCGTAGCCGTGCTCCATCAGGTTGCGGTAGTTCGGGTCGTAGCTGATCTTTACGCCGCGCGCGCGCAGGTCGGCGGCGAGCTTTGCGAGCGTGTCGCCGAGCGGCTGGCGCACGAGGCTGATGCCGCCGAAGTGCGCCCACTTCACCTGCTCCATCCAGCCTTGCGGCAACAGCGACGGATCGAGGGCGAGATCGGCGCTGTTGTCGCCCATGAAGAAGTAGGTCGGCGGATGCGTCTCGTGGACGATCGCCAGCAGCGGCGCGCGGTCGACGCGCTGCATGAAGCGCATGTCGAGGTCGGCGGCGACGCTGGCGTTCCAGATCGCGTCCGAAAAATAATCGTTGCCGAGCGAGCCGACAGAGGCCGTGCGCAGCCCAAGCCGCGCGACGGCGCGTGCGACGTTCCAGCCGGCGCCGCCTGGCACGGACAGCCAGTGCGAATCGTCGGTGCGGACCATGTCGGTGAGGATGTCGCCGGGAGAAACGAAGAGGGGAAATTCGGTGCTCGTTGTCATGATGGTCACCGTGTGGATTCAGTTGATGTTTCGGCAGCGCCTGCGAGTGCGTGCGTCAGCACTTCGTAGCACGCGCCCATCGTGTGATAGTCGGTCTTGCCGGCCGGGCTTTTCTCGTCGCTGTACTTGCGGTTGTCGCACGTGAGGATGCGATACCACGCGCCATAGCGATGATCGACGAAATGCACCCAGCTATAACGCCAGATCTCGTCGTACCAGTCCCAGAAGCGTTCATTGCCCGTGCGTTTGCCGAGCAGCGCGGCGGTCGCGAAGGTTTCGGCCTGCACCCAGAAGTATTTGTCGTGGTCACAGACGGTGCGGTCCGGGCCGAAGCCGTAGTACAGGCCGCCGTGATCTTCGTCCCATGCGTGCGTCATGGCGGCGTCAAAGAGTTCGATTGCGCGCGGCAGCAGCCACGGCAGCGGACGATGGCGTTCGAGAATTAGCAGCAGCTTCGCCCATTCGGTCTGGTGGCCAGGCTGGAAACCCCACGGACGGAAGATGTTCGAGCTGTCTTCCTCGTTGTAATGCCAGTCGACTGACCAGTCCGCGTGGAAGTGTTCCCAGACGAGACCCTGCGACAGCTTCGCCTGGCGCAGTGTGATGTTCGACGCGACGCGTTCCGCGCGGTCCAGATACACGAGGTGGCCGGTTGCTTCGTAGGCGGTGAGGAGCGCCTCGGTGGTGTGCATGTTCGCGTTCTGGCCGCGATAGCTGGACACGCGCCAGTCGGCGGTTGCTTCGTCGGCGTAGAGGCCGGCGGCGGCGTCCCAGAAGCGGTGTTCCATCAGATCGAAGGTCGCGCCGATCATCGGCTTCGCTTCCTCGATGCCCGCCATCGCCGCGTGCGAGTAAGCAAGCAGCACGAAAGCCAGGCCGTAGCAGTGACGCGTCGAATCGAGCGCGCGTTTGTGGCCGTCGCGCCATTCGAGTTCCCAGTCGTAGCCTTCGTGCTGCGCGTCCCAGTGCGCGTCGCGCAGGAAGCGCACGCCGTGGCGCGCGTACTCAAGATGCTTCGGGTCGCCGAACTGACGGTACGCCATCGCGTAGTTGAACACGTAGCGGCAGCTGCTTACCAGATGGCGCGTCGTGCGGTCGTAGATCGAGCCGTCGTCGCGGAAGAAGTGGAAGAACCCGCCGCTCGGGTCCAGCACGTTCGGCGCGTAAAAGCCGAGCGTGTCCTGGATATGCGAGAGCAGGAATTCCGGTTCGCGGAAGCTGGCGACGGGCGGTACAGGCAGCGCGGCATCAGCGTGCGGGCTAGCTTGCAGGTTGGCGTGATTCAGGTCGGGTTGCGTCATGGCTTTTTCACCGAAGTGCTGGCACGGGCTATGAGTTGGACAGGCAGGCGGACTTCCGTTTCGGCTGGCGCATCTTCGAGCAGCAGCTCGACGCCGCGCCGGCCGAGCGCTTCCTTGTCGACGCCGATCGTCGACAGAGGCGGCGAGGCATGCGCTGCTGCGGGAATATCGTCGAAACCGATGATGGCAATGTCTTCCGGCACGCGCAGGCCGCGCGCAAGGCAGACGCGCATCGCGGCGAGCGCGGCGGCGTCGTTGTAGGCAAAAACCGCGTCGACGCGTTCACCCGGCGCGTCGAGCAGACGCTCCATCGCGAGCGCGGCGCCGGCGTCGGGATCGAGGCCGGCGTCCATCGCCACTTCCAGCGACGGATCGAACAGCAGCCCGGCTTCGAAGAACGCGCGACGGTAACCGAGCGCGCGCTGCGCAATGCTGAAATGCGCGAGCGAGCCGCCGATAAACGCAATGCGCGTGCGCTTTTGCGCGAACAGATGCCGCATTGCGAGCGTGGCGCCTTCGGCGTTGTCGAGATTCACCGAGCGCAGGCCGGGCGCCCACAGATCGATCAGCACGAGCGGACGCTGCATCGCGACGAGCGTGGCGAGCGTCTCCGGCTCGACGAAGCCGGCGATCGCGACGGCGTCCGGCGAATGGACGCGCATCTGCCGGATGACGTCCTCGGTCGGACCGGCCGTCAGCAGCGACGGCACGATGCCGCGTTCGCGGCACGCGTCTTCGACGCCGTGCAGCACGTGCGAGAAAAACGGGCTGACGGTGAAGTTGTTGTGCTGGCGATGCAGAAGAAACGTGAGCCGGCGGATACGCGGACGCAACTGTGCCGCGTCGTAGCCGAGCTGGCGCGCGGCCTCGACGACACGCAGACGCGTGGCATCGGAGAGACCGGGCTGGTTTTTCAGCGCGCGTGAGACAGTGCCGATCGACACGCTGGCAGCACGCGCGACGTCACGGATGGTTGTCGCCATGTACTGATGGCCGGCCGTGAGGGCCGCTGGTTTCGAGTCCGGAGATTGTATAGTAAAACAGACTTGCAGAAACCCGTGACGCAGGGGGTTAACCCGTGTAAGTGGCTGTATCCAGTGGCTGCACGCGTGTTTTTATGTGTTTAGTAAAATCAACTAAACGAGATGTGATGGCACGATGTTAGCGGTCGTGAGCAGACGGCCGGATTCCCACGATGCAGGTTTGTCGTGTCAGTCTGATGTAATTCGTGGGGATTGGCGTCAGTGCCGCCGTTGCGCCTGCCGTTGCCGCTGACGGGCGTGGTTGCGAAGTGCGCAACCGGGAATCAACCGTCGGCCTGGCCCGGCGAATCGATGCGGCCACGCAGCAGCGCCTCGCTTTCGTCGCTGTCGATCAGCACGAAGCCCGACGGTTCCTGTTTCGCGCGGCGCTTCGCCAGCGCTGCAACCGAGGCGATTTCCTCGCTTGTGTAGAGCGCCACGTCACTGTCGGGCTGCACGCGCACGCCGCCGATCGCCATCGTCACGAAGCCGAAGAACGTCGGATTGCCGCGCCGGTCCTCGCCGTGGATCCCACCCGCCAGCCGGTCGGCCGGCGCATAAAAGCGCTGTGCGCCTTCGTTGAACGCGTGGATCGCGCGCAGTGCGCGTTCGCGCCAGTCGTCGCTCTGGAAGAGGATCAGGAAGTCGTCGCCGCCGACGTGGCCAAGAAAATCCCGCGTCGGGTCGCACACGTCGGCGAGCACCGCTGCTGCGAACTTCAGCACTTCGTCGCCCTGCCAGTAGCCGTACTCGTCGTTGAACGGCTTGAAATGGTTCAGGTCGACGTAGCACGCGTAGAACGCGGCGTCGTTGCTGACAAGCCGCGCGATGTGCGAGCTGATCGGGATGTTGCCCGGCAGGAACGTCAGCGGATTCGCGTAGCGCGCCGCTTCGATGCGCACTTCAGTGACCGCGCGCACCAGCTTTTCGCCGGTGCCGAGGCCGACGTATTTGCCGTTGTCGGTGATGACGAAGCCGTCAGCGAGATAGCGCTGGTCGTCGCTCGCGAGGAGTTTCGCCATCTGCTCGACCGTCATCGATTTTTCGATGACGACCGGCGACGCGTTGGCGAACAGCAGGCACGGACGCTTGCCGAACAGTTCGCGGTGATACGGCAGCGCGTAGCGATCCATGAACGCGCGGCGGTTGATCAGCGCGACCGGCTCGTCGTTTTCCACAACAGCAACCGCGTGCAGATCCGGCAAACGGTTGAAGAGGTCGAGCACGTCGTTATTCGTCGCCTCGCGTGGCAGCGCGGGCGCATGCACGAGCATCTTGTCCGATGCCATGCCGCCCGACGGCGACGCGCCCACGGTGCGCGTCGTTTCCGGGAACACCGCGATGTGATGCGCGCGGATTGCTTCGCGGGCGTCGTCGGTGACGAATCGTGGAGGCTGCGCGTGCGGCCTTCCGAAGAAAAAGCCCTGCCCGCAACCGATGCCCATATCGCGCACGACGATCAGGTCCGCTTCATTTTCGATGCCCTCCGCCACCAGCCTCGCGCCGCTCGCGTTCGCGAAATGCTGCATCGCCTTGACGGCCTCGAACTTGAGCGGGTCGCTCGCGATGTCGTGGATAAAGAAGCGGTCGATCTTCACGACGTCCGGTTGCAGGCGTACCCACAGGTTCATGCTCGCGTTCGCTGTGCCGTAGTCGTCGAGCGCGAACTGCGCGCCGAACGTGCGCAGCGCATCGATGATCGACAGGAAGTTGCCGATGTCCGGAATTGCGCTCTGCTCGGTCAGTTCGATCACGATGCGGGCGGGGTCGAGGCCCGTCTGACGTAACAGGGCAAGCGTGCTGTCGGGCATGGCGGCGAGATCGTGGATGGCGTCCGCGCTGAAGTTGAGGAACAGCTTGCCTTCGCATTTGAGACGCGCGAAAGCCTCGATACAGGTGCGCGCCGCGGCGCGTTCAAGTGCGATTGCACAGCCTTCCGCGGCTGCCTGCGCGAAGAGTGCATACGGCGCTTCCAGCGGCGTGCCGGATGGACCGCGAATAAGACCTTCGTAGCCGAGGATGGCGCCATCCTCGAAATCGACAATCGGCTGAAACACCGCGGACAGCTCGCGACGGGCGATCAGATCTTCAATGCCCGGCGAAGGCCGGCCGAGGGGCGAGCGAACAGGCATGAGCGAGCTGCCGAAACGATGGGGTTATCGACTTAACGGCCGATATGCGTAGCAGTTAAGTGAATCTTTGATGAACCATCGCACCGCGTTGGTGCTTTCGTGCCTGCGCCTACGCCATCTGGTCGAGGTGACGGCTGGCGCTGCGTCGCGTGAAATAACGAAAAAGCCGCATGAGGCGGCTTTTCACTTTTCGCTACTGCTTGATATGACTTACTCTCGCTCAGGACATCTCATGGATTATCTGTTCGACGCATCCAATCCCTCAGCGGCGCGCGACGGCCGCTGGCGCGGCCTCCTTGCCGACGGCGCGTTTTTCGGCGCTGATATCACGGGCGCCCCAGCGCTGCGCAAGCGCGGCGCACACCATCAGCTGGATCTGATGGAACAGCATCAGCGGCAGCACCACCGCGCCCACCGCATGCGACGCGAAAATCACCTTGGCCATCGGCACGCCGGCCGCCAGACTTTTCTTCGAACCGCAGAAGATGATCGTGATCTGGTCCGCGCGATTAAAGCCCAGCCGCCTGCTGATGAACATCGTGAGCGCGAGCGCAATGGCGAGCAGCACGGCGCACACCACGAACAGGCCGGCCAGCGCGGTCAGCGGAATATGGTGCCACAGGCCTTCGTTCACCGCCTCGCTGAAAGCGGCGTACACCACGAGCAGAATCGAGCCCTGGTCGACGAACTTCAGTACGCCGCGGTTACGCTCGATCCACCGGCCAATCACCGGGCGCAGCAGTTGTCCGGCCACGAACGGCACGAGCAGCTGGAGCACGA
Source organism: Paraburkholderia sp. GAS334 (assembly GCF_050436625.1). Lineage (NCBI taxonomy): Bacteria > Pseudomonadati > Pseudomonadota > Betaproteobacteria > Burkholderiales > Burkholderiaceae > Paraburkholderia > Paraburkholderia sp. GAS334. Next base: position 534,141 of record NZ_JBNDMO010000002.1, on the reverse strand, counting down.
TGCTCCACACGGTATGCCAGGCGGAAGTGCCGCCGGCAGCCTGGTTCGTGATGACGACGCTTACGAGCGCGGGCGTGATGAAGATCCCAAGAAGACTCGACGCCGACGCACTACATACCGCGGCGGGCACGTTGCCTTTCGCAATCGAGGTGAACGCGATGGAGGACTGGACGGTCGATGGCAGCGTGCAGAGGAAGAGAATTCCCGCGTAGAGCGACGGCGTGACGAGCGGCGAAAGGAGCGGTTTAAGCGCGAGGCCGAGCAGCGGAAAGAGCGCGAACGTGCTTAGCAGGACGACCAGATGCAGCCGCCAGTGCGTTGCACCCGCGATGATCGCCTCGCGCGACAGCTTCGCGCCGTGCAGGAAAAACAGCAGCCCGACGGCAATATTCGTCAGCGAGTTGAACGCCGCGGCCGCCTGGCCGTGGACGGGCAGCAGGCTCGCCAGAATAACGGTGCCAACGAGGCACAGCGTGAAGTTGTCGGGGAGCAGTTTGGGGCGAGCCATCTCGGGAATCTCGAAGCAATAGGCGCAGTGTGACGCGAAAAACGCGGGCGCGCGAATGAGGGCGCCGGTCACTGGATGCAATCAATGGAAACGCCTATTGTCCGGCGTTTCCGATTGAATATGCAAATTCATTTGAAGAATCGATTAATGCACTTTGCGCATGTTGCAGGCTCGCGACACCTCTATGTTTATAGGCGCGATTTCGACAGGCGCCATCCATTCGGTCGGATTTACTGGCCGTTTTCGGAGTGCCTCAACCGGCACGTGGGCCGCGTGCTGTGGTCTGCCCGGAGAGCCTTGCTACATGCGCTTTTCGCGAAAAAAGCCTGCCGTAACATGGTGTTACAACCCTTCCGGTGGCATAACATTTTTTGCCTCGACACGCTGGATGGGCGCCCATAAATTACTGCTCACAAGCCATTGGGAAGTCGGCACGCGCGGCGTGGCGACGGCAGCGCGCCCGTCTCTCAAAACAGGTTTTGCCATTGCTCGAAAGGCGAATCTGCGGCGGGTCGTCGAGCAGGTGAAGGATCGTGAACGCAGGGTATTCGAAAAGGTTGCACTGGCTGCTGGGCGCGCTGATCGCGCTCCTGGCGTCGTTCGCCTGTGCGAAACCGTTACCGCCTGCACATGTCGACATGTCGCGTGGCGCAATACACGGTGGGGGATTCTTCCGGCCGGTCCAGCAGAATGCACCGGGCGGCGGTCGCTGGTACGGTTTGCAGCCGGGTACGCGTGTCGGCCAGGCTGAACGCAATCTCAGCATGGCACGCGCGCCGGCGCCGGCCTACGGCGGGTTGCCGCAGATGGCTGCGCAGGGTCGCCCGTTCCGCGTGGACGGCGAGCCGGTCCGCTATGCAGGCGCGATCACGCCGGTCAGCACCGAGGGTCGTTCGGCGCCGCGTCCGCCCGTCAACGCGCCCGTACGCGCCGGTTCGATCCGCGCCGATGTCGCCCGCTATAACGAAGAGCGCGGTGCCGTGCGTTCCATTCCCCATCCGCCGGACGACGTTCCCCGTCCTCCGCCGCCTTCGCCTTATCGCAACTGACCTTTCGCCGTACCGCAACTGACCGGGCGACGGGTTGCGTCGCGGGCGCGCTGCGCCCCGCCGCCGGTGATTTCTCGCCGGGTTTCCAGCCTCGTCCCCGCTGACAACCGCCTGTTTTTCCCGCACCCATTCCCTGCTTCTAACAGATGTAAGCCGCCTTCAGCTGTCCGCTGCCCGTCCAGCGCGTCGGGCCGCGTCCCGCACGCCGGGAGATATGACGCGTGCGCGCCACACTTCTTTGAAAAACGTCATCTTCAGGGCACGATTCGGCCTCCGTTGGTTGTCCGGTTGCGGCAGCGCATCACGTAGACCCAATTCCGGCGCTACGCATCCCGGCAAGGCAATGCCCGCCACGCCCGGCGAACATCGGCGCGCATGTCGCACTGCGGTCAGACCTGGGTACGACCGTGCTTTAACAGGCCGTTATTCGAAGAAACTAAGCGGGCTCATATACCGGCAATAACCAGACATATTTTTTTTCATAAAAATGGTCCGCAAAGATGGTCTCCGCCCACTGATCCAGATCAGCTCGACGACCTGACGGACAACAACAACCGTTTGCGCGAGTAACCCGCCGCGCCAGCCACGCTTACCTTTTGACAAAGACAGGAGAATTCATGAAAACAAACGTCAGCCGCACGCTGAAGACCACTCTCAAGGCAACTGTGATCGCCGGCCTGCTGGCAGGCGCATCGACCGCATTCGCGCAGTCGAGCGTCCAGCTCTATGGACAGGTCGATGAATGGGTTGGCTCGCAGAAATTCCCGGGTAACGAGCGCTCGTGGGTTGTGTCGGGCGGCGGGATGTCGACTTCGTACTGGGGCATGAAGGGCGCGGAAGACCTCGGCAACGGCTACAAGGCGATCTTCACCCTGGAAGGCTTCTTCCGCGCGCAGAACGGCCAGTACGGCCGCTTCACCGGCGACACGATGTTCTCGCGTAACGCGTACGTCGGCATCGAAGCGCCGTGGGGCACGATGACCGCCGGCCGTCTGACGACACCGCTGTTCGTGTCGACGATCCTGTTCAACCCGTTCATCGATTCGTACGTGTTCTCGCCGATGGTCTACCACGTGTACCTCGGCCTCGGCACGTTCCCGACGTACAACACGGATCAGGGCGTGACCGGTGATTCGGGCTGGAACAACGCGGTGCAGTACCAGTCGCCGAACTTCAACGGCCTTTCCGCGACCGCGATGTACGCGCTCGGCAACACGACGCAGAACGGCGCGAAGAAGTGGAGCGGGCAGGTGCTGTACTTCCACGGCCCGTTCGCCGCGACCGCCGTGTATCAGTACGTGAACTTCAACAACAGCCCGGGCGACCTGACCAATCCGGGTGCGTCCGGCGTCCTCGGTCTGAAGAGCCAGGGCGTGGGTCAGGTCGGCGCCTCTTACGACCTGAAGTACGTGAAGTTCTTCGGCCAGTACATGTACACGAAGAACGATCAGGGCGCGCTTGGCAGCTGGCACGTCAATACGGCCCAGGGCGGCGTGAGCGTGCCGGCGGGTCCCGGCACGGTCATGGCTTCGTACGCGTACTCGCGTGACGGTGGCGGCCTCGACCAGACGCGTCAGACCGCGGCACTCGGCTACGACTACCCGTTGTCGAAGCGCACGGACGTCTACGCGGCCTATCTGTACGACAAGATCAGCTCCCAGACGTCGGGTGACACGTTCGGCGTCGGTATCCGTGCGAAGTTCTAGGTCACGGGGCGGCTCGCCAGCCTCGTCTTTGCGAGAGGCGCCGCGAGTTACCGTTGTGACGTCGCCAAGATTCAGAAAAAGCCTCACGTTCTCCCGAACGTGAGGCTTTTTTGTCTACGCATCACGCCAGCTCCCCACGCTTTGCTCACTGTTCCTTGATAAAGTCTGCGCAACAGCCCCGATTCATTCCTGTTGTGAGCGATTAGTCATGGATACCCTCGTCAGCATGAAAGTGTTTCGCCACGTCGTCGAAGCGGGTAGCTTCGTTGGCGCGGCGGAGCGGATGGACATTTCCGCTGCGATGGCCAGCAAACACGTGATGCATCTCGAGCAGCAACTGGGCGCGCGTCTGCTCAACCGCACGACGCGACGCGTCGCGCCCACTGAAGCGGGCCGCGAATATTACGAGCGCCTCTCACAGGTGCTGACCGAGCTGGACGAAGCCGAGCAGGCCGTTGGTGCGGCGAGCGTGGTGCCGCAAGGGAAGCTGCGGGTGTCGTCGCTGACGGCGTTCGGGCTGAGTCACGTGATGAGTGCGCTCGCCGATTACGCCGCGCAGTTCCCGCAGGTCACCGTCGAAATCACGTTGTCGGATCGTGTCGTCGAGCTGATCGACGAAGGGTTCGATGTGGCGATCCGGGCGTCGCCGACGGGGCTGAAGTCGTCGTCGCTGATTGCGCGGCAGATCGCGACGGCGCATATCGTGCTGTGCGCGTCGCCGGACTATCTGCGCCGCCACGGCACGCCGAAGACGCTCGCGGACCTCGAAAAGCACAACTTCATCCAGTACACGGGCGTGTCGGCGCAGGAACTGACGCAGGGCGTCGATGCGGGCGGCGCGCGTCTGCGACTTGCCGGCAACATGATCGTCAACCATCTGGAGGCACAGCGCGTCGTCGTGCTGCAGGGCGCGGGCATTGCGATGCTCGGCACCGAAGTGATCGGCGACGATCTGGCGACCGGGCGTCTCGTGCCGCTACTTGTCGATGCGCTGCCGCCGCGTGAGTTGCCGATTCACGTCGTCTATGCGAGCCGCCGGCATCTGTCGGCGAAGGTGCGTTCTTTCGTCGACTTTCTGGCAGAGCGGTTCGCGAGCGAGGCGCTCTGGCCGACGCTCGAGCAGATCCGGGCCGCCGCCGTGCGCTGAGCATCGCAGCCGCCGGACGTGTGCGTCAGGCGCCGACGTCATCTGGCTATACTGAAGCTGAAAGAGAAAGCCCGATACGTTCGACGATCCGGGGGAGACATGACTGATCTTTCCACGCCGCAGTCCGTGAGTGAACCGGGCGCCCCGAGCGCTCCTGAGCCTCGCAAGCCGCAGCGGCCCGCGCGGCGCCTGCGCTTCGTGACGGCCGCCGCGCTCTTCGACGGCCACGACGCGTCGATCAACATCATGCGGCGCATCCTGCAGGCGAGCGGCGTCGAGGTGATCCATCTCGGCCACAACCGCTCCGTCGACGAAGTCGCGACCGCCGCACTGCACGAGGACGCCGACGGCGTCGCCGTATCGAGCTACCAGGGCGGCCACGTCGAATACTTCCGCTATCTCGTCGACCTGCTGCGTGAACGCGGCGGTGCGCGGATCAAGGTATTCGGCGGCGGAGGCGGCGTGATCGTCCCCGATGAAATCGCCGAACTCGAACGCTATGGCGTCGAGCGGATCTATTCGCCGCAGGACGGCCAGCGGCTCGGCCTGCAAGGCATGATCGACGACATGATGGCGCGGTGCGCGACGACTTCGACGGAAACGGCAGTCAGCGAAACGGCGCTCGATGCTGATATCGCTTGCCACCCGGAGCGCGCGTTCCGCCAGCTCGCCCAGCGCATCACGGCGCTTGAAGCCGGTCAGCGGGCAGGTGGTGGTACAGGTGGTACATCGTCGTCAACAGAAACGCCCATCGGCCGCGATCAAACCACACAGACTCCGGTGCTGGGCGTTACGGGCACGGGCGGCGCGGGCAAGTCGTCGCTGACTGACGAACTGATCCGCCGCTTTCGCCTCGACTATGGCGACGCGCTCAACATCGCGGTGCTCGCCATCGATCCGTCGCGCCGCAAGTCGGGCGGCGCGTTGCTGGGCGACCGCATCCGCATGAACGCGATCGGCGACTGGGGCAACGGTCCGCGCGTCTTCATGCGTTCGATGGCGACGCGCGAAGCGTCGAGCGAACTCTCCGACACGCTGCCTGACGCGATCGCCGCATGCAGGGCGGCGGGCTTCGACCTGATCGTGGTGGAAACGTCGGGCATCGGTCAGGGCGACGCGGCGATTGTGCCGCTGGTGGACCAGTCGCTGTATGTGATGACGCCGGAGTTCGGCGCCGCGAGCCAGCTCGAAAAAATCGACATGCTCGATTTCGCGGATTTCGTCGCGATCAACAAGTTCGACCGCAAGGGCGCCGCCGATGCATTGCGCGACGTGGCGAAACAGGTGCAGCGCAATAGCGGCAACTTTTCAGCGTCGCCGGACGCCATGCCGGTGTTCGGCACCATCGCATCCCGCTTCAACGACGATGGTGTGACCGCGCTTTATCAGCAACTGTCGAAGGCACTGCGCGCGCATGGTTTGCGCGAGGGCGACACCCATCTGCCGAAGCTCGAAGGCGTGCGCCATTCATCGGACCGCAACGCGATCGTGCCGCCCGCGCGCGTGCGCTATCTCGCCGACGTCGCGCAGACCGTCGTAGCGTATCGGGAGCGGACGGCGCATCAATCGCGCATTGCACGCGAACGCTGGCAATTGAGCGAAGCGCGCCGGATGCTTGATGAGCAGGCACACGTGCCGAACGAAGGCGCTACACACACAGCCTTAAACGCGCTGATCGAAAGCAGAACCGCCGAACTCGGCGACCGCGAAAACGCATTGCTCGCCGGCTGGGCGAAAACCGTCGCCGGCTATTCCGGCGACGAGCACGTCGTGCGCATCCGCGACCGCGAAATCCGCACCGCGCTCACCGTGTCGACGCTTTCCGGCACGACGATCCGCAAGGTTGCGTTACCAGCCTTCGTCGATCCGGGCGAAATCCTGCGCTGGCTGATGCTCGAAAACCTGCCCGGCTATTTTCCGTTCACGGCGGGTGTGTTCCCGTTCAAGCGCGAAAACGAAGACCCGACGCGCATGTTCGCGGGCGAAGGCGATCCGTTTCGCACCAACCGTCGTTTCAAACTGCTATCCGAAGGCATGCCGGCGAAGCGCCTTTCGACCGCGTTCGATTCGGTCACGCTCTACGGCGAAGAGCCGGACGAGCGGCCGGACATCTACGGCAAGGTCGGCAACTCCGGCGTCTCGGTGGCGACGCTCGACGACCTGAAAGCGCTCTACGACGGCTTCGACCTCTGCGCACCGGAGACCTCGGTTTCGATGACGATCAACGGTCCCGCGCCGACGATCCTCGCGATGTTCTTCAACGCCGCGATCGATCAGCAACTGGACCAGGTGCTAGCTCGCGCGAAACAGGAAAACCGCGCGCCCACCGAAGCCGAACTCGCCGAAGCGCGCATGTACGCGCTGCAGAACGTCCGCGGCACGGTACAGGCCGACATCCTTAAAGAAGATCAGGGACAAAACACCTGCATTTTCTCGACGGAATTCAGCCTGAAAGTGATGGGCGACATTCAGGCGTACTTTGTCGAACACGGTGTGCGCAACTTCTACTCGGTGTCGATTTCCGGTTATCACATCGCCGAAGCGGGCGCGAACCCAATCTCGCAGCTCGCGTACACGCTCGCGAACGGCTTCACGTATGTCGAGGCGTATCTGGCCCGTGGCATGTCGGTCGACGATTTCGCGCCGAACCTGTCGTTCTTCTTCTCGAACGGGATGGACCCGGAATACACGGTGCTCGGACGCGTCGCGCGCCGCATCTGGGCGATTGCGATGCGCGACCGCTACGGCGCGAACGAGCGCAGCCAGAAGCTGAAGTATCACGTCCAGACATCCGGACGCAGCCTGCACGCACAGGAAATCGATTTCAACGATATCCGCACGACCTTGCAGGCGCTGATCGCGATCTATGACAACTGCAATTCGCTGCACACCAACGCGTTCGACGAAGCGATCACGACGCCCACCGAAGACTCCGTGCGGCGCGCGATTGCGATCCAGTTGATCATCAACCGCGAGTGGGGCCTCGCGAAGAACCAGAATCCGAATCAGGGCAGCTTTATCGTCGAGGAACTGACGGATCTGGTCGAAGCTGCGGTGCTCGCGGAATTCGACCGGCTGACGGAGCGTGGCGGCGTGCTCGGCGCGATGGAAACGGGCTATCAGCGCGGCCGCATCCAGGACGAATCGATGCTGTACGAGCATCGCAAGCATGACGGGTCGTATCCGATTGTCGGGGTGAACACGTTCCTGAGCGCGCATCCACACGATGCGCCGCAGGCGATAGCGCTCGCGCGCTCGACGGAGGAAGAAAAGCAGGGACAACTCACGCGTCTGCGCGACTTTCAGGCGCGACATCGCGACGAAGCGCCGGCCGCCCTTCTTCGCCTGAAACGCGCCGTGATCGACGACGCGAACGTGTTCGAGGTACTGATGGATGTCGTGCGCGTCTGCTCACTGGGGCAGATATCGCACGCGCTGTTCGAAGTTGGCGGGCAGTATCGAAGGAATATGTGATGCCCGGTGACCGGCTTGTCATCCAGCCGGCCGCCGGTCGCCGGGCGTTGTTACGCAGAATCAGATTCGCAGACGCGACTTCGCCTCTTCGTATTCCTCCTTCAGGCGCATGACCAGTTCGCCCACCGACGGCACGTCGTCCATCAGACCGACGCCCTGACCTGCGCCCCAGATGTCTTTCCACGCCTTGGCCTTGTCGCTGCCGAAGTTCATCTTCGTCTTGTCGGATTCCGGCAGCGCTTCCGGGTCCAGGCCGGCGTTCACGATGCTCTCGCGGATGTAGTTACCGTGCACACCCGTGAAGAGGTTCGTGTAGATGATGTCTGACGCGCTGGAATTGACGATTGCATGCTTGTAGCTTTCAACCGCGTGCGCTTCCTGCGTCGCGATGAAGCGCGTGCCCATGTAGGCGAGATCCGCGCCCATCGCCTGAGCGGCCAGGATCGAGCCGCCGTTGGCGATGGCGCCGGACAGCACGATCGGACCGTCGAAGATCTTCCGCACTTCGCCGACCAGCGCGAACGGCGAAGTTGTGCCCGCGTGTCCGCCGGCGCCAGCCGCAACGAGAATCAGGCCGTCGACGCCCGCTTCCAGCGCTTTCGCTGCATGCCGCAGGTTGATCACGTCGTGCAGCACGATGCCGCCGTAGCTGTGCACGGCGTCGACCATCTCTTTCGACGGCGCCCGCAGACTGGTGATGAAGATCGGAATCTTGTGATCGACACAGACGCGAACGTCGTGCTCGAGTCGCGTATTCGACTGGTGGACGATCTGGTTGACCGCGATCGGTCCGATAACCGCGTCCGGGTTCGCCGCCTTGTGCTCCGCCAGAGAAGCCTGGATCTGCGTGAGCCATTCGTCGAGCAGTTCGGCGGGGCGCGCGTTCAAGGCGGGAAAGGAACCGACGATGCCGGCCTTGCATTGCGCAAGCACGAGTTCGGGGTAGCTGACGATGAACATCGGCGAAGCGACGACGGGCAACGCAAGATTCTGCAGGACGGCGGGCAATGCCATGGCGCAAGTCTCCTTGTAGGTGGAACGGTGTGCGCGGTGGTGCATATGCGCGCCCGGTCCTGTGAGTGTAGCGGCTGAAGGCGACCGACGAAGTGAGCGCTGTGAACGCTTTCCGTTATCGCTGCTTCATTGCCAAATTTAAGAACGATCGTTCGATTATAGGGGGAATTGCACGAACGTGCTGGCGGAGCGAGTTTGAAGGAGTGTTCGGTTTCCATGGATTGGTGGTCTGGGACACCTCGCTGAGACACATCCGGCTTCTACAATGCCAGGACGTACAAAATGACAAGAGGCCCGCCATGTCCTTCGAGGAATTCACGCCGTTTCACGTCGCTGCTGGCGATGTCGATATTTTCGGCGTCAAGGGCGGCTCCGGGCCGCCGCTCCTGCTGCTGCATGGCCACCCGCAGACGCACCTGATCTGGCATCGCTGCGCCGCGCGGCTGGCCGAACATTTCACCGTGATCGCGACAGACCTGCGCGGCTACGGTGCGTCGGCGAAACCGCCGAGCGACGCGGCACACATCCCCTATTCGAAGCGTGCGATGGCCGCCGACCAGGTCGCGGTGATGAAACACTTCGGCTTCGACCGCTTTCTGGTGTGCGCGCACGATCGCGGCGCGCGTGTCGCGCACCGGATGGCGCTGGATTATCCCGATGCGGTGGAACGTCTGATGCTGCTCGATATCGCGCCGACGCTAGCGATGTACGAAGCTACCGACCGCACGTTCGCCACGCTTTATTTCCACTGGTTCTTCCTGATCCAGCCCGAGCCGCTGCCGGAGACGCTGATCGGCTCGCACCCGGACGTCTACGTCGATCGCGTGATGGGCAGCCGTCACGCAGGGCTTGCACCGTTTGCGCCCGAAGCGCTTGCGGCGTATCGCGATGCATTGCGTCAGCCGGGCGCGGTGCACGCGATGTGCGAAGACTACCGCGCGTCCGCGACGATCGATCTGGAGCACGACCGCGCGGATATCGAGCGTGGTCACAAGATCGGTTGCCCGTTGCGCGTGCTATGGGGCGAAGAGGGCGTGATCGAGAAATGCTTCAAGCCGCTCGATGAATGGCGGCACGTCGCGCGCGATGTCAGCGGGCGTGCGCTGCCGTGCGGGCATTACATTCCGGAAGAGGCACCGGACGCGCTGGTGACAGAGATGCTCGCGTTTTTCGAAGCCGTCGAGCAGTAACGGCGCGTCCTTCGTTGTTGTTCGTTATTCCGCGAACGTCAGTGGCGGCAGACGGCGCGCAATCGGCGTCGACTTGACGATTGCCGTGCTCGTCTCGGCGCGCTCGGTCACCTTCGACAGGATCGCGTCGAGCTGGTCGATCGAGCGCAGATACAGCCGGCAGATGAAGCAGTCGTCGCCGGTCACCTTGTCGCATTCCACGAACTCCGGAATCCGCCGGATCACGTCTTCCACGAGATGCAACTGGCCGGGCAACGGCTTCACGCGCACGATCGCCTGCAGCGTGTAGCCGAGGGCGCGCGGGTCGAGCTGCACGGTGAAGCGCTCGATCACGCCCTGCGCGTCGAGCCGCCGCAAACGGTCGGCGGTACTGGGCGCCGACAGGCCGACCCGGCGCGCGAGTTCGCTGGTGGCAATGCGCGCATCTTCGGCGAGCGCGGCGATGAGGGCGCGATCGATGTCGTCGAGCGCGACGGGTACGACGTCGGAGAAAAGGCGTTTTGTCATGTCAGCCTTCGTTCAAAAGGTGATTTTTGTCAGCTGCTTAAGTTTATCCATGTATTCGGGCGGCCGGATTAATTACACTGCTTTCAGGTAAGAAACCGGCAGAAGGATCGAATCATGGCTTCAAACGAAATCCGGCGCGGCGCCGCCGAAATGACTGTTGCAATGCTGATGTCGGGCTCGATTGGCTGGCTCGTCGTGTCGTCGCAACAGTCATCGGAGAATGTGGTGTTTTTCCGCTGCGTGTTCGGTTCGGCGACGCTCGCGATTGTCTGCGCCGCGCTTGGACTGTTCCGGCGTGATCTCTTCTCGTGGCGCATGCTCGGGCTCACCGCGCTCGGCAGCGTGGCGATCGTCGCCAACTGGATCCTGCTGTTCGCGGCGTACTCGCGGGCGTCGATCTCGATGGCGACCGCGGTCTATAACACGCAGCCGTTCATGCTGGTCGCGCTCGGTGCGATCGTGTTTCGCGAGCGCATTACGGCGTCGGTGGTGGCGTGGTTGTTCATCGCGTTTGTCGGGCTTGTGCTGGTCGTCAAGGTCGAACCGGCGGTACTCGCGGTACCCGGCGAATATCTCGAAGGTGTCGCATTTGCGGTCGGCGCGGCATTTCTGTACGCGGTGTCGTCGATTATCACGAAGCATCTGAAGGGTACGCCGCCGCATCTGATCGCGCTGATTCAGGTAGGGCTCGGGGTTGTGATGCTCGCGCCGTTCGTCCATTTCGACGCGCTGCCCGCGAGCGGCACGCAATGGCTCAAGCTGGTGACGCTTGGCATCGTCAACACGGGGGTGATGTACGTGTTGCTGTACGGCGCGATCCAGAAGCTGCCGACGGCGATGACCGGCGCGCTCTCGTTCATCTATCCGGTCGTCGCCATCATCGTGGATCGCGTAGCGTTCGGGCAGAAACTGGCGTGGGTGCAGGTAGCGGGCGCGGTGCTGATCCTGCTGGCCGCCGCGGGCGTGAATCTCGGCTGGCGCATTGTGCCGCAGCGGCAGCGGCGGTATTCGGAGTCGTGAGCGCCGGTGTTGCCGTAATCGTTATAGCGATCGATTCGGCATTGTGACGTCGGTGAATGTTGCAGACGCTTACGTGCGCGCCGTGCAACGCCCGCCTGTATGCGGGTTTACAACGATCGTCATGGTTCTGTAGGGAAATCACCGATGCGTTCGAAAGGTCCGCCCGGTATCATCCTTTTCGACGTTGATCACGTCGTCAAAAATTGCGCCGTTCGCCATCGCTGGTGAGCGGCTTTCTTTTTTGTGCGGCCGGTTGTCTGTGTGGCCAGATTGTCCGGCGGGACGGTTTGCAGGGTCACGCAGCAGGCGCAAGAATGCGCGCGCCATCGACGGTCAGCGCGCCGTTCTTCGCGAGACCTTCGATCAGGTCTTTCAGCAGCGCCGGCCAGTTCTCCCGCGATGCCAGCATCCGCGCGGCGGCACGCATCGCGGACGCTTCGTCAAGCATCGTCAGCAGCGTGTCGAACGTCATCGCGCGTACCTCCAGCAGCTTGAACACGATTAGCACTTTCAGCGCATTCTTCGCATTGCGCGCGGGGTCGGCGCGCAGCCACGCGAGGCGTGAGAACGCCTTTTCGAGCGCCGGCTGCACGTCGGTGAACGGCGCGCCGTGCCCAGGGATCACTACCCGCACGTCAAGCTGCGCGATCATCTCCAGCACCGCCTGTTCTTCCACGAAACCGCTTTCACCTTCCAGTTCCGGGAAGATCACGCCAAAACCGTTTTCCCACAGCGCGTCGGCACTGATCAGCAGGCGTTCCGCCGCGCAGTACAGCATGAGCGAATGCGGATCGTGGCCGGGCGCGCCGAGCACGTCCCATTGCAGCGCACCGAGCGTGAGCGTCGCGCCGGGTTCGATCGTTTCGGTGAAGGTGAAGCGCTCGCACGTTTGCCCGGTAGCGTGGAAGGTCAGACGCGTCTCGTCCCAGTTGTGCACGGCGTCCGCCTCCGACGCTGGAATCGCCGTGCGGCACGGCCAGGCTGCCTGCAGCAGCGCGTTGCCGCCGCAATGGTCCGAATGCAGATGCGTGTTGACGATCAGATCAAGCGGCCGCGCGCCGAGCGCCTGCCGGACGAGCGCGACTGTCTGCTCCGCATGCGCGGCATAGCCTGTATCGACGAGCGCGGCACACACATCGTCGACCAGCAACACGTTGTTGGACGACAGCCAGCCTCGTTCGAAGACGCGGATCGACTCAGGCAGCGCGATCATTGAGCGGCGGCCTCCGGCTTCGGCATGACAAGAATCGTCGACGTGCCGAGCAGCACTATTTCGCTGCGCTGGTTCACGACCTCGCCGTCGAGTTGCGTGAGGTCGCCGTTGAGGCTCGGTTTCCACCATGCGTGGCGCACCCGCCACGTAATGGTGAGCGTGTCGCTGGCGTAGACCGCCTTCTTCAGCTTGATGTCGAATTCAAGGCCGAGCGGTTGCGCGTACGTCGAGAAATGCGTCGCGAGCAGGGCCATGAAATGCGCCGACGGCTGCGTGCCCGACGCGATCAATCCGCCAAAGCCGCTCGCGGCCGCGTAGGCGTCGTCGTGATGCAGCGGGTTCAGATCGCTCACCAGCGATGCGAACGATTTCACCGAATCCGCCGACAGCGCCAGCGTGCTGCTAAACGTCTCGCCGATCGTGACGACCCGTGGCGGCGCGTTCATGTCGACGGCTTCCTGTCAGCGACGAGTTGCTTGTGACGCAGATCGATGGTGTCCCACACCGCGCGCTTTTGCCGATCGTCGAACGACGACCAGCCGGCGATTTCATCGATCGTGCGCAGGCATCCGTCGCACCAGCCTGTGTCCCGATTCATGCGGCACACGTCGATGCACGGCGACGGCACCGGCGCGGTGTGCTCCGTTCCGGCGATGCTGCTGCTGTTGCTGCCGCTCGTGCCGCTGCCGCCGTCGTTGCTCATGCTCATGCCGGTTCGCGAAGCGCGACGTCGGCGATCGGCGCGCCCGTGAGCGCGACCAGTTCCTGCGGCGACAGATTGAACACCGCGTGCGGATGGCCGGCCGCTGCCCACAGGCTGTCGAGCGCGAGCAGGTCGGCATCGATCAGCGTGACGGGCGCCGTAGCGTGCCCGATCGGGCATACGCCGCCGATCGCATAGCCCGTTTTCTCCCGGACAAATTTCGCGTCCGCGCGTCCGATCTCGCCGACCTGTGCCGCGACCTTCTTTTCGTCGACGCGGTTCACGCCGCTCGCGATCACGAGCACGGGCGCATCGTCGTCACGACGGCGGAACAGGATCGACTTCGCGATCTGCGCGACCGAACAGCCCAGTCCAGCCGCCGCTTCCGCCGACGTCTTGCCAGTTTCCGGCAGCATGACAACCGGTTTTGCGTGACCGCGCTCGCGCAGCAGCAGCGCGACGCGCCGTGCGGAATCGGGGAGTGCCTCGAGGTTTTCGGTTTCCTGGGAGATCGTGGCGTTACTTTCCGTCATGTCTGTCTTTCCGTATTGCCTGTGGCTTGCGGGTGTTCGCATCGCGTCAAATGCACGACGCCTGCTCGCTGCGCGCCTTTGCGAGCAGCGCCTTGCCGGCGCGCGAAACGTTCGGCTTTCCGATCGACGTCGAGATGAAATCGCCGATCGCGACAACCTGCGCGAGATCGATGCCGGTCGCGATGCCGAGGCCGTTCATCAGGTACAGGACGTCTTCGGTCGCGACGTTGCCCGTCGCACCTTTCGCATACGGACAGCCACCGAGCCCCGCCACCGACGCGTGGTAGATCTCGATACCTTCCTGTAGCGCGGCGTAAATGTTGGCGAGCGCCTGGCCGTACGTATCGTGGAAGTGGCCCGACAGGTGCTGGCGTGGGAATACTTTTGTCACCGCTTCGAAGACTTCGCGCGTGCGCTTCGGTGTACCGACGCCGATCGTATCGGCGATATCGATCTCATCGCAGCCCAGCGCCGCAAAGCGATGGACCACATCGACCACCGACGCCACCGGCACCTCGCCCTGATACGGGCAGCCCAGCGAGCACGACACGCTGCCGCGAATGCGCAGCCCGGCGTCCTTCGCGGCTTGCGCGACCGGCTCGAAGCGCGCGATGCTTTCCGCGATGCTGCAATTGATGTTCTTCTGCGAGAACGCTTCGCTCGCTGCGCCGAAGATCACGATTTCGTCGGCTTTCGCGGCGAGCGCGCCCTCGAAGCCGCGCAGGTTCGGCGTGAGCACCGAATAGAGTGTGCCCGGGCGGCGCTCGATGCCGGCCATGACTTCAGCGCCGTCAGCCATCTGCGGCACCCATTTCGGCGACACAAACGACGCAGACTCGACATTGCGAAATCCCGCGGCCGACAGCCGGTTGATGAGGTCGATCTTGATGTTCGTGGGCACGAACTCCTTTTCGTTCTGAAGCCCGTCGCGCGGACCGACTTCGACGATTTTCACTGCCTGAGGCAACGCCATGACTGTCTCCTGCCGCATCGAGGCGGCCTGTTGATTGTGTTCAGTATCCGCGCGCGAGATCGACTACACCGGTGACCGTTTCGCCGCGCATCACCGCTTCGATTTTGCGCGCGACCTGCACGACGCTGTCTTCGCGCAACGTCACTGCTGAAATATGCGGCGTGATCGTGATGCGGGGCTCCTGCCAGAATGGGTGATCGGGCGGCAAGGGCTCTTCGCGGAAAACGTCGAGCGTAGCGCCAGCGAGCTGGCCGCGCGCGAGCGCGTCGAGCAGATCCGGTTCGACGAGGTGCCCACCGCGCGCCACGTTGATGAGATACGCGCCGTGCGCGAGCTTCGCGAAAGTGCCGGTGTTCAGCACATTGCGAGTGTCCAGCGTATGGGGCAGCAGATTGACCAGTACCTTGACGCCGTCGAGAAACGCATCGAAATGCGCATCGCCTGCGTAGGTCGACACGCCGTCGATCTGTTTGGCGCTGCGGCTGTAGCCGCGCACCGGCAGACCGAACGACGCCAGCGTCTTCGCGACATGCGCGCCAAGCACGCCTAGCCCGAGTACGCCGACGGTGAATGTGGCGCGCGGATGCGGGTCGAGCTCTTTCCAGCTGCGTTCGGCTTGCTGGCGTTCGTATTCGTCGAAACGACGCATGTAGCGCAGCACCGCGTGGGTAACGTATTCGGCCATTTGCGGCGCCATGCCCGAGTCTTCGAGACGCACGATCTGTGCGCTGCGTGGCAATGTGCCGGGATGCGAGTGTTCAAGCGCGAGAATCGCGTCGACACCCGCGCCCAGATTGAACACGGCGCGCAGGTCGTCGCGGCCCGCAAACATCTCGCGCGGCGGCCGCCAGACCACGGCAAAATCGGCCGGTGCGTGATCGCCTGGTTGCCATTCGCGCAGGGCGGCGTCGGGCAGCGCGCGGGCGAAGTCGTGAAGCCACGCACCCGCGTCCGAATGCGGCATGTAGAAAAGTATTCTCATACGCTCGTCGATTTTTGGCGTCCGGTGCGTGTCATTTGGCGAAGAGTCGCCCGATATCCCTGAATGCCTTGAATTCGAGCGCATTACCGCACGGATCGAGGAAGAACATCGTCGCCTGCTCGCCGACCTCGCCCTTGAAGCGGATGTGCGGCTCAATGATGAAGCGCGTGCCGGCGGCCTTCAGACGCTCCGCGAGGGCGTGCCAGTCATCCATCGTCAGCACGACGCCGAAATGACGGACCGGCACGTCGTCGCCGTCGACCGCATTGACGCCCGCGCGGCTCACTTCGTTCGGCGCGAGATGCGCGACCAGCTGGTGGCCGAAGAAATCGAAGTCGACCCATTCCGGCGAACTGCGGCCCTCAGGGCAACCGAGCAGGTCGCCGTAGAATGCGCGGGCATTTTCCAGGCTGGTCACCGGAAATGCGAGGTGAAATGGTTGCAGCGGGCGCGGCTGTCCGGACGGTGTTGACGACATGAGGCGTTCTCCTTTTATGGACAGGCTTCATTCTACTTTTTCGGGAGGCAACGCGCGCGAGCCGGATGGCGGTAGCTTGTACGAAGGATGCTGAACCGCGGAGCCGCCTCGCTGATCGTACGATAAACAAAGCACGAAAAATTAGTTCGACGGTACGGCCTTGCACGCCACAATGACCTCCCGGATCACGCCCGTGAGAAGAATCATGTCTTCGTGCAGTAAATCGACATGGCCGCCGCGCCTTGTCACCGTGCCCGGCCTGCATGGCAGCGAGGGCGCGCACTGGCAAACCTGGCTCGAACGACAGTTCGCCCGCTCGCTGCGCGTCGAGCAGGCCGACTGGGACGCGCCTGACCTCAACGGCTGGGCACAGTCGGTTCGCGACCTGATCGCGCGCGAGCGCGGTCCGCTCGTACTCGCCGCGCATAGCTTCGGTTGCCTCGCGACGGCCCATGCGTTGCAGCAGGCTACGCACGCGGCCGATGTCGCTGGCGTGCTGTTCGTCGCACCAGCGAGTCCCGAGAAGTTCGCGTTCGCCGGCGCATTCGAAGCGCGACGCCTTGGCGTGCCGTCAATCCTGATCGGCAGCGAAACCGACCCGTGGATGCCGCTCGCCGGCGCCGGGAACTCGCGCAGCGTCTCGGCAGCGCGTTCGTCAATCTGGGTGATGCGGGACACATCAATACTGCGGCAGGGTTTGGCCCCTGGCCGCGAGCGAAGTACTTCGTCGATACGCTGGTGCATTGCGCGGCGCCGCTGCGATTTCGCGAGGAGGCGGTCGAACTGGCGGCGCAGGCGTTTGTTTGATGAAACAGGGAGTGGCTACGCGTTGGCGATGCCGTGCCGGTCAGAACCAGTGAAATCCTTTCGCCATGACGCCTCCTAGCGCGAAGAACCCGGCCCACATGAGACGGATTTCCACGCGGAGTTCGCGGAAATCGGCGCGGACTTCGGTTCGGAGGTCGCCCGTCTCTGTGCGGAGTTCGCTGATATCGGCACTGACCTCGGTCCGGAACTGGCCCATCTCGGTTCGAAGTTCGCTGATATCGGTGCGAACCTCGGTCCGGAGCTCGCTGATATCGGTGCGAACCTCAGTCCGGAGCTCGCCGATATCGGCGCGAACCTCAGTCCGGAGCTCGCCGATGTCGGCGTGAACCTCAGTCCGGAGTGCGCCGATGTCAGCGTGAACTCCGGTTTGGAACTGGCTCATCTCGGTTCGAAGTTCGCCGATGTCGGCGCGAACCTCAGTCCGGAACTCGCTGATATCGGCGCGAACCTCAGTCCGGAGTGCGCCGATGTCAGCGTGAACCCCGGTTCGGAACTGGCCCATCCCGGTTCGAAGTTCGCTGATATCAGTATGGACCTCAGTCCGCACGGCACCAGTGTCAGCGCGCCCCTCATCCCTAAGCGCACTGTGATCGGCCCGAAACTCAGAGCGGAGTTCGCGGAGGTTGTTGAACATCACATCGCGAAGGTCACGAATGTCCTGCCGCAAACCTTTGACATCCTCTTTGATCTGCCGGATGGCGGCGTCGAGCCTGCTGATGTAAATGGCCATATCACTCCCCTGACTTCGGCGAAATGCTGGATGCGGCCTCTCCTGCCCGCTCGCATCGATCAACTTTGGAGAATCATCGTATAGGGCTTTCATTGTGTGGCGAACCATCCCGCGAACAAAATTGACAGATTCATTCGCAAGTCTCAAGCGAACGACCCCGTAAGGCTGCGAGATAAGGGCAACGAGCCTATCGTACGGAATCCAGACGATATCGGGCACTCGATCAAACGGTGTAGGACAAACCTCACGCCGTAGCGGCAGCCCTTCAGGTGATCCGATAAAATCGCGCTTTGAGCCGCGGATCGGTCGCAGGCGGCGCACGCATTCATCATCAACGAGCGGAGACGCAATGGCAGGCAATTCGGGGAAAGCGCGCTGGCTGGCAGCGGGCATGACAGCGCTGACGCTGTCGACAGGCGGCGTGAGCAGCGCGTGGGCGGATACGTCGTTGCTGAACGTGTCCTATGACGTGACGCGCGAGCTTTACAAGGACATCAACGCGAGCTTCGTTGTCGCATACAGACAGAAGACGGGCGAAACGGTGTCGATCCGTCAGTCGCACGGCGCGTCGAGCGCGCAGGCGCTCTCGGTAACGCAGGGTCTGCAGGCGGACGTCGTCACGATGAACCAGCCGAATGACATCGATCTGCTCGCCGAGCGCGGCCAGCTTGTGCCCGCGAACTGGCGCGAGCGTCTGCCGAACGGCAGCGCGCCGTACACGACGACGATGGTGTTCCTCGTGCGCAAGGGCAATCCGAAGCACATCAAGGACTGGGACGACCTCGCGAAGCCCGGCGTGCAGGTCGTGATCGCCAATCCGAAGACGTCGGGCAATGGCCGCTACACGTATCTGGCGGCTTGGGGCTATCGCAAGCAGCACGGCGGCACCGACGCGCAGGCGCTCGACTTCGAAAAGGCCATCTTCAGGAATGTGCCGGTGCTCGACGCGGGCGGTCGCGGCGCGACGACGACGTTCACGCAGCGCGATATCGGCGATGTGCTGGTGACGTTTGAGAACGAGGTGTCGCTGATCGACACGGGTGTGGGCGCGGGCAATTTCGAAGCGGTCTATCCGTCGATCAGTTTGCTGGCTGAGCCGCCGGTGACGATCGTCGACAAGGTAGTCGACAGGCGCGGCACACGCAAGGAAGCGCAGGCGTATCTGGAGTTTCTGTACTCGCCGGCCGCGCAGGAAATCATCGCGCAGCATCATCTGCGTCCGCGCGAAGCGAGTGTGCTCGCGAAGCATGCAAGCGAATTCAAGCCGCTCAAGACGTTCACCGTCGAACAGGAATTCGGCAGCTGGCAGAAGGCGCAGCAGACGCATTTCTCGGATGGCGGTACGTTCGATCAGATCATCGTCGACCGGAAATGATGGGCTGACCGCGCGCCGGCGTCTGCAGCAGCACAAACAAGGAGGCCGCCTGAGCAATCGCTCAGGCGGCCTTTTCGCACTCAGGCAGCGGCGCTGCGCAATGGCAGCGCCGAACCGGGAGACTCAGTGCCGGTCGCAGCCATGCTCGCAGCCGCTTTGATCGAGTGGCATTTGCTGCGACGCTTCGGCACGGATGCCGAGTCGCTCCAGCAGTTTGCGGTCGGCTTCGGCCTGCGGATTGCTGGTAGTCAGCAACTGGTCGCCGTAGAAGATCGAGTTCGCGCCCGCAAGGAAGCACATCGCCTGCAGGGCCTCGTCCATCTGTTCGCGTCCGGCTGACAGGCGGACCATCGCCTTCGGCATCGTGATGCGCGCAACTGCGATGGTGCGCACGAATTCGAACGGATCGAGGGGTTCAGTTCCGGTGAGTGGCGTGCCTTCGACCTGCACCAGGTTGTTGATCGGCACCGATTCCGGATACGGCTCCATGTTGGCCAGCTGCGTGATCAGGCCGGCACGCTCGCGACGCGATTCGCCAAGTCCGACGATCCCGCCGCAGCACACGTTGATGCCTGCGTCGCGCACGCGTTCGAGCGTGTCGAGTCGGTCCTGATAGGTGCGCGTCGAGATGATCTGACCGTAGAACTCCGGCGACGTATCCAGGTTGTGGTTGTAGTAATCGAGGCCCGCTTCGCGCAGGCCATGCGCCTGATGCGGTTCGAGCATGCCGAGCGTGACGCAGGTCTCAAGACCCATTGCCTTCACGCCGCGGATCATCTCCTTGATCGGCTCCAGGTGGCGGTCCTTTGGATTGCGCCAGGCCGCGCCCATGCAGAAGCGTGTCGCGCCGTTTTCCTTCGCGACGCGTGCAGCGGCGAGCACGTCATCGACCGGCATCAGCTTGTCGGCTTTCAGGCCCGTGTCGTGATGCACCGACTGCGGACAGTACGCGCAGTCTTCCTCGCAGCCGCCCGTCTTGATCGACAGCAGCGTGGACAACTGCACGCTGTTCGCATCGAAATGCTCGCGGTGCACCTGCTGCGCGCGGAACAGCAGATCGTTGAACGGCAGTTCGTACAAAGCGACGATGTCGGCGACGCGCCAGCGAGCGGGCGATGACGTCGCGTTCGCAGCATTCGCAATGTTCGCCGCATTCTGCGCCGACGGTTCGCCTGGCGTGGCTTCGGTATGGAGTTCGGTCATGGCGTCAATCCTTGTAGACGGAGTTCGATGTGGGTTCAGCGCTGCCCGTCGCTTCGCGCAGCGCGTGCAATAAGGTGGCGATGTCGAGATGATTCGCGGCGGCGTCGGGCGAAGCGGGGCTCATATGCGGCACGGTGCCAAGCAGCGGCGCGTCGTAATGCCGGTCCAGCCAGTCGCGGATCGTGGCGATGTTCTCGTCTGCGAAATTCATTGATGGATCGACGCGGTTCGCGACCCAGCCCGCCAGTGTCAACCCGCGTGCGGCGATCGCTTCTGCGGTGAGCAATGCGTGGCTGATGCAGCCGAGCCGCATGCCGACGACGAGTACCACCGGCAGGTTCAGGGCGAGCGCGAGGTCGGCCGTATCGTGCGCATCGGTGAGCGGCACACGAAAACCGCCGACGCCTTCTACGACGACCACGTCCGCCAGCTTCATCGCCTGCGCGTGGCAATTCGCGATATGCGCGATATCGAGCGACACGTTTTCCAGCGCGGCCGCGATATGCGGTGCAGCAGGCTCGCGAAGCAGAAACGGTGTGCGCATCCCGGGCGGAAGCAAAACGTTCGCCGCCGCGTCGAGCTGATCGGCGTCCTCGTTGTGCAATACGCCATCGCGCTCGAACGCGCCCGCGGCGACCGGTTTCATCGCGGCTGCGCGCAGGCCTTTGCGTGCGAAGCCGCGCAGCAACGCCGCCGCGACCAGCGTCTTGCCGATCTCGGTATCGGTACCGGTGACGAATACGGACAACGGCGCGTTCATGCAACGCACCCGCTCAACGTTTTCAATGCCGCGTCGAGCCGGTCGAGATCTTCATGCGAATGCGCGGCGGACAGCGAAATGCGCAGACGTGAAGTGCCCGCAGGCACCGTCGGCGGCCGGATCGCCGGCACCCACAGGCCGGCGCGATCGAGTCCGGCGGCGACGTCGAGGGTCGCTTCGTTCGCGCCGATGATGAGCGGCTGCACGGCGGTATGCGAATCAACCGGCAGCCAGCAGGTTGTCTTCAGCATCGCGCGCGTGCGTTCGATCAGCGTCTGCAGATGCGCGCGACGCGTATCGCCCTCGTCGCCACCGATGATGCGCAGGCTCGCCGATACCGCATGTGCAACGGCAGGCGCGGAAGCCGTCGTGAAGATGTACGGACGCGCGCGCTGCACGAGCCATTCGATCACCGTCTCATGCGCAACCACGAATGCGCCCGACACGCCCGCTGCTTTTCCGAGCGTGCCGACCATCACGAGGTGTGGCGAACGCAGCGCTTCATGCGCGATCGCGCCACGTCCCTGCGGGCCGAGTACGCCAAAGCCGTGCGCATCGTCGACGACGAGCCACGCGCCATGCTTTTCCGCCAGCGCGACGAGTGCGGTGAGCGGCGCGATGTCGCCGTCCATGCTGAAGACCGTATCGGTGACGATCATCTTCACAGCGGCATCCGATGCTTCGAGCATCGCTGTGAGTGCGTCAGCGTCCCCGTGCGGATAGATCTGCACATCGGCGCGCGAGAGGCGCGCGCCGTCGATTAGCGACGCGTGGTTCAGCGAATCGGAGAAGAGCGTCGTGCCGCGGCCGGCGAGCGCGGTCAGCGTTGCGAGATTCGCCATATAGCCGGTGCTGAAATACAGCGCGCGCGGCGCGTCGACGAAGCCACCGGCAAACGCGGCGAGATCGTCTTCGAGCTGTGCGTGCGCGCGCGAATGGCCGCCGAGCAGATGCGAGCCGCCGCTGCCCGCGCCGTAGCGTTGCGCGCCCTCGACGATGGCCGCGACGAGTTGCGGGTGCGCGGCGAGACCCAGATAGTCATTGCTGGCAAAGCCGATGATCTCGCGACCGTCGACGGTCATGTGGGCGGCGCACGGCGTGTCGATCGTGCGACGACGACGTCGCAGACCGCGTGTGTCGATATCGTTCAGGCCTTGTGTGAGTGTGTCCAGCAATTGCATTAGCAGGTTCCCGTGAGTGTGGCGTCGAACGTTTCGCGCGTGCGTGATGCGAGCAACGCGAGTTCTGCGTCGTCGAGGATGTAGGGCGGCATCAGATACACGGTCGTGCCGATCGGACGCAGCAGGAGTTCGCGCTGCAACGCGTTTTCGAAGAAGCGGCGCGAGAAGGTTTTTGCCTGGGTCGCGTCTTCGATGACGGCATCGAATGCGAAGATCGTCCCGCACTGGCGAAGGTTTCGTACATGCGGATGCGTTGCGAGCGGTTCGAGTGCTGCGCGCAACGTTGCGGATTTTTTCGCGTTGGCGGCGAGGACGTTATCGCTCTCGAAGAGGTCAAGTGTGGCGAGCGCGGCGCGGCACGCGAGTGGATTGCCCGTGTACGAATGCGAATGCAGAAAGCCGCGGGCGGTATCGTCGTCGTAGAAGGCTTCGAAGATTTCGTCGCGCGAGAGCACGATCGACAGCGGCAGATAGCCGCCGCTGATCCCTTTCGACAGGCACAGGAAATCGGGCCATACGCCTGCCTGCTCGCACGCGAAGAAGGTACCGGTGCGACCGCAGCCGACGGCGATTTCATCGGCAATCAGATGGATGCCGTACTGATCGCACAGCGCGCGCAAGCCGGCGATGTATGACGCGTCGTGCATTGCCATGCCGGCTGCACATTGCACGAGCGGCTCGACGATCAGCGCGGCGATGTGTCTGGCGCGCGAGTCGAAGAGGGCGCGCACATTATCGAGCGCGCGTTGTGCGACGTCTGCGGCTGTTTCGCCTTTGCGGGCGAGCCTCGCATCCGGCGACGCGACGACATGCGCGTTGCGGATCAGTGGATCGTAGGCGTCCTTGAAGAGGGCGACGTCGGTGACGCCGAGTGCGCCGATCGTTTCACCGTGATAGCTGTTCGCGACGCAGACGAATTCGCGTTTCTCATCGTGGCCGCGATTGCGCCATGTATGGAAGCTCATCTTGAGCGCGATCTCAACTGCGGACGCGCCATCCGACGCGAAGAATGCGTGACCTAGTGTGCAGTGAGTGAGCGCGTGCAGACGTTCGGCGAGTTCGATGGCGGGCTCGTGCGTGCAACCGGCGAGCATTGCGTGCTCGAGCGTGTCGAGTTGCGTTTTGAGCGCGGCGTTGATGCGCGGATTGGCGTGGCCGAAGAGGTTGACCCACCAGGAGCTGATGGCGTCGAGATAGCGACGGCCTTCGCGGTCATAGAGCCACGGGCCGGCACCACGCGCGACGGCGATGAGCGGCAGGCTCTCATGGTGCTTCATCTGGGTGCAGGGGTGCCAGACGGCACGCAGGCTGCGGGTGATCCAGTCTTCGTTGGTGCGCATGCTCATGCGGTTTCTGTCTATTCGTCGGATGTTTTTTTGTCGCGACGGGGTGGGGGCGGCCTTTTCCGGCCGCGGCGGGACCGAGATTAGCGGTTTATTTTGTTGTTTGCATTAGGGGAAATTTGCCGCTTTTCGCTGCGCGGGTTGGGGTTTTGCGATGTTGTTCGCAGGTCGGGTCTGTTCGTTTTAGAAGGAGGGAAATGGGCGGAGTTGACGACGGCAAAGTGAAGGGGTGGGTCGGGGGAAATCTTTGCGCGATGTCGGTTGTTTTGCGCCTTGGGCGGCGGGCGGGCTGGTTTTTTCGGTCCTTGCCTGTGCTTTTGCTTTTTGGTCTTTGCTTGTTTTGGTTTTGGGTTTTGGTCTGTTCTGGTTTTGTTGGCCTTTCCTTGCATTCATGTCGGTCTATTGGTGTTGCCCCTGTGCGGGGCGGCACCTGCTTTTCTTTCTTCCCCAAGGGGACTTTCTTCGGGGCGTCCTTGCACTCGGGCGCTTCTTCCTGTGCGTCTTGAGCCTTTTGTTGGCCTTTCCTTGTATTCACGTCGGTCTATTTGCGTCGCCCCTGTGCGGGGCGGCACCTACTTTTCTTTGTCCTTGCCAAAGAAAAGTAGGCAAAAGAAAGGCGCCGAAATGTCGTCCGTTCCGGAGTGTGTCGCTACCGGGGAATGGCACCCCATGAAGTGTCGCCCTCACCCTTCACGCGGCATGGGTCCGCGCACGAGACCATCCCCAGCGCAGTACCGCTTGTGACATAGGGCTCATCCACCCCACTCCACACTGCGTGCGTCGCGGACAGATTTGCCTGGGACAACAGTCCTGACCGCTGGCCGCTGACCGCTGACCGCTGACCGCCGGTCGATATTTAGGGCGCCACGCGGTGCAAGTC
The DNA here is from genome assembly GCF_050436625.1 of Paraburkholderia sp. GAS334. NCBI lineage: Bacteria > Pseudomonadati > Pseudomonadota > Betaproteobacteria > Burkholderiales > Burkholderiaceae > Paraburkholderia > Paraburkholderia sp. GAS334. Next base: position 509,344 of record NZ_JBNDMO010000002.1, on the reverse strand, counting down.
TCGTTGGGGTGATCTGGATGGAAAGCTGATCGTTGTCTGCGGCGCGTGAGTTGCGGCCAGACACGAAAACTACGCGGGTTAGTTGACTTCGGCGATGCGAGGCAGCATGCAGATGTGGGCGCACCTGGCGGCGACGCACGAAGTGCGGAGTCGGATGAATGAGCCCTGTGTCACGAGCGGTGCTGCGCGGGGGATCAGATCGTGTGCGGACCCATGCCGTGTGAAGCGCGGGGGCGACACTTCATGGGGTGCCATTCCCCGGTGGCGACACACTCCGGAACGGACGAGTTTTCGGCGCCTTTCTTTTGCCTACTTTTCTTTGGCAAGGACAAAGAAAAGTAGGTGCTGCCCCGCACAGGGGCAACGCCAATAGACCGACATGAATACAAGGAAAGGCCAAAGAGAAAGGCCAACGAGAAAGGCCAAAGAGAAAGCCCAACAAGAAAAGGCAAAAAAAACCAACCCTCACTCGCGACTAGCGAGCGCCCCCTTCTCGTCAGAATCAGAAGACCCAGAAGCCGTCTGCGACCCGGCAGGGTCCTTCCAGACAACGGCATCATTCACAGCATAAAGCCGGCAAGCATCGGCACTATGCTTCTGACAGTTAGCGACTGCCACCGACATAGGATCATCGCCACCCTCGGCCCACGACCACGATCCGGAATCCGAAACAGCAAACGCCCGGCTTGGATACTGGTGCAAAAAGTTCCGATACCCAGTCCGTCCCGCTTCATCGAGAAACGGCACAGCGTCCACTGCATCGATAGCAGCAAAACCCGTCGGCTTCGGCGGCGCTGGATCGGCAACCCGATACTGGATGCCCGTCGGCATCCCGACCCGTGCAAGGAACGCCTCGACCGCCGGCCACCACACCCGCACGCCGTCGCGATCGCCCACCAGTCGGTGCGCGTCATTCTTGTACGCGCCGAAATCGATCATCTTCGCGCTCGCGCCATGCTCCACGTACGCGGTGTACATCTTCCCAACCAGCGCCGACGGCCAGATCGAATCGTTGTCGCCATACAGCCACAGCGAAGGCACACGCGTCTTCTCCGCGTAGTCGCCGAACGCCTGCGTGAGGTTGCCCTGCCAGTCGGTGCACGAATCCTGCCGCAATCCGCCCGAAAAATTGATCAGCGCCCGCACACCGGAAGCCGCTTCCGGCCCGTATGCAATCGTCGCCAGCCCGCCGTGCGATGTGCCGGACACCGCAATATGCGTCGCGTCGACGTACGGCATCTTCGACATGAAGCTCACGGTCGCCGCGACGTCGGCTGCCTGACCGAGCCCATTGCGTGCGACGTCGCAGCCGTCCTGCTCGTAGGTGCCGCCCGATCCGGCAAAACCGCGGCGGTTCGGCGCCACGACGACATAGCCGCGTCGCACGAATTCGCGGGCGAGCGGCAGCGGATCGCTGCGCTCCTGGGTGCGCGGATCGCCGTGGATCTTGCCGTGGTTGAAGACGATCATCGGGAACGGGCCCGCGCCGTCCGGCTTGTAGATCGTCGTTTCGAGTGTGATCGAGCCCGATGCATCCGCTGGAATGCTGATGATCTGCTCATTCAGACTGGCGGGAACCGTGGGAAGGTATGCGTCATCGAGGGCAATGCGCGGCACGTGAGCGCTTGCAAGCGGTCCAGCCGGGGTGTCGTGAAGCGGATCGGCGCAGACCGGCGATGCGGCAAGCGTCGCACACGCCATGACGATCCATCCGGTCAAAATGTTCCTGAACACCATCCGCTCTGCCCACCTGCCTTAGACGCCACCTGAGAACTGCCACGCTTGCGGCCCGACCTGACGAATCCATTTCAACGCCCTTTTGAGCGCAAAAGAGTCTCACGTATGTGGCGCAAAGGCGCTCGCACACGGTTTGATTTCGTACGGGATGAACCGAAAGCCGGCCGGCGCGCAGACCGCTCACGCCGTTATTCAAGCGCCAGCGAAAAGCCGACGCTGCAAGATCCACAGGGGCATCCTGGCACGACAAATTATCTTTGTGCAATGCAGGAGAACCCCCGGATCAGGGTGGTACATCCGCCCAGGCAGGTCACGCAAATGCGGAAAACGAGGAGGGGCGCGGCCCGCAGCCGCTCTGGCCCCGCCAGATGATGTGGTGCGGGGCCAACAGGAAATATCGGCGAATTTGAGGGCCATGAAGGAATGCGCCAACCTCGCCAGAAATATCCGTAAGCTGACCGAAATCAGCGTTCGCTTACATCGCCGTCGACATAGCGCCACCGGCCATCGTCGCCGCGCAGAAAGCGGCTGAGTTCGTGCAACCGGTGCGCCCTTCCGCCAACCTTGTAACGCGCGACAAATTCGACTTCCGCGTGATCGGCGTCGATGGGCAAGAAACGTTTGATCTGCAGTCCGAGCCAGCGGGGCGCATCGGCGGTGTCGGGGTTGGCGTCGAGGTCCGCGGGGCAGGTTTGCGGTGCCCACGTCGCGCGCAGATACGCCGTTTCGCCGAGCACGTACGCGCTATAGCGCGAGCGCATCAGTTCGAGCGCGGTCGGCGCGGTTTCGCCGCCGTCGATGAAACGGCCGCAACACTGGTTAAAGCGCGGCGGCTTCGCGTCGCTGCGCGCATTGGGTGCGGCGCCGCCGCAAGGGCAATCTGACGGTCTTTCAGTCGTCGAGGCACGGAGCGTCATCGAAGGATCAGGTCAGCCCGCGTGCGATCAGGATCTTCTGGATATCGCTCGTGCCTTCGTAGATCTGGCACACGCGTACGTCACGATAGATCCGCTCGACAGGGAAGTCGCTCAGGTAACCGTAGCCGCCATGAATCTGCAGCGCGGCGGAACAGATGCGCTCCGCGGCTTCCGAAGCGAACAGCTTCGCCATCGCCGCTTCGGTGAGGCACGGCTGGCCGGCGTCCTTCAACGCGGCCGCGTGCCAGATCAGTTGCCGCGCGGCTTCGAGTTGCGTCGCCATGTCGGCGAGGCGAAACTGCACCGCCTGGTGCGAAAAGAGCGGCTGGCCGAAGCTCTCGCGCTCCTTCGCATACGCGAGCGCCGCTTCGAACGCCGCGCGTGCCATGCCGACGCTTTGCGCAGCGATGCCGATGCGTCCGCCTTCGAGGCCCGATAGCGCGATCCGGTAGCCTTCACCTTCGGCGCCGATAAGGTTCGCGGCCGGCACGCGGCAGTTCTCGAAGATGATCTGCGCAGTGTCCGACGAGTGTTGCCCGAGCTTCTCCTCGATGCGCGCAACCACGTAGCCCGGCGTCGATGTCGGCACGATAAACGCGCTGATGCCGCGCTTGCCCGCGTTTTTATCGGTGACGGCCATCACGATCGCGACGTCGCCATGCTTCCCGCTCGTAATGAACTGTTTGACGCCGTTCAGCACGTACGCGTCGCCGTCGCGCGTGGCCGTGGTGCGCAGTGCCGAAGCATCCGAGCCGGCCTGCGGCTCCGTCAGGCAGAACGCGCCGAGCATCTCGCCGCGCGCGAGCGGCGTGAGCCAGTCACGTTTCTGCGCGTCGTTGCCGTACGTGAGCAGGATGCTGCAGACCGGGCAGTTGTTGACCGAGATCGCCGTCGATGTGCCCCCGTCGCCCGCCGCGATCTCTTCGAGGATCACCGCGAGCGCGAGTGCGTCGAGCCCCGCGCCACCGTATTCCTCCGGCACGAGCACGCCGTACGCGCCCAGCCCCGCGAGCTGGCGATGCACGTCCTTCGGAAACGTGCGGTCGCGATCCCATTGCGCGGCGTGCGGTGTCACGGCTTCGCGCACGAAGGTGCGAACCGCGTCGCGGATCATCTGATGGTCCTGATCAAGCACCATGGTTGTTTCGTCTCCTCACCACTCGAGTGGCGTACCGTCGTACTGGTAGAAGCGGCCATTGAACGCGGCGCGTGCGCCGGCGGCCTGCGCCAGCACGTCGCGCATGCCGGCGACGCTGCGTTCCGGATCGATCGCCGCCTGCGCGCCGCCCATGTCGGTGCGCACCCAGCCAGGATGCAGCGCCAGACACGTGGCGCGGGTGGTTTCGAGCGAGGCGATCTTGAGCGCGTCGTTAAGTGCCGCCTTGCTCGCGCGATACAGCCAGCCCGTCGTGCCGCTCGCGTCGCTGATGCTGCCCATCTTGCTCGACAACACCGCGAGCACGCCGCCCGCATTCTCCACGAGCGGCAGCAGGATGGGGATCAGCTGCATCGGTCCGCGCACGTTGGTGGTCATCACGTGATTGAAATCTTCGGCAGTGAACGTTTCGACGCCTTCCGTACGCGGACCGTACACGCCCGCAACGATCACCGCCGCGTTGAGCGGTTCGCCATCGAGCTTCCAGCCGAGTGCGGCGATCTCTTCAGGCTCGGTGATGTCGAGCGGGAAGGTCTGTGCGCCCAGGCCGGCCAGCGCGTCGAGCGCGGCATCGTCGCGTGCGGTGGCCAGCACGCGCCAGCCCGCACGTTTGTACTGCCGGGCGAACTCGCGACCGATGCCGCGCGACGCACCCACGATCAACGCTGTTTTCATCTGCAGACCTCTTTCGCGTTTGCGTTTCCAGTTTCAGTCCTACGCGGGTCCGTGCCGACGTCGCCATCACGTTGCACGCGCAACGACCCTTACACCAGTTCGACGCCCATCGCTGTCGCTTCGCCACCGCCGATGCACAGGCTCGCGACGCCGCGCTTCAGCCCGCGCTGCTTCAGCGCGCCGATCAGCGTGACGAGAATGCGTGCGCCCGACGCGCCGATCGGATGACCCAGCGCGCACGCCCCGCCGTTCACGTTGACCTTGTCGTGCGGCAGGTTGTGTTCCTTCATCGCGGCCATCGTGACGACCGCGAACGCTTCGTTGATCTCGTACAGATCGACGTCGTCCGCGCGCCAGCCGTTCTTCTCGAACAGTTTGCGGATCGCGCCGACGGGCGCCGTCGTGAACTTAGCCGGCTCCTGCGCAAACGTCGTATGACCGACGACGCGCGCAAGCGGCGTCACGCCCAGCTGTTTCGCGGTCGATTCGCGCATCATCACGAGCGCCGCCGCGCCGTCCGAGATCGACGATGAATTCGCCGCCGTCACCGTGCCGGTTTTGCTGAACGCGGGCTTGAGCGTCGGAATCTTGTCGAGGTTGGCCTTGAATGGCTGCTCGTCGCGCCCGATTGTCACGTCGCCTTTGCGGCTTTCCACCTTGACCGGCGCGATTTCCCATGCGAACGAGCCGTCTTCATTCGCACGCTTCGCGCGTTGCAGCGATTCGATCGCGAACGCGTCCTGCTTCTCACGCGAAAAGTCGAACGAGCCCGCGCATTCCTCGGCGAAGGTGCCCATCAGACGGCCCTTTTCGTAGGCGTCTTCGAGGCCGTCGAGGAACATGTGATCGAGCACCTGACCGTGGCCCATGCGCATGCCGCCGCGCGCCTTCGGTAGCAGATACGGCGCGTTCGTCATGCTCTCCATGCCGCCCGCGACGATGACGTCGACCGAACCTGCCGCCAGCATGTCATGCGCGAACATTGCCGCGCGCATGCCGGAACCGCACATCTTGTTGACGGTCGTGCTGCCGGTGGCGAGTGGCAGGCCCGCGCCGAGCGCGGCCTGCCGCGCCGGCGCCTGACCCTGGCCCGCGGGCAGCACGCAGCCCATCACCACTTCCTCGACCTGCCCGGGCTTCAATCCGGCGCGTTCGACGGCGGCCCTGATCGCGACCGCGCCGAGCTGCGGCGCCGTCAACGCGGCGAAATCGCCCTGAAATGCGGCCATCGGCGTACGCGCCACCGAAACGATCACGACCGGATCGCGTTGTGTCTCACTCATGCTTCAGCTCCTTGATCACGCCTTCGACGATCGCCGGCACGTCGCCGAGCTTCGCAGCATCGGCGGCGACGACGTCGTTGTCGGCTTCGTGCGCGCGGCTCGCCGATACAGCGGCCACGCAATGTTCGTACGTTGCAGCGAGCGTTTCCGGCGCGCTGGTCGTCATGCCGAGATTGCGCACGCGACCATCGTGCACGCCGTACGCCCAGCCGTGTACGGTGAGTTCCTGACCGCGCGCCCACGCGTCGTTGACGATCGTCGTGCGGCATACGTTGACGACCTGCTCGATGGTGTTCAGTTCGACGAGGCGCCGGTGACGCGCTTCACCCATCGGCCATTCCTCGAGCAGCGCCGCGTGTTTGGCACGCACGTCCTGCACGTGATGCAGCCAGTTGTCGGCGAGGCCGATGCGTCGTCCGTGCAGTGCCGCGCCGACGCCCGAGCATCCGTAGTGACCGACGACCATGATGTGCTTGACCTTCAGCAGATCGACGGCAAACTGGATCACCGACAGACAGTTCAGGTCCGTATGCACGACGACGTTCGCAATATTCCGATGCACGAACACTTCGCCCGGCGGCAGGCCGATGATCTGGTTCGCCGGCACGCGCGAATCGGAGCAGCCGATCCACAGGTATTCAGGCGTCTGCTGATGCGCGAGTCGCGAGAAATATTCCGGATCCTCGGAGAGCTTGCGTGCAACCCACACCTCGTTGTTGTCGAACAGATGCGAGAGCGGGTTGGCAGGAGGTTGTACGGTCGTATTCATATGCGTCGGGTCAGGTTCAGGGCAGCTCAGGCGCCCGGTGTCATAACAGCATGGACGGGCGAAGCGGATTGCGCGTGAGGTTCATGCGACACGCGCGACTCGCTCGCCGTCAGCGTTCTGCAGCTTTGTGTCCGGGACGCAGAAGCGGTCCGGATAGCGGTTGCAGAATCGCATGCTCGGGTCATAAGGGAAGAAGTCGGGCAGTTCGCCCGCGAGCAGATGCTCCTTGTGGGTTTGCCATAGCGCAGGGTCGAAGAAATCGGCGTGGTGCTTCATGAAGCTCTCGCGCACGCGCAGATCGCCGAGCAGGAACGTGCCGTACGTCTCCGGGAAAATGTCGTGCGGGCCGACGGAGTACCACGGCTCGGCCGACAGTTCGTCTTCCTCGTTGCGCGGCGCCGGCACGGCGCGCACGTTGCAGTCCGTCAGATATTCGATTTCATCGTAGTCGTAAAACACGACGCGCCCGTGGCGCGTCACGCCGAAGTTCTTGTACAGCATATCGCCAGGGAAGATGTTCGCCTGCATCAGTTCCTTCACCGCGTTGCCGTATTCCTTGATGCCGTGATCGACGTCGGCATCCGTGCCGTTCTGCAGGTAAAGGTTTAGCGGCACCATCCGGCGCTCGATATACAGATGCTTGATGACGAGATTGTCGTCTTCGTATTCGAGCATCGACGGCACTTCCTTCTCGAGCTCACGGATCAGCGCGTCGTCGAGACGCGACAGCGGCAGTGCGACGCTCGAATATTCGAGCGTGTCGGCCATGCGACCCACCCGGTCGTGTCGTTTGACGAGCTGATACTTCTGCTGGATCTTCTCGCGCGTGGTTTCCTTGGGCGGCGGAAAATTGTCCTTGATCAGCTTGAACACGTAGGGAAACGACTGCAGCGTGAACACCAGCATCACGAGCCCCTTGATACCGGGCGCGATGATGAACCGGTCGCTCGAATGCTTCAGGTGATGCAGCAGATCGCGATAGAACAGGTTCTTGCCCTGCTTCTGCAATCCGACCGACGTATAGATTTCGGCTTTCGGCTTGCCTTGCATGATCGTGCGCAGAAAGGCCACGTACGCCGACGGCACTTCCATATCGACGAGAAAGTACGAGTGCGAAAAGCTGAAGATGATCAGCAGCTGGTCGCGCTTGAGCAGGACTGTGTCGAGCGCCAGCACGCCTGGCTGTGTATGACGTATCGGCAACGCGAACGGTAGCACCGCCTCGCCGTTGATGATGCGCCCCACGATATACGCCGCCTTGTTACGGAAAAACAGCGACGACAGCACATGAATCTGGAAGTTGGCCGCTTCTTCGAAGTTGCCGAACGCGTCGCGAATGGCCTGCATCACGCAGCCGACGTCGCGTGTCAGATCCTCGAACGGCGGCTCCAGCTGGAAGTTCGTGACGATGCGTTCGAGCGTCGCGTGGAGGCCATCCTTGCCCGGGTAATACGCGCGATACGTCGGCTTTGCGGCGGGTTCGTCGTTCTCGAGATATTCGGTCGAGATGGCCGGCCGCACGAAGATGAAATCGTTGTTGAAATACGAGCGATGCAGGATCTTGCAGCACACGGAATTGAAGAACGTCTCCGCGCACTCGGGTTGACGATGCCGCGTCAACAGGCCGATGAAATGCAGTTTGATCTGCTGCCAGACTTCATCGTCGATGTTTTCGGCGTCGTATTCGTCTTCGAGCAGGACGACGCATTCCTCGACGCGTTCGTCATACGACGTGATGCGCTCGCGGGCGAGCTTTTGCAGCCCGAGCCAGTCGCCGGCCTCGAACAGCGTTTTTGCGTGGATGGCCGCCTCGCGAAAGATCCGGTAATGACGATCAAATCCCTCGAGCATGGTCTGCGCGACATCGAAGCCGATCTGCGACGAAAGCAGTTTGGGAAATTGATTCATACCGACTGTGCGTGCGTTTTAATGTCGTGGAGACACCCGTGATTGTATCGTTCGGGCAGCGTCGCCGAAGCTAGTGCGCCGCTTTCTCGCCGGATTGCCGGGCCGCCGGATACCCGGCGGTGTCCGCTTCCCGGGCAACCGGACGTGCGCCGCCTTCCAGCAGCGCGCGCGCCTGCGCTTCGTACTGCGCGAGATCTTCGAGCGTCGCGTTCAGGTCTTCCAGCTGGCGTTCGAGCACTTCGCGATGGCTTGTCACCGTCGCGAGAAACGCGTTCAGTTGCGGCACGGTATCGGTCGGCGATTCGTACAGATCGAGCAGGGCGCGGATTTCCGACAGCGTGAAGCCGAGCCGCTTGCCGCGCAACGTGAGCTTCAGACGCGTGCGGTCGCGTCCGGAATAGACACGGCGCAGGCCGCCCGAACCTTCACGGCTCGGCGAGAGTAAACCCTGGTCTTCGTAGAAGCGGATCGCGCGCGGTGTGACGTCGAATTCGCGCGCCAGTTCAGTGATGGTGTATTGCGTGTTCATCGTGGCTGTTCCGTGAGTGACCGGCCTAAAGCGAAAAGCGGATTGGACGTAAGCTAGACGTTTACGTTATCGTCAACCTCGACAAAGCGCAACACCGCCGCGAACGGCGAGCGCGCCATCACGTACGACACCCAGGAAAGCCCCAGGACAGATACCCACGATGAACGCTCTCGAACACCAGCTCGACTATCCCTTCCGCGACACGCTTCCCGAACCTGGCCACGCCCTTGACGTCGCGCCTGGCGTGCGCTGGTTGCGCATGCCACTGCCGTTCGCGCTCGACCACATCAATCTGTGGCTGCTGCGCGATGAAATCGACGGTCGTGAGGGCTGGACGGTCGTCGATTGCGGCGTCGCCAGCGAGACGATCAAGGCGAACTGGGAAAAGGTGTTCGACACAGCGCTGGAAGGCCTGCCCGTGCTCCGCGTGATCGTCACGCATTGCCATCCGGATCACCTTGGGCTTGCCGACTGGATCTGCACAGGCGGCGACCAGAAACGCTGGGACGTGCGGCTGTGGATCTCGCTCGGCGAATACATGCTCGGCCGTGTGATGGCGGCCGGCGACGGCTCGAACGCCGGTGGCGAGCGCGCGGCTGCGCATTTCGCGCGCCACGGTCTGACGGACGAAGCGTCGATCGACCAGTTGCGCAATCGCACGAGTTATTACTCGAATCTGGTGCCTTCCATGCCGGCGCAATATCGGCGGATGCGCGAAGGCGATGCGCTGGCGATCGGTGGCCGGACGTGGCGCATCGTGACGGGTTTTGGTCATTCGCCGGAACATTGCGCGCTGCATTGCGAGGAAACCGGCGCGCTGATTTCCGGCGACATGGTATTGCCGCGTATTTCGACGAACGTGTCGGTGTTCGACATCGAGCCGGAAGGCAATCCGCTTGCGCTGTATCTGGAATCGCTCGGCCGCTATGAGACGATGGCGCCCGATACGCTCGTGCTGCCGTCGCACGGCAAGCCGTTTCGCGGCGTGCACACGCGGATTGGACAGCTGCGTGACCATCACGACGCGCGGCTTGCCGAAGTGCGCGCCGCCTGCGCAGAAAAGCCGCACAGCGCGGCGGATATCGTGCCGTTGATGTTCAGGCGTCAACTCGACATCCATCAGCTCACGTTCGCGATGGGCGAGGCGCTCGCGCATCTGCATTTGCTGTGGCTTGCGGGTGAACTGAAGCGACAGCACGATCAGGATGGTGTGATCCGCTTTTCAGCTTAACGCCATGACGCCATGACGTCATGACAAGTAGCTGCACATAAAAAACCAGGCCCAACGACGGGCCTGGTTTTTTTGCGCCTTGCTAAAGCGTTCTTGCAGGATTACTGCACGACGACCGTCGCAAAGTTCTGCCGGCCAAACGGACTCACGCTATAACCGCTCACGTTCGTGCGCGTCAGTGCAGCTGCGGTTGGATACCCGAGCGGAATCCACAGCGCCTGATCGTGGATGATCTTCTGCGCGGCTTCATACGCCTTCGCGCGCTTCACCTGATCTGGCGTCGCTTTGCCTTCCTCGATCAGCTTGTCGAGTTGCGGATCGCAATAGCGCGCGAAGTTGATCCCCGATTTCACCGCGTTGCAGCTGAAGAGCGGCGACAGGTAATTGTCCGGGTCGCCGTTGTCGCCGGCCCAGCCCATGAAGAGCGTATCGTGCTGGCCCTGCTTCGCCTGCTTGATCAGCTCGCCCCATTCGATCACCTTCACGTCCGCCTTCACGCCGATCTTCGCGAAGTCGGCCTGCAACAGTTCCGCCCCCGCCTTCGGATTCGGGTTCAGCACGCTGCCGTTCGGGCGCACCCAGATTGTTGTCTCGAAGCCGTTCGCGACACCTGCATCGGCGAGCAGCTTCTTCGCTTTCGCGACGTCGTACGGATAGGGCTGGATCGCCCTGTCGTAGCTCCACGTGTTCGGCGGATACGGATTCACGGCGGGCAATGCCGTGTTGTCGAACACAGTCTTCAGATACGTCGCGCGATCGAACGCCATGTTCAGCGCCTGACGCACCTTCGGATTGTCGAGCGGCTTCTTCTGCGTGTTCAGCGCGACGAACGCCGTCATGAAGGCGGGCGTCTGCACGACCTTCAACGACTTGTCGGTCTTCGCATCGGCGACGTCCTGCGGCTTCGGCGACAGCGCGATCTGGCATTCGCCCGCCTTGATCTTCTGTGCACGCACGGAGGCGTCCGGCGTGATCGCGTAGATCAGGCGATCGACTTTCGGTTTCGCGCCCCAGTACGACGGGTTCACGTCATAGCGGATCACGGCGTCTTTCGTGTAGCTCTTCAGCACGAACGGGCCCGTGCCGATCGGCTTCGCGTTCAGTTCGACCTGCTTGTCGGACTTCAGCAGCTGGTCGGCGTATTCGGCGGAATAGATCGACGCGAAACCCATCGAGAGAATCGGCACGAACGTCGCGTTCGGTTCGCTGAGCTCGAACTTGACTGTGTTGTCATCGACCTTCGTGACGGCTTTCACCAGCTTCACGAGGCCCATCGACTGCGCGTGCGGGAAGCCGCTCGCGCCCGTCACCTTGTGCCACGGATTGTTGTCGTCGAGCATGCGCCCGAACGTGAAGACGACGTCGTCGGCGTTCAGTGCGTGCGACGGCTTGAAGTAGTCGGTGGTCTGGAACTGGACGTTCGGGCGCAGATGGAACGTATAGGTGAGGCCGTCGGCGCTCACATCCCACCTGTCGGCGAGCGCGGGCACGATTTTCTTCGCGGCTTCGTCGTACGACACGAGCGTGTTGAAGATCACATCGGCCGACGCGTTGGTCGTCACGAGCGAGTTGAACTGGACGACGTCGAAGCCGTCCGGGCTCGATTCCGTGCAGACGGTCAGCGGCTTCGCGAGGACGAGCGCGGGCGCTGTAGCGAGCAGGGCGGCGGCGAGCAGTTTGAAGCGCATAGGATCTCCGATAACAAACGTGGTCAGGCAGTGCGTCTGATTCGTTGCAATGGCGCTGCGATGAAGTAGATGGCAGCTGATGCAGGTCGCTTTATTGTGAATCTTTTTCGCTGCGGGCGCGTGGTGCGACTGGGTGCGACGAGGCGTGCCCGCCTGGGAGAAAGCTTAAACGTTGGGTGGTTGTGCCGACAACAACTTAATCGGCATACCGATATGAGGCCGCCCCGCGCTTGACGCCCGATGCTCGATGTCTAACGCCCCGGCGGCGCAGATGCGAGCGTCGCCAGATACACGATGCCGTCAATCGCACGAGCGCCGTACCACGACACGAGCTCACCATCGATCAGCTCGATGCGTTTACCCGCCAGAGCCGGGTCACTTTCAAGTGCACGCCGATGCGCTTCGGTGAAACGATAAGGTTCGCTGGAAAGCAGCACGCGGTCGACATCGGCGATCCACGGCGCTGTCAGGTCAAACGTCGGGTACCGGTCTGCGCCAGCGTTTCCGCCTTTCATGGCTGGCAGTGTCTGCCAGTTGACCGTATCGAGCATCGCCGAAATGTAAGTGTCGCGCGCGACCGTCATCCACGGACCACGCCAGATCACATAGAGCACGCGCTGCGCCGGCCACGTGCGCTGTTCGATATCCCGTAGCTGCGTTTCGAACGCCTGTGACAGTCGCTGCGCTTCCTCTTCGCGATCGAACACCGCGCCGAGCAGCGCGTAAAGCGTGAGGTTATCGCGCGGTGTCAAAGGATGCGTCACGACGACATGCGGCACGAACGTGCGCAGCAGATCAACCGTACCGGCTTCGTTTTCGTCGATATTGACGATCAGATGGGTGGGTTGCAGCGCGCGTATCGCATCGATATTGACGGCCTTTGTGCCGCCGACTTTCGGCACATTGCGCACGCGTTCGCGCGGATGCACGCAAAAGCCGGTACGCCCGACGATCTGCCGGTCAAGCCCCAGGGCAAACAGCGTTTCGGTGATGCTCGGCACGAGCGAGACAATCCGGGCATCGGGCGAGGCCCGTTCGTGCACGACACCTGCTGCATCGACCGCACGCGTGTTCATCGGCTACTCGGACGAGCGGGGTTTGCGCGGCGCCTTCTCGAAGGCGAAGTCGTACAGCCAGCGTGGCAGCACGTGCAGCATGGCGCCCGCGACACGCATCTGCCATGGAAAAGTAGCGAATGCTGTCTTTCGCGCAATCGCATTCGCAACCTTCACAGCGAAGCGGTCCGCATCCATCAGGAACGGCATCGGATACGGATTGCGCTCGGTCATTGGCGTGCGGATATAGCCGGGCGCAATCGTCACGACGGAGACGCCCAGCGGCCGCATCTCGACGCGCAGCGCTTCGAGATACTTCTGCGCCGCCGACTTCGACGCGCTATACGCGCCGGAACCCGGCAGCCCGCGCACGCCAGCGACGCTCGCCACGCCGACCAGCGTGCCTGTGCGGGCAGCGATCATCGCGCGCGCGAACGGCTCGAACGTCGCGACCATGCCGAAGTAGTTCACGTCCATCACGTCGCGAAAGGCGCGCAGATCGCCGTGCCCGGTCACCGCGCCGCGGCTGATGCCCGCATTCGCGATCACGACATCGGGACAGCCATACTGCGCGATGAACGCTTCGGCGGCGGACGCAAGCGCGTCGGCATCGCGAACGTCGACGGGATAAATGGAGATGGGGTGCTGCGGATGGGCTTGCGCGAACGCGGCGAGTGCTTCGCCACGCCGGGCGACGAGCCCGAGAATCGCACCGCGCCGCGCGTATTCGGCGGCGAGTGCCTGACCAATACCGCTCGATGCGCCGGTAATGAAAACCTTCAACGGTGAATTCATACCGGCGCCCAGGCGTTACATCTTCTTCGCGCGGACCTGTGCGACGAGGTAATCCAGCACCTGGATCGTGCCCGGCAGGCTGTCGGTCGCGGCGGGGCCGGTTTCATACTTGCCCTGCACGGCGAGCGTCGGCACGCCTTCGATCTTGTACGCGTCGAGCAGCTTCTTGTCACGTTGCAGTTCGCTTTGCGTCGAGAACGAGTTGTACGCGTCCATGAACTTCTTCGGATCGACGCCGTTCTTCGCGAGGAATTTGGCCTGATCTTCCGGCGTCAGCAGGTAGTTCTTGTTGACGTGAATTTCGTTGAAGATCTTCGGCGTGAGTTGCTGCGCGAGGCCGAGTGCATCAACGGCGTGATACAGCTTCGAATGCGGGATGAAGTCGTCGCGGAAGGCGACCGGCACGCGCTTGAAGACGACGTCCGGGCCCTGCTTCTTGACCCATGCTTCGAGGAACGGGTCGAATTCATTGCAGTGCGGGCAGCCATACCAGAAGAATTCAGTGACTTCGATCTTGCCGGCCGGCACTTCAACCGGCTGCGCCGACGCGAGGACGGTGTAGTCCTTACCCGAGACCGGTGCGGTGGGCGTTGCCTGCGCCGCGCCTGCGACGAGACCGAGCGAGAGGAAAAGAATGCTTAGCAGCTTTTTCATGTTCTGTTGACCTGTTTAGGCGGAAAAACGTTGGCCTGTGGTTACTGTTTGGTGAAGCGGATCACGGCGGTGTCCACTCCTGCATCAGACAGCCGCTGGCGCGTTGTGTTCATATCCTCGAATTTCGAGAAAGGCCCGATGCGCACGCGATAGTACGTGACACCGCCCGCGTCGCGCTGCGTGACCTTCGATTCGAAGCCCTGGAAGCCCAGACGCGCCCGTTGCTGTTCGGCATCGGCGGCGGTCTTGTAGGCGCCGACCTGCAGGAAGTAGCCCGTGTTGGCATCCGCGGCGGGAGGCGCGGCGGGCGCAGGCACGGAGCCCGGCCTCGCGTTCGCTTCAAGTGCCGGTTTCGGCGCCGACGTCGCATTGCTCGCGGTTGCGCTGGAAGGCTGCGGCTTCTTCTCGGGCGTGGCGCTGCTGCCGTTATCGGTAGCGGCCTTCGGCGGCACGGCGACACCGTTCGCGTTCGACGGCGGCACTTCGACGATCTGCGGCTCTTCGAGCATGCCCGACGATTGCGTCTGACTGGTCGTCTGACCCGGCGCAGTGTTCGGCGGCGCGGGTTGCGCAGCCTGCGGCACGGGCTGACCCGGCGTCTTGCCTTGCAACGGACGGTTTGGATCGTATTGCGGCTGGCTTGCGCCGGCATCCGACGCGGCGGGCGGCGCGACTTTCGAGACAAATGGCGTAGGCGCACGCGTGATATAGAGCGCCACCACCACCGCGATCGCGAGACCTACGATGAGGCCCAGCACGATACCGAGAAAAGTGCCCCCGGACTGTTTTGACTGCTTCGTTGTGCGGCGTGGTTTTGCCATCGTCTGAATCACCTGCCAGTTAATAAGAGTCTGGAACGACCGTCGATTATAACGACGGCCGCACGCAAGTCGCACCGCGGGAATTACATCTTTTCGGGAGCCGAAACGCCGATCGTCGCGAGACCGTTCGCCAGCACCTGACGGGTCGCCGCGAGGAGCGCCGCGCGCGCATTGCGGGCCGCTTGATCATCGACCAGCACACGCTCAGCGCGGTCATTGTAGAACGAGTGAAATTCCCCGGCGAGGTCGCGCAGATAGAACGCGACCGCGTGCGGCGCGAGTTCATTGGCGGCGTGTTCGAGCATGTCCGGGTACTCGGCGATCTTTTGCAGCAGCGCGAGCGAGCGCTCCGTGACGAGCGGCGAGAGATCGGCCGTTGGCAGGACGGCTTCGTCGGCGTTGTAGCGCGACTTCCATTCGTTCAGCACCGAGCAGATCCGCGCATGCGCGTACTGTACGTAGTACACGGGGTTTTCGTCGCTCTGCTTCAGCGCGAGGTCGACGTCGAACACGAATTCCGTGTCGGCCTTGCGCGAGATCAGGAAGAAGCGCACGGCGTCGCGGCCGCGGCGGATCGTCTCTTCATCGAGCAGTTCCGGCGACACTTCCGTGCCCGGCGTCGCGCCGCCCGACCATTCGATCAGGTCGCGCACCGTCACATAGCTGCCCGCGCGCTTCGAGATCTTCACCTCGGCGCCGTCACGCATCACGGTGACCATCTTGTGCAGGATGTAGTCGGGATAGCCCTTCGGAATGCCGATGCCGAGCCCCTGCAGGCCGGCGCGCACCCGCGCGATCGTGCCGTGGTGGTCCGAGCCCTGAACGTTGATGACCTTCGTGAAGCCGCGTTCCCACTTCGCGACGTGATAGGCAACGTCCGGCACGAAGTACGTGTACGTGCCGTCGGTCTTGCGCATCACGCGGTCCTTGTCGTCGCCGTCGTCGGTCGTGCGCAGCCACAGCGCGCCTTCCTGATCGTACGTCTTGCCGGCAGCGACGAGCGCTGCCACGGTCTTCTCGACGCGGCCTTCCTTGTACAGCGACGATTCCAGATAGTACTGGTCGAACTTCACACCGAACGCCTGCAGGTCCATGTCCTGCTCGTGGCGCAGATACGCCACCGCGAAGCGGCGGATCGCGTCGAGATTCTCGACGTCGCCTTCGCCCTTGACCGGCTCGCCATCTTTGGCGGCGACGGTTTCGCCCGCCAGATAATCGCGCGCGATATCGGCGATGTACTCGCCGTTGTACGCGGATTCCGGCCAGCCGGCGTCGCCGGGCTTGACGCCGCGGGCGCGCGCCTGGGTCGACAGCGCGAGCGTCTGGATCTGCACGCCGGCGTCGTTGTAGTAGAACTCGCGATGGACCGCATAGCCCTGCGAGGCCAGCACGTTCGACAACGCATCGCCGAGCGCCGCCTGACGGCCGTGGCCGACGTGCAGCGGACCCGTCGGATTCGCCGACACGAATTCGACCAGCACGCGCTTGCCCGCTTCGCGTGTCGAGCGGCCGAACGCGTCTTTTTCGGCGAACACGGCAGCAACCGCAGCCTGCTTCGACGTCGCGGCGAGACGCAGGTTGATGAATCCCGGGCCAGCCACTTCCGCACCTTCGACGAGCCCTTGCGCTTGCGGATGCGCGAGCACGACATCGACGATCTGCTGCGCGAGCTGGCGCGGATTCGCGCGCAGCGGCTTGGCAAGCTGCATGGCGACATTGCACGCGACGTCGCCGTGCGCCGCGACCTTGGGTCGTTCGAGCGTGATCACCGGCTCGACGAAGGCGGCTTCGGGCGCGCCCTGGGTCGTCTGGGTGACCTGCTTCACGGCATCGGCGAACAGGGTTTCGAGAGTTTGTTTATGTGCAGGCAGCATGCTTGTTGCGAGTCCAGTGAGACAGTCCGTGTGTTCGGGCGCGGCGCCGGCCTTGCGTGACGCGTGCGGCCGGTCCGTCGAATGAGGTGGAAAGCGGGCGCCGCGTCTGCGCAGGGACGGCCGCATCGGCGTCACCGGACATCGCATTGCGTTGTGATGCCGGCCGCAGCGCTTCGTCGGGCGACACCCGTCGTTCTGGCAATGGCCTGTCCGGCGCACCCGCCGGCGCTTTTCCGTTCAGACGGATTTTAGCAGGTGCTAATATGTCCAATGAGTTACCCGGCTTGAGCCGGGGCCGCCGGCACGCGCGAAAGCGCCGGTGGGACCAGCGCGGAAGCGTCCTGACCGGCGCCGCGCGCGCGGATCCAACATAACGAAAAGGGAACTGTCATGTTGATTACGTTCAAATGCCACGCCTGCCCGGACGTGGTGATGCTGGAGAATCTCGCCCAGTATCTCGTCGGTATCGTCGGCAAGCGGTTGGGTGAACGCGGTGTCATTACGCACGATGAACTCGCCACCGCGATCACGAAACTCGAAGCCGCCATTCACGTCGACAAGAAAGAGCGTGCCGAGCACGACGGCCACTTCCACGAAGGGGAAGAAGGCCACGAGCACCACGAGATTCCGATCGGCCTCGCGCAACGCGCGTTCCCGTTCCTCGACATGCTGCGCGCAGCGCAGAAGGAAAACACGGACGTCCTCTGGGGCCTCTGACCTGAGTGTCGGGGCGCGGCTGCGTCAGCGTAAGCGCCAGACGGGCGTATTTCAGCCTGCGTGCGGCGGCTCGCCAGCTCGCGCAGATCAACCCCCGTCCGCAGATAAAAAAAGAGCCCGCTACGGGCTCTTTCTCTTCCTGCTGCCGGATGGCCGGCACGCTTACTGGCTGGCGGCGTCTGCCGGTGCGGCCGCGGGCGCCGAAGCACCCTTCTTCACCTTGGCCTTCTTCGGCTTCTTCACGTGCTTTTCCGTCGGCGGCGAGTACGAACTGACCGCGCTCGACTGCGCCGGGGCCGCCGGCTGTTGCGCCAGCGCCACCGAGGCGCCGCAGGCAAGTGAAAGTCCAGTCAACATCAGCGTCAACTTCTTCATACGATTTTTCTCCGTGACGGTTGCAAGTCATTGAACCGACGCGTTTTTTGGCCGCGTCTGGTAGAGGTCAAGCTACCGCAGTCTACAAAGACGAAAAATAAGGTGCCTGAAATATTCAGTTTATATGCGCATCGATATAGTCCGCCGTCACGTCAACGTCCTCACAGTTGCGGCGCCAGCGCCCGCTGGGCGTCCGCCTTCGACAGGCTGGCGCGCCGGGCGTAGTCCTCCAGCTGGTCTTCGCCAATCTTGCCGACCGAGAAATACGTGCTGTCCGGGTGCGCCAGATAGAAGCCCGACACGCTCGCCGCCGGCAGCATCGCGAGCGATTCGGTCACGCTCATGCCCACGTCGCCGGCTTGCAGGTAGTTGAACATGTCGCGCTTCACCAGGTGATCCGGGCAGGCCGGATAGCCTGGCGCCGGACGGATGCCCTTGTACTTTTCACCGATCAGGTCTTCGTTCGACAGGGTTTCACTCGCCGCGTAGCCCCACAGGTCGCGACGCACGCGGGCGTGCATCGCTTCGGCGAACGCTTCCGCGAAGCGGTCGGCCAGCGCCTTCAGCATGATCGCGCTGTAGTCGTCGAGATCCTTCTCGAACTGCTTTTCCTTCACGTCGACGCCAATACCGGCCGTGACCGCGAACATGCCGATGTAGTCGGCGACGCCCGAATCCTTCGGCGCGATGAAGTCGGCCAGCGACCGGTTCGGCCGCATCACGCCGTCGACGACCGGACGCACGCTCTGCTGGCGCAGATTGCGCCAGGTCAACGCGACTTCCGAGCGCGAATCATCGGTGTAGATCTCGATGTCGTCGTCGTTTACCGTGTTGGCCGGCAGCAACGCGATGACGCCGTTGGCCTGCAACCAGCGGCCCTGGATCAGGCGCGCGAGCATCGACTTGCCGTCCGAGAACACCTTGCGCGCCGATTCACCGACGATCTCGTCATTCAGGATCGCGGGATACGGACCGGCGAGATCCCATGTCTGGAAGAACGGGCCCCAGTCGATGTAGTTCGCCAGATCGTTCAGATCGAAGTTCTTGAAGACGCGCCGGCCAATGAACTTCGGCTTCACGGGCTGATAGCCGCTCCAGTCGATCTTCGTCTTGTTCGCGCGCGCTTCGGCGAGCGTGACCATCGGCAGCGCCTTCCTGTTGGCGTGCTGGTCGCGGATGCGGTCGTAGTCGGTCTTGAGCTCTTCGAGGTATCTGGCCGCGCCCTGATCCGACAGCAGGCTCGACGCCACCGATACCGAACGCGAAGCATCGGGCACATAAACGACCGGCCCTTCGTAATGCGGTGCGATCTTCACGGCCGTGTGTACGCGCGAAGTCGTCGCGCCGCCAATCAGGAGCGGAATCTTCTTCACGCGGAAGTAGTCGTCGCGCTGCATTTCAGACGCGACGTAGGCCATCTCTTCGAGGCTCGGCGTAATGAGGCCCGACAAACCGATGATGTCCGCGCCCTCGACCTTCGCTTTTGCGAGGATGTCGTTGCACGACACCATCACGCCCATGTTGACCACTTCGAAGTTATTGCACTGAAGCACCACCGACACGATGTTCTTGCCGATATCGTGCACGTCGCCCTTCACGGTCGCGATGACGATCTTGCCCTTCGCGCGCACGTCGGCGCCGGCTTCGGCGAGCAGCTTCTTTTCTTCTTCGATGAACGGGATCAGATGCGCAACGGCCTGCTTCATCACGCGCGCCGATTTCACGACCTGCGGCAGGAACATCTTGCCCTGACCGAACAGGTCGCCGACGATGTTCATACCGTCCATCAACGGGCCTTCGATCACGTTGATCGGACGGCCACCTTCGGCGGCGATCTTCGCGCGCGCTTCTTCGGTGTCGTCGACGATGAAGTTCGTGATGCCAAGCACGAGCGCGTGAGCCAGACGTTTCTCGACCGGCTGGTTACGCCATTCGAGGTTCTCTTCCTTCTTCGCGGCGCCGGTTTTGAACCGGTCGGCGATTTCGAGCAGACGGTCGGTGCCATCTTCGCGACGATTCAGCACGACGTCTTCGACGCGCTCACGCAGTTCCGGATCGAGGTCGGCGTACACGCCGAGCTGGCCGGCGTTGACGATGCCCATGTCCATGCCCGCCTGAATCGCGTAATACAGGAACACGGTGTGAATCGCCTCGCGCACCGGATCGTTGCCGCGGAACGAGAACGACACGTTCGACACGCCGCCGCTCACCTTCGCAAACGGCAGGTTTTCCTTGATCCAGCGCGTCGCGTTGATGAAGTCGACCGCGTAGTTGTTGTGCTCTTCGATGCCGGTCGCGATCGCGAAGATGTTCGGATCGAAGATGATGTCTTCCGGCGGGAAGCCGACTTCGTTCACGAGGAAGTCGTACGAGCGCTTGCAGATCTGTGTCTTGCGCTCGAACGTATCGGCCTGACCCTGCTCGTCGAACGCCATCACGACAGCCGCCGCGCCATAACGGCGAATCAGGTTCGCGTGATGGCGGAACGCTTCTTCGCCTTCCTTCAGCGAGATCGAGTTGACGATCGCCTTGCCCTGCACGCACTTCAGGCCGGCTTCGATCACTTCCCACTTCGACGAGTCGATCATGATCGGCACGCGCGCGATGTCCGGCTCGGATGCGATCAGATTCATGAAGCGGACCATCGCCGCTTTCGAATCGAGCATCGCTTCGTCCATGTTGACGTCGATGACCTGCGCGCCGTTCTCGACCTGGTGCCGCGCAACGGCGAGCGCTTCGTCGAACTGGCCGTTGAGAATCATGCGGGCAAACGCCTTCGAGCCCGTCACGTTGGCCCGTTCGCCGACGTTGATGAAGAGCGAGCCAGAAGTGACGTTGAACGGCTCGAGGCCGGAGAGGCGCATGGTGTGATCGGTCATGTCTTGTGCCTGATTCGGTTGCGTGCTGCGGTTGCCTGCATCAGATGCGTGCCGCTGATGCTGTATTGAAGAGGAACGGCGGGCGCGGCCGTTCAGGCCGCGTCGCGGTATTGCGTTGGCCACTTGCGCGGCTTGATGTCGGCCAGCGCCTTCGCGATCGCGGCGATGTGATCCGGCGTCGTGCCGCAGCAGCCACCCGCGATGTTCACGAGCCCGGCCTGGGCAAATTCCTTCAGCAGGCCCGACGTATCGGCGGGCAGTTCGTCGAAGCCGGTGTCGCTCATCGGATTCGGCAAACCGGCGTTCGGATAGCACGACACATACGTATCGCAGAGCCTCGACAGCTCCGCGATGTACGGACGCATCAGCGCCGCGCCGAGTGCGCAGTTCAGGCCAAACGTGAGCGGCTTCGCGTGACGCAGCGAATTCCAGAACGCCTCGACCGTCTGACCCGACAGAATCCGGCCCGAGGCATCGGTCACCGTGCCGGAAATCATGATCGGCAGGCGTTCGCCGGTGTTCTCGAACAGTTCGTCGAGTGCGAAGAGCGCCGCCTTTGCATTCAGCGTATCAAAGATCGTCTCGACGAGGAACAGGTCGACGCCACCGTCCAGCAGCGCTTTCGCCTGATCGTAATACGCGGTGCGCAACTCGTCGAACGTGACGTTGCGCGCACCTGGGTCGTTTACGTCTGGAGAAATACTGGCGGTCTTCGGCGTCGGTCCAATAGCGCCGGCGACGAAGCGCGGCTTGTCGGGTGTCGAATATTTATCGCAGGCTGCGCGCGCGAGCTTCGCCGATTCGAGATTCATCTCGACGGCAAGGCTCTCCATGCCGTAGTCGGCCTGCGCAACACCGGTCGCGCCGAATGTGTTGGTTTCCAGAATGTCCGCGCCCGCCGCGAGGTACTGCTCGTGAATCTCGCTGATGACCTGCGGCTGCGTGATCGACAGCAACTCGTTGTTGCCCTTGATGTCGCGACCGTAGTCCTTGAAGCGCTCACCGCGATAACCCGCTTCATCGAGTTTGTAGCGCTGGATCATCGTGCCCATCGCGCCGTCCAGGATCAGGATGCGGGACTTCAGGAGATCGGGCAGCGCGGTGCCGCGCGTATAGGCAACGGCGGTGCGTTCTGGAGCGACGGTTTGAGCAGGCTGGTTCATGACGGGCGAGGCTTGCGCCTGAATTTGCGGTAAACGAATCATTGTAGCCGGAGCGGCACGGCTTCGCCCGTGAGGGACTTGGGCCGCGTGGCTTGACGGGTGATTTCGCGCCGGGAAAAGAAAAACCCCGTCCGGCATGCCGGACGGGGTTTTAAGAGGATGTCGCCCGAGCGACGTTTCAGTGCAGGATCACCGGCTGATGCATCAGGCTGTCGAACTGGCCGAGGAATTCGTCCACTTCGTCGAGCGACGGTTCTTCTTCGATCAGTTTCTGTACGTGTTCACGAAAGCGTGCCGCCATTGCACCATCAATGTAGATTTCGCGCTGCATCGTCTTGTCAACAATCTCGTAGCCACCTGAACGCATGGCGAGATGGCCGTCTTCCGGCGGGAACTCGACAACACAATAGTTGGGGCTGTTGTAGATCATCTGCATGGCGACACTCCTTATATTTCCGTTGGCTCCAGGCCGTTCCTGCGCTGTAAATGGAGCATATGGTGTGGAATTCAAGGGGTGGACCCGGAGTAACGCGCGTGAAAGGTCCGGATCTACAGTTTAGACCCGGGTTGCCAGAAACGTTTCAAGTAACGCCGCAAATCGGTGCGATTGTTCGACCGGCGCAAGATGGGCGGCCTCCTGCAGCTCAAAACGGCAACCGGGAATAGCATTTGCGGGTGGCCTGCGTCGCAGCCGGTGGTGTGCCCGTAGCGTAGCGCCCAGCAACGGTCAGCGCCGGTTTGTCGATGCGTTTTACCGGCGGCGCGCACATCGAAATTGCGCAAGGCTTCGCACGCGAGCGCGTATCCCTCAGTGTGTGTGCGCAACAACACTTCGTTGATCTGTTCGACATGCCGACGCGATGCGTATGCGGCGCATCGAACACTTCGCCGGCGTCAGGGCTTTTCGATGGCGCCGCCGGGGTCGGCAGAAGGCTCGGGCGAATAGCTCGTGCCGTCGTTGCTGCTGGCGGGCGAAGTGTCGCTGTTTGAATCAGGCGCTGCGAGCTTGCCGCGCCAGACGAGTTCGATCTGCGTGCCGTTCGGTTCGGTCTGCACGAGTCGCGCCGGTAACCATCCGAGCGATGGCGCAAGCCATACGTCGATGCGCCGGCGATCGCCTTCGCGTCGTGGCAGGCGCATGAAGTGGCGTGCTTCGACGAAGCCGCCCGGTATGCGCACGCCTTCGTCACCGATTGTCTCGATGGGCCAGATTTCGCCGCTGTCGCTGTCGGCAACGTAGAACTCGCGCGTGACGCCGGGTGTGTACGCCGCGGGATCGCCGCGCACGAGGCTCGCCAGTTGCATGACCATGCTGAAACGATCCTGCGCGCCGTCGGGCAGCGCGAGCGTCGTGGGTGTGCGCGTGAACGCGATCTGTTTCGCTTCGCGGTTGAAGATCGTCATGTCTTCGGGACGACGGCCGCGCTTTTCGATGTACTGGTCGGGCGCGATGCCGAATGCGTCTACATGACCGTGACTCGAATAGCTGAACGTGCCGACGAACGGTAACGGCACGGAGACGACCATTTCGTATGTGCGTCCGTCGGTGGTCCAGTGGATCGTGCCCGGCTGGTTGCGCACGCCGTTGTAGAACGTGTCGTACTTAAGATCGCTCGAAGGCGGCACGGCGAACTTCACGCCGGGCGATGACTGTGCGGCGCCGGTATTCGACGTCGCACTGCCAGCCGCTGCGCTGGCACCGGAACCTGATTCAGCCGATGTCGTTTCAGATGAAGCGGATGCTGCCGATGCGCCATCTGCTGGCGTCGTATGCGTGGCTTCGGGACGCGCGATGGTCAGCACGCGCTCGCTCTGCTTCTGCGCATGGCTGGGGCGAGCGGGTGTTGCGGCACGCGTCGGCGCCACGCTTGCAGGCGCCTGTTCGACGCGCTCAGGCTTGAGGAGGGCGACCTGCACCGGCGCGTGCGCAGCGTCGACGGGTTGGGATGCATCGCGATGACGCTCGAGCCACTGCGCCGCGATCCAGTGCAGTACGACGACGACAATGAGGACGCAACCCCAGCGCATCGCGCGTACGCGCCGGCGTGCAGGCGGTGCAGGCGGTGCAGACGCTGCATTACGCGGCGAGCGATCGGGGCGGGAAGCGGCAGAGTGAGACAACATCGATACGCGTTGGTCCGGTGGTTCTTCGGTCGGCTGATCAGCGCGCTGCCGCGCTGTACCCGAGTTCGTATGAGAGCTTGCGCGCGCACTCGCGCATCGCCGTATCGACCGTACCGTTCCAGCGGATATCGAACGCGCCTTCGTGTCCCAGCGCGATCAGACCCAGCGCGAGATCGCCCGTCGAATCGAACACCGGCATGCAGAACGCGTGGATGGTCGGCAGCAACATACCTTCGACACGTGCCGCTTCATGTTCGCGCACAGTTGCAAGTGCGGCTTCAACGTCATCGAGCGTGCGCAGTGTGTGCGCATACGATGAACGTCGCGAGTCGGCAAGCTCACGTTCGATCATCGCGCCCGTCTTGCTGCGCGGCAGATACGCGGCGAACAGCAACCCGGTCGCTGAACCGAGCAGCGGCATCACATCGCCGAGCTTCAGCGACGCTTTCGCCGGGTGGCTCGATTCCATCCAGTGCACGACCGTCGGCCCCTGATTGCCCCACACCGCGATGCCGACGGTGAGATCGAGCTGGTCACGCAGTTCAGCAAGCGCGATGCGCGCGAGCTTCACGCCGTCGACGCGCGCCAGCCGCGCGAGGCCAAGCTGCAGCGCAAAGCCGCCGAGTTCATAGCGTCCGGAGAGCGGATCCTGCGCGACGACGCCGAGACGCAGAAAGCTCACCAGATAGCGATGCGCCTTCGCCGGGCTCATGCTCGCGCGTTGCGCGAGATCGCGCAGCATCATCGCGCGCGGCTCGCTGGTCAGCACTTCCAGCAGGCGAAACCCGACCTCGATCGACTGGATGCCCGAACGCAGCTTTTCTTCGCCGCCTTCGTGCGCTTCGGCCGCGTCGTCGTCGCCGGGATCGAGGTCGGCGGGTTCGGGCGCATCAGCGGTGATGTCGGGGCGGTTAGTGCCTGGACGGGCAAGTGAAGGCATGGACAATGCGCGTGGCGCGCGAATGGTGAAGCGTGAACAATAGCAACCGGCGTGAGCAACCACCTGCCGGATGCGCGAGACTGCAGCCCGATGCGTGATCGGGTGTGAGGCGTGCACGAAGCGTGCATAAATCGCGCATACGAAAACACCGACCGAAAAACACGCGTTTGGGCTGCGACGATTCACCATCGTAGAATAGATTCCCTCTATCGTCATCCACACTGCTTAAATCGCCTATGAAACTTGCCACGCTGAAGGACGGCACGCGCGACGGTCAACTGATCGTCGTGTCCCGCGACCTGCACACCGCGGCGATCGCGGACGCGATCGCGCCGACGCTCCAGCGCGTCCTCGACGACTGGACCTTCTACGCGCCGCAACTCATTGATCTGTACGACTCGCTCAACCAGGGCCGCGCCCGCAATACGTTTTCGTTCGATGCCAAGGCATGCATGGCGCCGCTGCCGCGCGCGTTCCAGTGGGCGGACGGGTCGTCGTATGTGAATCATGTCGAACTGGTGCGCCGCGCGCGCGGCGCTGAAATGCCGCCGGAATTCTGGACCGACCCGCTGATGTATCAGGGCGGCAGCGACGACTTCATCGGCCCGAAAGAGGACATCGTCTGCGCATCGGAAGAATCCGGCATCGACTTCGAAGCCGAAGTGGCGGTCATCACGGGCGACGTGCGCATGGGCGCAACGCCCGAGCAGGCGCTCAAAAGTGTGCGCCTCGTGACGCTTGTGAACGACGTCTCGCTGCGCAACCTGATTCCCGCCGAACTGGCGAAGGGTTTTGGCTTTTTCCAGAGCAAGCCGGCGACATCGTTCGCACCCGTCGCCGTCACGCCGGACGAACTCGGTGAGCACTGGCGCGAAGGCCGCGTGCATCGTCCGATGATCGTTCACTGGAACGGCAGGAAGGTCGGTCAGCCGGACGCCGGCACCGATATGGTGTTTCACTTCGGTCAGCTGATTGCGCACGCGGCGAAGACGCGCAACCTGGGCGCAGGCGCCATCGTCGGTTCAGGGACGGTCTCGAACAAGGACGCGAAGCGCGGCTACTGCTGCATCGCCGAAAAGCGTTGCCTCGAAACGATCGAGCACGGCGCGCCGCAGACGGAATTCATGAAGTACGGCGACACGGTCAGGATCGAGATGTTCGACGAAGCCGGCAAGTCGATTTTTGGCTCGATCGATCAGGCGGTCGCGCCCATAGACGGCGCGCATTGATCCGCGAGGAAATCCCCGGTTTGTACGTGATTCACGTTCGGGGCGACCTTTCAGGAGGGTTTCGCCCGATTACGCCGCATGCAGGCATCGCTACACTGACTCACGCGCAACCCGCACCCCCTGTGCAGGTTGCGTACGAGGCGCAAAAATCCCCGCCGAAAAAGGGGATGGCAGGACAAAAACACGTTGCCACGGTGAGGAGACTTGCATGCGAAGCCGGTCGTTCATTCCCCGATTCGGGCGTCCCCGGACGCGCTCGCCATTCTGGCCGCTGGCCGCCCTGAAACTCATCCCGCGCCGGCTCGCACTATGGCTGGCCATCGCGTTCAGCGCGGCGCTGCCAGGCGTTACGCAGGCTCAGGTGAAGATCGGACTGGTGCTGTCACTGACGGGGCCGGCGGCGTCGCTGGGCATTCCGGCGCGCGATACGGTCGCGCTGTTTCCGAAAGAACTGGCCGGCCAGAAGGTCGAGTACCTGGTGTTCGATGACGCGTCCGACACCACCCAGGCCGTCCAGAACACGAAGAAGCTGATCTCCGAGGAACACGTCGATGCGATCATCGGTTCGTCGACCACGCCGAATACGCTCGCGATGATCGATGTAATCGCAGAAGGGCAGACGCCAACGATCTCGCTGGCTTCATCGGCGAAGATCATCGAGCCGGTCGATGTAAAGCGTCACTGGATGTTCAAAACGCCCCAGACCGACGCGATGATGGCGTCGGCGATCGCGGAACACGCCAGCGAACACGGCGTGAAGACGATTGCGTACATCGGCCAGGCCGACGCGCTCGGCGAAAGCTTTTACGCCGAAGTCGCGAAGTTCGCGCAACTGCGCAAGATCAACATCGTCGCTAACGAGCGCTTCAATCGCACCGATCCGGGTGTGACCGGGCAGATTCTCAAGATCATGGCGGCGAATCCCGATGCGGTTGTTGTCGGCGCGGCGGGCACGCCGGCCGCGCTGCCACCGAAGACGCTGAGGTCGCGCGGTTACAAAGGCGTGATCTATCACAACCACGGCGTGGGCAGTAACGACTTCCTGCGCGTGTGCGGCGCGGATTGCAACGGCACGTTCCTGCCAGCGAGCCCGGTGCTCGTCGCTGCGCAACTGCCGGTCGATCATCCTGCCAGGCGGCTCGCGCTCGATTACATCGCGCGCTTCGAGGCGCAGCACGGCGCGGGTAGCGTGTCGGCATTCGGCTCGTACGCGTGGGACGCGGGCCTGCTGCTGGGCGACGCCGTGCCGGTCGCGCTGAAGACGGCCGCGCCGGGTACCCCCGAGTTCCGTCAGGCGCTGCGCGATGCGCTTGAGTCCACCCGCGGTTTCGCGGACTCGAATGGTATTGTCAACATGAGCACGACCGACCACCTCGGGCTCGATCAGCGCGCGCGTGTCATGGTGGAGATTCTCGACGGCAAATGGGTGTATCAGGCGCGCTGACGTTCGCGAGCCGGTCCGCATCGCATCGCGTCGCGGATTTTCGAAACGAACCGTTCTACTGGATTGATCGCCATGTCTCACGAATCGCCTGGCCAAAGCACTCCCAATCCTGACGTCTACGCTGGCTATCATGCGTTGCGACTGCGGCGTCACCCGCACGGCATCCTCGAAATCGTGATGAGCGGCGAAGGTGCGAACAAAAGCGGCCTTGCGACCGCCGACGCGCACATGCATCGCGAACTCGCGGATATCTGGCGCGATGTCGACCACGATCCGCATACGCGCGTCGCAGTGATCCGCGGCGAAGGAAAAGGCTTCTCGGCCGGTGGCGATCTGGGTCTCGTCGAACAGATGGCCACCGATTTCGACGTGCGCACGCGTGTATGGCGCGAAGCACGCGATCTCGTCTACAACGTGATCAACTGCAGCAAGCCGGTCGTCTCGGCGATGCACGGGCCGGCGGTCGGCGCGGGGCTCGTCGCCGGCCTGCTCGCCGATATTTCGATCGCGGCGAAGAGCGCGCGCATCATCGACGGTCATACGCGCCTCGGCGTCGCCGCAGGCGACCACGCGGCGATCGTGTGGCCGCTCCTGTGCGGCATGGCGAAGGCGAAGTACTACCTGATGCTGTGCGAGCCGGTGAGCGGCGAAGAGGCGGAGCGCATCGGGCTCGTTTCGCTGGCGGTCGACGAAAACGACCTGCTGCCGAAGGCCTTCGAAGTCGCGCAGAAACTCGCGAGCGGCTCCCAGACGGCGATCCGCTGGACCAAGTACGCGTTGAACAACTGGCTGCGCTCGGCGGGGCCGACCTTCGATGCGTCGCTTGCGCTCGAATTCATGGGCTTTGCCGGTCCCGACGTGCGCGAAGGCGTAAGCTCATTTCGCGAGCGTCGCGCGCCCGATTTCAAGGGCGGCAGTTCGTTCTGAGCGCGGTGACGAGGCGCGGCCGGTTGCGCGTCATCTGCGGCAGGAACGCGCACGCCACATGAGTTGCCTGATGCCATCAGGCGCGCGGTATGATCGGATGAATCGGACGCAGCGCTTTGGACGCAACGTCCCGCCATTTCCAGGTGCGAGGAGAAAACCATGACCGAT
Source organism: Paraburkholderia sp. GAS334 (assembly GCF_050436625.1). Taxonomy (NCBI): domain Bacteria; kingdom Pseudomonadati; phylum Pseudomonadota; class Betaproteobacteria; order Burkholderiales; family Burkholderiaceae; genus Paraburkholderia; species Paraburkholderia sp. GAS334. Next base: position 480,286 of record NZ_JBNDMO010000002.1, on the reverse strand, counting down.
ACAACCGGCGCCACGCCGCCCTTTCCTGGCTTCCCAGGTTTTCCGCCGGCTGAAATGCTCGACCGGATGTGGGACATGATGCGGATGACGCCGTTCGGCTCCGCGTTTCCTGGCCCGCAAGCCGGCGCGACGCAGGGGCTGGGGCCGTCGCTGTCGATGATGTCCGACATGATGGCGCCGCTCACCAACGTCGAGGAACTCGACAAACGCATTACCGACATGCGCGCCGTCGAGCAATGGCTGAAGCTGAACCTGAACATGCTGCAGTCGGCGATCCAGGCGCTCGAAGTGCAGCGCGCGACGCTCGCCACCTTGCGTGCGTTCGGCGCGTTCGCGCAGTCGTCGATGAAGCCGGCGGCTTCTGCGTCGACGTCGTCGCCTTCGTCTTCGACTTCCATGCCGTCGTGGATGTCGCATCCGGCGACGTCGGAGCCGGAAAAGCCGGTAGCTGCCGAATCGAAGTCGAGCGAGTCCGACGAAGCCGGCGACGCGGAGCAGTCGCCGCCATTCGACCCGTCGGCGTGGTGGAGCCTGCTGCAATCGCAGTTCAACCAGCTGGCGCAATTCGCGATGGCGCAGCCCGCTGCCGCACCTGGCGCGACCGCGACCGCGGAGGACATGGCCGAAGCTGCCGAAGCTTCGGGTGCGCCGAACGCGCCGGACACGGTGGGTACCGCTGAAGCAACCCGCGACGCCGCGTCGAAGGAATCTGCGGCGGTGAAGCGTCCGGCTGCGAAGCGGCCGTCGTCGACGAAAAGCGCTGCAAGCAGCCGCGGCGCGAAGAAACCACCGCCTTCAGGGGCCTGATCGGGCGCTGACGACCGGAACGGCGCTCGTGCGAAGCGGGGCGCCGCCCTATCCTGCCAGCCGGACACCCGGAACTGTCACATCGCCGTGCTATCATCCCGTAAGCTTTTGGGCCCGTTTGCGCGCACTGAAAACAATGACTCGAGCAGCTCGAACCGCCGCTGGCTGGGCCAGCAGGAGGTTCGACGGTGCAGCCGGCGCGGGCCGGTTCGACCCAGGCACGGTTTTTCTTCACCCACGGTCGGCCGATTCAAGAACTCCGGTTTTCGCAAGTGCACATTTTGCCGCAGGCTTCTTTGCCAGGCGGTGCATCTGGACGCCCGATTACCGCGTAAAATTGAATGATTTTCAGGCCGCGAAGGCGGGCTCTGGCTCGCTCGCAGCAAACAGATACAAACAGACGTCGCAATGCGCAGAACAGGGGTGGGACTATGAACACCATGCTTTACCCGGAACTTTACAAATCGCTCGAATCCGTTCGATGGGACATGGAAAAAGACATTCCCTGGGCCAACTTCGACGCATCGCTGCTCACCGATGAGCAGGCCGAAACGATCAAGATGAACGCGATCACCGAGTGGTCCGCGTTGCCCGCCACGGAAATGTTCCTGCGCGACAACCATCACGACAGCGATTTTTCGGCATTCATGAGTGTCTGGTTCTTCGAGGAACAGAAGCACTCGCTCGTGCTGATGGAATACCTGCGTCGCTTCAAGCCGGAAATGTGCCCGACCGAAGAAGAACTGCACGCCGTGCGCTTCGAATTCGATCCGGCGCCGCCGCTCGAAACGCTGATGCTGCACTTCTGCGGCGAAATCCGCCTGAACCACTGGTATCGCCGCGCGGCTGAATGGCATACCGAGCCGGTGATCAAGCACATCTACGAAACCATTTCGCGCGACGAAGCGCGTCATGGCGGCGCGTATCTGCGCTACATGAAAAAGGCGATGGCGCAAACGGGCGATATTGCACGCGCGGCATTCGCCAAGATCGGCGTGCTGATGGCGTCGGCGCGTCGCACGGAAAAGCCGCTGCATCCGACGAATCTGCACGTGAACCAGGCGCTTTTCCCGCGCGACACGATTCAATCGCGTCTGCCTGATCCGGAATGGCTCGAACGCTGGCTCGACGAACAGATCCGCTTCGATGACGGCTGGGAAAAGAAGGTCGTCGAGCGCATTCTGCACAACCTGTCGATCCTGTTCGAGCGCACGTTCACCACGGCGCAGGAACTGAACCGCTATCGCAAGGAAGTGGTCACGCGTCTGCAGGCAGAGCAGGGCGCCGCGCCGCAGCAGCAACCGGCCTGACGCGCGCCGCGCCGGCTCGACGCGTTCTTTTCGTTACGAACGCAGCAGGTGCGGCATGGAATCGAAACGGCCCGGCAGGCGCAAGCTTCCCGGGCCGTTGCTTTAACCGCGGCTTGAGTTGCGGCTTCGCTTTCAGCGTGCGCGGTATTCACTCTTTTCACCGAACCCGCTGCACAAGCGAAACGCAAACCGCGATCGCAATCGTGCCCGGTTCATCTTTCTACTTTTCTCGCCATGTCCGCCATTTTCGAACGCAAGATCATGACCCGCGAGGCACTCGCGCAGCTTCGTCCTTCGCTGGTGGGCCCGGTGGTGTTCACGAACGGCGTGTTCGATATCCTGCACCGCGGACACGTCACGTATCTTGCGGACGCAAAGGCGCTCGGCGCCTCCCTGATTGTCGGGGTGAACAGCGACGCGTCGGTACGCATGCTCGGCAAGGGCGACGATCGTCCGATCAACAATGAGTCCGACCGCATGGCGTTGCTTGCCGCGCTGGAGAGCGTCGACTGGGTGGTGCGCTTCGAAGAACAGACGCCGGTCGCGCTGATCGAAGCGCTGCGTCCGGATATCCTGGTGAAGGGCGGCGACTACGACATGGACGTGCTGCCCGAGTCCGCGCGGGTGCGCAGCTGGGGTGGCCGCGCACTCGCGATCCCGTTCGAGCACGATCGCTCGACGACGGCGCTGCTCAAGAAGGTGCGCACGCAGGGGTGATGCCGACGCAGCGCCTGAAGCGGCCAGCCATTACTGCGTCAACGAAGACGCAGCAATGGGCGCAGCGGGCGCCGGTTCGCCAACAACGGCCTGATCGGCGGCTTCGGCGGCTGTCATTGGCCGCACCTGCAGCGAATCGGCGTGAATCTGGCGACTCACGTGGTTCGGCTCGCGTAGCCCGGCGGCCGGCAGCGGACCGAAGACGCCGCGTACCGCGACAAACGCGAGCATGTTGGCGAGAAACAGGATGGCGATCAGCCAGCGCAGCATCGTCGGGTTCTCCGTCAAATAGATAGTTTGGCCAGTGTCATTGGGTTAGGGCCAGGCGAGCAGTTCGATACTGCGTCGCCCGGCGCACACGCAGGTCTGCGCCACGGCGGCACCGCGCCGCGCGGACCGCACATCAGCCCTGTTCAACGCCGCTACCTTCGGCGGCAATCAATGCAAGGCCGGACAGCACCAGCGAATCGTGGCGAGTATGCGGCACCTTCAGCGCCGCTGTCACCTCATCTGCTGCACCGCCGCTGGTGACAAGGCGCACCGGCACCTGCCACGCGTCGCCCAGATCGTTCCACATGCGCTCGATCAATCCCGCCTGCGCGAGTGCACATCCGGCCGACAGCGAGCGCGGCGTATCGGTCGCAAACGACGGCCCGCGGCGCGTGCCGTCAGCCAGCAGACCGCGGGCCGAGGCGGTGTCGAGCGTCGGCAGTTGTGCGGTGTGTTCGCCAAGCGAGCGCATCATCAACGACCAGCCAGGCGCGATCAGGCCACCGACAAACGTGCCGTCGGCCCGTAATGCTTCGAGCGTGGTCGCGGTGCCGAACGTGGCGATGAGCAACGGCTCGCCGGGAAACGCCGCATGCGCGCCGATCAGCCCGGCCCACCGGTCGCTGCCCAGCGATGACGGCGTCGTGTAGCCGTTCGTGACGCCGCATTGCTGCGCGACCGCACGGATCGTCGTACGTGGCACTGTGGGCCAGCAAGCATCGAGCAGCCGTCCGATACGCCGCGCGACCGTTTCGCCCGCGACGTTCGAAATCCACACGCTGACTGGCACGGGCAACGTCGACCAGTCAGGATCGTCAGCGCAAGAAGTCTCTGCGGGAACGGCCACCTCCGTGGACGCCGAACCGTGCGTAAACGCGCCGGTCCGCGCTGGCATGCCGTCGCGTTGCACCAGCGCCCACTTGATCCGGCTGTTGCCCGCGTCGATCAGCAAAAAGGGCTTGCCGCTCATGCGACCCCGTCGGCGAGGCGCAGCGATACGTCGCCGGTCGAGATGGCTTCGCGGCCGGACGCGGTGTCGAGCAGCAACTGGCCGCTATCATCGACGCCAGCCGCTACCCCGCGCGCCACCTCGACGCCCTGTTCGACGAGCACGACTTCGCGCCCTGCATAACCATGGCAGGCGTTCCAGCGCTGGCGGAACGGCGCAAAGCCCTCGGCCGCGAAGCGCTGCAACGCGGGCTCGAGCGCGTTCAGCTCAGCGGCGAGCGTATCGGTGAGATTCGCGTTGGGCAGCGCGCGCGAGAGCGCCGTCGGCGTCGCGCCGCGTGCCTGCGCGGACGCACCCTTGTTTAGCGCGTCAACCTTCGCCGCCAGTTCCTCGGCGCCCTTCACGTTCGTGCCGATACCGATCACGACAGCGCTTGCATCCGCCGTGCTCCAGGCCGTCTCGATCAGGATGCCGGCGAGCTTGTCGCCTTCAAAAAGCACGTCGTTCGGCCACTTCAGCGAGATCTGGCCCGGCGCCGCGAGCGGCAGCGACCGCAATCCGTCGACCAGTGCCACACCGACCGCAAGGCTTAACCCGGCCAGCCCTTCCAGCGGGCGCGGCAGCACGCAGGCCACCGAGAACAGCAGCGCGTTGCCGGGCTCGGCGTACCAGGGGCGTCCGCGCCGACCGCGACCGGCGGTCTGCAGATAGGCCACGCGGACCATCGGTCGCGTCAGCGCACCGCGTTCGCGCGGCAGCGACTTCAGATGCGCCATCAGGTCGGCGTTGGTCGAGCCGGTTTCTTCGACGATGTCGATCGGCCAGTCGTGCGCCGAGGGTCCGAACAGCGTGACGGCGCGCGCCCGGTCGATACGCCAGTCGCCGGCTGGCGTGGCGTCGGGGGAGGTGGTCGGAGGATTCATGAAGCGTATTGTAGTTGTCCGCCGCCACAAGCGGACAGGAGTGAGCGCTTCCAGACCGCCCAAACGCAGCGCCTTCGTTACAATGGCCGCTGAATCCATCAAGCGAATCCGCGATCCTTGAACTACGATACTCCGCCCGGCCTTGAAGTCGCGGCCGGCAGCCAGGGAAAGATCGTCCGGCTATCCGGCCAGTGGACGGCGCTCGCGCTCGCGCGTGACCGCCATCGCAGCGGCGCCGTGCTGAAGCTGCGCGCGCTCGCGACTGAGAAGATCGGCCAGTGGGACCTGTCGCATGTCGACCGGATGGATCACGTTGGCGGCCAGGCGCTGTGGCGCGTGTGGGGCCACCGGATGCCGGCCGATCTGGTCGAGCTGAGCGACACGCAGCGCGAGATCTTCCACCGTATCGCGCTGCTCGACGCGGCCCGCGAAAATCCCGAGGCGGTTCAGCGCTTCGATCCGTTCACGCGGCTTGGGCTTGGGATTTTCTCGTTCTTCGAGCATCTGTACGGCGGCATCGCGATGTTCGGGCGCGTCGTGCTCGATCTGCTTGCGATCGTGCGCAATCCGAAGCTGATCCCGTGGACCGAGATTTCAGCCAACGTCTTCAACGCCGGCACGAAGGCGCTGGCGATTACCGCGCTCGTCGCGTTCCTGATCGGCATCGTGCTGAGTTACCTGTCGGCGCAGCAGTTGCGGCTCTTCGGCGCGAACCAGTTCATCGTCAATATTCTCGGGCTTTCGGTGATCCGCGAACTCGGGCCGGTGCTGTCGGCGATTCTGGTCGCGGGGCGCTCCGGGTCGGCGATTACCGCGCAGATCGGCGTGATGCGCGTGACCGAAGAACTCGACGCGATGCGCGTGATGGGCATTCCGCACGGCCTGCGGCTGATCCTGCCGCGCGTGCTGGCGCTCGGCATCGCGATGCCGCTGCTCGTGATGTGGACCGACATCATCGCGCTGACAGGCGGCGCGCTCGCGGCGAAGATCGTGCTCGGCATCGACATGAGCTACTTTGCGCGGGCGCTGCCAGGCGTCGTCCCGGTCGCGAACCTGTGGATCGGACTAGGCAAGGGCGTGGCGTTCGGCATGCTGATCGCGATCGTCGGCTGTCACTTCGGGTTTCGCATCAAGGCGAATTCGCAGAGTCTCGGTGAAGGCACGACCACGTCAGTGGTAACGTCGATCACGATCGTGATTCTCGCGGACGCCGTGTTCGCGATTCTCTTCCAGAACGTGGGGCTCGGATGACCGCACCGCTCGCCACTGCCGTCCGTGACCAGCCGTTGCCGGAGATTGCCGAACCGGTCATCGAGGTCCGCAATCTGAGCAAACGCTACGGACGCAACATCGTCCACCAGCATCTCGACTTCGAGGTGCGGCGCGGCGAGATCGTGTCGATTGTCGGCGGCTCGGGTTCGGGCAAGACGACGCTCGTGCGGCAAATTCTCGGCCTCGAACGGCCGTCGTCGGGCACGATCAAGGTGTTCGGCGAAGACACGTCGAAGATCGACCCGGAGGAAGCGCGGCTCATGCGCAGCCGCTACGGCATGCTGTTCCAGCAGGGCGCGCTGTTTTCGTCGCTATCGGTGTTCGACAACATCGCACAGCCGCTGCGTGAACTCGGCGAAATCCCCGAAGACCTGCTGCGCGACATCGTGATGCTGAAGCTCGAAATGGTCGGGTTGCCGTGCAAGCATGCGTCGAAAATGCCGGCGGCACTGTCGGGCGGCATGATCAAGCGCGTCGGCATCGCGCGGGCCATCGCGCTCGAGCCGGAACTGCTGTTCCTGGATGAACCGACCGCCGGTCTCGATCCGCAGGCGTCGGAAGAGTTCGTCGAGCTGATCAGCACGCTGCACCGCGCGCTCGGGCTCACGGTGGTGATGGTGACGCACGACCTCGACACGATGGTCGCGCTCTCCACACGAGTCGCCGTGCTGGCTGACCGCAAGGTGCTGGTCGCCGCGCCCGTCGAGGAAGCCGCGGGCGTCGATCATCCGTTTATTCGCGAGTTTTTCCTCGGCCTGCGCGGCCGCCGCGCGTTGCAGGCGCTGCCGCCGGAACGTCGCGCGAAGCTGCCGCCGGCGGCGCTCGAACCGGCGTCGGCCGAAGTCCAGTTGTGAATCCGGGAACCTGACCATGGAAAACAAATCACACGCCTTCTGGGCCGGGCTCTTCACCGTCGTGATGGTCGTCGCGATCGGGATCGCGGCGTTCCTGTTCAACGTCGACCGGTCGGTGCGCCAGCCGTATGACCTGATCGCGCGCACGAACGTGACGGGGCTCTTTACCGATGCGGCCGTGCGCTATCGCGGGCTCGATGTCGGCAAGGTGCAGTCGATCAAGTTCGATCGCACTCATCCGGGGCAGATCGTGATCCGCATCATGGTCGACAGGAACGCGCCGATCACGCATTCCACTTACGGCAGCCTCGGCTTCCAGGGCGTGACCGGCATCGCGTTCATCCAGCTCGACGACACGGGCAAGGACCCGTCGCCGTTAGCGTCGACGCCGAAGCAGATTGCGCAGATTCCGATGCATCCGGGTCTGCTCGACCAGTTGCAGCAGCGCGGCGACATCCTGCTGCGCAAGCTGGAAAAAGTAGCCGGTGACGTCGACGAACTGCTGTCGCCGGAGATGCGCGCGCAGTTGCTGGCGACCACCGCGAGTTTGCAGCACGCAGCGGACGGCGTTTCGACGCTCACGCAGCAGATGGCGCCCGCAGTCAGTAAACTGCCGTCGACGTTGAGCCAGCTGGATCGGACGCTGGTCTCGACGAACCAGCTGATCACCAGCCTGAACCGGCCGGATGGCCCATTCGAAGCCAACCTGAACAAGGTCGGTACGGCGGCGCAGCAGGCCGGCGTCGCGCTGACGTCGATCAATGAGACAGTGCAGGAAATGTCGGCCCGCGTCGGCTACGACACGCTGCCGCACGTGAATACCCTCGCCGACGACGTGCGCAGTGCCGCGCGCTCGGTCGACCGTGCCGCCGACACGTTCAGCAACAACCCGCGCAGCGTGCTGTTCGGCGCTGCGCCGGCCGCGCCGGGTCCCGGCGAGCCAGGCTTCGCCTGGCCCGTGGCCCGTGCCACGAAATGAGTAAAAAGGAACATCGCAATGCCACGCCCGCTTAACCGCCTTCATCGCTTCTTCTCGCCCGGTGCCGCGCTGGCCGTCCTGCTCGCTCTCGGCGTGCTGTCGGGATGCGCCGGCAATCCGGCGGCGATCTCCGATATCCGCTACGACTTCGGGCCGCCTGTGCCGAGCGCCTCGGTGGGTCCGATGCCGGCAATCAAGGTGCTGGAAGTCGACGCGCCCGAAACGCTCGGCTCCGACAAACTGACCTACCGGTTGAGCTACAGCGACGCGCAGCAACTCGCCGCGTACGCGAACAGCCACTGGACGATGCCGCCCGCGCAACTCCTGACGCAACGTCTGCGCACGGCGCTCAGTTCGCGCGGCGCGGTGCTGACCGGCGCCGACGGCGTGCGCGCGCCGGTGCTGAAGGTCGAGTTGCAGGAGTTCGAACAGGTGTTCGACGGCCAGACCGAAAGCCATGGCGCCGTCACGGCGCGTGCGACGCTGTTCCAGGATGGCAAGGTGGTCGGCCAGCGCAGCTTCGTCTCGCGTGCGCCGTCGACTTCGCCCGATGCGGCGGGCGGCGCGCGCGCGCTCGCCGCCGCCAGCGACGAGATCGTGTCGCAGATCAGTGCATGGGTCGGCGTACAGCCGCTCTTCGCCGCGCAATGACGGATTCGCGGCGCACGCTCCGGAGCGCTGCATGACTGTGAAATCCTGGCAGCGCCGCCCGTCGGCGTTCGCAAGACAGGCGCTGGCGGTGTACGCGGCACTGATCGTCTACGGCTCGCTGTATCCGTTCACCGGCTGGCGCTCGCTCGGCCTCGGGCCGTTCGATTATCTGTTCGAGCCGCTTCCGCAGTACCTCACCGCTTTCGATGTCGTCACCAATGTGCTCGGCTATATGCCGTTCGGCGCGCTGGTTGTGCTGGCGGCGTATCCGCGCTGCCGCGGCGCGCTGGCTGTTGGCGTCGCGTTCGTGCTGGGCGCGCTGCTGTCGGGCTCGATGGAAGCCATCCAGACGTACCTGCCGACGCGCGTCGCGTCGAATCTCGATCTCGCCGCCAATGCGCTGGGCGCGCTCCTCGGCGCGGCGTTGATGTCGCCGGCGACGGGGCCGCTGCTCGATCGTGGCGCGCTGCGGCGGGTGCGTTTCCTGTGGTTCCATCGCGACGCGGCGGCATTGCTGGGGCTCGCGCTTCTCTGGCCGTTCGCGACCATGTACCCGGCGCCGCGCCTCTTCGGCATTGGCGACTGGCCGCGTGAACTGTGGCTGCGTTTCGATTCGACGATGCAGGATGCGCTGCTCGCGTGGACGCCGGAACAATGGCACGTGCCGTCGTGGCCCGCGTACGTTGCCGCATGGCTGCCCGACGATGCGTGGGAAGCCGTGATCACGGCGTTCAGCCTGTTCGCCGCGTGCGCGCTGGCGTCGCTGCCGGTGCGTGAGCGGGCACCGCGGATCCGGCTGCTGCTGACCTTTGTCGCGATGACGCTTTTCGTGAAAGTCGGCGCGACGTTTCTTCAATCGCAGACGGGCCTCGCCTTCAACTGGGCGACGCCCGGCGCGCTCGTGGGTCTGCTCTGCGGCATGGTTGCGGCGCTGCTCGCACTGGCGCTGCCGTCGGCGTGGCGCGCGGCGCTTGCGGCGCTCGCGCTCGTCCTGATGCTCGTGTTCGGTAATGTGCTGCCGGTGAATCCGTATTTCGATGTCGTGCTCGCCGACTGGCGTCAGGGCCGCTACCTGCATTTCAACGGGCTCGCGCACTGGCTCGCGTGGATGTGGCCGTACGCGGCGCTCGTCTGGCTTGCGTTCTCGGCCGAGCGGGCATGGGTCTCGCGGGGCCGCGTCAGCGGCTGACGGTCCCGCTCGCTATAATCGACCGGACCTGCAGACTTCATATAGCGGATCCCGTACGTGCGATCCGCGTCACGCGACCCACCACTTTTCAGCCCTTTCTCGCCGGACACCATGGACTCCTTCTACAAGTACCACGTGTTTTTCTGTCTTAACCAGCGCGAGCCCGGCGCGGATCGGCCCAGCTGCGCGAACTGCAACGCGCAGGCGATGCAGGAATACGCCAAGAAACGCGTGAAGCAGCTGGGTCTCGCCGGGCCGGGCCAGGTCCGCATCAACAAGGCGGGCTGCCTCGAACGCTGCGAGGAGGGCCCGACGATCGTCGTCTATCCCGAAGGGACCTGGTACACCTACATCGACGAAACCGATATCGACGAAATCGTCGATTCGCATCTCGTGAATGGCAAGGTCGTCGAACGCCTGAAAATCTGATCCGCCCATGAACGTTCATACGAAAAAATTCCTGATCGACGGCCCGGTCGGCAAGATTGAAGTCGCCGTCGATATGCCCGACGAAGCGCGCGACGGCGGCGCTTCTCCGCGCGGCATTGCGCTCGTTGCGCATCCGCATCCGCTCTTCGGCGGCACGATGGACAACAAGGTCGCGCAGACGCTCGCGCGCACGCTCGTGCAGCTGAACTACGTGACGTATCGCTCGAATTTCCGCGGTGTCGGCGAAACGCAGGGCGAGCACGACAAGGGCGTCGGTGAGCGCGACGATCTGCGCGCCGTGATCGATTTCATGCGCGCACAGGAGGGGCAGGCCGATCTGCCGCTCGTGCTGGCGGGCTTTTCGTTCGGCACGTTCGTGCTGTCGCATGTCGCCGCGCGGCTGAAGGAAGAAGGCCGCGCCATCGAGCGCATCGTGTTTGTCGGCACGGCGGCGAGCAACTGGGATGTGGCGCCGGTGCCGGAAAACACGCTCCTGATTCACGGCGAAATTGACGAAACGGTGCCCATCCAGTCGGTCTACGACTGGGCAGCGCCGCAGGAACTACCCATTGTGGTGATTCCGGGCGCCGAGCATTTCCTGCACCGCAAGTTGCATATCCTGAAACGGATCATCGTCGACGCCTGGCGTTAACGTCACCCGCGGGCCGCCCGGCAACCACGCCGCGCGCGATTCCGGGGTACAGGTATGCACAAAATGTGAATGAATCGGCGGTCCCGTCGGCGGATTGTCGGATTGCGGCGCGTATAATGAGCGCTCTTTTTTGGGCGCAGCGCCGTCCATCTGTCCGGCTGGATGCCCGCTCGCATCGCTGGATGGCAGATAGCGCTGCGCGAACCGATCGCGTGGCCGGGAGTCCAACGGGCGCCGCACCGCCGAACTGCATATGCAGGCGGCGAGCGCCCGCCGACCGGCTCTTCCCATCTGCGTGCCCCCGCGCGCGAAGCATATTTCTGCCCGAACCGATCCTATGCGCTTTTCCTCCTCCGGCTTTTCGTCCCTGACGTCTCTCGCGTCCCTCGCTCCTTCTTCGATCCGTCGCACTGTTGCGCTCGGCGTGTTGCTGCCCGCAGCGCTCGTCGCGAGCACTGCGTTCGCGCAGGTCGCGCCCCCGGGCGTGAATGCGCGCTCGTGGGTGCTCGTCGACGCCACCAGCAATCAGGTGCTCGCATCGGGCAATCCTGACGAGCGCGTCGAACCGGCGTCGCTCACGAAGCTGATGACCGCGTATCTCGTCTTCGACGCGCTGCAAAAGAAGAAGATCACGATGGATCAGACGATCATGCCGAGCGAAGCCGTGCGCCGCGTGCGCACCGACGAATCGCGCATGTTCATCGAGGCAAACAAGCCCGTCACGGTGCACGATCTCGTGTACGGCATGATCGTGCAGTCCGGTAACGACGCGGCGATTGCGCTGGCCGAACTGGTCGGCGGCAGCGAGTCGCAGTTCGTGCCGCTGATGAACGCCGAAGCGCAGCGCCTCGGCATGAAGAACACGCACTACGCCGACGTGAACGGCATGCCCGATCCGCAGCACTACACTACGGCTGGCGACCTCGCGATTCTCTCGACGCGCCTGATCCGCGATTTCCCGGACTACTACAACATTTTCTCGGTCCGCGACTTCACGTACAACAAGATCAAGCAGCCGAACCGCAACCGTCTGCTGTGGCTCGATTCGACCGTCGACGGCCTGAAGACCGGTCACACGCAGGCCGCCGGCTACTGCCTGATCGCGACGGCGAAGCGTCCGCTGGCGGGAACGCCCGACGCGACGCGCCGTCTTGTCACGGTGATGATGGGCGAACCGAAGGAACATGACCGCGTGCAGGACAGCCTGAAGATGCTGAGCTACGGCTACACCGCGTATGACACGGTGCGTCTGTACAAGGCGGGTCAGGTGATCGAGACGCCGCACATCTACAAGGGTGCGGCTGATTCCGTGAAGATCGGCGTGAAGAACGACCAGTTCATCACAGTGCCGAAGGGCGTGGGCGACAAGGCGAAGCCGCAGGTCGAGCGCACGGATCCGTTGATCGCCCCGATCGCGGACGGCCAGCAGGTCGGCACGGCGAAGATCGTCGCCGATGGCAAGACACTGGCGGAGTTCCCGGTCGTTGCGCTGCAGACGGTGCCGCAGGCAGGCATCGTCGGTCGCGTGTGGGATTCGATGATGCTGATGTTCAACAAGAAGAAGTAAGGTTGCGAAGGTCGATGCGGCGCGTGGCGGTGGTGTTTGCCGCAGCACGCGCGCCGCATCGAAAGCAGATATGACGGCGCGCGCGAGGGCTGAAGGACGTGGCGCTGGAAGGAGTGAATGATGGAACCGGCGAAAGAATCACTGATTGAGTTTCCCTGCGATTTTCCGATCAAGGTGATGGGTAAATCGCATCCGGACTTCCACGACACGATCGTGACGGTGATCCGGCAGTTCGACAATGAATTCGACGCCACGCGTGTTGAAATCCGTCCGTCGAGCGGCGGTAACTACACAGGCCTGACGGTGACGGTGCGCGCCGTCAGCCGCGAGCATCTCGACGATATCTATCGCGCGCTCACCGGGCATCCGATGGTGAAAGTCGTGCTTTGATGGTTTTTCGTCCGCGGAGCCTCGCGCGTGGGCTTCGCGGTTGTGTTCAAGACTGGACGTGCAATGCGTCCGGTGTTTTTCTCGCGCAAGATCCTTCGGCGCAGGCGCGATCGAAAAGCTGTCTGAAACGCGCCACCTCCGCGAATACCCAGTCCCTGAAGGCTTTGACTCGCGGCGCCTGAAGCATTTGCGGCGGGCAGATGAAGTAGTACTGCCACGGGCTCGGGCCGTCAATGTCGAACAGGCGCACGAGGCGCCCCGCTGCGATCTCGTGCATCGCGAGTGAACGCCGCGTGAGCGCGACGCCCTGGCCGTCGATGGCCGCCTGCAGCAGATTCGACGAATCCTGATACAGCACGCCGCGTTTTGGCTCCGGCCGGTCGGTGAGCCCGGCGGCGTCGAACCACGGACGCCACAGCTCGTCATCGGAGCGCAGCAGCGGCACGTTCGCCAGATCGGCCGGCGTTTTCGGGAGGTCGCCACCGTTGAAGTTCGGCGAGCAGGCCGGGAAGAAAATCTCATCGAGCAGCAATTCCGAGTGCAATCCCGGATAGCTGCCGAAGCCGAAACGGATCGCGGCGTCGATGTCGTCGCGCGCGAAGTCGGCAAGTACGTTGGTGGACAGCAGTTCGAGGTCCCACTGCGGATTGGCCTCGATAAAGCTGCCGATGCGCGGCGTCACCCAGCGCGCCGCAAACGACGACAACATCGACACGACCAGCCGCCGCTCACGATCGCCGGCGCGGATCTGGCGCGTGGCGTCGGCGAGCGCCATGAGCGCGGCGCGCACCTGCGTCGCATAGCGGCCGCCGACTTCGGTGAGCCGCACGCGCTTGCCGTCGCGGGCGAAAAGCGCGACGCCTAGTTCGGCCTCGAGCGCGCGGATCTGGTGGCTGACGGCGCCATGCGTGACGAAGAGTTCGTCGGCGGCCCGCGAAAAGCTCTCGTGCCGGGCGGCGGCTTCGAACGATTTGATGGCGTTCAGGGCGGGGAGTTGTCGAAGGTCCATCGCAATTTTTCTCACATAGACGTGAAAATTGATCGTTTTGCTCAATCCCTTGCTACGCCTAGGATTGTAGTCATCAGAATGACTTTGGCGGAGTGGAACATGCGAGAAATTTCCTCTAGCATAACCTTTGAAATTCGGGCCGGTGAAACGGTTCCGATGATGGTGATGCGCAGCACGCGTTTGAAGGTGAGCGGCGGCTCAGTGTGGGTCACGCGCAGCGACGACGTCGAGGATTACTGGCTGGAGCCCGGCCACACGCTGCGGCTACGTCGTGGCGAGCGGCTGTGGCTGAGCGTCGAAGGCAGCCAATCCGCGCGCCTTGCGTTTGCAGTGCCGACGCGCGCCAACGAACGGGCGATGAACTGGTTCGCGCGTGTGACCGACAGGCTGGGCTGCTGGGTGCGGCAAGGCTGGCGCACCGTTTGAGCGCGTGTCTATTCGCGCCTGGGGCCGGTAGTGAAACCGGGCGCTGTCCGGCGGGACGCGCAGGATTTCGGTAAACTGACGAAATCATGTGCGCCACGCCGGTTTTCCCGTCTACGTTGTTCCCCGGTTCAACTCCGTCCGATCTGGCTGCTCCGGCTGACAGTGGCGTCAGCGCCGCGCCCGCCGCGCGGCCTGTAACGTTGCGCTGGCGCGGCGTCGAGTCGTACGAAACCAGCTTCGACGCAATGCGCGCCTTCACTGACGCGCGCACCGCCGACACGGTCGACGAAGTCTGGCTGGTCGAACATCCCCCGGTCTTCACGCTAGGTCAAGCCGGCGATCCCGCCCATCTGCTGGCCGCCGACAGCGGTATTCCGCTCGTCAAGGTCGATCGCGGGGGGCAGATCACGTATCACGGGCCCGGGCAGGTGGTCGCGTATCTGCTGTTCGATTTGCGTCGACGCAAGTTGATGGTGCGCGAACTGGTCACTCGGATCGAGCAGGCCGTGATCGAAACGCTCGCGGCGTATAATCTCGCCGGAGAACGCAAGGCGGGCGCGCCTGGTATTTACGTGGCGCCTGGTCCGGATGCAGGTCTGCATGCCGGCGCCAAGATTGCCGCGCTCGGCCTGAAAATCCGCAACGGCTGCAGCTATCACGGCGTCAGTCTGAACGTGAATATGGATCTGCAGCCGTTTCTGGCGATCAATCCATGCGGCTACGCAGGACTCGAAACAGTCGACATGGCGACGCTTGGCATCGCCGCCGGCTGGGACGACGTGGCCCGGACGCTCGCAGCACGCCTCACCGCAAACATCGACGGCACACCCGCGGCCGTCGCCCAACCGCAGGCCGGTGTGCTTACCGCCTGACTGGATCGAACGAATGACTGACGTTACCGCGAACCTCGCCGGCACTCCCGCCACTGACGCCGTCCCGGCGCCCGCAGCCTACGATGCAACCGCGAAGCAGAAGGCGCAGGCCAAGACCGCGCGCATTCCGATCAAGATCGTTCCGATCGAAAAGCTGAAGAAGCCGGACTGGATTCGCGTGAAAGCGGCCACCGGCAATTCGCGCTTCTACGAGATCAAGCAGATTCTGCGCGAGCACAACCTGCACACCGTGTGCGAAGAGGCGAGCTGCCCGAATATCGGCGAATGCTTTGGCAAGGGCACCGCGACGTTCATGATCATGGGTGACAAGTGCACCCGCCGCTGCCCGTTCTGCGACGTCGGCCACGGCCGTCCTGATCCGCTCGACACAGAAGAACCTGGCAACCTGGCGCGCACGATTGCCGCGCTGAAGCTGAAGTACGTGGTGATCACCAGCGTCGACCGTGACGATCTGCGCGACGGCGGCGCGGCGCATTTCGTCGAATGTATCCGTCAGACGCGCGAGTTGTCGCCGGAGACGCGCATTGAAATCCTGACGCCGGATTTCCGTGGCCGTCTGGATCGCGCAATCGGTATCCTCAACGCCGCGCCGCCCGACGTGATGAATCACAACCTCGAAACGGTGCCGCGTTTGTACAAGGAAGCGCGTCCGGGTTCGGACTACGCGCACTCGCTGAAGCTGCTGAAGGACTTCAAGGCGCTGCATCCCAACGTCGCGACGAAGTCCGGCTTGATGGTGGGTCTGGGTGAGACGGAAGAGGAAATTCTTCAGGTGATGCGCGACCTGCGCGCGCACGACGTCGACATGCTGACGATCGGCCAGTATCTGCAGCCGTCTGAACATCACCTGCCGGTGCGCTCGTACGTGCATCCCGATACGTTCAGGATGTACGAAGAAGAAGCGTACAAGATGGGCTTCACGCACGCGGCGGTTGGCGCGATGGTGCGGTCGAGCTATCACGCGGACCTGCAGGCGCACGGGGCCGGTGTGGTCTGAGCGGTATGCGCTTCCAGCTGTTAAAAAGCCCCGCAGATGCGGGGCTTTTTTATGGTGCGGGTTGAGGCGACAGAACCTCGGTGACGCTACTGGAAGTACTTCATTCCGATGATCGTCACAGCGATAGCCACGATGCCGCCCACGACGACGAAGCGCTCGACTCCGGTGACGAATTTCCGCCGTAGCGCGACGTTTTCGATGTATGCGTCGATTAGATTTGGCATGTCGAACCTCCCTGAAAAGCCAAAGATGCAGGACCTGATGTGTGTTACTCAGGTCAACCAGTAATGTACCAGGCTAAAGCTCACGGACGTGATGATCGTGGTCAAGACTGATGCGCGGACAAGGCCGCGATTGGGCGATTCATCGTCCGGGTCGTCAGTTGACCGGTGCAACGAATCGATCGTCCCGTTCAGCACGAGCACTGCTGAGATCGCAATAAGAAAGACATGCCAGATGAGCCAGAACCACGCATACCCGCGCCTGGCTACAGACACCGGCTCGTTCAACTCGCCGCCGAGTTCATAGCAGGCCCCTGCGCACATGGCGATCACCGTCCAGAATAGCTGACCGTCCTGCACTGCCAGCGATACGTAGTTGTGGCGAAAACTCCCGTAGATCCTGTTGAATCTGAGCAGCGGAAGCAGCGTAACCGGTGCAAGCACGGGCACACCCACGTTCACAAACAGCCAGCCGAGGAAACTGAAAAAATCTGTCATCACTCTGGAGGTTTCTGGAGAGCCTTTGCCGCGTCGGTCGCGGCGAAGCAAAATAAATCAATCCCTCATGATCGCGCCTCGCGCCTGAGAGCAGCAACAGGCCGGACGGCCAGGCGTCTGCGAACCCCTGGGCGCTTTCACCCTCTGACTCGTCGCTTTTATCTGGCTTTCGCCAGTCTTCCGTCCGGATTCTCCGACGCGCCGATTCCGGATTTCCGGAAACCCGGACTCGCATCAGCGTGCTGCTTAAAAAATCCCATATAAATCAAGGGTAAATAAGCAGTCTCAGACTGGCACTGACCTTGCAAAATAGAAGCTGCGGCCGCAACGGCCCGGCAAACTAGAGCAAGGAGACACTGTCGTGAAGAAACCCATCTACAAAGTGCTGTACGTCCAGGTGATCGTCGCGATTCTCATCGGTATCGTGCTCGGCCACTACTGGCCGACGCTCGCCGTCGATATGAAACCGCTCGGCGATGGCTTCATCAAACTGATCAAGATGGTGATTGGCCCCATCATCTTCTGTACCGTCGTGACCGGCATCGCGGGCATGGAGGACATGAAGAAGGTCGGCCGCGTCGGCGGCAAGGCGCTGCTCTACTTCGAGGTCGTGTCTTCATTCGCGCTCGTGCTGGGCCTCGTCGCGACGCACGTGTTGAAGCCGGGCGCCGGCTTCAACATCGATCCGAAGACGCTCGACGGCTCGTCGGTCGCATCGTATGCCGCCAAGGCACACGGCCAGACGACGGTCGATTTCCTGATGCACATCATCCCGGACACGATCTCGTCGGCGTTCGCGCAGGGTGAAATCCTGCAGATCCTGCTGGTCGCGCTGCTGTTCGGCGCCGTGCTGGCAACGGCGGGCGAAAAGGGCAAGGTCGTCACCAACCTGATCGACGGCTTCTCGCATGTGCTGTTTGGCATCGTACGCATCATCACGAAGCTGGCGCCGATCGGCGCATTCGGCGCGATGGCGTTCACGATCGGCAAATACGGCATCGGTTCGCTGATTCCGATGCTGAAGCTGATCGGCACGTTCTATCTGACGTCGGTCGTGTTCGTGATCGTCGTGCTCGGCCTCATCGCGCGCCTGGTGGGCTTCAACATCTTCCGCTTCGTCGCGTACATCAAGGAAGAACTGCTGATCGTGCTGGGCACGAGCTCGTCGGAAGCGGCGCTCCCGCAACTGATGCTGAAGCTTGAAAAGCTCGGCTGCTCGCGTTCGGTGGTCGGCCTCGTCGTGCCGACCGGCTATTCGTTCAATCTGGATGGCACCAACATCTATATGACGATGGCCGTGCTGTTCATCGCGCAGGCGACGAACACCGACCTGAGCTGGGGGCAGCAACTCACGCTGCTCGCCGTCACGATGCTGACGTCGAAGGGCGCGAGCGGTGTGACGGGCGCGGGCTTCATCACGCTGGCCGCAACGCTGGCTGTGGTGCCTACGATTCCGCTGTCGGGCATGGTGCTGATCCTCGGCATCGACCGCTTCATGAGCGAGTGCCGCGCGCTGACGAACATTGTCGGCAATGGTGTGGCGACGGTCGTCGTGGCTGCCTGGGAAAGGGAGCTGGACCGCGCGAGGCTGAATTCGGTGATCCGCGGCGAGACGCCCGTCACCGAGCGCGAAGCGGCCGGAGCCTGATGTCATGAAGACGGCGGCGCGCGCTGCGCTGCCGTCCGCCCGGCAGGCGAGCGAAGCGTCACGGTATGCCACAATAGTCGATTCCAATTCTCCGCACACCGGACTGGACATCGCTACCGTGACGCGCCGCCTGCTGATCCTCGTTGCGCTCGCCGCCGGGCTGATCGCGGCGTGCGGACTGACGTGGACGATCACCTGGCAGCACGGCATCGACACCCTGCGGCGCAGCGCTGCGGTACGCGTCGATCGGACGACCGGCACGCTGAAAAGTACGCTCGATCGTTACGAATCGCTGCCGTATCTGCTGGCGGGCCATCCGTTCGTGCAGGAAGTGCTCGACACGCCGGCCCCAGTCCCGGCCCTCGTCGAGCGCGCGAACCGTTATCTCGAAGACCTCAATCAACGTGCGCGGGCAACCGCGACGTACATCGTCCGCGCGGACGGTATCTGCATCGCGGCGAGCAACTGGCGCGGCGGCGCGGACAGCTTTGTCGGCGCCGAATATCTGTTCCGGCCGTATTTCGTCGATGCAATGAAGGGCGGCGTCGGGCGCTTTTTCGGCATCGGCACGACGTCGCACGATCCGGGCTATTACATCTCCCAACCGGTGCTGCGCGACGGACGCATCGTCGGCGTGGCGGTCGTCAAGCTGAGTCTCGAATGGCTGCAGGGCGCGGACGCCTCCGAGCCGCTTGTTGTCACCGACGATCATGGCGTGATCTTTCTGTCGTCCGTTCCTGCCTGGAAATACCACACGGTGCGACCGCTGTCGGGCGCGGTCGCGGATGCGATCTGGCAGACGCGCCAGTATGCACAGCAGCCGATCGCACCGCTGCCCGTCACGATCGAGCGCACGCTGGAAGGCGGCGCGCAGATTGTGCGTGTCGGCGGCGGGCGCGGTGCGCAGCGCTTTCTGGCAACGCGCCGTGCAATCGGTGAGCCGGACTGGCATCTGATCACGATGGCGCCCATCGACCCTGTCAACGCCGACGCGCGCAACGCCTCGATCGTGACCGGCCTCTGTTACGTGTCGCTGTGCCTGTTCGGCTTCTACTGGCGCATGCGCCGCGCCCGCGTGCGCGAAGTGATGCGCAGCCGCGCGCTGCTGCAAAAGGCGTACGCGGAGCTGAACCAGCGTGTTGCGGAGCGCACGGCGGACCTGTCGCAGGCCAACGAGCAGCTTCAGAAAGAAGTCGCTGAACGGACGCGCGCCGAGCAGGAACTGCGCGCGGCGCACGAAGAACTGATCCAGACGAGCAAGCTTGCCGCGCTTGGCCAGATGGCTGCGGGCATCACGCACGAGCTCAACCAGCCGCTCGCTGCGCTGCGCAGCTTTTCGGACAACACACGCGTGCTGCTCGAGCGCGGCGATCAGGTGTCGGCGCGCGAAAATCTCGAAGCGATCGCGTCCCTGACCGAGCGCATGGGCAAGATCACCAACCAGCTGAAGCTGTTCGTTGGCCGGGCGCGACCGCGCAGCGCGCGCGCGCCGATCGCGCGCGCATTACGTAACGTGCTCACGTTGCTGCAGAAACGCCTGCAGGACGTGACTGTGCAACTGTCGCTGACCGACACCGATTCGGGCCGGACTGGGCGCTTCGATGTCGCGGGCGAATATCCGGCGCTGGTTGCGAACTGCGATGATCTGCGGCTCGAACAGGTGCTGATCAATCTGCTGGCGAACGCGCTCGATGTCGTCGCCGGCTTGCCGTCGCCGCAAATCGCGATCGATATTGAGGTTTCCGAAGCGGTGCTTCTGATCACCGTGCATGACAATGGCCCTGGCATCCCCGACGATGTGTTGCCGCATCTCTTCGAACCGTTTTTCACGACGAAGGAAATGGGCCAGGGGCTCGGTCTGGGTCTGGCGATTTCATCGTCGATCGCGCGCGACTGCGGGGGCTCGCTCGTCGCGCGTAACGCGCCGGAAGGCGGCGCGATGTTCGTGCTGACGCTGCGTCGCGCGCAGGTGCACGCGACGTCCGCCGTCGCGTCAGGTTCCTGAATTCAGGTGGCAATGCTATGAGCAACAGTGGTTTGCAGGTGGTCTACATCGAAGACGACGAGCTTGTGCGACGGGCGAGCGTGCAGAGTCTGCAACTGGCCGGCTTTGACGTCGCCGGGCACGCGTCGGTCGAATCCGCGGCGCGCGCGATCCGTGCGGATTTCCCGGGCGTGATCGTCAGCGACATTCGCCTGCCGGGCGCAAGTGGACTCGATCTGCTGGCGCAATGCCAGGAGCGCGCACCCGACGTGCCGGTGATTCTTGTCACCGGCCACGGCGACATCTCGATGGCGGTGCAGGCGATGCGCGACGGCGCGTATGACTTCATCGAAAAGCCGTTCGCCTCGGAGCGTCTGATCGAAACTGTGCGGCGGGCGCTCGAGCGGCGCAAGCTGGTTCTGGAGAATCTGGCGCTGCGGCGCGAACTCGCCGGCCAGGACACCGTGGCGCCGGGCATTATCGGACGCAGTCCCGCGATCGAGCAGATCCGGCGCCTGATCGCGAACGTCGCGCCGACGGATGCATCGGTGTTGATCAACGGCGACACGGGGGCCGGCAAGGAACTCATCGCGCGCAGTCTGCACGATCTGTCGCCGCGGCGTGACAAGCCGTTTATCGCGGTCAATTGCGGCGCGTTGCCCGAGCCGATGTTCGAATCGGAGATGTTCGGCTACGAGCCCGGCGCATTCACCGGCGCGGCAAAACGCAGGATCGGCAAGCTTGAACATGCGTCGGGCGGCACGCTCTTTCTCGATGAAGTCGAAAGCATGCCGCTCGCATTACAGGTGAAGCTCCTGCGCGTGCTGCAGGACGGCGTGCTGGAACGGCTCGGCTCGAACCAGCCGGTGCGCGTGAATTGCCGCGTGGTGGCGGCGGCGAAGGGCGAGATGACCGAGCACGTCGCGGCGGGTACCTTCCGGCGCGACCTGCTGTACCGGCTGAACGTGGTGACGATCGCGCTGCCGCCGCTGTCCGAGCGTCGTGAAGATATCCTGCCGCTCTTCGAACATTTCCTGCTCGGCGCTGCGGTGCGCTATCAGCGGCCCGCACCCATTCTCACCGACCGTCAGCGCACGAGCCTGATGCAGCGCGAGTGGCCGGGTAATGTTCGCGAACTGCGCAATGCCGCCGACCGCTTCGTGCTCGGCGTCGCCGACGATACAGTTGCGTCGTCATCGGGCGATGCCGCGACGCAGTCGCTCAAGGAGCGCGTGGAGCAGTTCGAGCGGGCCGTGATCGCGGAGGCGCTGGAGCAGGCGGGCGGCGCGGTGTCGGTGGCTGCCGACCGGCTGCAATTGGGAAAGGCGACGCTCTACGAGAAGATCAAACGATACGGCCTGACCGCGCGTGGCGAAAACGAACGGTGAAAGGCGCGTGAGACGCGCTGTCAAACCAGCGGCGGAGTAGGGGTGAAGCGAAGGGATTGAAGCGATTGAAGCGCGGCGACGTGGGGCTTCTTTGTCGCCGCGTGTGCAGAGGGACTCAAACACAAGGCGGCCGATCGCCAGATCAGGTCGCCAGCGCCTTGTCCAGCAACTGGTCGAGCTCACCGAACTCCGGCTCGCCGACATAGCGCTTCAGGATCTTGCCATTACGATCGACGAGAAACGTGGTGGGCGTCAGCTGGACATTGCCGAACTGCTTCGCGGCCGAGCCGTCGTCCATCGCCACCTTGAACGGCAACTGGCGCGTTTGCGTGTAGTTGGTCACGTACATCGGCGCGTCGTAATTCATTGCCACCGCGACGAACTCGAGGCCTTTGCCCTTGTAGCGGTTATACGTGTTGATCATCTGCGGCATTTCTTTCATGCAGGTGTCGCAGCTCGTCGCCCAGAAGTTGACCAGATAGACTTTGCCTTTCAGATCGGCGGTCGACACTTTCTGGCCGGACAGCAGCGTGAACGTGGCATCCGGCACATGTTGCTGGCTGCCGAACGCAAAGTAACCGGCGATCGCAATCGCACCAGCAACAACCGCGATCGCGATATAGCGGATCGGGCTCGCGCGACGGGAAACGGGGGCGGGGCTCACGGGGGTGGGGCTCATAAATGGACCTCGGGGAGCGCTTAAAGGGCGCAAGGGGCGCAAAAAACGCAAACAGGCGCGAACTTCAGGTGATCAACAGCCTCTGTATTGTAGCGTCAATCCTGACCGGCGGCAGGACGCTGCCCGACAGCGGATAATGACGCTTTCCTTTCAGCAGCTCGACCATCTTCCGTACTCATGCACCGATCAGTATTCAGCCTGCCGCAGCTTTCCTGCCGTTCCGCCTCCTCTCTCCTTGCGCGCGCCGCGTCGTTCCTGCCGGACACGCTCCGCGTCTGCGCCTGCGCGCTCGTTGCAGGCGCAGTCCTGGCGGCGTGCTCGCCGACGTACGATTGGCGCACGATCATGAACAACGACAACGGCTACACCGTCGACCTGCCGGCGAAGCCCACCGCTGACGAGCGCCCGATCGATATTGGCGGCACGCCGATGAAAATGAGCATGCAGACGGCTGAGGCCGACGACGCGGTGTTTGCGGTCGGCACGGTCATGCTGCCGAGCGACGACCCGCAGGTACAGCGCGCAGCGCTCGAATTCCTGCGCACCGGGCTCGCCCGTAATCTCGGCGCAACGCCGGATTCTCACGCGACGCAGATTCCGCTCGCGGCCGGCGGCCAGGTGCTCGGCATCGAAATGGCCTTTAGCGGCAAAGCCGGTCCGAAACAGGAAATGCGGACGATGCACGCTCGCCTCGTTGCGCGGGGGCGGCATGTGTATCAGGCCGCTGTCATCGCCGATCGCGAATTGCCGGCAGAGCAGCTCGACCAGTTTTTTCAATCCTTCAAACTTTATTGAACCGGAAGGAATTGCCTCTCACGGACCTCGTTGAGCGCAGATTGCAGTGAAAGTTCCTTCGCAGAAGATGACGCTAATCACTGGATTTCATGGAGCTTTTTTTGTTACCCACAGGACCTGTGGATAACATTGTTGAAAACTCTGTGCGGTGTCGCGCACAGGCCCGCCCTGTGGGCCTGCTGTTAGTTTGCCCGCGATCTTGGCAAATGAAAAAATCCAGTTAAATCAAGGCGTTTCCAGTTGTCGCTCTCATGCACCTTTCAGATGTATCAAAAGGTGTCTGAGATGGGAGTGTGTGCATAAGTCAAGTCTTGACAGCCGTTTTTTTACTTCATACGAGTGAGAAGACGCGCCGGTACTGGATGGCTTCAGCGATCTGGCCCGCATCCGGTGTTTCCGTGCCCGCAAGGTCGGCGATCGTACGGGCGACCTTCAGAACGCGGTAATAAGCGCGCGCCGACCAGCCAAACCGCTCGCCGGCCTCGCGCAGCAGGGCTTCGCCCGCAGCGCCGGGGCGACAGACCTGATCGGCTTCACGACCGCTCAGTTCGCGATTGGTCTTGCCCTGCCGACGCAGTTGCCGGTCGCGCGCCGCGCTCACCCGTTCAGCGATCGCCGCGCTCGGCTCGCCGGGCTCCGCGGCACGGCCGGACAACTCGGCGGGTGTCAGCGCGGGTATCTCGATCTGAATATCGATCCGGTCGAGCAGCGGCCCCGACAGTTTGCGCAGGTAGCGCGCGGCGATCTCGGGCGTGCAGCGGCAACGGCCGTTTGGATCGCCCCGCCAGCCGCACGGGCAGGGGTTCATCGCGGCGACCAGCTGGCAGGCTGCCGGGAAATCCGCCTGCAATGCGGCGCGTGAAATGGTGATGCGCCCGGCCTCGAGCGGTTCGCGCAGCGTTTCCAGAACGTGTCGATCGAACTCGTGAGTTTCATCGAGGAACAGCACGCCGAGATGCGACAGCGTGATTTCGCCGGGCTGCGGCGGATTACGTCCGCCGACAAGTGCGGCCGCGCTCGACGAATGATGCGGTGCGCGATATGGACGCTGGCGCCATTGCGATGGCGAAAATCCGGAAGCGCTTGCCGACAGCAACGCGGCGGAGGTCAGCGCTTCGTCATCGGTCATGGGGGGCAACAGACCGGGCAAACGCGCGGCCAGCATCGATTTACCCGCGCCCGGCGGTCCGACCATCAACACATGATGCCCGCCCGCGGCCGCGACTTCGAGTGCCCTGCGGGCGCCGCGCTGGCCGATCACCTCGGCCATATCCGGCCGCGCGACGGCCTCGTCGAGCTTCACCTCGGGTGGACCTACCGGCGACAACCGGTGATCCGGCTCGCAGGCAAGATGTGCGCAGAGCGACGGCAGATCGTCCGCGCCGAAGACATCGACGCCCGGCACGAGCGCCGCTTCCTTCGCGCTGCCCGCCGGCAGATAGAGCTCGGGCGTGCGTCCGGAGTGCACGCCGGCGCGCGCCGTGCCGCACGCCATGGCGAACGCGCCGCGCATCGGCCGTAACGCGCCGGTCAGCGAAAGTTCGCCCGCAAATTCTCGCTGGTTAAGGGATTCGGCAGGAATCTGTCCGCTCGCCGCGAGAATGCCGAGCGCAATCGGAAGGTCGAAGCGGCCGGACTCCTTGGGGAGGTCGGCTGGAGCGAGATTGTCTATGATGCTCCTGACCGGAAAGTCGAAGCTGCAGTTCTGCAGCGCGGCGCGCACGCGTTCGCGACTTTCGCGGACTTCGAGATCCGGCAGGCCGACGATCGAGAAAGAGGGCAATCCGTTGGCGAGGTGAACCTCGACCGTTACTTCGGGCGCGCGGCCAGAGGCCGGCGCGCGACTGCGCACCACGGCAAGCGACATGTTTTCTCCCCGTCAGGCGGCGCGCCTTGCGCGCACACGCCTTCTGAAACGCTAAAACGTTAATGCTGGTGAGACGACGCGGCTCGCCTGCCGGTGATGCTCAATCCAGTTCAGTTCAATTCATATGTTCAAGGTGTTTGGGTGACCGGCAGCTTCTGTTCGAGCTCGGCGACGCGGCGCTCCAGTTCTTCCAGACGTGCGCGTGTGCGCACCAGCACCTGGGTTTGCGTATCGAATTCCTCGCGCGTGACGAGATCCAGCTTCGAAAAGCCTTGCGACAGCATCGCCTTCACGTTGCGCTCGACATCTTTTGCCGGCGAGTTCTTCAACAGGTCGCTCATTCGCGCCTGAAAATCATTGAAGACGTCGTTCGGTTGTTTCATATGTGTTCCCCTTGGATGCACAAAAAATGTGCATGAGTCGTTACGTCTGTGCTCCGCGATGACTGATGATCGAATGTGGTGCATGCGCAGTCCCGCCTCCTGACCCGATGAGCACCTTTGGTGCGATCCGGTCCGTAGAGCCTGCGGACACTCTAGCAACGATCCACGCGACGCGCCACCGTGGTCCCCCAACGTTAGCTGTCTGGCCAGGGCCCGGGCGCGCAAACGTTTTGCGTGCTGCCGCGCTACCCCTCGTATCGCGACATGGCATGCGAGTTGCTCTTACTGCCCCGCGCGCTCTGCCGGGCAGATTTTGCCGGTGGCGCATCGACGCGGTTTCGGGAGTACCCGCTAGTCGACGCAGAGGCACACGCACACAAGGTTTAGCAACCACAGCGAGGATTTCATGAAACTCATTACCGCAATCATCAAGCCGTTCAAGCTCGATGAGGCGCGCGAAGCCTTGTCGGCCATCGGCGTCTCAGGCATCACGGTGACAGAAGTGAAAGGCTTTGGGCGTCAGAAAGGTCATACCGAGCTGTACCGCGGCGCTGAGTATGTCGTCGATTTCCTGCCGAAGGTGAAGATCGAGGCAGCCGTCTCGGACGACATCGTGGACCAGGCGATCGAGGCCCTCGAACGTGCCGCGCGCACCGGCAAGATTGGTGACGGCAAGATTTTTGTCACGCCGATCGAACAAGTGATCCGGATTCGCACCGGGGAGACCGGCGCGGACGCCCTGTAACAGAAAAACAGCGACAAGAGGAAATAGAGATGCGCAATTTATTGATGTCCTTGTTGATGGCCGGCTCGCTGATGGCGGGTGGCATCGGCGCCGCCCTTGCGGACGACGCGTCCGCGCCTGCGGCAGCTTCGGCCGCCGCTGCAAGCGCTCCGGCACCGGAAGCTTCGGCTGCACCGGCTGCAGACGCCTCGGCCGCACCGGCTGCAGCAGCAGCCTCCGCACCGGCTGCAGCAACAGCCTCCGCACCGGCCGCCGACGCATCGGCACCGGCAGCCGCTTCTGAGGCTGCACCGGCAGCCCCGACCGCGCCGTTCTCGGTCGACTCGTCGAAGATCAACTCGGGCGACACCGCCTGGATGCTGACTTCCACCGCGCTCGTGCTGTTCATGACGATCCCGGGTCTGGCGCTGTTCTACGGCGGCATGGTCCGCAAGAAGAACGTGCTCGCGACGCTGATGCAAAGCTTCGCGATCACCTGCGTCGTGACGATCATCTGGACGGTCGTCGGCTACAGCCTCGCGTTCACGCCGGGCGGCTCGTTCCTCGGTGGCTTCTCGCGGGTGTTCCTCGCGGGCATGAACTACATCAAGGGTGACAAGGCCACGACGCTGACCGTCAGCCACCTCGCACCGACGATCCCGGAAACGGTTTACTTCGTCTACCAGATGACGTTCGCGATCATCACGCCGGCCCTGATCACGGGTGCATTCGCCGACCGTATGAAGTTCTCGTCGATGCTCGTGTTCATGACGCTGTGGTCGATCATCGTCTACTCGCCGATCGCTCACATGGTCTGGGAACCGAGCGGCTGGCTGGCTAGCGCGGGCATCCTCGACTTCGCAGGCGGCACGGTGGTTCACATCAACGCCGGTGTCGCGGGTCTGGTGTGCTGTCTCGTGCTCGGCAAGCGTGTCGGCTACGGCAAGGAAGCGATGGCGCCGCACAACCTGACGCTCACGTTGATGGGTGCTGCAATGCTGTGGGTGGGCTGGTTCGGTTTCAATGCGGGTTCCGCTGTGGCCGCTGACGGCCGTGCCGGTTTCGCCATGCTGACGACCCAGATCGCGACCGCGATGGCGGCGCTCGGCTGGATGTTCGCCGAATGGATTGCGAAGGGTAAGCCGTCGGCGCTGGGCATCGCGTCGGGTGCAGTGGCCGGTCTGGTGGCGATTACGCCGGCATCGGGCTTCGTCGGTGTGGGCGGTGCGCTCGTGATCGGCCTGGTTGCCGGTGTGATCTGCTTCTGGTCGGCGACGTGGCTCAAGGGCAAGATGGGCTACGACGATTCGCTCGACTGCTTCGGCGTGCACTGCGTCGGCGGTATCGTAGGCGCGCTGCTGACCGGTGTGTTCGCAGTCAAGGACATCGGCGGCGCGGATGGCAGCATCATCCTGCAGGCCAAGGGCGTTCTGACGACGCTGGTCTACAGCGGCGTGGTGAGCTACATCCTGCTGAAGATCATCGATATGGTGATGGGTCTGCGTGTGACGGAAGAAGAAGAACGCGAAGGCCTCGACGTGGTGCTGCACGGCGAGCACGTGGAATAACGCGAGCGGTATTCCGCAACACCTGGTTTTGTAAGGTAAGAGCGACAGCGACTTTGGCCCGCCTCACGGCGGGCCTTTTTCTTTGTGCGGCCTTCCCTGCACTATCCTGAAAACAGCACGGATTGCCGGCTATCGGGCCGATAGCAGGAATGCATCTGCAGTGAAACTTGCGATTGGAGAAACCACCCCCAAATGGGCTGGGCATTTGCTCTACAATCTTTTTTCTCCAGTCTGCGAGTGATCAATGGTTCCGCACCTAGTTACGGCGTTAAACGGCCCGCTGCTCGACCTCGAGCGGAAGATCCTCGACGCGACGCCCTCCATCGAACGCTGGTTCCGGCTTGAATGGCAGGAACACACGCCGCCGTTCTATTGCTCGGTCGATCTGCGTAACGCGGGTTTCAAGCTCGCGCCAGTCGATACCAATCTGTTTCCCGGCGCGTTCAACAACCTGCCGCAGGAAACGCTGCCGCTCGCCGTGCAGGCCGCGATGGCATCGATCGAAAAGATCTGCCCGGACGCGAAAAACCTGCTCGTGATTCCCGAGCGTCATACGCGTAATGCGTTTTATCTGGAGAATGTGGCGCGTCTGGCGACGATCATGCGTCAGGCCGGGCTGAACGTCCGCTTCGGTACGCTCGATGAGAACGTCGCCGGGCCCGTGACAATCGCCTTGTCCGACGGGCAGAAGCTCGTTCTCGAGCCGCTCGAACGCTCGCAACGTCGCCTTGGCCTGAAGAATTTCGATCCGTGTTCGATTCTGCTGAACAACGATCTATCGGGTGGCATTCCGCCTGTGCTGGAAAACCTCCACGAGCAATACCTGCTGCCGCCGCTGCACGCCGCGTGGGCCGTACGTCGCAAATCGACGCATTTCTCGTGTTATGACGACGTTGCGAAGAAATTCGCGAAGCTGGTCGAGATCGATCCGTGGATGATCAACCCGTACTTTGCGCACGTCGAAGGGGTCGATTTCCAGGAGCGCACGGGTGAGGAAGCACTGGCCGACGCGATCGACGGCGTGCTCAAGAAGATCGCAAAGAAGTACCGCGAGTACGGAATCACCGAGCGGCCGTATGTCGTGATCAAGTCGGATGCCGGCACGTACGGCATGGGTGTGATGACGGTGCACGACGCTTCGGAAGTCGCCGCACTCACCAGGCGCGAACGCACGAAGATGGCCGTCACGAAGGATGGCCTCGAAGTGCATGACGTCATCGTTCAGGAAGGCGTGTATACGTTCGAGCGCATCGGTGACGAAGTCGCGGAACCTGTCGTGTACATGATCGACCGGTACGTGGTCGGCGGTTTCTACCGCGTCCACGGCAGCCGTGAACGTGACCAGAACCTGAACGCACCGGGTATGCACTTCGTGCCGCTCGGTTTCGAACACACGGCGCTGCCCGATGCGCACGCGAAGCCGGGTGCGGCGCCGCCGAACCGCTTTTATATGTACGGCGTGGTCGCGCGGCTCGGGCTGCTGGCGGCATCGGTCGAACTGGAAAAGACGGATCCGGAAGCAATCCAGGTCTAGGCTTCATACACACCGGCGCGCGGGCAGGCGAAAGCCGTCCGCGCGCCGTTTCAACGATCAACTTGATCGACCTGATCAACGCAAGGCCCGCACGGGCGCACCAGGACCTTCATGGACATTCTCTTTATCGCCGATCCGCTCGACCGCTTCAAGATCTACAAGGATTCGACCTACGCGATGATGGCCGAAGCCGCGCGGCGCGGGCACACGCTGTACGCGTGCGAGCCACAGCATCTGGCGTGGACGGGTGGCGATGTCGAGGCGAATGCGCGGCGCTTTGCGATTACAGGCGAAGGGACGGACCTGAAGCGTAAAACGTGGTACGCGGCCGACCCGGCCGCTACCCGTTCGCTGAAGCGCTTCGACGCGGTGATCATGCGCAAGGATCCGCCGTTCGACATGGAATACGTGACGTCGACGTGGCTCCTGGAACTGGCCGAACGCGGCGGCGCGCGCATCTTCAACAAGCCACGGGCGATTCGTGACCATTCGGAAAAGCTCGCGATCGGCGAGTTCCCGCAATTCGTCGCGCCGACGCTCGTCACGCGTGATCCGGCGCGCCTGCGCGCGTTTCACGAAGCGCACGGCGACGTCATCCTGAAGCCGCTCGACGGCATGGGCGGCATGGGCGTGTTCCGCGTGAAGGCGGATGGCATGAACCTCGGCTCGATCGTCGAAATGCTGAGCCACGACGGCGCGCGCTCGGTGATGGCGCAGAAGTTCATCCCTGAAATCAAGACCGGCGACAAGCGCATTCTGCTGATCGGCGGTCAGCCGGTGCCGTATTCGCTCGCTCGGATTCCACAGGGCAATGAAGTGCGCGGCAATCTCGCGGCGGGCGGACTGGGCGTCGCGCAGCCGCTGACGGCGCGCGACCGCGAAATCGCCGACACGCTTGGGCCGGTGCTCGCTGCGCGCGGGTTGCTGCTGGTCGGGCTCGATGCGATCGGCGACTGGCTCACTGAAGTGAACGTCACGAGCCCGACGTGCTTCCGGGAGATCATGGAACAGACAGGCTTCGATGTCGCAGGCATGTTCATCGATGCGCTGGAGCGCGCCGCCGGCTGAACGGCGCGCGGGACGGGTCAGCGAAGTCCGCGCGTGAGGCCAGCACCAGGGCCTGTGCGACGTCTGCACGGACACGCCGAAAGCGGGAAAATGGTGCTGTTACAATGCCCGGTCCACCGCTTTCCAGCCGTTTTTTGCTGTAACACTGACATGGCAGGCATTCTGATTATTGCGCACGCCCCGCTCGCCACCGCGCTGCGGGAGTGTATCGCTCACATTTACGGCGGCTTCCCCGCCCGCATTGGCGTCATCGACGTCATGCCGGACTGTGATCCTCCCGAAGTCATCGCATTCGCGTTCTCCGAAATCGAGCGGCTGAGGGAAGAGAACGGCGCGCTCGTGCTGACCGATGTCTTCGGCGCAACGCCGGCGAACATCGCCGCGCGCCTCGCGACGCTGCCGGACGTGCGGGTGCTGTCGGGCGTCAACCTGCCGATGCTGGTGCGCGCCGTCTGCTATCGCGCGACGCCGCTCGACACGCTCGTCGACAAGGCGCTCGCCGGCGCGACGAAAGGCATCCATACAATCGTCCCGGGTGCGCCCGTGCCGGCTGGGGCGGCCGTCGATCCTACGGCGTGTCTGCCCGCGCAGCCGCCCGGGGCGAGCGCCGTTTAACTGTTTCACTTCACCATTCAACCCGCGCTTCGGAAGACCAGATGCTGCAAAAAGAAACGACAATCGTGAACAAGCTTGGGCTGCACGCGCGCGCGTCGGCCAAACTGACGCAACTCGCGGGTAATTTTCAGGCGGAAATCTGGATGAGCCGTAACGGCCGCCGGATCAACGCGAAGAGCATCATGGGCGTGATGATGCTGGCAGCAGGCATCGGCAGTACGGTGACGATCGAAACCGAGGGTTCGGACGAAACCGAAGCGATGGATGCGCTGCTGAAACTGATCGCGGATAAATTCGGCGAAGGTCAGTGAGCGCTGCGTGGTTCACGCACGGCCAGAGACAGCCAGAAAATGCCGCGTTCGACGCGGCATTTTTTTTATTGCGCCACAATGAATGATTGCTTCGTGACATTACGGATTCGGGGAGGCGTGGCTCGATCGGCCTGCCTCGGGGGCTTTGAGAATCACGCACATCGGATCGTTTACGAAGATTCAGTATGTTGCACTGCACGCAGTCACACGAGGGCGCGGAATTTATAATGGTTGTCGGGGTCTGAGAGCATTGCAGCGGTTTGCCGCGGCATCACACAACTAGAGGAGGTGCGCGTGTCGTTCACGCTGCATGGAATTCCCGTGTCACGCGGTATTGCCATCGGGCGGGCCTATCTGATCGCCCCGGCTGCACTCGACGTCGACCACTATCTGATCGAACACGCCCAGATCGAGGGCGAGATCGAGCGCTTTCGCACGGCCCAGCAACGCGTGCACATCGAGCTCGACGTATTGCGCGCCGACCTTGCCGCCGATGCGCCCAGCGAAATGGGCGCCTTTATCAACGTCCACTCGATGATCCTGAACGACGCGATGCTCGTGCAGGAAACGATCGACCTGATCCGCACGCGCCGCTACAACGTGGAGTGGGCACTTACCGAGCAACTCGAGCGTCTGTCGCGCCATTTCGACGATATCGAAGACGAATACCTGCGCGAGCGTAAGGCCGACATCGAGCAGGTGGTCGAGCGCGTGCTGAAGGCGCTCGCGGGTGCGTCGACCGTGGGTCTCGTCGAAGCGGTGCACGGCGCGTGCAGCGAAATGATCGTCGTCGCGCACGACATCGCGCCCGCCGACATGCTGCAGTTCAAGACGCAGACCTTCCAGGGTTTTGTCACGGACCTCGGCGGCCGCACGTCGCATACGGCGATCGTTGCGCGCAGTCTTGGCATTCCGGCGACCGTCGGCGTGCAGCAGGCGAGTGCACTGATCCGTCAGGACGATCTGATCATCGTCGATGGCGATCATGGCATCGTGATCGTCGATCCGGCGCCGATCGTGCTCGAAGAATATTCATATCGTCAGAGCGAAAAGGCGCTTGAACAGCGCAAGCTGCAACGCCTGAAGTTCTCGCCGACGCAAACGCTGTGCGGCACGAAAATCGAACTCTGCGCGAACATCGAACTGCCCGACGACGCACGCGCCGCGCTCGAAGCGGGCGCGACGGGTGTGGGTCTGTTCCGCACCGAGTTCCTGTTCATGAACCACAAGGACGAACTGCCGCAGGAAGAAGAGCAGTTCGATGCTTACCGTCGCGCGGTAGAGGGGATGAACGGCCTGCCGGTGACGATCCGCACAATCGACGTCGGCGCCGACAAGCCGCTCGATTCAATGGGCGGTGGCGACAGCTACGAAACTGCCGCGAACCCCGCCCTGGGGCTGCGTGCGATCCGCTGGAGCCTGTCCGAGCCGCAGATGTTCCTCACACAGTTGCGCGCGATCCTCCGCGCGTCGGCATTCGGTCAGGTGAAGATCCTGATTCCGATGCTCGCGCACGCGCAGGAAATCGACCAGACGCTGGATCTGATCAGCGAGGCCAAACGTCAGCTCGACGATGCCGGTCTCATCTACGATCCGAACGTGCGCGTCGGTGCGATGATCGAGATCCCGGCCGCCGCGATCGCGTTGCCGCTGTTTCTGAAGCGCCTCGATTTTCTGTCGATCGGGACGAACGATCTGATCCAGTACACGCTCGCCATCGATCGCGCGGATAACTCAGTGGCGCATCTGTACGACCCGCTGCATCCGGCCGTGTTGTATCTGATCGCGCTCACGCTGCGCGAGGCGAAGCGCGCCGGTGTGCCGGTTTCGGTGTGCGGTGAAATGGCGGGCGACCCGACGTTGACGCGTCTCTTGCTCGGCATGGGGCTCACCGAGTTCTCGATGCATCCGAGTCAGTTGCTCGTCGTGAAGCAGGAGATCCTGCGTTCGAGTCTGAAGACGCTTGAAAAACCGGTGGCTGATGTGCTGGCTTCGTTTGAGCCGGAGGAAGTGCAGGCTGCGCTCAAGCGCGTCGCCGCGGCCTGATCGGGCCGCGTGCGCGATTCTATTGACGATGCGTGTCGCCGCAGACCGGACAATCCGGCTGACGCGCGATGCGCATCGTGTTCCATTCCATCCGCAGTGAATCCAGCATCATCAGACGCCCGACGAGCGGCGTTCCAATGCCCGCGATCACACGTAGCGCTTCGGCTGCCTGCATCGCGCCGATGATGCCGACCGTCGGCGAAAAAACGCCCATCGTCGAACACGCGACTTCCTCGAACGGCTGGTCTTCCGGGAACACGCACGCGTAGCAGGGCGACGCTTCGTCGCCGAAATCGAACGTGCTGATCTGACCGTCGAAGCGCAACGCCGCGCCCGACACCAGCGGCACGCGATGCTTGACGCACGCGCGGTTGATCGCGTGACGGGTCGCGAAGTTATCGGTGCAGTCGAGCACGACCGCCGCGTGCGGCACATTTGCGTCGAGCCATGCGTCGTCGACGCGTTCAGCGATGGCGTTCACCTTCACGTCGGGGTTCAGTTGCGCGATGGCGTCGCGTCCCGACTCGACCTTCTTGCGTCCCACCGATGCCGTGACGTGCAGGATCTGCCGTTGCAGGTTCGTGAGATCGACCGTATCGGCGTCGACGAGCGTCAGCGTACCGACGCCGGCGGCCGCCAGATACATCGCAGCTGGCGAGCCGAGGCCGCCCGCGCCGACGACGATCGCATGCGCATCGAGAAAGCACTGCTGCGCTTCGATGCCGAGTTCGTCGACAAGAATGTGGCGGGAATAGCGGAGGAGCTGGTCGTCGTTCATGGCGGTGCGCGTCGTAGTTATCGTTATTTTAATCGCGCGGGCGCTTTGAAGAGGCTGGACGCCTTCGCAGCCGAAGCTGCGAAGGCGGGTGAAGCGTGAAACGTTAGTTGCTCTGCGAAGCGGGCGCTGGTGCGGAAGCCGGCGCCGGGCCGGACGCGCCCGGCGTGACAGCTTGAGCCGGTTTCACGACGACGGGCGCCGAAGCCGATTGCGGCGGCTTGTTCTGCGCGAGGCGACGCTCGGTGATCGACTTCGACTCCTGGACCGGCTTGCTTTCGAGCTTGTTCAGGCCCTGTTGAAGCATGAAGTCGTCGGCGGAACCGAACTCGACCGGCTTGCGATCACGATCCTTCTGACGCTGTTCCGGCGTCTTCTTGTCGTTCTGCTCTTCGAGCAGACGCAGCTGGTCCATGCGCTCGTTTTCGCGCTGTTCCTGTTCCTTTTTCTCGTTCGGATCCTGCGTGTTCGCGAGGTGATTCGAGTAATCGACTTCACGCGTCACGAGCGCGTCGTCCGGATCGCCTTCCGCGTATTGATCCACCGCGACGTCCGGGCGAATGCCCTTGTTCTGGATCGAACGGCCGCTCGGGGTGTAGTAGTACGCCGTCGTCAGACGCAGCGCGGTATCAGAGGTCATCGGACGCACCGTCTGCACCGAGCCCTTGCCGAACGTCGTCTTGCCGACGATCAGCGCGCGACGCTGGTCCTGCAGCGCACCCGCGACAATTTCCGACGCCGACGCCGAATAGGCGTTCGTCAGCACGATCATCGGCACGGTCTTGAAGATCGGCGGCAGGCCCTTCAGCGGATCGCCATCGAACGAAGGCAGGCGGTAGTTATCGTAGGTATCGCGATAGACCTGTTTCGAATCCGGAATCTGACCGTTGGTGGATACCACCACCGAATCCGGCGGCAGGAACGCGCCCGCCACACCGACCGCGCTCTGCAGCAGACCACCGCCGTTGTTACGCAGATCGACGACGAGGCCCTTCAGGTTCGGCTGCTGACGCGCGATATCCTGCAGCTTGGCTGCGAGGTCGGGCGTGGTGCGTTCCTGGAAGCTCGTGATGCGGATGTACGCGTAGCCCGGCGCGAGGATCTTCATCTTCACGCTCTGGACGCGGATCACGGCGCGCGTCACCGTGAGCGGGAAGGTGCGGTCGTCGGTCTTGCGGAAGATCGTGAGCGTGACCTTCGTGCCCGGCTCGCCGCGCATCTGCTTGACGGCGTTATCGAGCGTCATGCCGCGCACCGGCTTGTCGTTGATGCGCGTGATCAGGTCGCCCGGACGAATGCCGGCGCGGAACGCGGGCGTGTCTTCGATCGGCGAGATCACCTTGATCAGACCATCTTCCGACGAAATTTCGATACCCAGACCTGCGAAACGACCCTTGGTCTGTTCCTGGAGTTCTTCGTAGTCGGTCTTGTCGAGATACGACGAGTGCGGGTCGAGGCTCGACACCATGCCCTTGATGGCGGCAGTGAGCAGTTTCTTGTCGTCGACCGGTTCGACGTACTCATGCTTGATCTGCCCGAAGACCTCGGCGAAGAGCCGAAGCTGGTCAAGTGGTAGAGGCGTGGTCGCGGTTTGCTGGGCCGAAGCGGAAAGCTGCAGGGTGGCAAAAACGCCAGTAGCAAGGCCCGCGGCGATCAGGCCGATATTTTTCAGGTTCTTTCGCATAGAGTCTGGTGCGGTCGGATGCGCGTGGCAGCGTCAAAGAGATTGGACGGACAAGTATAACTGCACACCCGTGCAGCAAGTGCTGCGAGTGTATTGGGCGGGTAATCGGGTTTCGACAGCCGCTGGCGCGGCAGGTTCGGGCTGGCGGCGCCCCGACGCACAAGTAATGTGCGGTAACAGTCGGATGGCGAGCCTGGATGGCGGGACGGCGCGCGCACCGGTAGTTCTTTCCGGTGCGCGCGCCGTCTTTGTCCTGCCTTCGCTGTCAGTCGGCAGGCCGTTTTCAGCCCGCCTTGCCCTGCTTTGCAACGGCGGCCTGGGCTGCTGCAATCGCATCGGCATCACCGAGGTAGTAGTGCCTGAGCGGCTTCAGGTTCTCGTCGAGTTCATACACGAGCGGCACGCCGTTCGGAATGTTCAGGCCGACAATGTCCGAATCCGAGATGCCGTCCAGGTACTTCACAAGTGCGCGGATCGAGTTGCCGTGAGCGGCGATCAGCACCTTGCGGCCCGACTTGATCGCGGGCGCGATCGATTCGTTCCATATCGGCAGCACGCGCGCGACCGTGTCTTTCAGGCACTCGGTCAGCGGCAGCTGTTCGCGCGGCACCTTCGCGTAACGCGGGTCGTTATAGGCGGTGCGGTCGTCGGACGGATCGAGTGCGGGCGGCGGCGTGTCGTAGCTGCGGCGCCAGACCAGCACCTGCTCGTCGCCGTACTTCGCAGCGGTTTCGGCCTTGTTGAGGCCCGACAGCGCACCGTAATGGCGCTCGTTCAGGCGCCACGAATGGACGACCGGCAGATACATCAGGTCCATCTGGTCCTGCACGTGCCACAGCGTGCGGATCGCGCGCTTTAACACCGACGTGTAGGCGATGTCGAACGTGTAGCCGGATTCCTTCAGGAGTAGGCCCGCCTGCTGCGCTTCGCGGTTACCCTGTTCGGTGAGGTCGACATCAACCCAGCCGGTGAATCGGTTTTCCTTGT
Source organism: Paraburkholderia sp. GAS334 (assembly GCF_050436625.1). Classification (NCBI taxonomy): domain Bacteria; kingdom Pseudomonadati; phylum Pseudomonadota; class Betaproteobacteria; order Burkholderiales; family Burkholderiaceae; genus Paraburkholderia; species Paraburkholderia sp. GAS334. The sequence continues at coordinate 443,227 of NZ_JBNDMO010000002.1, read as the reverse complement.
TCCACGTCGATTCGCCGTGGCGGATGAGAACGAGTTTGTACATTGTGCCGGTCGGTAGTAAGGAAGCGGTAAAGCACGCTGGCGGGTGTTCCGCATGGGGCCTGATGGGCCGCCGCCATCGCGTCAGACGGTTATTTTATAATGGGAAGATTGCCCTTTCCGATTTCTCTCTTTTTCGGCGGATTTTCCGTGAAGTTTTTCACTGATTACACAAACCTTGTACTCATCGCGATTGCCCTCATCTCCGGGGCGTTGCTCCTGTGGCCGGCGATCATCCGGCGTGGCCGCGGCGGCCTTTCCGCTGCCGAAGCCACCCAGCTGATCAACCGGCGCAATGCCGTGGTCATCGACCTTCGTCCCACCGAGGATTTCGCCAAAGGTCATCTTCCGTCGGCACGCCACATCGAGTTCGCAGAGTTGCAGGCGAAAGTCGGTCAGCTTGTGAAGAACAAGAGCAATCCGGTGCTGCTGGTGTGCCAGACCGGCCAGCAGTCGCACAAGGCCGCGCGCGTCGTACAGGATGCGGGCTATGCCGAGGTCCACGTGCTGCAAGGCGGTCTCAACGCCTGGCAGCAGGCCGGTATGCCGGTCGTGAAACAAGGAGCTGCGAAGTGAACAAAGTGATCATGTACAGCACGCAGGTGTGTCCGTATTGCCAGATGGCCGAACGTCTTTTAAAGTCGCGCGGCGTCGAGCACGTTGAAAAAGTGCTCATCGACAAAGACCCGGCCCGTCGCGAAGAAATGATGACGCGGACAGGCCGCCGGACAGTGCCGCAGGTGTACATCGGCGAGAGGCACGTTGGCGGTTATGACGATCTCTCCGCGCTCGATCGCGCGGGCGGTCTGATGTCGCTGCTCGAAGCGGCCGCGTAACTGACAGGTTCGCATCGCTTCGCCAGACGAGTCGCGCCAGTGCCGGCGCGACGAGTCACAAAGATCCGGCGGACCATCGGCGATGGCCCGCCGTTATGAATTTATCCAGGGACCCATTCAATCATGTCTGACGAGAATAACCAGCCGTTCTTCAACATCCAGCGCATTTACCTGAAGGACATGTCGCTCGAGCAGCCGAACTCGCCGGCCATCTTCCTGGAACAGGACATGCCGTCGGTCGAAGTCGAAGTCGACGTGAAGGCTGAGCGCCTCGCCGACACCGTGTTCGAAATCCTCGTGACCGGCACGGTCACCGCCAAGGTCAACGACAAGGTCGCGTTCCTGATCGAAGCCAAGCAGGCTGGCATTTTCGACATTCGCAACATCCCGGCTGAACAGATCGATCCGCTCGTCGGCATTGCATGCCCGACGATCCTGTTCCCGTATCTGCGCTCGAACATCGCCGACGCGATCACGCGCGCAGGCTTCCCGCCGATCCACCTCGCCGAAATCAACTTCCAGGCGCTGTACGAGCAACGCCTCGCGCAGCTCGGTGGCGCGGACGGCGTGCCGAACGGCAACGCGACCCACTAAGGGTTGCGCCCGGTGCCGCGTATGAAGGTCGCCGTTCTCGGCGCTGGTGCATGGGGCACCGCTCTCGCGGGCCATTTGGCCGCGCGGCACGATGCGGTGCTCTGGGCGCGCGACAGCGCGCTCGTTTCCGACCTCTCCACGACGCACGAAAACGCCCGCTATCTGGCGGGCGTTTCGCTGCCGCCTGCGCTTCGTTACGAAACGGATCTGGCGGCGGCGCTCGCGCATTGCGCCGCCGCTGACGCATTGTGCGTCGTCGCGACACCTGTCGCTGGCCTGCGTGGTCTGTTTCGTGCCATGCGCGATGCGGGCAGTGTGCCGACGCATGTCGTGTGGCTGTGCAAGGGCTTCGAATCGGATACGCAGTTGTTGCCGCATCAGGTTGTCGCCGCGGAACTGGCGGGACACGCGAGCAACGGCGTGCTATCCGGGCCGAGTTTCGCCCGCGAGGTCGGGCAAGGTCTGCCGGTGGCGCTGACGGTCGCAAGCGGCGCAGCGGCGTGCCGCGAGCGCACCGTTGCGGCATTCCATCACGGCGCGATGCGCATCTACACCGGCGACGACCTCGTCGGCGTCGAAGTGGGCGGCGCGGTCAAGAACGTGCTGGCGATTGCGACGGGCATTTCGGATGGCCTTGGTCTTGGCCTGAATGCACGTGCTGCGCTGATCACGCGTGGGCTCGCGGAAATGTCACGGCTTGGCGTGACGCTTGGCGGTCGGGCTGAAACGTTCACGGGTTTGACCGGCCTCGGCGACCTGATTCTCACCGCGACGGGCGATCTGTCGCGTAATCGAACGGTTGGTGTGCAACTCGCGTCGGGCCGCACGCTCGACGATATTCTCGGTGGCCTTGGCCATGTGGCCGAAGGCGTGCGTTGTGCGCAGGCGGTGCTGGCCATCGCGCGTGCGCATGCAATCGAGGTGCCGATCACGCAGGCAGTGTGTGCTGTGCTGTTCGACGGTGTCGCGCCGCGCGATGCGGTCAGCGCACTTCTGCGTCGCGATTCAAAGGCGGAATAACGTCGGCGTCCGGCGGCGTCCGTTCGGCGTCGGACCGCTGTTTACTTTCTCTCTTGCGTCGCGGTTGATTCTGAACCGCGGCGTCACTCCGCTGTCCACCTGATAAAGGCGTCCGGACGCGGAGGTTCCCATGCTCACTATCGGTCAATGCAGGCTCGAAGCGCGTGTCGTCGACATCACGACGCTCGCCGTCGATGCAATCGTCAACGCGGCGAATACGTCGTTGCTGGGCGGAGGCGGCGTCGATGGCGCGATCCACCGGGCGGCGGGATGCGATCTGCTGCACGAATGCGAGACGCTCGGCGGGTGCGCCACCGGCGACGCGAAAATCACCGCAGGCTACAAACTTCCTGCGAAGCACGTGATCCACGCCGTGGGCCCGGTATGGGGCGGCGGCCAGCGCGGCGAGTCGGAACTGCTTGCGTCCTGCTATCGACGTTCGCTCGAGCTCGCGCAAGACGAGCATTGCTCGAGCATCGCGTTTCCGGCGATTAGCTGCGGTGTTTACCGCTTTCCCGCGCAGCAGGCGGTGCAAATTGCCGTTGGCACGGTCATCGAGACCTTGCCGCAAGCCGCTTCAATAAATCACGTGATCTTTGCGTGCTTCGACGATGCAATGTTCCGGCTGTATGAAAGCGAACTGGCCGATCGTCAGGCGCCGCCGTCGAAACCCGCCTGACGCCACGCTTCAAACACCACCACCGCAACCGTATTCGACAGATTCAGGCTGCGGTTACCCGGTCGCATCGGTAGCCGGACGCGCTGTTCGTGGGTAAAGGTCGACAGTACGGTATCGGGCAGCCCGCGCGTTTCGGCACCGAATACGAACCAGTCGCCGGGCTGAAACGCGTGATCGTGAAAACGTCCCGAGCCGCGCGTGGTGAACGCAAACATGCGCGCTGCGTCCGGCGATTCGGCGGCGACAAACGCGTCCCAACTGGCATGCACATGCATCTGCGCGTACTCGTGATAGTCGAGACCGGCGCGACGCATCCTGGCGTCGTCGAGGGGAAAGCCGAGCGGTTCGATCAGATGCAGCCGCGCGCCGGTATTGGCGCACAGGCGGATCACGTTGCCGGTATTCGGCGGAATTTCGGGCTCGACGAGAACGACGTTGAACATGATTTGAACGGGTTGAAGACTAGTTTTTCGGTGTGCGCAGCGCTGTGAAGCAGGTCACGCGTCGCGCGCCGGCCAGCTTGAGCGTACGCGCGACAGCTTCGAGTGTGGCGCCCGAGGTCATCACATCGTCGACGATCGCGACGTGCAGACCCTTCACCGGCTTTGCCACAGCAAACGCGCGGCCGACGTTGTCGCGCCGCGCGTCGAGATCGAGCCGCGACTGCGGTGCGGTATCGATGATGCGCCGGATCAGCGTCGCGTCACGTCGTATGTGCAGCGCGTCGGCGAGCGGCTTCGCGATTTCCCACGCCTGGTTGTAGCCGCGCTCGATCAGCCGGCGGCGCGCCAGTGGCACCGGCGCAATCACGTCCGGGCATGCGGCGGTTTCCAGCGCGTCATCCGCGAGGCGGGCGAGACGTTCGCCGAATTCGCGCGCCAGCATGAGCCGCGCGCGGAACTTCAGCCCCAGCGCCAGTGTATCGAGCGGCGCGCGGTAATCGGCGAGCGTGAAGGTCGCGTCGAACGACGGCGGAGCCGAGACGCAATCTCCACATTGGTATCGACCGCGACCGCGATCCCGACCGGACTGCCGCAAAGATGCCGCCAATGGAATCGCGCAAACCGCGCAGCGCAGGCGCGTTTCATTCCAGCAGGCCGCATCGCAGCCCTCGCACAGTGTTTGCTGCGACAAATTGCCGCACAGTCCGCAGAGATTGGGCAACGCGAACGCAGCAACCTGCTGCCATATCAGACAAACGCGCGAACAAACGAGACGCGAGACGATCGCAAACCGGTTGCGAGAGGATGGAGAAACGGACGTGACCGGCATGGCTGAATGTGCCCGCGAAGGCCTCCTGCACTGAAGCAAAGGGAGCGAGCGAGTATACTTCGCACTCTTCGTCCGTACGACCGCCATGCCCCCAACTCCCGCAAAAACCAGCCGTCCGGCCTACGATTCGCGGCGTTTGCGACGGATTTTCGACCGCCGCGCCGCGACTTTCGATGACGTCGCCTTTCTGCCGCGCGAAATCGCGCAACGCATGCGCGAGCGCCTCGACTTCATCAAGATGAGTCCGGCCAGCGTGCTCGATGCAGGTTGCGGCGCGGGCGACGATCTTCCCGTCCTGCGCGAGCGCTTCCCCGAAGCGCCGGTTTTTGGCACCGACCTGTCGCACGCAATGCTTCGCCGCGCGCTGCATCACGATGCTGGCGACACGAGCTGGCGACGCTTTCTGCCGGCTTCGATCGGCAAGGCGCTCGGCGCACGCGGTCCGCGTTTCGCGCAGGCCGATTTCTCCGCACTGCCGTTCGCCCACGGCGCGTTCGAATTCGTCTGGTCCAACCTGGCGCTGCACTGGCACTCGCGGCCCGATCTCGTCTTTCCGGAATGGCAGCGTGTGCTGAAGGTGAACGGCCTGCTGATGTTCAGCACGCTCGGCCCCGATACGCTCAAGGAGCTGCGCGGCGCGTGGGCCGAGGTCGAGGCGACCCACGGCGTAAGCTCGCGCGCTCACGTGATTGACTTTGTCGACATGCATGATCTCGGCGATATGCTCGTCGAAAGCGGATTCGAGATTCCAGTCATGGACCAGGAAACGCTCACCATCACCTACAGGTCGCCCGAGTCGCTGCTTGCGGATGTGCGTCGCTGGGGCGCTTACCCGTTCGAGCGCGAAGCGGCCTCGCCGGGCACGGCAAGGCGTCTGCACAAGGCGCTGCTGACGGCCCTCGAGGCGCGCCGGCGCGCGGACGGCACGATTCCGCTCACGTTCGAAGTCATCTACGGGCACGCCTGGAAAGCCGTGCCGCGGACCACGGCCGAAGGTCACGGCATCGTGCGTATTGAAGACATCGGCAGAGGTTCGTCGAAGAATCGTTGATGCGGTAAAGAGGACATCTGTTATGTCTGAAATTACCGCTTCGAAAGGCGTCAACGAGGTGCGTCAAAACGGCGCAGAGGCTTGTCGCGACTGGCTTGCAAGCCGATAGAGCGTTGCTTGTGGATGCCATTGAACGCGCCTATAATGCGTCAGTTTGTCGCTCGGGGTTCCCACATTTGGGGCGACAGGCCGGGGCGGGCCAAGACGGAAAACTGGCCGAAAGCGCCGAAGGTGACGGTGTCAGGCGCGGTGCCGGATGCAGGGAGGCAGCGATGGAAGCGACTGATCTGCTGGCGGATTCAGAACCGGTCCTGAAAGACTGGACCATGAAACGAAACTGTTCGGCTTCGCCACGACAGTTCGTTGGCTTCTATGTGTCGCTTGCGCTGGTCTCGTTGGCGATCGCCTTCGTGCTTTTGCTGTACGGCGCGTGGCTGGTGTTGCCGTTCACGGGTATCGAGCTGCTGGCGGTAGGTGTCGCGTTTGTCATCTATGCGCGCCACGCTGTGGATTACGAACGCATCCGGCTCTATCCGAACCGGCTGGTGATCGAGCAGGTGAGCGCAGAGCAGATCACGCAGATTGAATTCAATCCGCGCTGGGTGCGGGTAGAAACCGGAGCAACGCCGTGCGACCGGATCGCGCTCGTGTCGCGTGGTCAGGCGGTGATGATCGGGCAGCATCTCGCGCAGTACCAGCGTGCGCAGTTTGCGGGCGAATTGCGAGCATGGCTCAGGCGTTGCGATTAGAAGCGCTGAGCCGAACGCCGTTCCGGAAAGCGTGAAAAAAGCGCGGAAAGCCTTCCAGCGGGGTCGAGGGTTTGAATGGAAATTTTGGGTAAGGAAGCTATGAAAACAATCAAGCGAGCCCTCATGGGCGTGCTGGCGTTTAGCGGGCTGTTCTTCGCCGGTGCGGCCATGGCAGTCGGCGATAGTCCGGGCGGCCCAGCCGTCAACGAGATCAATCTCCAGCCGCCTGCGACAAAAATCGCTGAGGAGCTCTACAGCCTCCACACGTTCATGCTGATTCTCTGCACGGTGATTTTCATCGGCGTGTTCGGCGTGATGTTCTATTCGATCTTTGCTCACCGCAAGTCGAAGGGCCACAAGGCCGCCAATTTCCACGAAAGCACCACCGTCGAAATCATCTGGACGATCGTCCCGTTCATCATCGTCGTGCTGATGGCGCTGCCCGCCACCAAGACCGTCGTTGCGATGAAGGACACGACCAACGCCGACGTCACCGTCAAGGTCACGGGCTACCAGTGGAAGTGGGGCTACGACTACGTGAAGGGTCCGGGCGAGGGCATCAGCTTCCTTTCCACGCTGGCTACGCCGCGTGCCGAAACGGACGGCCGTCAGCCGATCTCCGATACCTATCTGCAGGAAGTCGACAACCCGCTCGTCGTTCCCGTCGACAAGAAGATCCGCATCATCACCACCGCGAACGACGTCGTTCACTCCTGGTACGTGCCGGCTTTCGGCGTGAAGCAGGATGCGATTCCGGGCTTCGTGCGCGACACGTGGTTCAAGGCCGACAAGACGGGCACGTTCCGCGGCTTCTGTACCGAGCTCTGCGGCAAGGAACACGCGTTCATGCCGGTCGTCGTGCGGGTGCTGTCTGCTGAAGACTACGCAGCCTGGGTCGACGGCGAGAAGAAGAAAATGGCCGCCGGCGCCGACGATCCCAACAAGACGTACACGCTGGCCGAGCTGACAGAACGTGGCGGCAAGGTCTACGCAGCGAACTGCGCGGTGTGCCACCAGCCGACCGGCAAGGGCGCAGGCGCATTCCCGGCGCTCGACGGCAGCAAGATCGCCAACGGCCCGATCGCCGAACACGTGAGCCTCGTGCTGAAAGGCAAGAACGCGATGCCTCCGTGGGCGCCGACGCTGAACGACGTCGAAATCGCTTCGGTCGTCACGTACGAACGTAATGCGTGGGGCAACCACACGGGCGACATCCTCCAGCCGAAGCAGGTCGCCGATGCACGTAACGGCAAGCTGCCGGAAGGCGGCAACCATCTGGCCGACGCAGGCGCAGCAGCGGGAGCAAGCGATGCGGCAGCGGCAAGCGGCGCGGAAGCCGCTTCGGGCGCGGCGCCGGCATCGGCTGGTGTAGCGGGCTCGGACAGCGCAACTTCGGCACCGCAAGCGGGCCTGCCGGCAAGCGTCTACTTCGAGACCGGCAAGAGCGCACTCCCGGCCGACGCGAAAGCAGCGGTCGACGCAGCCGCCGCCTACGCAAAGGCGCATCCTGACGCGAAGTTCACGCTGTCAGGTTTCACCGACAAGACGGGTTCGGCCGACGCCAATGCAAAACTCGCGAAGCGTCGCGCTGAAGCAGTGCGCGACGCGCTGAAGGCAGCGGGCATCGCCGAAGACCACATCATTTTGAAGAAGCCGGAAACGATCACGGGCGGGGCTGACGCGAAAGAAGCCCGGCGTGTCGAGATCAGCGCAGCGGCCTGACGTGTCACGGTCAGCAGAGCAGAATTCGTTTTAGGAGATTTTCATGTCTAGCATCGGACACGATGTAGCCGCTGGTCACGAGCACGTGCACGGCGACCATGCCCACGAGACGCCGCATGGCTGGCGCCGCTGGCTGTACGCGACCAACCACAAGGATATCGGTACGCTGTACCTGATCTTCTCGTTCGTCATGTTCCTGTCCGGGGGCGTGATGGCGCTGGCGATCCGCGCCGAGCTGTTCGAGCCGGGTCTGCAGATCATGCGTCCCGAGTTCTTCAACCAGTTGACCACCATGCACGGCCTGATCATGGTGTTCGGCGCGATCATGCCGGCGTTCGTCGGTTTCGCGAACTGGATGGTGCCGCTGCAGGTCGGCGCATCGGATATGGCCTTCGCGCGGATGAACAACTTCAGCTTCTGGCTGCTGCCGGTGGCTGCCGTGCTGCTGATCAGCTCGTTCTTCGCACCGGGCGGCGCGACCGCCGCGGGCTGGACGCTGTATGCACCGCTGTCGACGCAGATGGGCCCGGGCATGGACTTCGCGATTTTCGCGGTCCACTTGATGGGTGCTTCGTCGATCATGGGCGGTATCAACATCGTCGTGACGATCCTGAACATGCGCGCGCCGGGCATGACGCTGATGAAGATGCCGATGTTCGCATGGACGTGGCTCATCACCGCCTACCTGCTGATCGCCGTGATGCCGGTTCTGGCTGGCGCGATCACGATGGTGCTTTTCGACCGCCACTTCGGCACGTCGTTCTTCAGCGCGGCTGGCGGCGGCGACCCGGTGATGTATCAGCACATCTTCTGGTTCTTCGGTCACCCCGAGGTCTACATCATGATCTTGCCGGCGTTCGGGATCGTGTCGCAGGTGATCCCGGCGTTCTCGCGCAAACCGCTGTTCGGCTATAGCTCGATGGTGTACGCAACGGCATCGATCGCGATCCTGTCGTTCATGGTCTGGGCGCACCACATGTTTGCAACCGGCATGCCGGTGACGGGCCAGCTGTTCTTCATGTATGCGACGATGCTGATCGCCGTGCCGACGGGCGTGAAGGTGTTCAACTGGGTCGCGACGATGTGGCGCGGTTCACTGTCGTTCGAAACGCCGATGCTGTTCGCCGTCGGCTTCCTGTTTGTGTTTACGTTCGGTGGTCTGACGGGCCTGATGCTCGCGATGGCGCCGCTCGACATCCAGTATCACGGTACCTATTTCGTGGTCGCCCACTTCCACTACGTGCTGGTGGCAGGGTCGCTCTTCGGGCTCTTCTCCGGCTGGTATTACTGGTCGCCGAAGTGGACCGGCTGGATGTACAACGAGACACGCGGCAAGATCCACTTCTGGGCGTCGATGATTTTCTTCAACCTCGCGTTCCTGCCGATGCACTTCGTGGGCCTCGCAGGCATGCCGCGTCGTTACGCCGACTACCCGGCGCAGTTCACCGACTGGAACCAGGTCGTGACGATCGGCGCATTCGGCTTCGGTCTCGCGCAGGTGTACTTCCTGTTCGCAGTCGCACTGCCGGCGTATCGTGGTGGCGGCGAGCTGGAAAAGGCGTCGGACAAGCCGTGGGACGGCGCAACGGGCCTCGAATGGACCGTGCCGAGCCCGGCTCCGTTCCACACGTTCGAAAACCCGCCGATCGTCGAATAAGACGTTTCGGTCAACGCGTCCCGGTTCAGGCGGCAGAAGGTTGAACCGGGAAGCCAGACGGGCGGCGGCAGTCCAGCCGCCCGGTCAGAAGAGTATCCAGACATTGAGCATGACCCGGAATTCACAGCAAAGACGTACTCCCGAGCAGGTTCGCGCGGGCAACAAGCGGCTGGGTTTGATCCTGCTCGTCGTGGTGATCGTTTTCTTTACGGGTGCCGTGATCAAGCAGGTCTGGTTTAGCTGACAGTGCTGGTTGAACCTGCCCTGGCAGCCTGATTGAGGAAGTACGATGTCGAAGCACCCGCCGGCCGAGGCCGACCGCTCTTTTAACCGTTCGATGCTGATCAAGCTGTTCGTCGTCGCGTTGATGATGTTCGGCTTCGGGTTCGCGCTGGTGCCGATGTATCGCGCAATCTGTCAGATTACGGGCATCAACAATCTCGTTCAGCGCGATGCAACGGTGCGCGAGGCGAAGAATACGCAGGTCGACATGAGCCGCACGATTTCGATCGAATTCGATGCGAACGCGCGCGGCCCGCTCGGTTTCAAGCCGGAGCAGCACAGCATGGACGTGCATCCGGGCGAAGTAACAACGGTGATGTACCAGGTCAGCAACGAACAGGCGCGCACGATTCAGGCGCAGGCGATTCCGAGCTACGCGCCGCGCGAGGCGACCGAGTACTTCAAGAAGATCGAGTGTTTCTGTTTTACGCAGCAGACGTTGGCGGCAAGCGAGACGAAACGGCTGCCGGTGGTATTTGTGGTCGATCCGAAATTGCCGAAAGATGTGAAGACGATCACGCTGTCGTACACGTTCTTCGAACTGAACACGCCGGCGCCGACGACGAAGGGCACCGCGAATCAGGCGGCCGACACCACCGGTAAACCGGCGGTGAGCGCATCTGGCAAAGCGGCGAACCCTGCCTGACGGCGCGTGCCGCAGGCAAAGGAAGACGACGCGAATGAGCGACAACGGCGGGCGCAAAAGCAGTTTCGGGCAGTCGATGAAGGCTGTGTTGTGGTCATTTCTGGGAGTGCGCAAGCGGCGCGATCTCGAGGCGGACGCGACCCAGCTCAATCCGCTGCATGTGGTCGCCGCAGCCCTCATCTGCGCGGCGATCCTGATTGGCGTGCTGATCTTCGTGGTGCGCCTCGTGGTCGGATAAAAGCTGCACCGGATGAAACGGGCAGCGCGGGTCGATGAAGGCCCAGGAATAGAGTGAAGCGGTGCGGTATCGACGCGCCGTCGAAGATAAAGCCGGAACCAACCGGACCAAGCGGAACAACTGGACTGAAGTGGAGAATCAAGAATGAGCGGTCAAAACGAGAGCCCGTACTATTTCGTACCGCATCCGTCGCGGCATCCGATCAGCGCGGCCGTCGGGCTGCTGGTCATGCTCGGATCGCTTGCGCAGTGGATCAACGGCGAAAGCTGGGCGCCCCTCGGCGTGCTGGCCGGCCTGTTGTGGCTGCTCTTCACGTTGTGGCACTGGTTCGGCGACGCGATCTCCGAATCGGAAGGCGGCATGTACGGCAAGCGCGTCGATGCGTCGTATCGCTGGAGCATGAGCTGGTTCATCTTCTCCGAAGTGATGTTCTTCGGCGCGTTCTTCGGGGCACTGTTCTATGCACGCCAGATCGCAATGCATCAGCTCGGCAGCCTCGACTACAAGCTGATCTGGCCGGACTTCTCGGCCGTGTGGCCGAACAACGGTCCCGCCGCGCTGGTCTCGCACTTCAAGTCGATGCAGCCGTGGCCGGTGCCGACGATCAACACGGCGCTGCTGCTGTCGTCGGGCGCGACGTTGACCGTGTCGCACCATGCGCTGCGTGAGAACCATCGTCGCAAGGCGATCGCCTGGCTGGCCGCGACGCTCGTGCTCGGCGTCTGCTTCCTGTTCCTGCAGGGCTTCGAATATTTCCACGCGTACAACGAACTGAACCTGACGCTGGCGTCGGGTGTGTATGGTTCGACGTTCTTCCTGCTGACCGGCTTCCACGGTTTCCACGTGTTCCTTGGCGGCACGATGCTGGCAGTGGTGCTGGCGCGGATGATCCGCGGCCACTTCACGGCCGATCACCACTTCGCGTTCGAAGGCGCCGCCTGGTACTGGCACTTTGTGGACGTCGTGTGGCTCGGGCTGTACGTCGTCGTGTACTGGCTGTAAGGCGGTCTGGCCCGCATCGGCGGTTATCCGGCGAATGCGGGCTGTTGCGCTTCAGGTGGTTCGAAAGCAGCCGAACGAAGCGCGGAAGAAGGGATGCACAAGCAGTATGCAGAAACCACGCAGCGCCGCCCTCGACCCTGTCAGGGCGGCGTTTTGCTTGATGGATCGGGCGAAGTTCTGAATGGCTTGTCGTGACCTGCGCATGGGCCTGTCCATTGGCCAGCTTCAGGTCCGGCGCACGTCAACCGACGTTATCGCCAGTCAGCAGCCGCTGGCGAAACATCAGCGGCCGACCGGAATGCCGGTGGACTGGATCCAGCCCATCCAGTGTGCGAACAGGATGAACAGAAAAAGCGAGATCGAGAGGCCGACGCGTGTCGCGAGCGACCAGACCATCCGCTTCGACTGGCCCCGGTCGTGCATCATGAAATACAGCGCCGAAGCCATGCTGGCGATGATGAGGACGAAGGCGATGGGAACGAGGATATGCATGGAACCGGTTGACTGTCAGGAACGCGAACGTAAGACGTTCATTATCTCACCGTGTATTGCAAGGCGTGTGCCTGCGGGCGGTGTGAAATGAAGTTTCGACTCGTCCCCGTGGTGCTGATCCTGATCGTCGTCGCCGTGACGGTGAGGCTTGGCTTCTGGCAGCGTGATCGTGCGCATCAGAAGGAGGCGCTGCAGGCGCACATCACGCAGTTCGAAAATGCGCCGGCGCAAAACGTCACGGCCACGCCCGTCGCGCTGAAGGACATCGAGTTTCATCGCGTGCGCGCGACCGGCAGTTTTGTGCCGGAGAAGGTCGTCTACCTGGACAATCGGCCGTATAACGACCAGCCGGGCTTTTACGTCGTGATGCCCTTTAAACTGCATGACGGCGGTTATGTGCTCGTCAATCGTGGCTGGTTGCCGCGCAACATGAACGATCGCACGGCGATGAGGCCGTATGAGACGCCGAAGGGCGAGATCGAAATCGAAGGCATCGCGCGCGCTGATGCGAGCAAGGCGTACGAACTGGGGCAAGGCGGGTCGGCGGCACACCAGCAGATCCGCCAGAATCTCGACGTCAATGCCTACGCAACCGAAACGGGATTGCCGCTGCAACCGTTCGTGATCCAGCAGTTGAGCAACGACGGCGACACGCTGGTGCGCGACTGGCCCGTGCCGGCGACCGGCGTCGAAACGAATTATGGCTACATGTTCCAGTGGTGGGGCATGGCGGCCGCGGCCATCGGGTTCGGGCTGTACGCGGCCCGTCGCGCCGCGAAGAAAGAGCACGCTCCCAGCGTGTAAATGCATCGCGCGCGATGACCGGTCGATGTCGACCGTCATCGCGCAATCATCGAAAGAGGTCCTGTAGTGTCGACGCAATCTCCCCGTTCTCCGCAATCCGGCAAGACCGCGCGCCCGACGGCGCAGCGTGGCCAGCCGGCCTCGAAAGGCGCGTCGAACGGCGCGCCGTCCGGCAGGCAAGGCTCGTGGCAGCGCGGCCGCTGGATGATGTTGCTGATCGCGATCATCTGTGCGGCGCCGGTGGTTGCTTCGTACGTCACGTACTACATCGTCAAGCCGAAGGGCGGCTCGACGAGTTACGGCACGCTCGTTGAACCGCAGCGTCCGATTCCCGACTCGCTCGTCGTCACCGGCGAGGATGGCAAGCCGATGAAGCTCGCGTCGCTGCGCGGCCGCTGGCTGATGATTTCCGTCGACGGCAGCGCGTGCGACAAGGCCTGCGTCACAAAGCTGTATTTCATGCGCCAGGTCCGCGCGACGCAGGGTGGCGAGCGCGAGCGCGTCGTCAACGTGTGGCTGCGCACCGATCCATCGGATGTACCCGACGTCGTCAAACACGCCTACGACGACACCGACATGCTGATCGCCGATCCGTCCGCGGTGGCCGCATGGCTGCCGGTGGACAACGGCACGAAGGTGACCGATCACATCTACATGGTCGATCCGAACGGCAATCTGATGATGCGATTCCCGAAGGATCCGAACCCGAGCAAGATCAAGAGCGACGTGACGAAGCTGCTCAAGTGGTCGAGCATCGGCTGATGATGCGGCGCCCTGCTGAGGGCGGATACCGGTTTTCGCGAGAAGGGTAGAGAGATGTTCGTTTTGCAACTCGGCCTGATTGGTCTGTGCATCGCGCTGTTGCCGCTGTCGTACGTGTGGGTCAAGGCCGACGACAACAAGTTTCGCAAGCTCGTCTGGGTTACGACGTTCCTGACGCTTGACCTCGTGATGTTCGGCGGCTTTACGCGTCTGACCGATTCGGGTCTCGGTTGCCCGGACTGGCCGGGCTGCTACGGCACTTCGTCGCCGTTTATCGCGCATGCCGCGATCAGCGCCGCTTATCAGGCGATGCCGACCGGACCGGTGAGCATGTCGAAGGCGTGGATCGAGATGATTCACCGCTACTTCGCGATGGCGATCGGCGTGCTGATCGTCGCCCAGACGGTGATCGCGTGGGTGGCGCGGCTGCGTCGCCGGCCGTTGCATGTGTCGCCGTGGTGGCCGACCTCGCTGCTGCTGCTGATTCTGGTGCAGGGCGCGTTCGGCGCGTGGACCGTGACGATGAAGCTGCAACCCGTGATCGTGACGATTCACCTGTTGCTCGGCCTCGCATTGCTCGGCACCCTGGGCTGGCTGGCCGCGCGCCAGACGCCGCTGCCCGCGTACGAACCCGAAGCCGCCCGCTGGCGCACAGCCGCAGTGGCCGGCCTGATCCTGCTGATTGTGCAGATCGCGCTGGGCGGCTGGGTCAGCACGAATTACGCGGTGCTCGCCTGCGCTGATTTCCCGACCTGCAACGGCCAGTGGATACCGGCGATGAACTTCGAGCACGGCTTTCACCTGTGGCGCGCGCTCGGCATGACCGGCGACGGCGATGTCATCACGCAGGACGCGCTCGTCGCAATTCACTGGACGCATCGGACGTTCGCGCTCGTCGTTGTCGCGTATCTTGCGTGGTTCGCGCTGAAAATGCGTCGCTTCGAGTCGTTGCGGCGGCCGGCGAACGGCGTGCTGCTCGTCGTCGTGATCCAGTTCATGACTGGTCTGTCGAACATTGTCCTGCAATGGCCGTTGCCCATTGCAGTCGCCCATAACGGAGGCGCCGCGATCCTGCTGCTCCTGCTCGTTATGCTAAACTTTCGAATCGCTTATAGCCGTCCCGGCCGCGCCGTGTTGCCCGCGCGTGATGCCGCGCCAGCGTGACCCACATGGACAGCACAACTCTCTCCCAGCATCCCGGTAGCCGGATCGCCCAGTACATTTCGCTGACGAAGCCGCGTGTGACGCAGCTCGCGGTGTTCTGCGCGGTGATCGGCATGTTCCTGTCGACGCCCGGCATGGTGCCGTGGAAACCGCTGCTCGGCGGCACAGTCGGCATCTGGTTGCTGGCGGCAGGCGCATTCGCGATCAACTGCCTCGTCGAACAGAAGATCGACGCCAGGATGCGTCGCACGGCATGGCGTCCGTCCGCGCGCGGCGAAATCACCACGACGCAGATCCTGCTGTTCTCCGCTGTGCTCGGCGGCCTCGGCATGTGGACGCTCTACGTCTTCGCCAATGCGCTGACGATGTGGCTCACCGTCGCTACGTTCGTCGGCTATGCGGTTATCTACACGCTGCTGCTGAAACCTGCGACGCCGCAGAACATCGTGATCGGCGGCGCTTCGGGCGCGATGCCGCCGGCGCTCGGCTGGGCCGCTGTCACCGGTCATGTGCCGGGCGATGCATGGATTCTCGTGCTGATCATCTTCGTCTGGACGCCGCCGCATTTCTGGGCGCTCGCGCTCTACCGCCGCAAGGATTACGAAAACGCCGGTCTGCCGATGTTGCCCAACACGCACGGCGAGCAGTACACGCGGCTGCATATCCTGCTGTACACGGTGATCCTGTTCGCCGTGGCGTTGATGCCGTTCGTTTCCGGCATGAGCGGTGTCGTGTATCTCGCTTCGGCGGTGCTGCTCGGCGCGGTTTTCCTCGCGTATGCATGGAAAATATACCGGGAATATTCCGACGCGCTCGCGCGTAAAACCTTTCGTTACTCGATCGTTTATCTGTCGCTGCTGTTCGCGGCGTTGCTGGTCGACCATTACGCACGCGTCCTGATCGGCGCGTAACACCATGCTCACACTCAGGCTTGCGCGCGCGGCGCGCGTCGCAGCGGTCGCCTGCGCGCTTGGCGGCGCGCTCTTCATGACCGGCTGCAACAAGGCGCCCGCATTCCAGAACCTCGATATCACCGGCAACACGCAGTTCGGCTCCGATTTCTCGCTGCCGGATGCGAGCGGTAAGACGCGCACGCTCGCTGACTTCAAGGGCAAGGTGGTCGTGTTGTTCTTCGGCTATACGCACTGCCCGGACGTCTGCCCGACGACGATGGCCGAACTTTCGCAGGCGCTGGAGCAACTCGGGCCGAAGGATGCAAAACGCGTGCAGGTGCTGTTTGTGACCGTCGATCCGGAGCGCGATACGCCCGCATTGATGGCGCAGTATGTGCCGGCGTTCAACCCGACGTTTATCGGATTGCGGCCGGCGGACGAGGCACAACTCGTCAAGGTGACGAAGGACTTCCGCGTGTACTACGCGAAGGTGCCCGGCAAGACGCCCGACAGCTACACGATGGACCACACCGCTGCGAGCTACGTGTTCGATCCGGACGGCAAGCTGAGACTCTTCGCCCGCGACGGGCAGGGCGCGGCGCCATGGGTCCACGACATCAAACTCATGCTCGACTGAGCGACGAAGAAAACGAAACGCGAAGCGGCCACCGGCCGCTTTTTTATCGCCCCAGCGTCAGGACAACACCGGTAGATTGAGCCCCGGCGCCGGTCGCGTGACCTTGAATTCCTCGACCGGGTAAGTCGCCAGTTGCTGCGTTCAGCGCCAGAACCGGCGTGATCCAGCGCCGCCGGGCGAGCCACTAGCCAGCCGGTCGCCGCTCTTTGGGGCGGCCTGCCCAGCTATGTCCCCTTTTTGTCTCAAGTTGGGCAACCTTTTAGCCGTTATACAGCGAGCAATCGTTTGCGCCGATCAGGCGCACGCGCGCGAACTGGAAGAACCCACACGAAAGAGACCGACACGATGAGCAGGATGAGTCTGAATCGCAAGCTGTGGCTGTCGCTTGCGCTCGTATGGCTGGGGTTGCTGGGCGTTGGGCTGTGGAGCGCGGTCGAAACCCGCGGCACCATGCTCGCCGAGCGCAAGGCCGGCATGGTGAATCTCGTCGAGGCAGCGCAGGGCGTCGTCAACGGCTATTACACGCTGGCGCAGAGCGGCAAGCTCAGCGAAGCCGACGCGCAGCGCGAAGCGCTCGCCCGTCTCGCGACGATGCGCTACGGCGAATCCGGTTACCTCTTCGTGATGGATTCGAAGCCGGTCGTGCTGATGCACCCGACGCTGCCGCAAATGAACGGCAAACCCGTCGGCGATTTCAAGGATCCGGACGGCAAACTGCTGTACGTAGCGCTCGTCGATGCAGCGAAGGCGAGCGGCCGCGGTTTCGCGGAATATCGCGGACGGCTGCCGCACAGCGAAACCGCGGTGCCGAAGATCAGCTACGTCGTGCGTTTTGCACCGTGGGACTGGAACATCACGAGCGGTGTTTTTATCCGCGACATCGATACGACTTACTACGAAACGCTGCTCGGCCACCTGATCGTGGTGCTCGTGGTCGGCGCGGTGATTTCGCTGGCGATGGTGCTGATCATCCGCAACGTGCGCGGCAGTCTTGGCGGCGAGCCTGAACAGGCGGCGCGTCTCGCGGCGAGTATCGCGCAGGGCGATCTGACGCAGACGGTCGTGCTGCGTTCGAACGACTCGACCAGCATGATGGCCGCGATGAACCATATGCAGGCGCGTCTGCAACGCACGATCGGCGAGATTCGCCATTCGGCTGAATCGATTGCATCGGCGACGCAGCAGATCGCCGCCGGCAACAGCGACCTGTCGCAACGCACCGAGCAGCAGGCCGCGTCGCTGCAGGAAACGGCCGCGAGCATGGAAGAGCTGACGGCAACGGTGAAGCAGAACGCCGACAACGCGCGTCAGGCCAGTGGGCTCGCGCACAACGCGTCGGATATCGCGACGCGCGGCAACGACGTCGTCAGCCGTGTGATCGGCACGATGACCGAGATCAACGAAAGCTCGCACAAGATATCCGACATCATCGGCGTGATCGAAGGCATCGCATTCCAGACCAACATTCTCGCGCTGAACGCAGCGGTAGAAGCGGCGCGTGCGGGCGAGCAGGGTCGCGGCTTCGCAGTCGTGGCGGGTGAAGTGCGAAGCCTCGCGCAACGTTCGGCGACGGCGGCGAAGGAGATCAAGCAGCTGATTGGCGATTCTGTGGAACGCGTGGACAACGGCTCGGCGCTCGTCGGTCAGGCCGGTACGACGATGGGCGAAATCCTGCAGGCCGTGCGTCGCGTGACGGACATCATGGGTGAAATCGCCGCGGCGTCCGAAGAACAGAGCAGCGGCATTTCGCAGGTCGGTCGCGCCGTTACGCAGATGGACGAAGTCACGCAGCAGAACGCTGCGCTCGTGGAACAGGCGGCCGCTGGTGCGGCTTCGCTGCAGGACCAGGCGGCGCGTCTGCGCGAGACGGTGGCCGCGTTCCGTGTCGACGAACAGGCGAGCCGTGTCGAGCCATCCGCGCGGACCGCCGCAAGGACGCTGCTTTCGACGACGACCCGTGCGTCGGGACGCGCGAAGGCAATGCCGAAGCCTGCGGTTCGCGCGGTTGTCAGCGAGGCATCGACGCAAGGCGACGCTGACACTGACACGTCCCCATCGGCCCGTGCGACGGCGAAAGCTGAGACACCTTCGGCGAACGCGATTGTCACCAAAGCTGCAGCGTCCAGCGACGAGTGGACCACGTTCTGATTCACGCATAGTTGAAGCAGGCCGCCGGCATTCGGGCTGGCGGCCCGCAACGCGACTGGATCGCGCATCTCGCCGCAGGCTTTTGCCGCGCGATCTCTCCTCGCTGGTCGTTGCCCGATTCCCCGCGTTTCCCCGCACTTCCTCTTCACCCAGTGCAAACCGCCCGCATATTCATATGCGATCGCGATATTTCCCTTTGCGCGAGGCGTATGAGACCATTCGCGGTCCAGCGGACTGCGAAGGCAAAAGACAGTCCCGGCGTGCCTCTCGCGAACTATTGAACCTGAATCAACGCAACACAATCGGAAATCCATGCAGCGTAGAACTATCCTCAAAGCCCTCTCCGCGGTCCTCGCCACCGCCGCTTTCGCGACGAGCTTCGCCGCGCACGCCGACGACAAGGTCATCAAGGTCGGCACCATCAGCGGCCCCGACGCGCAGATCTGGGCAGTCGTCCAGAAAGTCGCGAAGCGCGAAGGGCTGAACGTGAAGGTCATCGAATTCAACGACTACGTGCAGCCGAACGCCGCGCTCGACGCAGGCGATCTCGATGCCAACAGCTTTCAACACCAGCCGTATCTCGACAGCCAGGTCAAACAGCGTGGCTACAAGATCGTGACTGCTGGCCTCACGTACATCTCGCCGCTCGGCATCTATTCGAAGAAGCTGAAATCGGTGAAGGATCTGCCGCAAGGAGCGAAGGTCGCGGTGCCGAACGATCCGTCGAATGAGAACCGCGCACTGCTGTTGCTGCAATCGCAGGGCGTGATCAAGCTGAAGGCCGGCGCAGGTACGAACGGCAACAACGCAACGCCACTCGACGTCGCTGACAATCCGAAGAAGGTGAAGCTGGTCGAACTGGATGCGGCGCAACTGCCGCGCTCGCTCGCGGATGTCGACGCCGCGGCGATCAACACGAACTTCGCGCTGGCCGCCGGCCTGCAACCGACGAAGGATGCGATCGCGCTAGAAGACGTCCATAGCCCGTACGCGAACCTGATCGCGGTTCGCACGCAGGACAAGGACAAGCCGTGGGTGAAGAAGCTCGTGGCGGCGTATCAGTCGGACGATGTGCGACAGTTCATCAAGTCGGAGTTCAAGGGCTCGGTGGTGCCGTCGTTCTGATTCTTCCGTTCGCGGAAAGCCTCAGCGTCGAAGCACAGGCGCCATGGGAAACCATGGCGCTTTTTTATTGCTTGCGCGTATGGGCGGAGAGGCGAAAGTCCGCGGCTTGCACGTGCTCGTCGATCAAATTTCGCCGCGATGGATGTCGCGGCCAAGCAGCTGTTCGATCAACTGCATTGCCGCGACGAGTTGCTCCTGCGCCGCCGGCTCGAGTCGCATCAACTGTGCGGACACTTCTTCGATCGCGGCGACATCGAGCGGTTCGTACGCGGCGCGGCCTGCGTCGGTGAGCGCGAGAAGCGACTGGCGGGCGTCGGCGTCGGATGGGCGTCGGGAAATCAGGTTACGGCGCTCGAAGCTGGTGAGCAGGCGGCTCAGGTAGCCGCTATCGAGGCCGAGATTGCGGGCGAGCGCGGCGGCCGTATCGGCTTGACCGCGTGACAGCTCGTGCAGCACGCGCACTTCGGTCAGCGAAAACGGGCTCTTTTGCAGACGCTCGTGCAACGCGCCGATGTGTTGCGTATAGAAGCGATTGAAACGGCGCACGGCCTGAGCGCGCTGCAGCACCGCGGGATCGGTCAACGTGGGCTCCCCTGAAGATCTTTTTGTTGGTCAGGCATCACTATATGTGATCCCGTCCCTTATAAAAACCCGCGTCACAACTACAATGCT
The DNA here is from genome assembly GCF_050436625.1 of Paraburkholderia sp. GAS334. NCBI lineage: Bacteria > Pseudomonadati > Pseudomonadota > Betaproteobacteria > Burkholderiales > Burkholderiaceae > Paraburkholderia > Paraburkholderia sp. GAS334. Next base: position 422,743 of record NZ_JBNDMO010000002.1, on the reverse strand, counting down.
CGCGCTGGTACTAAAAAGGTATCTGCCTGGCTGCGAGTGGGCTCTTTCGATGCAGACCAGTTGGCGGTTTTGTACCTCAAAAATGCGTCCATACGGGTAAATCCCGATCCTGCGCACCCGCCGGAATGGGCCACTAAATCAGTCTAAAACCCTTTTGTATCAACGATTTGGCGGGATCAGGCTGCCGCAATCCGGCATGGTTTGACTGGTATTATGTTGGTTATATAATGGGCTCCACTTTCAAGAAGCCGCGCTCTCGTTTCCCGACCGCCGGAGCCCCATGGAAACTCGCTGGTCCGCCCTGATGCCTGACGTTCGCAACGTCACGCCGCTCTACCTGCAGCTCGCACGCAACCTCGCGACAGCGATCCATTGCGGCGTCTGGTCGGCCGGCGAGGCTTTGCCGTCGGAGCGCACGTTGTCCGATGCAATCGGCGTATCGCGCATCACCGCGCGCAAGGCGATCGAACTGCTCGTCGAGCAGGGTTTGATCCGTCGGGCGCGCGGCGCGGGCAGTTTCATCACGCCGCGCGTCGAAGATCCGCTCTCCCGTCTGACGGGCTTCACGAAGAAGATGGAGCAGCGCGGCTTCCGGCCCGATTCAGTGTGGCTGGAGCGCGAAATCCGCGCAGCAAACCGCGAGGAAGTCGTGCATCTTGGCCTCTCGCCCGGTGCGCCTGTCGCGAGCCTGCGGCGACTGCGCCGTGCCGACGGCATCGTGATGGCGGTCGAGCACTCGGCGCTTCCGGCTTCGATCGTGCCGGATCCGCAGGCCATCGGCCTTTCGCTCTACAGCTATCTGGAGCAGCGCGGCATGGCCGTGGTCCGCGCGTTGCAACACTTCCGCGCAGTCAACGCGACAAGCGAGATCGCCGGCCTGATGGACATCGAGCCGCGTACCGCGCTGCTCGTGATCACGCGCATCGGCTACAGCGCCGACCAGCGCGCGATCGAACTCACCGACACCTATTGCCGCGACGACTACTACGACTTCGTCGCTGAATTGCGGCAGTAGCGCGGGACCTGGAATCAAGCAGACTCAGTCATGGAAATGCACGACGCATCATCAGAGAGACACATGCTGACCGGAAACATACTCACCACTGACGGCTGGATCAACGGCACGGTCGAATTCGAAAACGGCCGCATCACGTCGCTGAAAGGCGACCGCACCGATCCTGCTACGAACGACGATCCGTACATCCTGCCGGGCTTCATCGATCTGCACGTGCACGGCGGCGGCGGCTCCGACGTCATGGAAGCCGGCAACGCGATCGAAACGATCACCCGCACGCACGCGCGCTTCGGCACGACGAGCCTGCTCGCCACCACGATGACCGCGCCGCGCGCCGAACTGATGAACGTCGTCGCGAACCTCGGCGATGTGACGCGTATGCGCACGCCAGGCGGCGCGCGCGTGCTCGGCGTGCATCTGGAAGGGCCGTACATCAACCCCGGCAAACTCGGCGCACAGCCTGACGCTGCAGTCTCCGCCGTGCTCGACGAAGTGCTGAAGTATCTGTCGATCGCGCCGATCCGTGTCGTCACGCTGGCGCCGGAAATCTCCGGTCATATGGACATCATCAGCGAGATGGCGGCGCGCGGCGTACGCGTGCAGCTCGGCCATTCGCTCGGCACGTACGACGACGCCGTCGCCGCGCTGAAACACGGCGCGTGCGGCTTCACGCACCTGTTCAACGCGATGTCGCCGCTGCATCACCGCAATCCTGGCATTGTCGGCGCCGCGCTCGCGCATGCCGAATTCGCCGAAATCATTCCTGACCTGCTGCATGTGCATCCGGGCGCGATCCGCGCCGCGATGCGCGCGATTCCGCGTCTGTATGTGGTCACCGACAGCACGTCTGCGACCGGCATGCCGGACGGCGAATATCGCCTTGGCAGCCAGCACGTCACGAAGTGCCTCGGCGGCGTGCGTCTCGCCGACGGCACGCTCGCCGGCAGCACCCTGACGATGGATCAGGCGCTGCGCAACCTCGTTTCGCTCGGCCTGCCGATGGCCGATGTTTCAAACCGTCTGTCGCGCTACGCCGCCGACTACCTTGGCATCGAAGACCGCGGCCGTATCGCGCGCGGCGCCTGGGCCGATGTCGTCGTGTTCGATCGTGAACTGGCGTTGACCGCGACTTACGTCGAAGGAGAATCGATTGTCGAATATGCTTGATGAAGCGTTGGCATCCGCCGACGTGGTCGCCGCGCAGCTCGCGGATACGTCGCGTGTCGAAGCCCTCGCGCGCAAACTCGCTGAATTGCCGCGTCACGTCGCGCTGACGGTCGCGCGCGGCAGTTCAGATCACGCAGCAAGTTACTTCGCAAGTCTGACGATGAGCCGCCTCGGCGTGCCGGTCGCATCGCTGCCGATGTCGGTTGCGACGTTGCAGCAGGCGCCGCTTCAGGTGCGCGACCAGCTCGCGCTCGCGTTCTCGCAGTCGGGCAAAAGCCCGGATCTGGTCGGTACGATGGTCGCATTGCGCGACGCTGGTGCGCTGACGATTGCCGCGGTGAATGCGCCGTCGTCGCCGCTGGCTGATGCGTGCGAATTTCATCTGCCGCTGCTGGCCGGTCCCGAACTGAGCGTCGCCGCAACGAAAAGCTATATCGCGATGCTGTCAATGTCCGCGCTGCTGGTCGCACACTGGCAACGCGACGAAGCCTTGCTGAAAGCACTGAACACGTTGCCCGATGCGTTGCGCAAAGCCGGCGCGCTCGACTGGACGAAGGCCGTCGAAGAACTGCGCGGCATCGAACGCATGATCGTGATCGGCCGTGGTCTCGGTCTCGCGATCGCACAGGAAGCGGCGCTGAAGCTGAAGGAAACGTCGGGCATTCAGGCGGAAGCGTTTTCGAGCGCGGAAGTGCGTCATGGTCCGATGGAACTGATCGACCAGGACTATCCGCTGCTGGTGTTCGCACCGCGCGGACCCGAACAGGCGGGCCTGATCCAGCTCGCGCGCGACATGCAGGCACGCGGCGCACGCGTGCTGCTCGCCGCGCCGGCCGACGTGCCGGAAGCGACGTTGCCGCTTGTCTCCACCGATCATCCGGCGCTCGATCCGATCGCTGCGATTCTTTCCTTTTATGTGATGGCTGACGGCCTTGCCGCCGCACGTGGACGCAATCCCGATGCGCCGCGCCATCTGAATAAAGTCACCGAAACTCACTGATCGAGATAGCAGATGCGACGTGTCGAGGAGTCCCGTTTGATGAGCCATTCCAAAGGCCCTATTGTTTTGCTCGCGCCGCTGACCGGCCCGGTCGTACCGCTGGCAGATGTACCCGACCCGGTGTTTTCGGGCGGCATGTTTGGCGACGGCATTGGTGTCGATCCGCTCGTCGGCCGGCTGGTTGCGCCGTGCGACGGCGTCGTCACGCATCTCGCGCGCACCGGCCACGCACTCACGCTGGCAACGGCTGAAGGCGCTGAAATCCTGCTGCATATCGGCATCGACACGGTCGAGCTGGCCGGAAAGGGCTTCACGGCGAAGGTGCCGCAAGGCGCGACGGTGCGTACCGGAGATGTACTGATCGAATTCGACCTGGACTATGTTGCATCGACGGCGCCAAGTCTCGTTTCGGTGATCGCGATCGCGAATTCGGATGCGTTCGAAATCGTCGAGCGTCCGGTTGCGGGCATGCTGAAGGCCGGTGAAAGTCCGCTCTTCACGCTGCGCGCGCGTGGCGGAGCAGCTGCCGAAGCATCGCGTCAGGCGACGAACGTGACCGAGGAATCGCGTCAGCAGATCACGCTCGCGCACGCTGGCGGCCTGCATGCGCGGCCTGCGGCGCGCGCTCGCGAAGCAGCGCGTGGTCTCGATGCGCGTGTCGAGATCCGCTTCGAAGGACGCAAGTCGGCGATTGAGAGTGTCGTGGGTTTGCTCGGCCTCGGCGCCGGTGAAGGCGCGACGATCGAGATCCTCGGCGTAGGTCCGCAAGCTGCGGCCGCAGTCGAAGCGGTCGCGCATGAGTTGTTGCGCGAAGCGCATGGCGAAGTCGAAGAAAAACCGGCACGTCAAAGCTCGCCTGCGCCGGTTCAGGTCGCGCGTGCGGCGGGCGAAACGCTCGCGCCGAACACGCTCGCAGGCGTGTGTGCAGCGCCCGGTATTGCGGTTGGCAAGATCGTGCGTTGGGACGACGCCGATCTCGATCCGCCTGAAGTCGCAAGCGGTACGTCGGCGGCGGAAAGCCGTCTGCTCGACAAGGCGCTCGCCGCAATCGATGCAGAACTGAACACGACCGTGCGCGAAGCATCGCAACGCGGCGCTGTCGGCGAAGCGGGCATTTTCGCGGTGCATCGCGTGCTGCTCGAAGACCCGACGCTGCTCGACGCCGCGCGCGATCTGATCAGCCTCGGCAAGAGCGCCGGCTTCGCGTGGCGCTCGGCGATCCGTGCGCAGATCGCCGTGCTCGCGAATATCGACGACGCACTCCTCGCCGAACGTGCCGCCGATCTGCGCGACATCGAAAAGCGCGTGTTGCGCGCGCTCGGGTATTCGAATAGCGCAGCGCGTGTGCTGCCCGACGAAGCCGTGCTCGCTGCGGAAGAGTTCACGCCGTCGGATCTGTCGTCGCTGGATCGGACCCGCGTCACGGCGCTCGTGATGGCACGTGGCGGCGCGACGTCGCACGCGGCGATCATCGCGCGCCAGATTGGCATTCCGGCGCTCGTCGCTGTCGGCGACGCGCTCTTTGCCGTACCCGAAGGCACGCAGGTCGTGGTCGATGCGAGCGCTGGCCGTCTCGAACATGCACCGACGGCGCTCGACGTCGAACGTGCGCGCACCGAGCGACAGCGTCTGGCTGGCGTGCGTGAAGCGAACCGTCGCACGTCGCAACAGGCGGCGGTCACCAGCGACGGCCGCGCGATCGAAGTCGCTGCAAACATCGCGACGCTCGACGACGCGAAGACCGCGGTCGACAACGGCGCCGACGCCGTCGGCCTGCTGCGCACCGAACTGCTCTTCATCCATCGCCAGGCTGCGCCGAATGTCGATGAACATCGACAGAGCTATCAGACGATCGTCGACGCGCTGAACGGCCGCACGGCGATCATCCGCACGCTCGACGTCGGCGCGGACAAGGAAGTCGACTACCTGACCCTGCCGCCGGAAACGAACCCGGCGCTGGGCCTGCGCGGTATCCGTCTCGCCCAGGTGCGCCCGGATCTGCTTGACGACCAGCTGCGCGGCCTGCTTGCCGTGCAGCCGCTCGGCGCCGTGCGCATCCTGCTGCCGATGGTCACCGATTCGGGCGAACTTGTTCGCCTGCGCAAACGCATCGACGAACTGGCGCGCGAAGCCGGTCGCACGGATGCGATCGAAGTCGGCGTGATGATCGAAGTGCCGTCGGCGGCGCTGCTCGCGGACCAGCTTTCGCAGCACGCGGACTTCCTGTCGATCGGCACCAACGACCTCACCCAATACACGCTCGCGATGGACCGCTGCCAGCCGGACCTCGCCGCGCAGGCGGACGGTCTGCATCCGGCGGTGCTGCGTCTGATCGACGCCACCGTGAAGGGCGCGGAAAAGCACGGCAAGTGGGTCGGCGTGTGCGGTGCCCTGGCGGGCGATCCGCTGGCAGTGCCGCTCCTCGTCGGCCTTGGCGTGACTGAGCTTTCCGTGGATCCGGTGTCGGTGCCGGGCATCAAGGCGCGGGTGCGCAACCTCGATTATCAGCTGTGCCGTCAGCGCGCCCAGGATGCCCTGGCGCTCGATTCGGCGCAGGCGGTAAGGGCAGTGAGCCGCGAAGTCTGGCCACAGGACTGAACCCCATACAGTCCGCGACAGCCTTCGCAACACGAAGACGCAAAAGACGTAATGCAATGACGTAGGCAATAACTACGACCTCGACTCAACGAAGGGAATTGGAGATATCAATGGATGGGAATCCGTTTCTGAAGATTCAGCGCCTCGGTCGCGCGCTGATGCTGCCGATTGCAGTGCTGCCGGTTGCCGGCCTGCTGCTGCGCCTCGGCCAGCCCGATGTGTTCAACATCAAGATGATTGCCGACGCTGGCGGCGCGATTTTCGACAACCTGCCGCTGCTGTTTGCAATCGGCGTGGCAGTCGGTTTCGCGAAGGACAACAACGGCGTCGCGGCGCTGGCAGGTGCAATCGGCTATCTCATCGAGATCGCCGTGATGAAGGACATCAACGACAAGCTCAACATGGGCGTGCTGTCGGGGATCGTGGCGGGTATCGTCGCGGGGCTGCTGTACAACCGGTACAAGGACATCAAGCTGCCCGACTACCTCGCGTTCTTCGGAGGGAAACGCTTCGTGCCGATTGTCACCGGGGTTGTCTGTCTGGCGATAGGCATCGTGTTCGGCTATGCGTGGGCGCCGGTTCAGGCCGTCATCGACCTGGCCGGCCACTGGCTGACAACCGCAGGCGCAATCGGCGCGTTCGTATTCGGCGTGCTGAACCGTCTGCTGCTGGTCACCGGTCTGCACCACATCCTGAATTCGCTGACGTGGTTCGTATTCGGCTCGTTCACGCCGCCGGGCGGCGCGGCGGTGACGGGCGACCTGCATCGCTTCTTCGCAGGCGATCCGACGGCCGGAACGTTCATGACGGGCTTCTTCCCGGTCATGATGTTCGGTCTGCCGGCTGCGTGTCTCGCGATGTTCCATGAAGCACCGAAGGAACGCCGCGCGCTGGTGGGCGGCCTGCTGTTCTCGATGGCGCTCACCTCGTTCCTGACGGGCGTGACGGAGCCGATCGAATTCAGCTTCATGTTCCTCGCGCCGGTGCTGTATGTGATCCACGCGCTGCTGACGGGCCTCGCGCTCGCGATCTGCTCGGCGCTCGGCATTCACCTCGGCTTCACGTTCTCGGCGGGCGCGATCGACTACGTGCTGAACTACGGTCTGTCGACGAAGGGCTGGATGGCGATTCCGATCGGCATCGTGTACTCGGTGGTGTACTACGGCCTGTTCCGCTTCTTCATCCGCAAGTTCAACATGGCGACACCGGGTCGCGAACCCGTTACGGCCGATGCGGACGGTGAAGTGGAAACGTCGTCGGGCGGTCTTGCGGCTCCCGCAGCGGGTGTTGCCGCGACGCGCGCGCAACGTTACATCGCCGCTCTGGGTGGCGCGTCGAACCTGACGCTCGTCGATGCATGCACGACGCGTCTGCGTCTGTCGGTGGTGGATTCGAACCAGGTATCGGAAGCGGATTTGAAGACTGTCGGCGCGCGCGGCGTGCTGAAGCGCGGCGCGACCAACGTGCAGGTCATCATCGGACCGGAAGCGGACATGATCGCCGACGAAATCCGCACGACGATCGATCAGGGTGGTGCTCTGGAAGTGAAGCCGGCTGCCGTGGCTGCACCGGTTGTAGCCGCTTCGGGCGGCGTTGCGGCGGAAGGCGGTCCGCTGGATCCGGATCCGGCGCGCTGGCTGGCTGTGTTTGGTGGCGCGGGCAATGTCGTCTCGATCGACGCCGTCGCAGCGACACGTCTGCGTGTCGTGGTGCGCGATGCATTGGCGGTGGATGGTCAGCGTCTGAACGCGCTGGACGTTGCATGGGTGACGGACGATACGTTCCACATCGTCGTCGGCCAGGCTGCAGCGCGCTACGCGCAGCAACTGGCGACGCGTCTGCCGGCAACGGGCGGAGCAGCGGTAGAGCCTGCCTAAGGTTTAAGCGTTAAGCTTTAAGCTGATGAAATGAAAAGAGCGGCGCCTTTTTTGTGGGCGCCGCTCTTTCGTTTACGGTTCGGTTTTTCCGCGTTGTCGAGTTCCGGTTTCCGCATCCGGGCCTGCGATGCGGACGCGGACAACAAACTCGCGTTCAATCCGCTCGCGAAGACGTATGCGAGTCCTGACCGTGCTTCGTTGCAGCCGCCACTGCTGCCGTCACAGGACGCCGCGCTTCAAACCACATCACGTTAATGATGCCGAACGCGAGTGCCACACCGATGCCGAGAATCCAGCTGAAATACCACATCACAAGCTCCTTCGAATCCGTTCCGGACGACGCCCGTTTCGACGCGAGCGCCGCGTTGATGTTCAATACAACGAATGGGTGTTTTCTTCGATCGCTTTCGCTGTCACCTTGCCGCGCATCACGCGATACACCCAGCTCGTGTAGATCAGGATCAGCGGCAGGAAAATAATGACGGCAATCAGCATGATCTGAAGCGTCATCTGGCTCGACGTCGAATCCCAGACGGTGAGGCTGCTGCGATTGTCGAGCGACGAAGGCATGATGAAGGGAAACATCGAGAAACCCGCCGTCAGGATCACACCAATGATCATCAACCCGGTCGAGACAAACGCGGTCTTCTCGAAGCGCGAACTGGCCAGCGCCAGCGCGAGCACGCCGCCGACAATGCCGACGACCGGCGCCGCGATCATCCATGGATACGTCGAGTAGTTGGTCAGCCACAGTCCAGGTGCGCCGATCACGCTCTTCAGGAGCGGATTGGCGACGGTATCGAGCGGTGCGGCATCGACGATCTGATAGCCGCCGATCAAGGTCGCGATCAGCAGGCCGGCGATCAGGAACAGCGCAACGGCTGCCAGCGACGTAATGCGCAGCGCCACCGACGCGCGTCGCGCCACGATGCCATCCGATTTCATCTTGACGAACGCCGCGCCGTGCGCCGCGAGCATCGACACGCTGACAAGCCCGCACACCAGCGCGAACGGATTGAGCAGCGCGAAGAAGCCGCCGTGATACGTCACGCGCAGATCGGTATCGAACTCGAAGGGCACGCCTTGCAGCAGGTTGCCGAACGCGACGCCGAACACGAGTGCCGGCACGAAGCCACCGACGAACAGAGCCCAGTCCCACGCCGTGCGCCAGCGCGGATCCTCGCGCTTGTTGCGATAGTCGAAGCCGACCGGCCGGAAGAACAGCGCGAACAGGACAAGCAGCATCGCGAAATAGAAACCGGAGAACGATGCCGCGTACACCAGCGGCCAGGCCGCGAACATCGCGCCGCCTGCCGTGATGAGCCAGACCTGATTGCCTTCCCACGTGGCGCCGACCGTGTTCACAACGATGCGTCGCTCGCCGTCGGTCTTGCCGATGAAGGGCAGCAGGATCGCCGCGCCCATGTCGAAGCCGTCAGTGAGCGCGAAGCCGATCAGTAGCACGCCGATCAGCACCCACCAGACCAGTTTGAGGGTTGCGTAATCCATGATGAATTTTCCCGTTGAACAGATTGGTGGTGAATTACGCAGTGGGCTTGCCAGCCAGTGCCGGCGCCAGCGTGTCCTGCTCGTGGTGATAGCGGCCCGTGTGCAGCGACGACGGACCCAGACGCGCGTACTTGAACATCAGCATGATCTCGATGATGAAGAGCGCCGTGTAGAACACCACGAAACCGGCGAGGCTCAGATACAGATCGCTGGGCTGCAGGCTCGAAGCGGACAGCGACGTCGGTAGAATGCCCGCGATGGTCCACGGTTGACGGCCCACTTCAGCGACGATCCAGCCGAACTCGGCCGCAAGCCACGGCAATGGGATCGCCCACACGGCCCAGCGCAGGAACCAGCGGCGTTTGTCGAGCAGCAGCGAGCGTTGCGCGCAGAACCAGAACGCGAGCACGAACGTCGCGAGGAACAGGATGCCGAGGCCGACCATCAGGCGGAACGAGAAGAACACCGGCGCGACGGGCGGGATCGTCTTCTTAGCGGCCTGCCTGATCTGATCAGGCGTGGCGTCAGTGACGTTGGTCGTGAACTGCTTGAGCATCAGGCCGTAGCCGAGGTCGGCCTTGTGCGCGTCGAACGTCGCGCGGGCTTCGTCGGTGTCGTCGCCGCTTTTTAGCTGCTGCAACGCGCCGTACGCGAGCATGCCATTCCTGATGCGCGTTTCGCTATGCGCCATCAGGTCTTTCAGGCCAAGCACCGGTTCATCGAGCGAACGGGTCGCGATGATGCCGAGTGCGTACGGTACCCGGATCGCATAGTCGGTTCGCTCTTCCTGCTGGTTCGGAATACCGAAGATCGTGAACGGTGCAGGCGCGGGCGCCGTTTCCCATTCTGATTCAATGGCAGCAAGTTTGACCTGCTGAACTTCACCCGTACGATAGCCGGATTCGTCGCCGAGCACGATCACGCATATCGTCGACGCGAGACCAAAGCCTGCCGCGATCGCAAACGAACGCAGTGCAAATTCTGTATCGCGACGCTTCAGCAGATACCACGACGACACACCGAGCACGAACATCGACGCTGTCACATAACCCGCCGACACCGTGTGGACGAACTTCACCTGCGCGACCGGATTGAACAGCACGTCGAAGATGCTCGACAGTTCCATCCGCATCGTTTCGTAGTTGAAGTGGGCGCCGACCGGATTGTTCATCCAGCCGTTCGCGACCAGAATCCACAGCGCCGACAGGTTCGACCCGAGCGCGACGAGGAACGTGACGGTCAGATGCTGCACTCTGGACAACCGGTTCCAGCCGAAGAAAAACAGGCCGACAAAGGTCGACTCCAGAAAGAACGCCATCAGCCCTTCGACGGCCAGCGGCACGCCGAAAATATCGCCGACGTAATGCGAGTAGTACGACCAGTTCGTGCCGAACTGGAACTCGAGCGTGAGCCCGGTCGTGACACCCATCGCGAAGTTGATCCCAAAGAGCTTGCCCCAGAACTGGGTCATGTCCTTGTAGATCTGCTTGCCGGTCATCACGTAGACCGACTCCATGATGACGAGCAGCCACGAAAGGCCGAGCGTCAGCGGTACGAACAGGAAATGGTAGAGCGCCGTAACGGCGAACTGTAAGCGCGAAAGATCGACGACTTCGCTAGCGGGCATGAGTATCACCTTGAGACGGATGCGATGCGGGAATGGCGAGTAGCGCCTGCGCGACGACCGCGGGCGGCAGCGACATGTGCTCCGCCTGCGGATGATTGAAGAATGCGTATTTGAGGATCATCAGCAGCGCGAACTTGATCGCGAGCACGATGACGATGTCGCGTGCGAAGGTCGGGCCGCGCGCCCATGCGGTGCAACGCGCGCGCAGGCTTCGGTGAGCAGCGGGGGTCCTGTGATTCAGCGTTATGGTCATGATCGGTCGATGACGGCTCCATGAGAGGAATGCCGGTCGGGCCGCATGGCGCGGCCAGGCAATGCATAACGGAATTCTAGGAGCGGGCCAGTCGACGCGGGCGTTCCACGCTGCGGCATACGGTCGCGAAGGCGAACCCGCGAAACCAGTATCACCGCGCTCTTTGCGTTGCGTCAACTAAAAGGGCGCGACTGTCCCGGAAATGGCTCGGGAATTGAGAGGCAGACAAGAAAAAGCCCCGCCATCTTTCGAAGGCAGGGCCTGGTGTACTACATGTGCCGAACAAACCGGCTGGCGCGTTACGCGTATTCGCTCAAAGCGCCGCGCATTTTCTTCATCGCGCTCGCCTCGATCTGACGGATACGTTCCGCCGACACGCCGAACTCATCAGCGAGTTCGTGCAGCGTCGACCCACCCGAACCGTCGTCTTCGACCTTCAGCCAGCGTGCCTCGATGATGCGGCGGCTGCGGGCGTCGAGCGCTTCGAGCGCACTGGCGATGCCGTCGCTGTGCAGCTTGTCGCGCTGACGTGCGGCGAGTACGGCCGTCGGCTCGTTGTGCGAATCGGCGAGCCACGCGATCGGCGAATACGCTTCTTCACCGTCCTCGACCTGACCTTCCAGCGCGATATCGCCACCGGACAGACGCGTTTCCATCTCGGCCACTTCTTCGCGCTTCACGTTCAGTTCAGTCGCGAGGCCTTCGATTTCCTCCGGCGTGAACGCCTGGAAACCCTGCTTGTGGCTGCGCAGGTTGAAGAACAGCTTGCGCTGCGCCTTGGTGGTGGCAACCTTCACCATGCGCCAGTTGCGCAGGATGTATTCGTGGATCTCGGCCTTGATCCAGTGCATCGCGTACGAAACCAGACGCACGTTCTGCGACGGATCGAAGCGCTTCACGGCCTTCATCAGGCCGATGTTGCCTTCCTGGATCAGGTCTGCATGCGGCAGGCCATAGCCCAGGTAGTTACGCGCGATCGACACGACAAGGCGCAGGTGCGACAGTACCAGACGGCGGGCGGAACCAAGATCGTTCTGCTCGCGAAATTCGGTGGCGAACTGGCGTTCTTCCGCCGGCGTCAGCATCGGAATCCGGTTAACGGCCTGGATGTAGGCGTCGATATTGCCCAGCTGGCCGGGCAGCAATGAAGAATGCGCGAGCGCCAGTGCACCTGCCGGAGCGGCCTTAGCCGACGACGGGCTCAGAGTACTCGGAAGGGTCAGTGCATTGCTCACGTAAGAAACTCCTATGGAATCAACCAAAAGCTCAGTCAGAAAACGACTCCCGTGGATGTTAGCACTCTGGTAACAGGAGTGCTAATACTTAGAGGCCGTAGGGACTTGAGAGTTCCGTAAATCCTATCGAAACTTCATGTTCAATAGCATGATACGCCAACTGCAAAAACTTTGCTTGGCCCGTACAATTTACCCGTCGCGGCAGAGAACGCGATAGAACGACCGGTTTTCGTCATATCTAAAGGAACTATTTGCGTCAATCCCTTCTCTTGGATAAGGTTCTTTTTTAACCGGCTTATCTCGAAAACGTTGGCAACCGCCTCGCGGCGACCCTGAAGATTGGGCAGAGGGTGTTCAATGAAAAAGAAAAACTCAAGTCTCGGCCCGGCGCTTCGATGCGCGTTCGTTCTGGGGCTCCTGACCTTTTCGGGGCTGGCCGCCGCGGATCAGTTCGGGGTTCAGGTTGCGGGCGGGATGGCCGATCATCACGTCAACAAGCTTGATCTCGGCGTTGTCTGGGATCCGGATCTGACGTGGTGGGAGATCGGCGGGTGGCATTTTTCGCTGATCGGCGAGGCGCACGTCGCGTGGTGGCACAGCAGTGAGGGCGACGTCCACAAAAACACCGGCGAACTCGGCGTCACGCCGGTGATCCGCTTCATCAAGGGTTCAGGCTGGTTCCGGCCGTTTATCGAGGCGGGCGTCGGCGTGCGTGTGCTGACCAGTCCGACGATTTCCCGCTCGTACACGCTATCGACGGCGTTTCAGTTCGCGGATATGGCGGGCGTCGGCGCCCAGTTTGGCGACCGTCAGCAGTACGCGGCGGGATTTCGTTTCCAGCATATGTCGAACGCCGGTATCAAAGAGCCGAATCCTGGTATAAATTTCACCCAGCTATATCTGCAATACAACTTCTGACGATCGGCGTTGCCGCGCGCGGCGCCCTTCGATGCAAGGGGGCTGAGCGATGGCGGCAAAAGTGATCGAGGCGATTCGCGGGCTGGAGCGGGACCGCTTTCGCGCGATGGTCGACGGCAACGGTGAACTGCTCGACACGCTGCTGTCGGACAACGTGATCTACGTCCATACGAACGGCAAGCGCGAGTCGAAGCAGCAGTTCATCGACGCCATCACGGCCGGCCGCCGTCGTTACCGTCAGATCGAGATCCAGTCGCAGGACGTGATCGCGGTGGGCAATGAGACCTGCGTTGTCACGGGCCGCGCGCTGATCGAGATGGAAGCGAACAATGGCGCGCTGCTCTTTCCGATCGCGTACACGGCGATCCAGACGCAGGAAGCGGGCCGCTGGCGTCTGATCGCCTGGCAGGCGACGCGCTGCGCGATCGAGTGAACCCGGTAGGTTCCATCGCCAGGCCGCCTTGTGAGCCGCCTGGGCGCGTTACGCGTGACGTTGCGTCATGTTTCGACGCTTCGGCACTGGGTGTGTCGCGTGTCAGCCGTTTTTTCTGACGCTAACCTCTACGCCTACGCTGCGACCCGCCGGTCGACCGGCGCCCATACCGCGCGGTTGACACCGCTGACGACCGCATCGACGACCGCAGTCGCATCGTCCTCGCTCACGCCAACGCCGTACCGTACCGGCTGCTCGTCGACGCGGCAGCCGACAAACGCCGCGACGCGGCCGTCCGTCGTCCGCAGGCTTTCATACGACGTGATTTCGATCGACTGACCCGCGGCCGTCGTCATCGCCCGTGCCACAGACTGCGCGTGCGATTCGCCGCCGCTTTCGGCGCGTGCATCAGCCGATCCGACGACGTTCACGTCGCGGTTCTCCCAGCGTACGGTCGACGCGGTGACGCGCGCCGCCGGGCCGTCCGTATCGAAGTATTCCCGTGCGAAGAGCGCACAGATCGCGTCGCCGGTGACTTCGACGCCGGATTGATCCGCGACCGTCTGCACGGCGTGGCTGAACTCGATCTGCACGCGACGCGGCGGCGTGAAGCCCATACCGCGCTCCAGCAGATACGTCGAGCCGCCCTTGCCGGACTGGCTGTTTACGCGGATGACCGCGTCGTAGCTGCGGCCGAGATCGGCCGGATCGATCGGCAGATACGGCACTTCCCAGACGGCGTCGGGCGCCTGCTGGGCGAAACCCTTGCGGATCGCGTCCTGATGCGAGCCGGAGAACGCCGTGAACACGAGATCGCCCGCGTACGGATGGCGCGGATGTACCGGAATCTGGTTGCAGCGTTCAACGACGCGACGCACCGCGTCGATATCGGAGAAATCGAGGCCCGGATCGACGCCCTGCGTGTACAGGTTCATCGCGAGCGTGACGATATCGACGTTGCCGGTGCGCTCGCCGTTGCCGAAAAGACAGCCTTCGACGCGATCGGCACCCGCCATCAACGCAAGTTCTGCGGCGGCGACAGCCGTGCCGCGGTCGTTATGCGGATGCACCGAGAGCACGATGCTGTCGCGATAGCCGAGGTTGCGGTCCATCCATTCGATCTGGTCGGCGAACACGTTCGGCGTGGCCGCTTCGACCGTCGCGGGGAGGTTGACGATCATCTTGTGATCGCGCGTCGGACGCCACGTCTGCGCGACCGCGTCGCACACTTCGCGCGCGAAGGTAAGCTCGGTCATGCTGAACGTTTCCGGCGAATACTGGTAGATCCAGTGGGTCTGCGGGCGCGCGTCGGCGTACTGGCGGATGATCCGCGTGCCTTCCACTGCCAGCGCCTTCACCTCGTCCTTCGACTGGTTGAACACGATCTTGCGGAACGACGGCGCGATCGCGTTGTAAAGATGCACGATCGCGCGCGGCGTGCCTTCGAGCGCCTCGAACGTGCGCGCGATCAGTTCTTCGCGCGACTGCACGAGCACTTCGATGGTCACATCGTCGGGAATGCGGTTTTCGTCGATGAGCTTGCGAACGAAATCGAAGTCGGTCTGCGAAGCCGACGGAAAGCCGACTTCGATTTCCTTGAAGCCAATGGCCACCAGCGTCTCGAAGAATTCGAGCTTCTGCGCGATGCTCATCGGCTCGATCAGCGACTGGTTGCCATCGCGCAGATCGGTGCTCATCCAGACCGGCGCACGCTCGATCGTGCGGCTCGGCCATTTACGGCCGGTCAGGCGGACGGCGGGAAAAGGGCGGTACTTCTCAGCAGGGTTGCGCAACATGGTGAACCTCGTTCGTTGTGTCGTGTTCGTGTGTGTCTGCGTGTAAAGGGATGTAGCGGCGGCGAGCTGCACTAGCGGCGCGCTTCCCTTAGGGGCACGGTCCGCCAGCCGGTGGCTGGCGGTAGCAACGAACGGGCGCGAACGAAGAAGGTCATCGCAATGATGACGCTGTTGACGGCGATGGCTTGTGCCCATGCAACGTGCATTTTGACCTCGCGATTCATCCGAAGGATAAACGGACGAACACTGACGACAGGTTGTAAGAGGTACGGCGGATCTGGGGTGAAGCTGAAACTGCGGAACTGCTGGAGGACCGCGCTGTGAAACTGGATGCGCGGTGCTACGCCTGACTTACGCTAGACGTAGCGATAGAAGCCGCGGTAGGCGGCTGAGGGTAATTCGGAGGGTGTTCGGAAGGGAACGCATCCGGTGACTGTATGTCAGGGTGCGGGACCCTGTCAACCGGCGATGTTCGGATTCGCAGGTTCAGGAGTACAGGAAGCGTCTCTCAAACCCGCGCCAGCCCCTGTCAGGCGGCTCGTTTCGCGATTTCGGTGATCAGCTCGACCTGACGGGAAATTGCCAGCGGAACGGGCACTTCGCCACGCATCACAGCTTCGATCCATGCCGCTGTGGTCGCCGCGTCGCGGGCTTCCGGCAGCGGCACTTCGGGCGCATCCGGCGATGAGCGCTCAGCGGCGACGACTGTTTCGCACGCGCCGTCGTGCAACCAGTCGATCTGCACCTGACGCCGCGTGTCCGCGACGGCCTCGCCTTCCGTGCCGCGCGCGAGCAGCGCGCCGCCGACGGCCGCGTCGGGATGCGCAGCGAACAGTTGCGTAAGGCTCTCGCGATACGGCGGATGCGTGTAGTTCACGAGACGCAGCCCGTACGGCTCGAACGGCTGCAGGATCTTGACGAGCGTGTGCGTCGAATTACGCACACCCATCCGCCGGCGCAGCGCCAGCAGCCGCGCGAGCTTGGGCGCGAGTGTCGCGATCGGCGAAAACGCAAGGCGGCGGGCGGCCAGCGCATCTTCGATGGCCGCGTGGGTCGGCGCGTGATCGACGCCCAGATGCGCGAAAATCTCGGCGCTCGTCACACGGCCGGGGTCTTCAGTCACACCATGCACCAGCACCGGCACGCCTTCGCGGGCCAGCAGCAGCGCCAGCAACGGCACCAGGTTTGCCTGTTTGCGCGCGCCGTTGTAGCTCGGGATCGACACTGCCTGATACGCATCGTGCGTCACGCGAACCGGCTCGAACGACGTGTGCGCCGCCGACAGCATCGCCGCCAGTTCGTCAGCGCTTTCGCCTTTCACGCGGTACGCGAGCAGCACTGCGCCAAGCTCGAGGTCGGAGACGCGGCCGTCGAGCATCGCGCTATACAGCGTGTGCGTATCTTCGGCGGAGAGCGCGCGGGCGCCGTTCGGCCCGCGGCCGATTTCCTTGATGAAACGGGCGCACGGGAGGACGGCGGTCGTGGTGTCGGGAGATTCGATCATCGGATAGGGCGTGGTGCGGAAGTTTCGGCGGCGCGGGCGGACACACAAACGGACAAACGCGCGCTCGCGGTGGGCCGACGGGACGGTAAAGGCCTCCAGTATCGCATCTGTCGCGATCCAGCAAGATTGTGCATGCGCGTTACACTTATCGTTTAGTCGCCGCCTGCGCGGCATCCCACAAAAAACGGAGAACAGGATGAGTTACGTGTTTGCGCCGGCGCCGGTTGTCGCGGTGCCTGTTGTCGGAGTCAGCGAGCAGTTTGCGGTGCGCCGGATTTATTGCGTGGGTCGCAACTACGCGGCGCATGCGCGCGAGATGGGGCACGATCCCGACCGCGAGCCGCCGTTCTTCTTCTGCAAGCCGGCCGACGCCGTCGTGTACGTCGCGCCGGGCGAAACCGGCAGCTTCCCGTATCCGTCGCAGTCGAAGAACGTGCACTTCGAGATGGAACTCGTCGCTGCAATCGGCAAGGCGGGCAAGGATATTCCCGCTGGGCGCGCGCTCGAGCATGTCTATGGCTATGCGCTCGGGCTCGACATGACACGCCGCGACCTGCAGGCCGAGGCGAAAAAACTCGGCCGCCCGTGGGATACCGCGAAGGGTTTCGATCATTCAGCGCCGCTCGGCCCGATTCATCCGGCCTCGAAAGTCGGTCACATCGACAACGGCGCGATCTGGCTCACCGTCAATGGTGAGGAAAAACAGCGTTCGGACGTGTCGGACCTGATCTGGTCGATTCCGGAAACCGTCGCGTATCTGTCGACGCTCTTCGAGCTGCAACCGGGCGACCTGATTTTCACGGGCACACCGGAAGGTGTCGGCCCGGTGGTCAAGGGCGAAGTGATGAAGGGCGGCGTCGACGGGCTTGGCGACTTCAGCGTGCGCGTCGTCTGATGGCGCCGGAGTCACGGGAGGAGACACAGCGCATGAAGCTCTACAGCTATTTTCGTAGCTCGGCGTCGTATCGCGTTCGGATCGCGCTGAACCTGAAGAACCTGCCGTGCGACTACGTGCCGGTTCATCTGTTGCGTAACGGTGGCGAGCAGTTGAAGCCTGAATATCGCCGGCTGAATGCGGACGCGATCCTGCCGACGCTCGTCGATGGCGACGATGTGTACACGCAGTCGCTCGCGATCATGGAGTGGCTCGACGAGACGTATCCCGAGCCGCCGCTGCTGCCCGCGACGCCGCGTGACCGCGCGTATGTCCGTTCGGTCGCGCTGCAGATCGCGTGCGAGATTCATCCGCTCGACAACCTGCGCGTGCTCAGGTACCTGAAGCACACGCTGGGCGTGAACGATGAGGCGAAAGACGCGTGGTATCGGCACTGGGTCGAATCGGGCTTCGCGACGCTGGAGACGCATCTCGCCAGCGACGCGCGTACCGGCAAGCTGTGTTTCGGCGACGCGCCGACGCTCGCGGATGCGTGCCTCGTGCCGCAGGTATTCAACGCGCACCGCTTCAAGATTGATACCGCGCCGTTTCCGACGATTCACCGGATCTACGAACACGCGATGCAGATCGACGCGTTTCAGCGTGCGGCGCCGGGCGAGCAGCCGGACGCGGAGTGACTTCCGCGTGGGTGCGCGGTGTGCGTTTCAATGCGCGGGTGATGTAGAAAGGGCGTCCAGTGCGGCTCGTGCACTGGACGCCCTTTTTTTGCGGATCGAACGGACGGTGTCAGAAATCGAGCAACGCGTCGGAGAATTCTTCGGCGCTGAACGGCTGCAGATCCTCGACCTTCTCGCCAATGCCGATGAAGTACACCGGTACGGGACGCTGCCGTGCGATCGCCGCCAGAATGCCGCCCTTCGCGGTGCCGTCGAGCTTGGTGACGATGAGGCCGGTCAGGCCGAGCGCGTCGTCGAAGGCCTTGACCTGGGCGAGTGCGTTCTGTCCGGTGTTCGCGTCGATGACGAGCAGGACTTCGTGCGGCGCGCCATCCAGCGCCTTGCCGACCACGCGTTTCACCTTGCGCAGTTCTTCCATCAGATGCAATTGCGTCGGCAGACGGCCTGCAGTGTCGGCCATCAACACGTCGATCTTGCGCGCACGCGCGGCGCCGACGGCATCGAAGATCACTGCGGCCGGATCGCCGCTTTCCTGCGCGACGACGGTCACGTTGTTGCGCTCGCCCCAGATCGCCAGCTGCTCGCGCGCGGCGGCGCGGAACGTGTCGCCGGCGGCGAGCAGCACTGACTGATCGAAGCGCTGCAGATGCTTCGCCAGCTTGCCGATGCTGGTGGTCTTGCCGGCGCCATTGACGCCCGCGATCATCATCACGAGTGGCTGCGCGCGGCCTAGCATCAGCGACTTTTCGAGCGGCTTCAGCAGGTCGATCAAAAGCGAGCGGAGCGCGGTCTTCACCTGTTGCGGATCGGTCAGGCGCTCGGCGCGGACCTTTTCGCGCAACGACTCAAGCAGGAATTCGGTGGCGTCGACGCCCGCGTCGGACATCAGCAGCGCGGTTTCGAGTTCCTCGTACAGGTCCTCATCGATCTTCGCGCCGACGAAGATGCCTGTCAGGCTCGAACTCGTCTTCGACAGGCCGGTTTTGAGGCGCGTCAGCCAGGATCTCTTTGCGGCCGGCTCCGGCGCGGGCGGCGGGACGATTTCGACGGTTTCTTCGTCGGCTTCAGGTTCTGCGGCCAGCGTTGCGGATACGGACGGCGCGGACCGTGCTACGGGTTGCGGTGACTGTTGGGCGGTGGGCGCGGTAAATGCCGTAGCGGGCCTGGACTGTTCGGCAGCGGGTGCCGGGGCCGGCGCTGTCTGCGCTTGCGACACAGCGCGGTCGACGGGAGCCGCAGGCGTAACGGGCGCGGAAGACGGCGCAGCAGGCGCCACAGGTGTCGATGCGGTAGGGGTTACCGGCGCGGCAGCAGGCGCTGCCGGCGCGACGACAGGGGCAGGCGCTGGAACCGGAGCCGGCGCCACTTCAGCCGCAACCTGTTCCTGCTCCTGCTCCGCAGGCGCTTCCTGCGGCACGGTGTCGGACGTTTTCGAGCCCTTGAATCGTTTGAAAAAGCTGAACATGATCTGGCGTGGTGAGAGCGCGCGCCGATTCCCGCGACGCGGGACCAGGCGACAGCGGCAGGCAGCGTGGCAATGCGGGATGCAAGGCGCTGGAAGCCGGACATTTTATCAGGCGCGCCCGGGCCCGTCGCCGGACGTCGTGCCAAAGCCGCGACCGTGGCAGCGGCGGGGCAGCGCGGGCCTGTGGTAACGTTGGCGCTCCGGCCCGCCGTCGCAGACGCGGGCGCTCTCCACGCAAGACGATTTCCGCATGCCCCGATCCTCTCCTTCCCGCGCGCATGGCGCATCCTCAGGCCGCAGCAAGGCGCCGCACGCAATCCGCATCATCGGCGGCGACTGGAAGCGCACGCCGCTGCCGGTGCTCGATCTCGACGGCCTGCGTCCGACGCCCGACCGCGTGCGCGAAACGCTCTTCAACTGGCTCGGCCAGCGCCTCGACGGCCTGCGCTGCCTTGATCTCTTTGCCGGCAGCGGCGCGCTCGGTTTCGAAGCGGCGTCCCGCGGCGCGGCGCGTGTGCTGATGGTCGAGCGCAGTGGGCGCGCCGCCGGCCAGTTGCGCGCGAATCAGGCCAAACTGGCTGCGCGCGCCATCGAAATCGCCGAAGCCGACGCGCTGCGCCTCGCGGCGAGCCTGGCGCCCGGCTCGTTCGACGTCGTGTTCCTCGATCCGCCGTTCGATGCCGACCTGCTCGAGCGCGCGTTGACGCTCGCCGTGCCGCTCGTGAGCGCCGAAGGCTTCCTGTACGTCGAAGCGGGCGAAGCGCTCGACATCGCACAGACAGAGGCGCTGGCAGGCTGGACCATCGTCCGCCAGGGCAAGGCGGGCGCGGTTCACTATCATTTGCTGCAGCGCGAAAATGAGGAATAATGCGCCTTCCATAACAAGCGCCGGACGGCTGCCGTCACGCGCGCGACCCCTGGCAGAAGCATCTCACGGGCGCTGAACTGCCCGTCCCAGTGAACAGAGAGGAGAAGTCTCATGGTAGTCGCCGTGTACCCGGGCACATTCGACCCGCTGACGCGCGGTCACGAAGACCTCGTTCGGCGCGCGTCGAGCATTTTCGATACGCTGGTGGTCGGTGTCGCCGACAGCCGTAACAAGAAACCCTTCTTCACGCTCGAAGAACGCCTCGATATCGCGCACGAAGTGCTAGGCCACTATCCGAACGTGCAGGTGATGAGTTTCAAGGGGCTGCTGAAGGACTTTGTCCGGACGAACAACGCGCGCGTGATCGTGCGCGGCCTGCGCGCCGTGTCGGACTTCGAGTATGAGTTTCAGATGGCCGGCATGAACCGCTATCTGCTGCCGGACGTCGAAACGATGTTCATGACGCCGTCCGACCAGTACCAGTTCATTTCGGGCACGATCGTCCGCGAGATTGCGCAGCTGGGCGGTGATGTGAGCAAGTTCGTGTTCCCGTCGGTCGAAAAATGGCTGCAGGAAAAGGTCGCGGCGCTCGGACTCGAGCCGGACCAGGCAGCCCAACCGTAAGCGGCGTAAACTAGCGGCTTGCGGAATGACAGTCGGCCCGTTGCCGGCGCGAAGTGAGAAGAAGCATGGCCTTGATGATTACCGACGAGTGCATCAATTGGTTGTCCTAAGCAATTTTTGTGCCAACCGTCCATTAAGGCTTCTAGCTTTTCCAATTGCCAGAAATTACCCTCTTGCAACTCAAATGCAACGGCCGTTGGCAAGTAAAAATTTGCCGAAAAGGATTTCCGGCGCAATATAAGTCGTTTTCGACAAAAGGCGAAGGGCAGGTTTGGGCCCGTGCAATCGAAGCTGCGATGGACGATGGAACGTGGGTCGATCCAGCAGGCACAACCGACATTACATTTCGTAATCTGCTGGAGCGTTACAAAATGTCGGTCACCCAGACAAAGCGAAGCAGGCGGAGTGAGGAATACCGGATCGGCAAAATGATGCGCCACAAGATTGCTGCGTACAGCATCCGGAATCTCACGACGAGCGTGCTGGCCGATTACCGCGATCACCGTCTCAAAGACGCGTCTAACGCGTGTGTCTGCCGCGAACTGGCGACGATCAGCGCCGTTATCACGCACGCGCAGCGTGAATGGGGTCTTAGCATCAACAATCCGGCAAAGCTTGTGAAGAAGCCGCGATTGCCTCCTGGTAGAAGCCGCATACTGAAACCTGTGGAGCTTGAACGGCTGTTGCATGAACTGAATGCAGAGCGCCACGAGTTGCGGAGCAAGTGGCTTGTGCCGCTCGCGAAGCTTGCGCTTGAAACGGCGATGCGGCAGGGCGAGTTGCTCTCGCTCGAATGGAAACGCGTTGATTTCGAAGAGCGCACTGCCTATCTACCGACGACAAAAAACGGGAAAGACCGATATGTGCCGCTCAGTAGCGCAGCCATCGCGATTCTGGAAAGTCTGGAGCGTGTTGACGAGCGTGTTATCCCGATCAGCCAGAACGTCGTGTTGTGTGCATGGCCGCGGGCATGCAAACGTGCTGGTATCGAAGATTTTCACTTTCACGATCTGCGACACATGGCAACGACGAAGCTTGCGAAGAAATTGCCGAACGTGATCGAACTCGCATCGGTAACAGGACATTCCAACGTGCAAATGCTGAAGCGGTATTACCATGTGTCTGCAAGCGAGCTAGCTCAAAAGCTCGGCTGAGAACGAAAAGGATCTGTCTGCTGTTCGCTCTACAAAGTCGTGTACAGCGTAAACACGGAAACGCGGGGAAAAGTTGTTGTCTTTGAGACTCGCCCTTTGAATGCGTCGTCGGCAAATCAAAGAGCGATGTGGGCCGTTCAACGTCTCAAATTGGCTTAGAGTTGAGCTTTGCGAGTTGCTGTTGCGTCTTCTGCAGTTTCAGACGCAGGTCTGCAGTCTTTGCGGCTCGCGTTGCACGCTTGGCCGCTTTCTTTTGTGCGTCGACCTGCTGTTTCTGCAGATCGACTTCTCCGATGATTTCGATGTATCGCATGATTGCTACCTCCTCGCCGATATTTATGAACGCGAGGAAGTAGCGTTGCCGGTCATTTTGCTGCGAAGCCGGAGCGCATCGTTGCACTAACGGCTTCGAGCTGCGTATCCAGTTCGCCGGCTGCAACGGCAGCCTTCAGCGCATCAAGTGTCGGGATCAACTCATTGATTGTGCCAACCTCGATGGCCGATTTGCCCTTCGCCAGTTCGAGCGTCTTGGCACCATAGCGGACAGACATACAGAGCTTGCCGTTTTCGGCAGTGAACCACCATGCACGAACACGCTTGAGGCCTTCGACATTGCGACGTTCGCCGGTTTCTGCATCTTTTACTGAGCGGAAGCGTGTTGGCTGGAAAGGCTTTCCTTCCTGTTGCGCTTTCGCAAGTTCCGTTTGCTCCCAGATTTTCGCGATCAGGCGGTTACGGCGCTGCACGATTTGCGGCAAAGCACCGGGACGTTTCGTTGCTACCAGCTTCAGATTGTTGAGGCTCATATAACTCTCCTGTGTTGTGTATATGCAGGAGAGGATGCGTTCCGGTTGCGAAGAGATCAAGAAAAGAATCAAACCCGTTCGCGCACAATCATGGAGTCTCGGTCTCCGCAACTAGTGTAATTCGATAACCAGTTTCCCGAATCACTAAGTCTTCCATGTGATTTAAGTCAATAGCTGTATCAGAACGCCAGCCGTCGTGTTCCAGAAAGCACTTAACTCCCGCATTCTTCAATTCTGCACGGATGACATTCAGCACTCGGCGTTCTAGCTCGAAGTAACGGTTCCATTTTCGACGTGAGGTAAGGGGAAGTTTGCGTCCTGTATCGGTGCGTGCTATTGGCATAGTTGGCTCAATTGCTTTCCAGCAAACTCTAATATCTTCGCGTAGATTGGTCAGGCGTGCGTCGTTTTGAAGGGTCGTGATCTTCTCGCGATCAAAACCGACAAGTTCGAACAAAGCGAATTTTTCGCTTGCGCCGAGTTTAGCGCCGCAAAACAGCGCATTTACTAGTGCCTTCGCGTCTTTCAACGGTATATCTGTGATGTCTGCGATGTGCTTGCGGAAATCCGCAGTGTTCTTCAGATAGTCGTCAATGCCTCGAAGCCACTCGTCCATACCAAGTTCTTGTGCGTGTTGCAGAATCAGGGTCGGGGCACACGCCTTGATATCGTAGTTGTATTTGAGACCGACCGCGTTCCAAACTTGCTCCTTGGCCGCTTTACGAAGATTTTGCAGCGGATGCCAAAGTCTCGCGCTCTCTTTCTCTTGGTAGTTAAATTCTAGCGTTTGCATCTCTGCACCATACGCATGCATGACCCAGTACTGAACGAGCTTCAAATCATAGGCTTCGTCTGTATCTGCTGTTGGTTTTGCGAGAAGCGATTCAGCCGGTATCGGTTCTGCTCCCTGCAAGACTGATCGTACTTCTTTAACACCCGCGATATTAAGTGTATATTTTTTGCACGACGCGCTGTCTGAGCCAAAAGCATAGTGACTGTCTGCGCACAGCAGCAGCTTGGCGCGAAGCCATTGGGACAAGGGCTTTTGCTGTTGTCCTAGGTTTTCGTCGATCCAGTTTTTAGCTAGCTCGCGTGGCTCGTCACCGAGTACGGCCATAGCCCAGCCGACTGCCTGCTTGATGCGCTTCAGTGTGCGCTCTTTGTACTTGGGATTATCAAGATTGGGTACGTATGTACCTGAAAAGGATGCTGTTGTCATTGTTGTTCTTGTTATTGTGTGCGGCTGGTTAGGTCGCGTTCTTCTGGTTATTTATAAAACTCGCCCAGATCACATTGAATAGCGCGATTCCGAGGTGTTCCAGGGAAACGGGGAAACCACCACAGTTTCCCCAAAGAACCTACGCAAAACAGAACAGCAACAATTGAGCGAATACGCGTTGCGCGTACCGCTATCTTATTTATCTAAGGTGCTGCGCGAATTAGGGCAATCCAACATCTTGGGAAGCGATTAGGCTGGTATCCACCAGATATCATTATAGTGGTTTTCGTAGACGCCGCTCGAGCTCTGTCCGAGGAATACTTCACCGGAGTATGTCTGGGATACTTCTGAAATTCTTAGGGAACAACTCGTTGATTGTTTCGTGAGGATGTGGCTGGTTTGATGATTAAAGATTACCATCGCCACATCTACACCCTATTGTATACCATTGAGTTACGTTGGATTTCGAGATCCGCGAAGGGATTTTTGGAGTTAGGCGGTGAAACCCCTCAATAGGCACGTTGGATGCCAATATGAGTTTCTCGGGTGGTATCGCGGCACGTGTCGATATAAATATCTAAACCGGTGATCTCGCTGATAAAGGAAAACGTGATGATAGACACGATAGAACAAATAGATATCAACGTCGAAAACGACGTGACGAGAGCAGTCGGAGTTGTGTTGGGAAGCAACATGCCGAAGATGTATCTCACAACGACTGCGGAAGCATTTATGGCGTACCGGACGGCTATATCGCAATGGCTGCGTAAGAAGGATATTCGCGTCGAAGTACTTCTTTGGTCCCAGTCGCAGAAAGCCAGATTGCTGTTCGAGGACACGAAGGACGCGTGGTCATTCCAGGAAGAATTCGAAGGAATCTGAGATCGAAGCACACGCGATTGCTTTGCAAAACTCAAGAGGACGCATAGAGGCAAACGGTGAGGTGATGCAGACGAAACCTACGCTGCGTTCGATGACAGCGCGCCGCTGGTACAGTTCGGCGAAGTCAAAATCACCGCCTGAGGCGACATGCAAGTTGAGTTTTGGCGGTCTGTAGCTTCGACGGAGTGTTGTCGAACTTCAATGGTGTGAAACCAAAGCAAATAGCAAAAAGCTTTGCTTTTCGCGTAAGTGCTTGTTTCTTCTGACCCCGCACGCAAGTCACGCGGTTGTTGATTTCCATAACCAAAGAACACATCCTCCGGTGCAGGAAATTCATTGCATTCGGAGATCAGGACGTGGCGCAGGCAAAGACCTTGACCGAAAAAGAACTCAAGCAGGTGCTGACCTACGTGTCGCTGCACCGGCATGCAGCACGCAACAGGGCCATGCTGCTCATGACGCATTGGGCAGGTATGCGTGTGGGCGAGGTCGCAGCGCTGCGCATTGGTGACGTGCTAAATGCGGACGGTTCGATTAAATCGGAAATCCGTCTACTTGCCGAACAGACGAAGGGACGCCATGCGCGAACTGTGTTTATTGGCCAGCGACTTCGCAAGGAACTGGCGTCGTACATCGCGACGATCAAGTGTCGGTTGACCGACAAACCGCTGTTCTATACGCAGAAGCGGGAAGGATTCACAGGGAACACGTTGTGTCAGTACTTCCACTGGCTGTACAAGCAGGTCGGCATAGACGGGGCGAGCAGTCATTCCGGTCGGCGCACGTTCATCACGAATCTGGCGAACAAGGGCGTAGGCGTTCGCGTGCTCATGTCGCTTGCCGGACACCGCAACATTTCGACCACGCAGGTTTACATCGACGTCAATGACGAGATGCAACGGGCGGCAGTTGACCTTGTGTAACCGGTAGTTGGAGCCGCGCATACGAAGACATGTCGATTTAATCGACATGTTGCGACGCCAGCGTCGGACTGCAAGCGCTTTTTCGACCCATGATTGCGTGCTTCTGCGAGCTAAAGCGTTCACCGCGACACGGATGAATCCGTCCTGTTGCTTCTCGATGGCCTGCTTCGGTTATTATCTCGCGCGCCGCGTGGCCTGTTTTGGACGCTGCACAATAGTCGCAGCATCAGCCTGCGGCTTGACTAGAAATCGCGGGGATACCACTTGAGAAATACGCGGATTGCCGCTGTGGTGGGCGGCATTGCGTCGGCGTTGGCTTGCCAGCACGCATCGGCCCAGAGTTCGGTCACGCTGTACGGCATGACTGAAATCACGATGCGTTATTTGACCAACGATAACGCTCAGAACGACAGTCGTTTGTTCATGACGAATGGAGCGATCATCAACAGTCATGTCGGGTTGCGTGGCGAGGAGGATCTGGGCAACGGCCTGAAGACTGTATTCCAGATCGAGAGCAATTTCGATCCACAGGATGGCGCGCTGAGCGACGGTGGACGGTTTCTCGGAAGCACGGCGAACGTCGGCCTATCAGGCGGGTGCGGAACAGTGACGCTAGGCCGTCAGGACACGCCGCTATTTGACAAGCTGGTCACGACATACGACCCGCTGACCTATGCGAACTACCCGGAAAACTCATGGTTGCCGTGGGCGCTCGAAGCGGGACTCGCAGCCGACAATTCGATCAGATACACGGGCCAGTTCGGCAGCCTGTATGTCGGTGCGATGTATTCCTTCGGAAGTAACTACGAGATAGGCGGTGCGGATGGATTCTCGGGCCAGGTCCCCGGCCGCTTCGCGGCGGGGAGTCTTGCGAACCTGCTGGTGTCGTATTCAGATGGGCCGCTCAATGTCGCGGCAGGCGTTCAGCAGGTACGCGACAACTCGGATAACCGGCAAACGGTCTTCAACGTCGATTTCATGTACGAACTGCGCCGGGTAAAGCTTTATGCCGGCTGGCTGCATTCACAAGACAACACGGGCCTTGTTGATACCTTGCTTGCCGAACAGCCGATCCCAGATATCAGTCAGTTGAAAAACACGAACCGGATCGATGACGGGCCATTTGCCGGGTTTGCGTGGCGGATCGCTGCACCGTTGCTGTTGTCCACCGCGTTCTACTACGATCACATGCGGAACGCGGCGACGGCTAGTGGAATGTTGGGCAGCGGAAGCCGATATACCGTGGTTGAACTGGCTGAGTATGAGCTGTCGAAGCGCACCGAGATTTATGGCACGGTGGATTTCAACAAGGTAACAGGTGCCGCAGGCGTGGAATTGCCGGGGCGGAGTAATCAGACGGGGGTTGCGATAGGGATGCGGAGTTTCTTCTGACCTGATAGTGTCGGTTAAACCGACAGATGGAAATGTCAGGTTCCCTTCGCGGCCTTCGTAAAGGCTTCGCCGAGCTTGTCGAAATGACGCAGCGCGGCTTGCGTCAGCTCGATTTGTTTGCGCCGCGCATCCTCCGTGTCACTGAGCATGATCCAGCCCTTTTCTCGCATCGATGTGATTCGGGCGTGTAATGTGGCAGGCGACCCCAGCTCGCTTTGCGCCATCATGTCCCGTACCGACAGCCTGTTCTTGGTCTGTGTTGCGCGAGCAATAAACTCAAGTATCCGCTCTTCGAGCGGATCGAGCGCGGCAAGCGTAGGCAGACCGCGCAATGCCTCTGTCAGTTGCAGGAATCGCAGGTAGATATCAGCAGGACGTGTCATTGCTTACGCACTGTTGAGGATGGGCTGTTGAAGATAGGCGCTCGCGGGACGACATGCAGGCGCGTTATGATTCGCTCGATAATAAACATGGAAGGGCAGTTTACCGCAATGTCTAGCTTACGTTTGCATTTCTGGTCGATCACTGTGACTCTGATCGCGTTTTTGGTCTCGCTGTGGATCAACCAGGAGGTGTTCACTCACACGTCTTTCGTTCGAGGCATAAACTGGATTTTCCTGCCGTCCGGTGTTCGGCTTCTCAGTACGTTGCTGGTTGGGTTCGACGGGTTCGTTGGCCTGCTGGTTGGCGGTCTGCTGATGGACTTTTTCTATTGGTTTCCGCACGACCCGGTTCGCGCAATCGCGGGAGCCATTCTGGGTTCGCTGGCGCCCTATTTGGTTTACAGGCTTGCACTGGAGCGCTACGACCTGAAGGCGTCGCTGACAAATCTCACGCCGAAGCGACTGCTCGTACTGGCCGTTGCGTACTCGGTGGCGAATCCGCTGCTGCACCACATCTGGTTCGCGCTGACCGGTACGACGGAGAAATGGTTCGAAAGCTTATTCAGCATGTTCGTAGGCGACCTGACCGGCGCGCTAATCATGTTGTACACAATGAAGGGCATTCTGGCTTTCCTGCCGGCACAACCGGGCCGTGCTCGCATGGATGGCATGTTCAGGGTTCGGGTGGCGCTAGACAGCGCCTACAACAATCAACTGCGATAGTGCGGGGATGCCTTGGAGCGGATACGGTTCAGCTAAGAGACGGCAATGCGATCAAGCAATCGTTGCAGTCGTTCCTGTTGCGTTCGCATTAGGCCTGGCGTCACAACTACCTGCAGAACTCGACCGCGCCAGTAGGTTTGAGCGAATAACGAATCCGCACCTTCCGAGCTTAGGACCCGCTCAAGATGAGTGATTGCGGCGTCGACGTTTTTGAGCGTGTACGGACTCGGGCTCGCTACATCTTTATTACGCGGCTTCACCACTCGCTGCTCCAGTTGCTCCTGCCTTTTCGCGTTTCGGTGTTACTTGATTGCGGTCCGGAAACGCGCTGCTTTGCGACAGACGCTCATACAGGGTGGACCAATCGACTGCGAGCAGCGGTATCGTCTTGTCGTTGCGCGACCAATATGCGAAGAATCGTACCCAGCCGTCGAGGAAGATGCTTTTCCCAGGGCTCAGCAAGCACGGTTGCCTCGCAATGAGAGGCACGCTCGTTGGTGGAAATTGTGCGGCGATGGCGTCAAGCACGCTGGTCGAACGAAGGCCGTGCGACCTGTCGATGTGAGCTCCGGCTGAAAGGTAACCCTCTACCGCTTCCATCACACAAGTCGCGCTGAGTTCAACGTACGAAGCGCGCACTTCGTTGAGAATCGCCGATGTAACAGCTCGTGCCTCTGTACTCGTGGCTGCCCGCTTTAGTACCGGAAGTTTGGCGTAATGAGGCAGCGCTCGAAAGTTTGTCTCGCCATGTTGCAAAGCATCATGAAACGTCGGATAGCACGCTAGCCACGAGGCTGAAACGCGACCGACGGGGCGAGACACTTTGACAAGTGAGTCGACCGCGACGGCGCGGATCAGGTGCTCCATTTCTCTAAGGTCCATTGTTATGAAAACTATAACGATAAGACGGCGGGTTGGCAAGTGTTGTCGCGCAGTGCTTGCAAAAAAAGCGCTTCGTTTAAGCGCCCGGGCAAATTGGTGGTTTCTTGGATAAATGCACGGTCCCCAAGGAGGAACGTGCATTTCAAAGACGCGTATTGGGAGGATGCAGCCCGACGCGCGATGTGAGGTCCGTCGGATACGCAGATTTGACTGCGCTTCTCCTTTCAGCGTGCGCATCAGCCGCGATGCCAATAATTGCAAGGACGGCAAAAGCGACCAGTAACCAGATGAGTCGCCGACAGAACATCGAGATCAACACGATCAGGATGAGCTGGGCCATGACGATTTTCCGGCCAAGTCTTAGTGGAAATCGGGTCGCTTATTTTCGACGAACCACGCCTTGCTTGCCGCGTACATGTTCAGCACCTTTGGATCCCTCTCGTTCGACATTCTCGATGAAATGAAATCGAGGGTTTTCTGCTTGTCACCCGAGAACTGATACGCCAGCCACATGGCTTCTACGGCTTGATCTGGCCGGTCCTCCTTCGCAATGGTCTCGGCCAAAGGCGCCCAAACGCTCGTCCGACGCGGGTTTATGGCGAGTGCCAATACGGCGGTATCCTCGGATTTCGTGAGCTGACTGTCTGCTGCATAGGCATAGGACAGGTTGCTTATGATCTCCACGTCACCGGGATCGGACTGATTTGCCTCGGCAAACAATTTGACTGCGTCGTCAGGTTTTGAAGCGTTTAGCGCATTCAGGCCGTCTGAATTGAGCTTTCGTGCGGTTACCCTATCACCGCGATGAGGTTTGGATAGAGAGTCGATAATGCTTGCTGCCTGCATTGCGCCTGCGAGATTCTCTGATTTTGCAAACACGAGCATGGATTTGGCGCAATCGACTGCGGTTGTGCAGTTTCCCGTAAGGCCAGCCGACTCGGTGGAGGCATTGGGAGCTGGCGGGAGTACTGCGGAGGCAGCGGGGGGCGGCGCAATTGCTGCGGCGGCGGTCGGAGCTGGCGGAATTACTGCGGTGACAGGTCTGGCAACTGAATTACTGACCTGCGTGGCGACAATGGCTGAGCTGGTTTCCGTCTGTGCGGCGGAGCCAGCTGCTTGAGCAGCTAGTTCCGCGGCGCTATCTGCCGCAGCTTGTGCGTCCGCCGCTGCAGTTGACACGCGGGCGTCGTTACTACCTGCGCTGGCTTGTTCCGGGGTGTACGCAGTTGCACTGCTTTGGCCATTGTTCCGGCTGGAATCCTCGCTCCCCATTCGCGTCATCGCACCTAGGGACTGCCCCAGAATATTGACTTTGAGTGAGTCGTTCTGCTTGTCGTAGCTGAGCTCCATGTTGCCCAGGGCGGTCGCTACGTTGAGCACGCCGTTCTGGTAGTGCCCAGGGAGGTTTCCATTCTTGACTCCGCTGTCAGTGACTTCAAACGTGTCACCGCTAATACGGGCGATAGTGTAGGTTCTGCGGTCGCCTGGCTCGTGCCACGATCCGACATATTCATCGCCTTTCTTCCCGCATGCCCCCAATACGGCAACTGCCCCCAAGGTCATAGCGATAACCAGTTTTCGAAGCATGCTCTTCTTCACGTCCATTATTTTTATCCTGCGAAAGTGCGGCCGATACAAAAAATTTCGAGTTCAATTTCAGGCGGAGTTCCTGACGCGCCTTACGCCACTTGTAACTGCTTTATAGAACTGAGCAGTGCTTCAAGGTCTGATCATCTGGAATGCGCTAGCACGCACAACCTTGTCGAAAGCTTCTTCATGATGTGCGCGGGCGATTTCGCAGGTGCGCCGATCACGCTGTAGGTGATGAAGGGCATTCCGACGCTGCTGCCGGACGGCCAGCCGTCTCGCCCCGAACGGACCTAGCCGGCCGGATGATGGATTTGCGCTATTGGGCGACGGGCGCTTGTGCTCGAGTGCTGCTTTTCGCGCCGATGATCGCGAGAATTCCGCCGATCAACGAAAGGACCATGCAAATCGCGACCATCGTACCTCCGAGAACCGATCCGAGAATCGAGGCCACGACAAGCGCGATGCCCGCACCTTTGGGTTTGGAGAAAGCCATCGCGCCGCACACGATGGTGATAAACGAGAAGAAAACGCCTCCCCAGCCCAGTCCAACCACGGTGGAGGCACCATCGGCCTGAAACGCGGCGCCGACGCCGCCGACAAACAGCGTGGTGAGTGCCGCGAACACGCCAAAGATCCCTGCGATGATTCCGATAATTCCGCCTGCTTTGTTCATTTGCTATTCCCCGACACGGTTGTTAATTTCATTAAAGAGAGCATTGACGTCGTAGCTGATTTGTCCCAGCGAACGACGTGGTTGTGAACGATTAGTAATCTCAATGAGTCTCCTTCGAGCTTTTTGAAAAAGTGAAGCTATTGATCCGCGATTGCACAGCGGTCAAGCATGGGCGAGCCAACCTCCATCCCAGCGCCGATGCAGTCAACCGCGACAGGAAGCCCTTTTTGCAGGGTCGCCGCCTGGTTTTCTGAGTTCTTGGCCAACGTCGCATGAATTGGCATAAATTCGTTATCGGTTGCGATGCCGACCCACACATCGTCAAACGCGTCCTTGTTGACGCTCTGAATCTGGCCGATCACGTGAAGAGGCTTCCCCTTGTATTTCATGTCGGCAGCCACTTCGTTTTGCTGATAATCATAGGAGAGGACGTTTGCCATGACTTCCGAGTATTGGAGCGGTGGGGCAGGCGTATTGTCGGACTTCGCGGTGTCGCTGGAGGAGTCGTCGGTTGCATCGTTCTCACTTGCGTCGACCGCTTGCTGCGTCATGGCGGATCGTTGTGTGGCGCTGGACGCGTTACCCATTGTGCGGTACGCGAAATTCAGCGCGATACCCGCAAGCAGAACGACGGAGAAGAGCAGATGGAGCTTCGAGCCCAACGGCGTGAGCTTTTGCTTGCGATTCCATAGCGTAATGACGCTGAAGAACTTTACGTTCGGCTGGCGGCATATGGCCATTACAGCAAAGAGACCGAAGAAACCAATCAAGGCAACCATTAAATCCTCCAATACCTGTCGACGCGAGACAGGCTCAAATCGTTATAAAAACTATACTCAAATGGGCGCGTGGAGCCGCGCAAGTTATGCCGCTTAGTGCCTGCAAGATCCTGGTACGAACAGTAGACCTTCCAGACGGCCATGGAAGTCCAGCCAGTCGATCGCGAGCAACGGAATCGTGAGATCGCCGCGCGACTGGTATGCGAAAAATCGCATCCAGCTATCTATAAAGATATGACGCCCCGGGCGAAGCAAGCACGGAGGTCTCGCAATCAGGGGATAACTGACGGGCGCAATCGGTTCGGAGCGGCTTTGCGGCGACATGGCGGAACCAACGACTGACCCCTTTGCCCCGTTGCCGGCACTCCCGAGGTAATCCTCGACAGCCTCGCTTAAGAATTGCGTACAGAGCTCGATGAAAGATACAGGGACCTCGTCAAAAGTTGTAGATGCAACCGCGTGTTCCGCCATGTCGATGCCGCTGCGCCGGAGCGCCACTGCTTTGGCGTAGTCTGGCAGCGCCCGAAATGTTGTTTCGCCGCTGCGCAGCGCATCTTGAAAGATCGGATAGCAAGCGAGCCATGCGCTGGGAACGCGACCGACCGGGCGACGCGCTTCGGTCAACCGGTCGGTCCGTGAGACTCGTTCCGTTTTTATGTTTTCTCTCAGGTTCATCGTTATAAAAACTATATCGGTTTGGGTGAGAGCACGCAATGCTCGGCGCGCATCGTAACGTCAACACCTGGTTTTCGGCCACGTTAGGACGAACTTTAGGGCAGCCGCAAAAATTTTTTGTCCACGTCGGCGTGGTGCGCAGCCGCCGTTACGAGCGAGGGGTGCTGCTGCGTCTGCGTTGAAGCGCTTGGATGTTAGGGGGAGTTATGGTCGCGGCGGTTTCTCGGTACCGGTCGAGCAGAGCAAAACATGCGCCCGAGCAAGGGGCGCATCCGTCAACGCTTGATCTGCTTTGCTTCCATTGCAGATAGCGCTTCCATGAAAATCGCCTGCAATGATGGCAGCGTTCTTTCCAGGGCATGGTACAAGCCCATATCTCGGCTCAGTTGTTCCAGTTTCGCGCGATACAGGCGGGCTGCTTCGCATCGTTTGTCGATGGGAACGAGGAAATATTCGCCGCGCTGGTTCTTCGTGGACTCGATGTCCTCGACAAGGCCGTGGTCTTGCAAATCGAACGCAGCTCCGATTGCCTGACCGCGACTGCAACCGAGCAGCAGGTGAAGTTTGTCGAGCGAGATTTCTCCGGTTGACAGCCCGATGTCGAGCGCCTTCGCTGCGAACACCGATGTATTAAGCGTTTTCGCGAGGGCGGTTGCGTACCGGCCGTGATAAAGCGACATGAAATTGTGAAAGCGTGTGATCGCGAACATTTAACCCCGAGCTACGGCTGTTTATATAAGGAGGGTAGCGAGCGGTTGCTGGACCATCAAGAAAAGACTGACGTTGAGGACACGCCTGTCCGGATACCGGATCTGCTCGGACAGGCAGTGTGCTGTGGGGCGTGGAAAGAATGTCGGTCGCGCCGACATTCAGTAGGGGCGACTGAAGCAACCAGGCGGACTGTTGCGTCGAGGTTTCGTCCTGAAAGATAGGATCTGCCGCATTGTTCTGGCCCATTTTCTCGCGCAGTTTGTCGGTCGACCGACAATCCAACACGGAGTTATGAGGCGACTTCCGGCTGAGCGGCTTCCGCATCCTCGCAAGAGTCCTTCTCATCGTTCGCATGCTCGACGGCGGCGTTGTGATCTCTCGAGTGATCGGACTTTTCTTCGTCGCCTGCATCCGGCATCTCAGTCGTTTGATTACTTGTTCCTGCGTTATCTGAGCTATCGACGATGTAGAAATGCAAACCCTGACTATTCCTATGGACTACAACCAGTCTACTTGCTCCGTCCATTGGAAGTTTTTCGGCAAACTCAGGCAGATCTTCAATGGCATACCCTGTAAGATACGGCAATGCTCCAGCGTTCATAGCGTCACGCATTGCCGCTGCGGCGCGTTCGGCACACTTAGCCTTATCGTTTTTGCTTTCCTCGCGCTTTTTGGCCTTTTCCGCATTCTCTTGATCGGTGATTCCTTTCAAGATGTTCGTAAGGTTCTTATTTTCGGCTACCCATGCAGCGAACGTCTGCTCCGTCTGCCCTTCGTCGTGAGCGCGGATCAGGATTTTCGCGTCTGCGGATGCTTGCTTGCGGTCCGATCCACGGAAAATGCGAGAAAGAAGGTGGAATTCCGTGGTATTAGAATTACGCTGTTTCAGCCCACAAGACGTCTTGCATTTTTCATGCAGCTCATTCATCAGTGCCACAACCGCCTCTGGT
The DNA here is from genome assembly GCF_050436625.1 of Paraburkholderia sp. GAS334. Taxonomy (NCBI): domain Bacteria; kingdom Pseudomonadati; phylum Pseudomonadota; class Betaproteobacteria; order Burkholderiales; family Burkholderiaceae; genus Paraburkholderia; species Paraburkholderia sp. GAS334. The sequence continues at coordinate 387,540 of NZ_JBNDMO010000002.1, read as the reverse complement.
GTCGCTGCATCGAAGTACCTGCGGCGGACCCCCAGAATCTTTGCCAAGGCAGCAATGGCGTTAGTCTGGACCTTACCTTGATGCGTATTTTCTTCTTGCCGGAGGCGAAATCCAAGAGTGAAGATTTCTGTGAGTTCGTTGTCGAAGCTTTTCAGGACTTCGTCTTTGTCGAAGCGCTTGCGGTTAGTGCTTTCCTGCCTTTGCGGTTCAGCGCGGGATTGTGCTGATGGCGCCGATTGCTGTGTCACAGGCTCGTTTTGCGGCGCCTCGTGAGCAGATGTCGGGGCAACCGACAATTCACCATTCAGAGCGCGTGCCTGTCGAGCAGCGTCTTGGAAGTTGATGATCTCTGGGCCAGTCCTCGTCGCGGGGAACGAATATTTTGGCTCGAAATCAAAGCTAAACGGATTACGTGCCGATTGGCATTGCTTGTTGGTGGTGGATACTTGCGCTGTATTGCTCATATTCGGCTCCTGTTAAAGTTGGTTAATGCCGATCAGTTAATCGACAAAACGAACTTTAAATAGGAGCAGTAATACGAAATAGACCGCCTGCTACATGACGTCAGCTTGTTGCCTGCAAGTGGATACCGTTTGCAGGCAAGTCGTTCACTGTTTGCTACCAAACGGCATACCGTCCAGCCAACCTGTGATTGTGCGTTCAGCCTGCATCTCGGAAAGATTGATGTTCTGCGCTTTCGCCGCCGCCAGAATCTCCGGTTTGATGGACAAGGCAGCGTTGCGCTTGCTCGGGTAATTCTTGTTTGCGGCTAGCTCTCTCGCAAGGGTTCGTAACGGCGCGAATTTCGCATCGCGCTTGGTTGCGCCTGCTTGTGCTCGCCCAGAGACAAATTGGTCCACGGCGTCAGGCATCACAGCAACTCCCGTTGAGATGCCCAACCAATATTGAGCGTGGCTCATGCATACCCATGCCATGAGTTCGTTGCCTGCTTTGTAAGCTCGAAGGGCGGTGGTTGCATAGGCACAAGACACGCGCATCGACTCGATGGGAGCAGTCTTCGTTACTGGCGAAGAAACGAACGCCGCTTGTACTGAACGTGGGTCGAGCGTCGTATCAGCCAGCATCGGATTTATGAGCTGGTCTCTAAAGTCGTCCTCTCCTTTGCGGAGATGCAGGTAATAGATGGCGGATGACCGGTCGAGAACATCTCGGTACATCGATTCGATCGATTCGTCGTAGCATTCGGACATTTTTCTCTTTTTACAGCGTTGCGGAACAAGCTGTCAATGCTACGACAAACGGGCGGGCGGCAGTCCATGCTGGAATAGCCCTCATGTAACGAAAATTTCTTTGCCTACCCTTCCTTCCAGCTATGTTTCGTGACATGTCCCCGACCTTGGCAAATGGCGTTTTGGCGCATTGGCAGGCTTGCACTTGCTCCGCTGTGATTCAGCGCAGCCAAACGCATGGCGGCTCTGCTGGCAAGCGTGAGGACATATTGTCGGTCACACCGACAGTTGCGGGCAATCAGCAACGCACGGCTTGGTCTTGCTGCGACTGGCGCACGTCTGCACTTGCGTTCGGTCGCTCGAAGCGCAGCTTGTGGGAATGGCGTTTTGGCGCGTTTGCTGGCTTGAACGTGCTCGGCTATGAAACTAAGCAGCCAGGCGCTTGGCGGCTCTTCTGGCAAGCCTGCACGCATTTTACGTGACAGGCAGTTGTCGATTTAATCGACTTGTGGTGTTGTCGCGGTCGCACTGCGCTACCTGAACTTGGGCCGCGACGGATCAAGCTGATGTTCATCTCGCCCGTTTGTGGGCTGACGTAGCGGGCTTGAGTATTTCGAGGGATCTGTGCAGCAGCGCTACTGGCAGGCGAACGCTCGTAATTGTCGATGCGTTACGTCCGGTCGAAAAAAAGCCGACCGGGTTAAGGTCGGCTAAGGATTCTGGCCATTCCGAGGGTCGTGCCAGAACCTGAGAGAGCCACATTATGCCGCACTACGCCGCAAACTGGCACAACAAAGGCTATGCGTTGCCAGTACGGCAATTGCGCCGATACGTCAGCGTAAGGCACTCATGCCAAAAAGCTGTGGGTCAGCTGGCGGCCACCTGCGGTCGTTGGCCCACACTCGCGGTTGGACATTCGAAAGTCGGCTCCGCCCAGTCAACGGACCTTATGCGATGCGAACCTGTCCAGATGGAGCTTGAGATAGTGAGCCTGCTGCTCGCTGGAAACTTTTCTTAAGTTCGCCGGGATGCCAAGCCTGGCTTGAATCAGGGCTTCGCGGTGATGTCGCGCCTATCGGCCCCTTTCGGCTGCCTTAAGAAAACACTCCGATAGTTTGTAAAAATGCGCGAGGGGCGGCCTGCGATAGCTCGATCTGTTTGCGTCGCGGATCATCGGTGTCCGCGAGCGTCATCCAACCTCTATCGTGCCAACTGCAGAAAACGAAGACAAAGCTGGATGCCAACGCTTTGCGGGCAACGGATCGCGTGACATAGATTTTTCGTTGGTCCCCTAAAGTCTTCCCACGCCGCGCCGATATCCAGTTTTAGGTGGGACCTACGTCCTGATTGATATAACAACTATAACGAAGTTGAAAGTTAATTCACCCATGCACTTTACGAAGCCGGCAAGAGAATTGATCCATGCGGCCCTGCTTGCCGCCTTCGGCGCCTGTCTTTTGGCGGGCGCACCCGAGCTTCGTGCGGGACAGCTCGACATTGTTTCCGTGACCGCGACGGGCTTCGGTTCAAGCGCCGCATCCGCCACGGTTGATGCCGTGCGCAATGGTGTCGCCTCGGTGAACGGCGAGCGGATCGAATCGACGGAGCGCGTCAGAAAGTCTTCGACCTCATCCACGGGCGTGGAGGCGCAAAGTTCACGGACCATCGATGACGACATCCGCCGCACCACCAACGGCGTCGTCAAGTCGTGGCGCGCATTGTCAACGCAGCCTTCCAATGGCGGCTACCAGGCGACGGTGCAGGTCGGTGTGGTCGTGCTCAGGCAGTCGGAGCAGATGAAGCGCATCAAGATCGCGGTTGTTCCGTCGCACGGTCAGGCCGACGCCAACACCGCAGCAATCGTCGATGGCATCACGACTGATCTCGTCGAAAGCCGCAAGTTCGCCATTCTCGACCGGCAGCAGAAGGAAGCGATCGAAGCGCAGATGTCTCAGATTCGCGCGGGCACGCAGATCGAGGATTTCGCGCGGCTGTCCTCGGGCGTCGCGCCGGATTTTCTCACCATCGTCACGACGGGGACAAGCGCGGGATCGGGCGATGGCGCGACGCAGATTCGCGCGCAGATCCAGGTCATCGATTATTCGAGCCGGCAGATCAAGTTCGCCGAACAGAAGTCGATCAACGTCAAGGCCGGCGACCGGTTCCCGACCAACAAGCGCCTGCTCGGCGTGGCGCACACGCTGTCGCGCGATCTGCTTCAGTCCATTTATCCGCCGTTGGTCGTCGGCAATGACAACGGCACGCTGACCATTGCCGAAGGTTCGAGCTATTTCAAGGTGGGCGACAAGTGCTCCGTGCGTCTCATCGAAAGCACGCTGAAGGACCCTTACACGAAGGAATTCCTCGGCTACAAGAGCAGCGAAGTCGGCACCGCGACCATCACCTATAGCGATGCGCGCGTTTCGCAGGCGACGCTCGATAACCCGCAACCGCTCGACGCGGGCAAGGTCGCGGCGCGGAAGTATCAGGCGTGGCGAGTCGCGTCATCGGCGAGCGACATCTTCAATTCGATGTCGGCCGACATGAGCGGGCATCCTGACACAGGACATGCGCACGCGGAGAGTCACCCAATCGAATCGGATTACTAATCAATCTAAACGCCTCCAACAACCTAGACATCACATCATGAACATCAAAAAAGCAGTCACCTGTCTCTTCGGTTTCGTTGTCGTGTCGCACGTCTTCGCGCAGCAAGGCCCGGCATCCGGAGACGGCGGCGATATCCCGCTCGGCGGATTCCCTGGCTGTTTCGTCGCGCCGCCCAAGGATTCATGCGATGCGCGCATTCTGTGCACCGGCGTCGGCACGTTGTACGGCAGCACCGGCACGGATCTGCAGGCGGCGACGCAGGAGGGATCGATCGAAGCGCGCAACGAACTGGCGAAATTCTACAGCAGCAAGCAGAAGGCCGAGCAATCCCTTTCGACCATTCGCGAAGACGCGCAGCGCAGCACCTCGGATGGCGGCAAGGCAACGGCATCGTCGGCCAAGCGCCTGATCGCGTCGGTCAGCAGCACGAGCGCGGAATCGATTCTGTCGGGCGTGCAAGTGGTGTCGCGCGAAGTCGATATGAAACAGCAGACGGTGACGGTCAAGGTCGGCGTGAGCTGCAAGAGCCAGGCGGCGGCCGCGCAATCGCAGGCGGGCTCGACGCGTTCCGCCTATGCGCCGAATACGGGCGCAAATGGTCAGTCTGTCGCGCCGCGTGCGGAGGAATACCGCACGCCGCCGGGACAGTTGTCGAGCTTCAAGCAGACGGTGCCGCACGCCGATGAATTCTAAGCGGCTCGCGCTCGCGTGTTTGCTCGTGCAGATGGTGGCGCATGCGTCGGCATCGTGGGCACGTGATGTCTGCGATGACGACGGTTTTCGCCCAGTCCGCGACGGGAAGATCCGCAAGTGGAGCGAAACGGGCGAAGACTGGATCGAATTCCGCACGACGCGCGAATGGCTGCTCGAACGATACGGCCCCGGCCGCGCGCTGCCGCAAGTGGCGGCGCAGGCCGCGAGAAACGCGCTGTTCGTCGAGCTCGATCGCGTGGAGCCCCGGCCCGATGCACACGCGGCGCTCGATATCCGCGATATGCAGAGCGTGGCCGCGTCGTGTCGCGGCAACGAAGTCTTCGATTTCAAGGTTCCGTGGACCGGTTTGAGCTGGACCACAGGACAGTTCGATCCGGATGCATTGATGCCGCCGGTCAGAGCCTTTCTCAAACAGAACGGCGTGATCGACTGATCAGGCATGACGATTAACAGGCTGCAGAACTCCTTCACTGACATGCGACACCTGCTACTCAAACTGATTCTTTGCGTTACGTCTTGCATCGCGATGAATGCGGCGAGCGCGAAGGACCTCTATTTCGCTGGCTTTTCCTTCGCGGGCGATTTCTCGCAGAACTCGCAGCGCTATCAATACGCCGAAGCGCTCAAGGAAGAAAAAGCGACGAATGGCATGAACGTGCTCGATGCTGCCCTCAAAGATCAGCTCGCCACGCTCGATCGAAGCGACATCACACTGAAGTACGGCCTGGGCGATACCCACTCCGGCAATGCCAACGCACTCGCGTTCGCATTGCAGCAGGAAAGCGTCGAGGACGTGAAGCGCGGCGACAAGGACGTGTACGTGTATCGCGTGATCGGGGACGTGCTCGTCTTCGACATGCAGACGAAAACCCTGCTGCTCGACATTCCCGCCATGGCGCAGTATCAGGATGTCGGCGCGCCGGGCCGCACGTCGGACGAACACAGGAGGGTCTTCCGGAACATGTATCTCGACAAGTCGTTCGGCGCCAACATCTTCGCGGAATGGGTGCGACGCCTCAAGGACGCGCCGGTCGGCAAAACCTATACGTCATACATCGGCGTGCGGAACGTGACCATCGCGCCGGAGGCAGAAGCCGTGATTCCGGATATCCTGAAGAAGAACGACGCCTATCAGACCGAAGTGGCACAAGCCTTCGAATACAGCTTGGCGTCTGCGCAGAACGTGGGCCTCGTGCCTTACACGAAGGGTCAGGCGATCGGTCAGAGCATGGTCGCGCGCTTCGCCAACGGCGACAGCTACACGCTCAATTTGCCGGAGCCGGACTTCGTCATCGATATCCGCGTGCGGGCTTTCCGACGTGCGCAAATGCAGACCAACGCGACCGAACAGTACGTGTTCGGCTCGTTCATCACGCTGGATGTCGAGCAGCCGCAGCTGCAGACGAAATACGTCAGCGCCGACTTCAAAAACCTCAATTACGTCGTGCTCGACCGTTCGGAAGGCTTCACGCCGAACGATTGGGATGCGTATCAGACCAGCCTGCGCCGCCTCTTCACCGTGCTCACGCAACAGATCACGAAGCGCGATTCGAAAACGCTCGCCGAGATGACCAAGGCGCCGGACATCGACAAGCAAATGACTGCATTCAAGGGAGTGGTCGACAAATGCATGTGATCAGGAACGCACGACGCGCGTTGATCGCGTTGACGCTGATGACGCCGTTGTTCGCATCGGCGGATGTGGTGCAGGTGCGCGGCACCGTGACCGTGCCGTACTCGACGGGACTCTTTTCCAGCGCGCCGGATGCGGCATCCAACAAGGCCGCGTTCGGCGCGGCGAAGCTAGCGGCATGGGACCTTTACACGTCGCGCTTCAACGACGCGAAGATGAAAACCTATCTCGCGAACAAGGACCGCTTCACGGGTAACATCGATGAATATGTCAAGGATCTGACGATCGTCGATCAGCAGACCGATGCCACGTCGCACACCTTGCGCGTCGCCGTGCGGGCCAACATCAATGAGACCGCCGTCGATTCGATTCTCGATGCGACCTCGGTGGCATCGCATCAGGGCACGGGAAACGGCAGCACGCTGGTGTTCGTGTTCCTCGCCCGCGAAGTGATCAAGTCAAAGTCCTTCGATGCGCGGGTGTCGAAAGTCGAGAAGACCGACTCATCCAGCACGTCGATGGAAAAAGCCGTCGATTCGGATGACGTCGAAGCCACCGGCAGCCGCAGCTCCGGCATGAAGGAAGTGACTTACGGCGGTTCGGTCGAGCGCAAGCGCGCGCAGACCGTCTACGACGTGACGAGTCCCGAGGATGTCACCGCCGCCATGAGCGACGTGCTCAGTACGTCGGGCTTCGAGATCGCGGGTTACGACGATGTCGTGGCGAACTGCGGCGGTGTCGACCGGACCATCGTCATGAAGGAATTCGGCGCGAGCGATGACATGACCATGCAGACACGCCGCTCGATGATCGGCGCATCGCGTCAGTGCGGCGCGTCGCTGTTCGCGACCGGAACCATCGACGTGGGCGTGCAGGACACCGATCCCGTGACTGGCAACAAGCGCGTCTTCGTCTCGGTGCGCGGTCAGGTGTGGGACATCCGGCAAGCCTTGCCAAGAAAGGTCGCGTCGGTCGGTCCGGTGCAGTTCGCGGGACTCGGACCCGATGAAAGTGTAGCGACGCGCAATGCATTGAATCTGGCGAGCCGCAACGCCGCCAAAACGTTGGTCGATCAGTTGAACGCCAAACAAATCCACTAGCAGTCCATCCGACAACAAAAGGAATAAGAAGCCATGAAACTCCGTACCCTTCCCGCTATCGCACTGGTTGTTTCCGCTGTTTATGCATCGCCTTCGATGGCGTTCGGTTTGCCGTCGATTCCCGGCATCGGCGGCGGCAACTCCGCGGCGAGCGTCAACGTCGATGCGCTCACGACGCAGCAAACCGACCTGCTGAAATCGATGGCTCTGTCGCTGCTCAATCTGTCGAAGGCGCAGGCGATGATGTTCACGGCGCTCGGCGACGATGAACGCGCCAAGGCCGCGCAACTCACGGTCGACTCACTCGGCGGCGGCACGCTGACCGGCAAGGACGGCATGAAGAAGGCTCTCGAAAGCAGCCTCGAACTCAATGACTACGCGAAGCAGGATATCGCCAAGGCCGGCACCCTGAGCGACGCGAGCAAGGCGACGTTCGCGAAGTCGCTCGTGCCGTACGGCCTGGGAACCGCAGGACTGGTGAACGCCGGCAAGAAGGCCGCGGACGCGGGCCAGTCGCTCGCGCACACAATGGACCCGACCATCCTCTTCAAGCTCAGCAGCCTGCTGTACGTTGCCAAGCAAGCGCCGACGCTCATGTCGGCGTTCGGCAGCACGACGAGCCAGCTCGTGACCTATGCGACGTCGCAGGGTATCGATACGTCGGCGATCAAGGCGGCCGGCGCGAACATGGGGGACTGAGTGGTTCGATGGCGAAGTTTTTCACCGTCGCCGGCGAGCGCATGTGAAGAGGACGCTCGCCGCGACCGCAGTCTCTCGGTTGCCAGCGGGCGCGCCTTCTTGTCATCGGCCAGTTGCGACGGCGGGACCAATAGGCCGCGCTTGTAGAGCGAATGACGCTAGCATTTTGAAAGCGGACGTTGCGCTGTCGTGAGTCCTATCGGCCGCTTGGGGTCGGTTTCGGCTATTCGAATGGGGAGAGCCTCCCCACTTTGAATTTTCGAGACCCAGATATGTCGGTCAACCGACAAACTGCGCTGAAACGACGTTCGCTGCTCGTTGCCTGAGGCTGGATTTCAATCTCAGGTCAACGGAGGTCGGATCGATCACGTTGATTTCCGGGCCCATCGAAATCGAGTCGTTCGGGCACTCTGGCTCGCATACGTCGCAACTGTGTTAAAACGTCTTGCGACTCATGGCTTGGCATGCTATCTGGACTTTGCGCGCTGCACAATTTGCAACACCTGTGCAACTCAGCCGCAACACGCAAACATGAATTTCGGGGAATTTTGCACGACCGTGCGGAAGGCTGAAAAGCTATAATGTATTGTTTTTTCTAGGAAAGTTGGTGGCAGCATGGCCTTGATGATTACCGACGAGTGCATCAATTGCGACGTATGCGAGCCCGAATGCCCGAACGACGCGATTTCGATGGGCCCGGAAATCTATGTGATCGATCCGAAGAAATGCACCGAATGCGTCGGTCATTTCGACGAGCCACAGTGTGTGCAGGTGTGTCCGGTGGAGTGCATCCCGCGCGATCCGCAGCATGCCGAAACACCGGATGGATTAATGGCCAAGTATCACGCACTGATGGCCGCGAAGGCCGAATGACATCTATTTCGCGGCATTGTTGTGCGATGAGGTAAAAAAACCGGGCGGTCGAGCCCGGTTTTTTGTTTCTGCGACGCGCCATGCCACGATGCGTGCGTTAACCGATGTAACCACCAATGATGTCGCGTAACGCGTTGAGCAACGCGTCGCACTCGGCATCGGTGCCGATGGAAATGCGCAGGTGCTGGTCGATGCGCGGGGCGTTGAAGTGACGCACGAAAATCTCTTTCCCGCGCAGGCGCGCGGCCAGCGCCGCAGCCTCATAGCCTTCATGCCGCGCGAACACGAAGTTCGCCGCCGATGGCAGCACCTCGAAGCCCAGCGCGGTCAGTCCAGCCGAAAGTCGCTCGCGGCTCGCGATGACCTTGCTGCAACTGTCGCGGAACCAGGCATCGTCCTCATAGGCGGCGATGGCCGCGGCTTGCGCGAGCCGGTCGAGCGGATACGAGTTGAAGCTGTCTTTCACGCGATTTAGCGCATCGATCAACGCCGCGTCGCCGAATGCGAAGCCCACGCGCATACCGGCCAGCGAACGCGCCTTCGACACCGTGTGCACGACCAGCAGATTCGGATACCGGTTGATCAGGCCGATCGCCGATTCAGCGCCGAAGTCCACATAGGCTTCGTCGACAACCACGACAGATTCCGTATTCCGCTCGAGCAGCCGTTCGATATCGGCAAGCGGCAGTGCGCGGCCGGTCGGCGCATTGGGATTCGGGAACAGCACGCCGCCGTTGGGCGCGGTGTAGTCGTCGGGACGGATCGCGAACTGATCATCGAGCGCGACAGTGCGGTACCCGACTTCATAAAGACGCGCGTACGTCGGATAAAAGCTGTACGTGATGTCCGGAAAAAGTATCGGATGCTCGTGCTTTAGCAGCGCCTGAAACACGTGAGCGAGCACTTCGTCCGAACCATTGCCGACGAACACCTGCTCTCTGCGAAGGCCATGATGCCTTGCAACCGTTTCGCGCAGCCGAAGGGCCGTCGGGTCCGGGTAGCGACGCAGCGTATCGGCGGTTTCACCGAGCTCGTGACGGATCGCCTCGAGCACGCGCGGCGATGGCGGATACGGATTCTCGTTGGTGTTCAGTTTCACCGGATTCGCGAGCGCGGGCTGCTCGCCCGGCACATACGGCTTCAACCGGTGAACGATGTCGCTCCAGTAACGGCTCAAAACGCGGCTCCTTCGAGTGTTCTTCGCATGGGTGAGGGCGTGGGCGTGTCGGACTAAGGTTGCGAGTTCCGATGCAGCTGCATCATCGCGCGTTCGAGTTCACCTTTGACGATCACCGGCATCACCGCCAGCGCGCGTTCAATCGACGCGTCGATGACGTCCTGTTCCTCGCGACGCGGCGGCTTCAGCACGAAGTTCGCGACGTCGGGCTTCGCGCCGGCGCGCGCGCCTTCGGGAATCAGATCGCGCGGATGACCGATGCCGATCCGCATCCGCCAGTACTGCTGCGACGACAGATGCGCGGTGATGTCCTTCAGCCCGTTATGACCGCCGCTGCCGCCGCCAAGCTTCAGCTTCACAGCGCCGGGCGGCAGATCGAGTTCGTCGTGCGCGACGAGAATTTCGTCGGGCAGAATCTTGAAGAACTGCGCCACCGCGACGACCGACTGCCCCGAGCGGTTCATATACGTCTGCGGTTCGAGCAGATGCACTTCCTCGCCATGGAGACGCGCCTTGCCATAGAAGCCGTGGAAGCGCCGCTCGTCGCGCATCGTAGTGCCTGCCTCGCGCGCGAGTTGATCGACCAGCCAGGAGCCGGCGTTGTGGCGCGTCGCGGTGTATTCGGCGCCCGGATTGCCGAGCCCAACGATCAGCTTGATCATGATTCGATGATTGTCCCGTTACGGGCGGACGAAAAAAAGCCGAAAAAAAACCCGCCGGGGCGAACCGCGGCGGGTCACGTCGACCGTTTCAATGAAACGGATCGAGAGGATTTGTTCGCTTCCCGTGCGATCAGGCAGCCGGCTTGTCGCCTTCACCTTCGGCAGCACCCGTAGCGGCTTCGTCAGCGACGGCGCCAGCCGGGATCGTCGCCGAAGCGATGACCGGGTTTTCTGCTTCAACGTGTGCAACCAGAGCGACGCCCTTCGGCAGCACGATGTCCTTCGCGTGCATCGTCTGACCCGCTTCGATCTTCGCCAGATCGACTTCGAGGAATTCAGGCAGTGCCGACGGCAGGCACTCGATTTCGATTTCGTTCAGAACGTGCGAGATCACCGCGCTCGACAGCTTCACTGCCGGGTTGGTTTCCTGGTTCATGAAGTGCAGCGGCACCCTGGTGTGCAGCTTCTTCTTCGCGTCGACGCGCTGGAAGTCCACGTGCAGCACGAGCTGACGGAACGGGTGGTATTGCACGTCGCGCAGCAGAACCTGTTGCGACTTGCCTGCCACTTCCAGATCGAGGATCGACGAGTGGAAAACTTCTTTCTTCAGCGCGTGCCACAGCGCGTTGTGATCGAGTTCGATCAGTTGCGGTTGAGCATCAGCGCCATATACGATTCCCGGCGTCTTGCCGGTAATACGCAGGCGGCGGCTCGCACCCGTACCTTGCAGACTACGCTCGAAAGCGACTACTTTCATCTTGATTCTCCAATGCACTGCCCGCGACCAGGCAGTAAAAACGGGGCCTTCACGCAACGAGCGCAGGCCCCAGAAGCGACGGCACGAACCTTCGTCCGTTCATGCCGATTGTGCAAAAGCGCAGCATGCGCTGCGCCTTCGCAAATTCTTAACTTTCCGCAAACAGCGACATCACCGAGTCGCCGCGACGGATACGCGAGAACGTTTCGGCGAGCAGACCAGCGCTCGTCAGCGAACGGATCTTCGGGCATGAACGCGCTTCTTCGCCCAGCGGAATCGTATCGGTCACGACGAGCTCGTCGAGCGCCGAGTTGGCGATACGCTCGCCCGCGCCACCCGATAGCACCGGGTGCGTCGCGTAGGCAAAAACCTGCTTCGCGCCGCGTTCCTTCAGCACCTGCGCTGCCTTGCAGAGCGTGCCGGCGGTATCGACCATGTCGTCCATGATCACGCAGGTGCGGCCTTCGACTTCACCGATGATGTTCATCACTTCGGCAACATTTGCCTTCGGACGACGCTTGTCGATGATCGCGAGATCGCAGTTCAGCTGCTTCGCGAGTGCACGTGCGCGCACCACACCGCCAACGTCCGGCGACACGATCAGCAGATTCTCGTAGTTCTGCTTGCGCAGATCGCCGAGCAGCACAGGCGTCGCGTAGATGTTGTCGACGGGAATGTCGAAGAAGCCTTGAATCTGGTCGGCGTGCAGATCCATCGTGATGATGCGATCGACGCCGGCGATTTCCAGCATGTTCGCCACGACCTTCGCCGAGATGGCGACGCGCGCCGAACGCGGGCGTCGATCCTGACGGGCATAGCCGAAGTAGGGGATGGCTGCGGTGATCCGACCAGCGGATGCACGCTTGAGCGCATCGACCATGATCATCAGTTCCATCAGGTTGTCGTTCGTCGGTGCGCACGTGGACTGCAGGACGAAGACATCCTTGCCGCGCACGTTTTCCTGAATCTCGACCTGGATTTCACCGTCCGAGAACCGGCTGGCCATAGCCTTGCCGAGGGGAATACCGAGGATTTTGACGACTTCCTGTGCAAGCGCGGGATTCGCGTTGCCAGTAAAAACCATCAGGCCGTCATGGCTGCTCATCGTGCACCTGCTTCAGGCTGGGGGGCGAGAGAATGCGAGAATTTTTGGCAGGGGAGGAAGGACTCGAACCCTCGAATGCCGGAATCAAAATCCGGTGCCTTAACCAACTTGGCGACTCCCCTACACTAACTTTGAGCTCCGCTGGATGTGTAGGACCATTCAGCGATGCAAAACCTTATGCCGCGAAAGCAAAGAGTGGATGCGTATCGAGGCTTGCAGTTACTGCGCTGTTCCATTCGGCTGGCAGTCTGGCTTGCGCCGCTTCTGCTTCACCGAGACTACGAAACGCCGCAAAAACACTCGCGCCCGATCCGGTCATCCGCGCCGGTGCGATGTTATCAAACCATCTCAGCACCCGCGCAACTTCCGCGTATTTTCCCACGACAACTGGCTGCATGTCATTCCGGCCGAAGCTGTCAGGCCATTCTGCGCTGCAACTTTGCTGTGCAAGAAAGTCCGTAATTGTGCGGGGTTCTGTATCTCTTGTCAACGATTTATCTGAAAAAATCGCTGCAGTTGGGACGTGAACCTTTGGCGTCACAACGAGGAAATAACGCGGCGGCAATTGTACAACCTGAAGCGCTTCTCCGACACCCTCTGCGAACGCATTTTTTCCGAAGACAAAAAATGGCACGTCGGCGCCGAGTTTCAATGCGAGCGCCTGCAGTTCGATGCGCGGCAGTTCGAGCTTCCAGAGACGGTTGAGCGCGAGCAGCGTGGTCGCGGCATCGGAGCTGCCGCCGCCGAGTCCTGCGCCCATTGGCAGACGCTTGTCGATCTCGATGTCGACACCGGCTCCCGTGCCTGTGTGAGCCTTCAGGAGCGTCGCGGCGCGCACGGTCAGGTCGTGTTCTGCCGGCACGTCTGCGATGTCCGTCTTGCGCGTGATGCGGCCGTCATGGCGCAGGGTGAAGTGCAGCGTGTCGCCCCAGTCGAGCAGCTGGAATACCGTCTGCAGTGCGTGATAGCCATCCGGACGACGTCCGTTGATGTGCAGGAAGAGGTTGAGCTTCGCGGGTGCGAGGCACTCGCGCAGCGCGTTGTTTGTTTCGATCATGAGTGGTGGAATACGGGCTTACTGGTCCAGCACGAGCTTGATGTCGAGAGGCGGAGCCTCGCGGCTCAGATTGACGCGCTTCACGCCGGTGGCGGGCGCATCAGCGTAGGCAAGGTAGTCGATTGTCCAGCCGTCCTGCTGGATCTGCTTCAGACGCGTTTCCTGCTGTGGATCGGGTACCGTCTTCGCGCGCGATGTAGGCGCTGCCGACGGCTGCAGCCAGTAGCGAAGCCCTTCGACCGGCAACGCAAAACCGAGCGCATTCTGCATGAGCGTCGAGACGTTGTCGGCGGTGAGCGGCTGGCGGTTCGGCAGTTCGAGCGTGGCCGCAGCCGGCGACGACGTAATGATCGCGAGCGTCTGGCCGAGGGGATTACGCAGCTGGAGGCTCACGATGTCGCCGGTTTCCTGCCACTGGAAGTTGCCGTACGCATTGCGCTGCTGACCGTTCTGGTCGACGTATTGCACTGCGAAGCGGCCGTGATACGCACGCGTGGTCTGTGCGGTGACGGCCGTCGCGGCGTTCGACGTGGACGGCCCTTGCGGCGTAACGGAAGCACAACCGGCCAGCGCCACGCAGGCGGCGGCCGCGAGACCCAGCACGGCACCACGCGGCGCCGTCACCGGACGGATAAAGCGGGAAATACGCATCAGAGATCGTTCACCTGAAACCGTTGAAGCGTTTTGACCAGCGTCTCGTTGTCGGGTTCGAGCTTGCGAGCCTGCCGCCACGCATCGCGCGCCTGAGCCTGGTCGCCGGTTTTCCACAGCACTTCGCCGAGGTGTGCGCCGATTTCGGCGTTCGGTTGCAGGTCGTAGGCTTTGCGCAGCACCTTGATCGCGTCCGAGTTATTGCCGAGGCGATACTTCACCCAGCCGACGCTGTCCATGATGAACGCGTCATCCGGTGCAAGCGACGAAGCTTTCTGGATCAGCTTGTCGGCTTCCTGGAGGCGCTGGTTGCGGTCCGCGAGCGAGTAGCCGAGCGCGTTGTACGCCTGCGGATTGTCCGGCTGCGACTGGATCAGCCTGCGCAACTGCGCTTCCATCACGTCGTAGTGGCCGGTCTTTTCGGCGGCCATCGCGTAGTCGTAGGCGAGATCGGGATCGTCCGGGGAATTGGCGCTCGCCTGCGCGAGGCGCGCTTCTGCTTCCGGATAACGTTTCGCATCGAACAGGATCGCTGCGTCGGTGCGCACGATCAGCGACTGGTCGCGCGGATCCGGCGCTTGGAGACTCGCCAGCAGTTTGCGCGCGTCGTCAGGTTTGCCCTGCTTTTCGAGCAGTTGCGCACGCGTGATCTGCGCAGGAATGTACTGCTGGCTCGAGGGCCGGATGTGGTTCAGCCAGTCGCTCGCGGCGGCTTCGTTTTTCTGCTCGAGCGACAGCTGCGCGAGGTAGATGTACGCCTGTCCCGCGTCGGCACCCGGCGTCTTCTCTGCCTGCTTTGCGTATTGCGTGAGGTACGTCTGGGCTTCTGTGAAATTCTTCTGCTGGATCTTGATCAACGCGAGCGCCATCAACGGCGTCAGGTCGTTCGAGTTGTCGTGACGCATGATCTCGAACTGCTTCTGCGCGTCGTCCAGACGGTCGCTGGCGAGATACATCTGCGCGAGCGCGAGCCGTGCGTCATGCGACTTTGGATTCTGCTGCAGATATTTTTCGAGCGACGCGATGCCTTCCTTGCGCTCTTCCGGACCCATCTGCGACAGCGTCAGCGCGGCCGGCAGATAGTCGGGCTTGATCGCCAGCGCCTGTTCGAGCGATTTTTTCGCGCCCGGCGCGTCGTCGCAGACGAGCTGCTGTCGGGCAATCGCAAGCTGTGCTTCCGGACGGTTCAGGTCTCCCTTCAGCAGATCCTGCAGCACGTGCAGGCCGCCAATGCGATTCGGGCCGTGCGAAAGCAGCAGTTGCAGCGCGAGGACCGCGTTGCCGCGATTGTCGGCGGGCACTTTCGCCAGTTCCTTCGCGAGGAGCGGCGCGGCTTCGTCAGGCTTGCCGGACAGCACGAGCAGCGACGCGTCGAGTTGCGCCGCGCGTTCCGAACCCGGCGCATACTGCTGCCACAGTTGCGCGGCGGCCAGCGCGTCGGCCGGGCTTTGCGCGCCGAGCGCGATTTCAGTCGCACGCTGCGCCATGCGCGGGTCGTGCGTGTCGCGCGCAAGGGCGAGGTACGTCTGGTACGCGGGCGCCGGCTGGTTTCGCTGCAACGCGACTTCAGCGGCGAGCACCTGAAAGACGATCTGGCTGGAAAGCGAAATAGCCGGCAGATTTTTCTGCTCGTCGGGACTCGGCTGGCCGAGCGCATCCTGCACGGAGAGCGAACTATCGTCGGAATCCGGCGATGGATCCTGCGCGTGCGCGGGCAGCGCGACAAGCGCCCACGCGGCGACGACCGCCGCTCCGAGCATCCGCTGGACGGAGACAGCACGCGGCACGCGAGACACAGAGGCGGGGAACCGGTAAAACAGTTTCACGAAGGACAAGTTCATGGAAATCCGATCAATGTTTCGGACGATTGTAACGCGCTCGCTACAATAAGCGCACAACCACCCACGCAAGTTGCAGACCAGTTAGACATGCCAGAGTTGCCAGAAGTTGAGGTTACGCGACGGGGAATCGAGCCGTATGTAGCAGGACGACGCGTCGAACGTGTCGATGTCCGCACGCCCGCGCTGCGCTGGCCGATCCCGGCCGACCTTGCAAAAACATTGCACGGTCGCGTGATCCGCAAGGTCGAGCGGCGCGGCAAATACCTGCTCTTCGAAATCGACGAAGGGTGGTTCATTGTGCATCTTGGCATGACCGGCACGCTGCGCGTGCTGCGCAATGTGTCTCATCCGCCGGCCGCGGCGAAGCACGATCACATCGACTGGATCTTCGACGAATTCATCCTGCGCTATCGCGATCCGCGGCGCTTCGGCGCCGTGCTGTGGCATCCGCGCGAAGCGGGCGATGTGCTCGATCATCCGCTGCTCGCCGGTCTCGGCGCTGAGCCTTTTACGGCGGCCTTCTCCGGTGCGTTGATGCACCGGAAAACACGCGGCCGGAAGGTGTCGGTGAAGCAGGCGTTGCTCGCGGGCGAGATAGTGGTTGGCGTAGGGAATATCTACGCTTCCGAGAGCCTCTTTCGCGCGGGCATCCGTCCAACGACCGCGGCTGGACGTGTCTCGCTGGTTCGCTATGATCTGCTCGCGGATGCTGTTCGTCTGACGCTCGCCGCCGCGATCGAGAAGGGCGGCAGCACGCTGCGCGATTTCGTGGGCAGCGATGGCAACAGCGGATATTTCCAGCTCGACTATTTCGTCTATGATCGCGCCGGGCTGCCATGCCGCGTCTGCGGCACGCCGATCAGACAGATCGTGCAAGGACAGCGTTCCACTTACTTCTGCCCGACCTGCCAGCGCTGATGTCCACTCTATCCCTTACCGTACCCTCGTCCCTGTCCGGCTTTTCCGCGCGGCTGATCGCGTGGCAGCGCGAGCACGGTCGCCACGACCTGCCGTGGCAGAACACGCGCGATCCCTATCGCATCTGGCTGTCCGAGATCATGTTGCAGCAGACGCAGGTGTCGACGGTCATTCCGTACTACGAGCGTTTTCTCGGGCGCTTCCCGGATGTCGCCGCGCTCGCCGCCGCGCCGCTCGATGACGTGATGGCGCTATGGGCAGGCCTCGGTTACTACTCGCGTGCGCGCAATCTGCATCGCTGCGCGCAGGCGGTTGTCGGAACACATGGCGGCGCGTTTCCTTCGTCGGTCGAAGCACTCGCCGAACTGCCCGGCATCGGACGCTCGACGGCGGCCGCGATCGCGTCGTTCGCATTCGGCGCGCGCGCGACGATTCTCGATGGCAACGTGAAGCGTGTGCTGGCGCGCGTGTTCGGTGTCGAAGGATTTCCGGGCGAAAAGCGTGTCGAGAACGCGATGTGGACGCTGGCTGAATCGCTATTGCCTTCGAAAGTGTCGCACGCAGGCGACGATGACGTGAGCGCCTACACGCAAGGTCTGATGGATCTCGGTGCAACGTTATGCGTGCGCGGCAAGCCGGATTGCGCGCGGTGTCCCTTTGCCGCCGATTGCGTCGCGAACGCGACGGGACGTCAGCGCGAACTACCGGTTGCGCGTCCGAAAAAGACGATTCCGACGCGTCGCACGTGGATGCTGGTTCTGCGTGACGGCGATGCGGTGATGCTGGAAAAACGCCCGCCGTCGGGCATCTGGGGCGGCTTGTGGAGTCTGCCGGAAGCATCCGGTGAAGCTGTGCTGGCCGACCGTGCGCAGGCATACGGCGCCTCGGGCAGCGTGATGCCGCTCGCTACGCTGACGCACACGTTCACGCATTTCAGGCTGGATATCGAGCCGCGCGTGGTCGAACTCGACAGGACGCTCGCAGGTGTCGGTGACGATGAAACGGTATGGGTCGCGCTGCACGAGCTCGATGCGTACGGCGTGCCTGCGCCGGTGCGCAAGCTGCTCGATGCATTACAGGGATCGTTGCTTTAGAACGCCGGCATTACAGCAGTTGATGCTGCTGCATGTAGTGATGCACGACGTCGATACGCGCGCCGGCGTCCTGAAGCTCCATCAGCTTCTGTCGTGCGCGCAATGCGATCGGCAGCACTTCTGACAGACGGTTCGATACCCACGAAGGATCGTCGAGCTTGAAGGGCTCCGCGAACGGCAGGCTATCGGGGTCGCGCTCGCGGATGGTCGCGATGATCCGCTCCAGCACTTCCGCACACGCGCCGAATCGCTCGACATGTACGGTGCCTTCGAGCGGTATGTCGTCACCAATCGGCTCGGCCATGCCGACCAGCAGTCCATCCGGCTGCGCGCGGTGCGACAGCAACCGGAAGCGCTGCGTGCCGCGCGCGCGGATCAGCAGCATGCCGAACGCTTCCACATCACATTCCTCGATTTCCGCCATGCAGCCGATGGTTTCAGGCACCGAAGGCTCATCGGGCTTCGCGACTTCGCCGCCGCTTTTCAGCAGGCACACGCCGAACGGCGTCTTCTCGCGAAGGCACTCGCTTGCCATGTCCAGATAGCGCGCCTCGAATATTTTCAGCGGCAGCAGGCCGTCCGGAAACAGCACCGTATGCAGCGGGAAGAGCGGCAGATCGGCAATCACGGCAGGAGTAGTGGACATGGCGCAACGCTTGAAGGTTACGGCCGCGCGACGCGGCCGGTTAAGCCACCAGCTTCGAAGATTCGCCGACGTCGAGCGGCGCATCGCGGTGCCGCACGATTACATCCGATTCGCCCGAGAGACGCGCGGCAAGCGTCTCGGCGATAAACACTGAGCGGTGCTGACCACCCGTGCAGCCGATCGCGACGGTCAGATAACTGCGGTTGTCGTCGCGAAAATGCGGCAGCCACTTCGCGATAAACGCGTGGATGTCGTCGATCATCTGCGTCACGACCGGCAGCGCGCTGAGAAAGTCGATCACGGGTTTATCGAGACCCGTGAGCGGACGCAGTTCGCGGTCGTAGTATGGATTCGGCAGCGTGCGCACGTCGAAGACAAAATCGGCGTCGAGCGGCACGCCGCGTTTGAAACCGAACGATTCGAACATCAGCGTGAGGCCCGCACGCTCCTGCTCGATGAAACGCTTGACCCATGCGCGCAGCACGTTCGCGCGGAGATTGCTGGTGTCGATCTGATGGCCGAATTCGGCGAGATTGGCAACGAGTTCGCGTTCGTTCTCGATGGCTTCTTCGAGCGAGCGCAGCACGCCGACATCGGCATCGTGCGACGGCGAACCCGACAGCGGATGACGCCGGCGTGTTTCGGAAAAGCGCTGGATCAGGGATTGCGTGCTCGCGTTCAGAAACAGCACGCGCACATCATGTTCGCGCGCGAGGTCGCGGATCATCTCGGGCATTTCGTCGAGCGAGGCGCTGGAGCGCGCGTCGATGGCGACGGCGAGGCGTTCGTGTCCGTGCTCGTTGAGATAGGCGGCGAGCGGCGGCAGGAAGCGCGGGGGCAGATTGTCGACGCAGTAGTAGCCCGCGTCTTCGACCGCGTTCAGTGCGACAGACTTGCCGGAGCCGGAAATGCCGGTGATCAGGATAATGCGCATGAGGTCGTGAAATCCGTTCGTTTCATCATAGCATCCACCCTGCGTGCCTGTGGCGCGATGCCGTTATGTCGCGAGACGCGCGGGAATCACGTCGGCACGGCCCGGCTCAGATCAGCTTGCCGGGGAACTGGCTGTCCGGGTCCTGCATCGCGAGACGCTGGCGGTCCATGAAATCGCGCAGCGTGTCGATGCCGCGCAGTTGCAGGATCGTGTTCCGGACGGCGGCTTCGACCAGCACCGCGAGGTTGCGGCCGGCCGCCACCTGAATGGTGACCTTGCTGATCGGCAGGCCTAACACGTCGACGGTCTGGCTTTCGAGCGGCAGGCGCTGGAATTCGCCATCCGGCCGGCGCACCAGCTGAACGATCAGCTTCAGCTTCATTTTCCGGCGCACGGCCGTTTCACCGAAAATCGTCTTGATGTCGAGCAGACCCAGGCCGCGCACTTCGAGCAGGTTCTGCAGCAGAGGCGGGCAGCGTCCCTCGACGAAATCCGGGCCGAGGCGCACGAAATCCACCGCATCGTCAGCCACGAGGCCGTGGCCGCGGCTGATCAGTTCCAGCCCGAGTTCGCTCTTGCCTAGGCCGGAATCGCCGGTGAGCAGCACGCCCATCCCGAGGATGTCGAGGAACACGCCGTGCAGCGTGGCGCGCGGCGCGAGGATGCGCGACATGTAAAGCCGCAGGCTGTCGATGACGGCCGCCGCCGACATCGGCGTCGTGAACAGCGGCGTGGACGAACGCGTACAGCGCAACACCAGCTCAGGCGGTGCGGCGACACCGCCCGCAACGACGAGAAACGGCGGTTCGAGCGCAATCAGCTCGGCCATGTGCCGCGAGCGGCTTTCTTCGGCCTGGCGCTGGTAATACTCGACTTCGGCATCGCCGAGCACCTGGATCCGGTTCGGGTGGATCAGGTTCAGGTGACCGACGAGGTCCGCACTCGAGGTCGCATACGCAACCGTTTCCGCCGAAAACCCGCGCTCCCAGCCTTCATGCCCGGTCAGCCAGCTGAGTTTCAGCGCGGCGGCGTTGTCGTCGAAAATGCTCTGGGCGTTGATGCTGGACGTATCCATGAGTCCGTGACTCCGTTGTGGGCCGCTGGCCCGCGCGCCTGGCCTGTCTGAGCCTGTTGGGGCCCGTGTTGGCGGCGGGTCCGGCCGGCGCGAGCCGGTAAGGGTTCTGGTGCTGCCGCTGGGCTTGTATGTGGCGAGCGCCGCCGTCAATACATCAAGGTTGCCACTGAGTGAGCAGGCGATGCAACGCCTCGCGGTCTGCTTCCGTGTGCAGCCGCTCGCGCGCTTCACGATCGGACAGCAGTTGCGCGATTTCCGACAGGATTTCCAGGTGCTGCTGGGTGGCCTGTTCCGGCACGAGCAGGAAGATCAGCAGCGACACCGGCTGGCCGTCGGGCGATTCGAAAGGAATCGGATCGGAGAGACGCACAAAGGCTGCGAGCGGATGCTTCAGGCCCTTGATCCGGCCGTGAGGAATCGCGACGCCTTCGCCGAGCCCCGTCGACCCGAGGCGCTCGCGCGCAAACAGATTGTCAGTGACCGTACTGCGGGCGATGCCGTTCTGGTTCTCGAAGATCAGGCCGGCCTGTTCAAAGACACGCTTTTTGCTGGTAACGGCAAGACCGACGACGACATTCTCGAGGGGAAGATATTTGGCTAGACGATTCATGTTGGCAGGCGGAAACGTGGCCTGGATTCTCCTCGCCGTAGCGTTTGAGTGGCGTTCCATGTTCAACAGGTGCTCACGGCGATATGGCGATAGACGGTGGAGACCGAAAGCGCAGGACTACCGCTGATTGACCCCGATAGTAACCGGAACATTATAGAACAGGGTGAACACGGATGGTGCGGCGCGCCATCGATGAAAGGAGAGGTTTCCTGCGGGGTTTGCTGCGAGGGATCTGGCGGCGCGCGACACGCTGCGGCGGCGGCCTCTACGCCCAACGAAAAACCGCCCGTAAGCGGGCGGTTTGGGCGGTCTGGCGGGAAAGGCCAGAAGGAATCCTTCGAATGGTCCCTTATTGCGGCGGCACTTCGATTTGCGGTGCCAGCGGCTGGTACTTGATCGCTTCGTGCTGATGGCCCTGGAGGCGATCCTTGTGACGAATGACTTGCCTGTCCAGCTTGTCGATCATCAGGTCGATTGCGGCGTACAGGTCGCCATCCGCGCTCTCGACAAATAAGTCCTTGCCCTTCATATGCAGGTTGATTTCAACCTTTTGACGCTTTTCCTTTTCCTTGTGGTTGTCGACCGAGAGGACCACACTGCCATCGATTACCTGATCGAAATGTCTTAGCACCTTGTCTAGTTTGGTGATCACGTATTCGCGCAACGCAGGCGTTACTTCGAGATGGTGTCCACTGATCTTCAGATTCATAGTGCTTCTCCATGCGAGTGGCCGCCTTGGCGTGCATGGCCCAGCAAGCGCCGGTCGAACGGTCGGCTCGTCTCCCAGTCGTCCCCGATGACTGGCTATTGACGGGTCGCATCGGCCAGCCTTGTCGCCAATCGCGCCGCGGCCGGTAAATGCCGGCCACACTATGCGACCGGCTACAGAGACTTGCGCAGGTTGACTGCCGGGATTTTCAGCGCTTCACGGTACTTCGCGACGGTTCGTCGCGCCACGACAAAGCCCTGTTCCGCCAGCAGTTCGGCTATGCGGCTGTCTGAAAGAGGAGATTTCGGCTCTTCTGCTCCTATCAGTTGCTTGATCAGTGCGCGAATAGCCGTTGAAGAGGCTGCGCCACCCGTATCCGTCGAAACGTGTGATCCAAAGAAGTACTTAAATTCAAGCGTCCCGAAGGGCGTGAGCATGTACTTGCCCGTTGTCACACGCGAGACAGTTGACTCGTGTAAACCCAGCGTATCAGCAATTTCCCGCAAAACCAAGGGGCGCATGGCAATTTCGCCGTGCACAAAAAAGCTCTTTTGACGCTCGACAATGGCCTGCGCAACCCGCAGGATCGTCTCGAACCTTTGCTGGATATTCTTGATCAGCCAGCGCGCTTCCTGGAGTTGCTGGCGCAACGAACCGCTGCCCGGATCGCCTCTGCTATTGCGAAGGATGTTCGCATAAAGGTGATTAATGCGCAGTTTAGGGACCACTTCCGGATTCAGTTCAGCAGTCCAACCTTGTGCCGTGCGCTTCACCATGATGTCCGGCACGACGTAGTCCGCTTCTGCCTTGCCGTACGCAGCGCCCGGGAACGGTTCGAGCGAGCGGATCAGCGCGTGCGCGTCGCGCAGTTCGTCGTCGTTTGCCTTCAGGTGCTTGCGCAGCCGCGTGAAATCGCGAGCCGCAAGCAGTTCCAGATGGTGGGCCACGATGTCGAGCGCGAGCGTGCGCGTCGGCGACGATTCAAGACGTAGAAGTTGCAGCTTCAGACATTCGGATGCAGAGCGTGCGCCCACGCCCGCAGGATCGAAGCTGTGCAGCAGCGCGAGCGCCGCGTTCAGTTCGTCGAGATCGACTTCGAGTTCTTCCGGCAGGTCGGCCAGCACTTCTTCGAGCGTGGCGGTGAGATAGCCGTCGTCGTCGAGCGATTCGATCAGGAAGATGATGAGCGCGCGGTCACGTTGACCCGCCTGCGTGACGCGCAGTTGCGCCGTCAGATGGTCGCGCAGGCTCGTGCTCGATTCGTGGATCTGCAAGGGCGGCAGATCGTCGTCATCGGAGGCGGTGCCCGAACGGCCGTAATCGTCGAGATTCCACTGGCTCGCCTCGCCATTGCTGTCGGAGGCAAGGCCGTTGTATTCGTCGACGCCCTGCGGCTCGCCATTCTCGGCGCGCTCGCTGGTTGTGGGCGAAGACGAACTCGTGCTGCCCATCTGCTCCTGCACGGGCGCGCTGCCCGGCGATTGCGCGATCAGCGAGCCATCCGCGGCGACGCGCAGCGGGCTCGCGATCCACTCGTCCTCGTTTTCGAGGAGCGGATTCTGGGCGATCGCCATCGAGACCTCCTGCTGCAACTCAAGCGTAGACAACTGCAGCAGTCGGATGGACTGCTGTAGTTGCGGGGTCAGCGCGAGATGCTGCGACAGGCGAAGTTGGAGGCTGGCTTTCATGGCAGGTTGAGATTCATTGTAGAGAGTTTGCCACGAGCGCGATACCTTGCAACAGTCGCAAAAACGTCTGTTGTGCGGTTTCGGTGTTGGCGGGCGCGTATGAAGCGGCCCGCCGGAGTGTCCGGGATGTCCGGGAGCGAGGAAACACAGGGCCGGCGGCCAGCAGGATGCCGGAACCGCCGTTTTCGCTGCCTGTTACACGCGTGTCCGGTTACATGCGGAAATGCTCGCCTAGATAGACGCGCCGCACGTTCTCGTTTTCAATGATTTCACTGGGTGCGCCGGCCGCTAGCACGCTGCCGTCGCTGATAATGTATGCATGGTCACAGATGCCGAGCGTTTCTCGCACATTGTGATCGGTGATCAGCACGCCGATGTTGCGCTGCTTGAGGAACTTCACGATCTTCTGGATTTCCAGCACGGCGATCGGGTCCACGCCGGCGAACGGTTCATCGAGCAGAATGAAGCTCGGATTGGTCGCCAGCGCGCGCGCAATTTCAACGCGCCGACGTTCGCCACCCGAAAGGGACAGCGCCGGATTTTCGCGCAGGTGAGCAATCTGCAGCTCGTCGAGCAATGCTTCGGTGCGCGCGGTAATCGCGTCTTTCGTGAGCCGTTTGCCGTCGTCTTCGTGCTGCAGTTCCAGCACCGCGCGAATGTTTTCCTCGACGGTGAGTTTGCGGAACACAGACGCTTCCTGCGGCAGATACGATAGCCCCAGCGAAGCGCGTTTATGAATCGGCAGCAGGCTGATCGACTTGCCGTCGAGATCAATTTCGCCTGCGTCGAGCGGCACGAGACCCACGATCATGTAGAACGACGTCGTCTTGCCGGCGCCGTTCGGACCGAGCAGACCCACGACTTCGCCGCTCTTCACATCGAGCGACACATCCTTCACGACCGTGCGCGAACCGTAGCGCTTCTTCAGATTGCGAACGGCAAGCGAACTGCTGGTGCCGGCCGGCTTGCGATTGGGCAGGGCAGGTGCGTTCACGGCTTCGTCACTCCCTGGCCTTGCGTCGGGAATTGAGTGGACGGTGTCAGCGTGGCCGATGCGCCATTGAGCGGCGCGGGGCCGCCATTACGCGGCGCGAGCATCGCGCGCACGCGGCCGGTCGGATTGCCCGGGCCCGCGACGTCCTTGCCGGACTTCGCCGTATAGAAATCGTTCTGGCCGTCGTACGTGATTACGCTGCCATGCACTTCGTCCATCAGCGTCGACAGGCCCTGCAGACGGCGCACCGTCGCGCGTGTCGTGAGCGTGGTCAGGTCCTGCTTGCCGTCGTAGTCGATGCGCTCCGCATCGCCTTCGACATATTCGTCGACGCCTTCGCGCTTCTGGCGAAAGTACGCGAGGTTCTTGCCGGTCGACGTGCCCGTCGCATACTGGTAGCCCTGCGGATCCTGATGCACTTCGACGCGATCGGCCTTGATGACGATCGTGCCTTTGGTGGCCACGACGTGGCCAGTGAAGATGTTGACCTGCTTCAGGTCGTCGTAAGTCATGTTGTCCGCTTCGATATTCAGCGGCTTGTCCTTGTCGGCGCGCTCGGCGTGTGCAGGCGGCGCGAAGCCGGCAAGCGGCAACGCGGCCAGCAGCGCGGCCAGCGCGGCGCGGTACGCGGACCACGCATGCGCGCGGCCGGTATCTGGACGAGGGAACGATTCGTTCATGCAGTCACGCCTGGAGTGGATTACCCGGGTTGCTTGAGGGAGCCGCCGGCGCTATCGGACGCGGCGATGGCGCCACGCACGTTGCCGAACAGCTGCATAACCCGGGTGACGTTGTTGTAGTTCATGCCGCTGGCCGTCATGACAGACTGGCCGCGTTGAAGTTTAACCGGCTTTTCGGTCTCGATCACATCGTCGTTGACCAGCACGCGGAAATGCTCGGAATCGGCCTGCATGGCCGGATCGCCCATGCCCGCGGCACGCAGGATTCGCGCATTGTCGTACAGGTTGACGATCGATGCATCGCCGTTCACCTTGCCACGATCACCGGTTGCCGTGATGATCGGCTTACCCGGCTGGAACGCGCGGATCGCGGGCTGGGTCAGATCGCTATCTTCGTCGTCTTCGTAGTGCACCATGCGCGCGGCGGTCAGACGATATTGCGTCGAGCCGGACTGGTCGAGTTCGGACACGGAAAAGTTGTCGGCGAAGTAGTCGGGCGTGTGCGCCTTCTTGTGGGGCGCACCTTCGTTCGGTGGCGGCAGCGTGGCCTGCAGCAGCCACCATGTAATGCCGGCAAGCGCCGCCATCGCGACGAGCGGAATCAGCGAAGTCAGGCGGAACCGGTTCATCCGACGAGACCCTGCTGGTCGCCGCCACCACATGCTGCGGCAAGCAGTGCATCGTATTTGTGCTGGGCGCGCAGCAGCGTGTCGCACACTTCGCGCACGGCGCCGTGGCCGCCGCGTGCCTCGGACACCCAGTGCGCACGCGCGATCACTTCTGGATGCGAATTCGCCGGCGCGGCCGCGAAGCCGACCTTCAGCATGACGGCGAGGTCGACCCAGTCGTCGCCCATGTAGCCGCATTCTTCGGCTTTCAGGCCGGTCTCTTTCAGCAGCTCGGCGAAGGCCTCGGGCTTGTTCTCGATGCCCTGATACAGATGTGTGATATTCAGTTCCTTCGCGCGCACGGCGACGATGCCCGATTTGCGGCCCGTGATGATCGCCGTATCGATGCCGGCCTGGCGAAGCAGCTTCGCGCCGTGGCCGTCCATCGAATGGAATGCCTTCATCGTGTCGCCTTCGGCGGTAAACATCAGACCACCGTCGGTCAGCACGCCGTCGACGTCGAAAATCATCAGCTTCACGCGGCTCGCGCGTTCAGTGGCGGTAAGCGGGGCGACGGCCATCAGATCACCTTCTTCGAGAACAGGTCGTGCATGTTGAGTGCGCCGATGAGCTTGCCTGTTTCATCGACAACCAGCATCTGGTTGATGCGATACCGTTCCATCAGCTCCACAGCTTCGACGGCCAGGTGGTCCGGACCGATCGTACGCGGGCTTTTTGTCATCACGTCGGCGATCGGCAGTTCACGGAAGTCACCGGCACGTTCGAGTACACGGCGCAGGTCGCCATCGGTGAAAATGCCTTCGACGTGATCGTTCGTATCGACGATCGCCGTCATGCCCATGCGTTTCGCGGTGAGTTGCATCAGCGCGTCGCGCAGCGTGGCTTCGTGGCCGACCTTCGGGATTTCGTCGCCGGTGCGCATGACGTCGCGCACGTAGGTGAGCAGACGCCGGCCGAGTGCGCCGCCGGGATGCGAGCGCGCGAAGTCGTCGGCACCGAAGCCGCGTGCGTCGAGCACGGCCACCGCCAGCGCATCGCCGAGCGCGAGCGCGGCCGTGGTGCTGGCCGTCGGCGCGAGATTCATCGGGCAGGCTTCTTTCGATACGCCGGCGTTCAGATGCACGTCCGCGAGCTTCGCGAGCGTCGAAGCCGGCTTGCCGGTTATGGCAATCAGCTTCGCGCCGAGACGCTTGATGAGCGGCAGGATCGAGACGAGTTCTTCGGATTCGCCGGAATTGGACATCGCGATGAAGACGTCTTCGGCGGTGACCATGCCGAGATCGCCGTGGCTCGCTTCGGCGGGATGCACGAAGAACGCGGGCGAGCCGGTGCTTGCAAGCGTCGCCGCCAGCTTGCGGGCCACATGACCGGATTTGCCGATGCCGGAAACGACGACGCGTCCGCGGCAACTGAGGATAAAGTCGATCGCCTCGACAAAACCGTCGTCGAGTTGATCGCGAAGCGCGCGCACGGCGTCCGCTTCGATGTCGAGCACGTCGCGAGCGAGCGCAAGTGCCCGATCGCCATTGATTTTCGCTATCATTCGCGGAGTATAGCAAAGGCGTTTGTTCGCCGCGCCGGGCGGGACGTGCCCGGCCGCTGCCTTCACGGGCCCCATAACCTTGTCGCACGGCCGTTTGCGTGCGACGGTTCCTGACGAACGAGGACGCTTTTCCCGATGCGCGTTTTCCCATGATCTCCCCGCTCGAAATGACGCTGTTCCTGCTGCTGGCTTCAGTGGCGGGCGTCGTCGTGTTCCGCTATCTGAACCTGCCGCCGATGCTCGGCTATCTGACGGTGGGCATCGTCGTGGGTCCGCATGCGCTCGGGATCGTGCCGGATTCGGTCGGCGCGCAGAATCTCGCCGCGTTCGGCGTCGTGTTCCTGATGTTCTCGATCGGGCTGGAGTTTTCGCTCGCGAAGTTGCGTTCGATGCGACGGCTCGTGTTCGGGCTCGGGCTGCTGCAGGTGCTCGGGACGATCGGGGTCGCGCTTGCGCTCGGCTTCGTACTGCAGCGGTGGGTGCACATTACGTGGGAAGCGAGCGTGGCGCTGGGCGGCGCGCTTGCCATGTCGTCCACGGCGATCGTCAGCAAGATGCTCGCCGAACGGCTCGAAATCGAAACGGAGCACGGCCGCAACATTTTCGGCGTGCTGCTGTTCCAGGATCTGGCCGTAGTGCCGCTCCTCATTATCATTGCCGCGTTCGGCAGCGATTCGACGCATTTGGTCGAGGCGCTCGGTCTCGCGGCGGTGAAGATCGTGATCGCACTGTCGGTGCTGCTGATCGTCGGACAGCGTTTCATGACGCGCTGGTTCAACGTGGTCGCGCGGCGTCGCTCGCAGGAACTGTTCATCCTGAACCTGCTGCTGGTCACGCTTGGCGCTGCGTTCATTACCGATAAATTTGGGTTGTCGCTTGCACTCGGCGCGTTCATCGCGGGCATGCTGATCGCAGAGACGCCTTACCGGCATCAGGTTGAAGAAGACATCAAGCCGTTTCGCGACGTGCTGCTCGGGCTCTTCTTCGTGACGACCGGCATGCTGCTGAATCCGCGCGTGATCTGGGAGCATCCGTTCATCGTGCTCGCCTTTCTCGTCGGGCCGATCCTGTTGAAAGCGGTGATGGTCACAGGGCTGTCGCGGCTCTTTGGCGCCTCGCCGGGCGTGGCGATGCGCACGGGTATCGGTCTCGCGCAGGCGGGCGAATTCGGCTTCGTGCTGCTGAACCTGATTCTCGACAAGCATCTCGTCGATGCCACGTTGCTGCAGGTGATTCTTGCCGCCATGCTGCTGTCGATGCTGGCCGCGCCATTCCTGATCCAGAACGCAGACCGGATCGTACTGCGGCTGTCGTCGACGGAATGGATGATGCAATCGCTGCAGATGACGCGCATCGCGACGCAGAGCCTGAAGCAGAGTGGACACGTGATCATCTGCGGTTACGGCCGTGCGGGGCAGAATCTGGCGCGCATGCTCGAACACGAAGGGCTGTCGTACGTCGCGCTCGACCTTGACCCCGATCGCGTGGCCGCTGCTGCAGCGGCGGGCGAATCGGTTGTGTTCGGCGATGCGGGGCGACGCGAGTCGCTGCTCGCGGCGGGTATCCATCGTTGTGCGACGGTTGCGATCACGTATGCGAACACGCCCTCCGCGCTGCGCGTGCTGCACAACATCCACGAACTCGAACCGACGTTGCCCGTGATCGTGCGGACCGTCGACGATGCCGATCTGGAAAAGCTGCTCGCAGCGGGCGCGACGGAAGTGATTCCGGAGATCGTCGAAGGTAGCCTGATGCTGGCGTCGCATACGCTCGTGCTGATGGGCGTACCGATGCGGCGGGTCGTGCGGCGCGTCGAGGAAATGCGCGACGAGCGTTACAGCCTCTTGCGCGGCTATTTCCACGGCGCCGACGACCAGAACGACGAGGACGGCCACGAACAGGTGCGGCTACAATCGGTCCCGGTCGACGAAAAGGCCGACGCGGTGGGTCGCACGCTGGCGGAGCTTGGACTGCACGAGCTTGGCGTCGAAGTGACGGCGATCCGGCGGCACGGCATTCGTGGCGTCGAGCCGGGCCCGGAAACGCGTCTGCGCGCGCTCGATATCGTCGTGCTGCGCGGTTTGCCTGAAGCGCTGGCGGAAGCGGAAGAGCGTCTGTCGAAACATCGACGCGCGGGCGCCGCCGTGGCCTGAAATGATCTGAACCTGTTCTACGGGCCGTGTGTCCCGCGCCGGGTGGCCGTATTGAGCGGCGCCTTGCGCGACCCGCTACGCGGCACCTTATGCGGCCCACACTGAAGCAATCTATCGGGATATTGGAGACATCATGTCCAACGCACCTTTGCCGGCGCCTGCCGACGCGCCACTGAACGCGGCTGAGTTCGTGAAGAGCCAGATCCGCACGGTGCCCGACTGGCCGCAACCTGGCGTGCAGTTTCGCGACATCACGCCGTTGTTGCAGCACCCGAAAGCGCTGCGCGTGCTGATCGACCTGTTCGTGCTGCGTTACATCGATGCGAAGCTCGACTACATTGCAGGCCTCGACGCGCGCGGATTCATCATCGGGCCGATTGTTGCGTACGAGTTGAACCTCGGCTTCATCCCGATCCGCAAGGTCGGCAAGCTGCCGTACAAAACGGTTTCGGAGTCGTATCACCTCGAATACGGCACAGCGACGGTCGAGATTCACGAAGATGCGTGTGGCCCCGGCGACCGCGTCGTGATCATCGACGATCTGATTGCGACCGGCGGCACGATGATGGCCGGCAAGAAGCTGCTCGAACGGCTTGGCGCGCAGGTGGTGGAGGGCGCGGCGATCATCGATCTGCCGGATCTGGGTGGCTCAAAGCTTCTGCGCGAAGCAGGCCTGCCGCTCTACACGGTGACCGGATTCGGCGGCCACTAATCGCACCTCGCGCATTTGCACACCGCACAGGGATATTTAAAGATGCCCAATTTCCTCCTGTTTCTCGCGACGTCGATCGCCATTACCATGGCGCCCGGCCCTGACAATCTGCAGGTACTGGCGCGCGGCATTTCACAGGGGCGCGCCGCCGGCCTTGTCGCCGCGCTCGGTTTTGCGGCCGGCATCACGTTTCATACGACGCTCGCGGCACTCGGCGTCGCGGCTGTGCTGCGGTCGTCGCCGGTTGCGTTTCAGGCGATCAAGCTGGCCGGCGCGGCGTATCTGATCTGGATCGGCATCAAGGCGCTGCGCAGCCAGGGGCTCGCGACGGCGCATGAACGGCCGCCGCAGCCGCTCTTGTCGGTGTTCCGGCAAAGCGTGCTCGGCAACATCATGAACCCGAAGGTCACGCTGTTCTTCATCGTGTTTCTGCCGCAGTTCGTCGATCCGCATGGCGCGCAGAACGTGACGCTGCAGATGCTCGAACTGGGCGCGTTGTTCATGCTGCAGACGGTAGTCGTGTTTTCGCTGTTCGGCGTGTGCGCGGGCATGATTGGTGGCTGGCTGCGTCGCCGGCCGAGCGTGGGCGTGTGGCTCGACCGGCTCGCGGGCGCTACGTTCATCGCGATCGGCATTCGTGTCGCGTTGCGCGACTGAGTTTGGGGAACGCCGCCTATGACTTTGCCCTGCATCATCGCCGCACGCCGTTTCGACGCGCGTGCTCACACGCCGTTCTGGATCGGGGAAGAACAGGTCGGCTGGATTCGCAAAAGCGACGTGCCGTCGCTCACGCGCTGGCCGGACGTGTTCGATTTCGATGATGCACGCGTCACGCTATCTTCGCGTTTCGACACGCTGGAACTGCGTAGCGCCGCGCTGGGTGCAGTGATCGGCGCGCTCGCCGCGGAGGGCCGCATTCCGGGCTGGCGCGATGAGACATACGCCATCCGCAATGCGTTCGATGCGTCACCGCTCGCGTACATCGAGCGCGCGGCGTCGCGCTTCTTCGGAACGATGACGTACGCGGTGCATCTGAACGGCGTCGTAGAATATGGCGATCGCGCGCCGCAATTGTGGATCGCGCGGCGTAGCGATACGAAGGCGACCGATCCTGGGATGCTGGATAACGTCGTCGCGGGCGGCATCGGTTGGGGATTCGGAATCGAAGCGACGATCGTCAAGGAGTGCTGGGAAGAAGCGGGCATTCCGGAAGAGATTGCCGTGCGCGCGGTCGCGGGACGGACGGCGCATGTGCTGCAGTCGCTGCCGGAAGGCACGCAGGCCGAGCAGGTTTTTATCTACGACCTGGCATTGCCGGCGGATTTTGCGCCACGCAATCAGGACGGCGAAGTGGGCGAACATCGCCTCGCGCGCATCGACGAAGTCGCGCGCTGGATCGAGGAAGGCACCATGACGGTCGATGCGAGTCTCGCGACGCTCGACTGCCTGCTACGGCGCCGCTGGATCGACGAAGATGCGTGCGCGGGCATTGCCGCGGTGTTCGTGCCGGCGGTTATCTGAACCCCGTCGCGCGTTGTCATACTGAACGAAATACGGATTGAAGAAGGGAGTCACCCAGGTCATGTCGACCGAACACAGCTTTATTCTCAAACTGTCGTGCGCCGACCGGCCCGGCATCGTGCATGCGGTGTCCGGCTTTCTGTTCGAGCGCGGCAGCAACATTCTCGACTCGGCCCAGTTTGGGGACAGCCACACCGGCGAGTTCTTCATGCGCGTGCATTTTCAGCAGGTCGGCGGCGATCCGGGGCTGGACGTCCTGCGCGGGTCGTTCGCGCCGCTGGCTGAGCAGTTCGGCATGAAGTGGGAACTGCATGATGCGTCGGTGAGGCCGCGTGTCGTGATCATGGTGTCGAAGATCGGGCATTGCCTGAACGACCTGCTGTTCCGCTATCGCACCGGTCAGCTTGGCATCGAGATTCCCGCGATCATTTCGAATCACAAGGAGTTTTATCAGCTCGCCGCGAGCTATGACATTCCGTTCCATCACTTTCCGCTGACGGGCTCGACCGCCGACGCGAAGGCCGCGCAGGAAGCGCGCGTGCTGGAAGTGATCGATGAGCATCAGGTGGATCTGGTTGTGCTCGCGCGGTATATGCAGATTCTGTCGCCGCAACTGTGCGACCGGCTGGCTGGACGGGCGATCAATATTCACCATTCGTTTTTGCCGAGCTTCAAGGGCGCCAAGCCTTATTATCAGGCCTTCGATCGCGGCGTGAAGCTGATTGGCGCGACGGCGCACTATGTGACGACCGATCTGGACGAAGGCCCGATCATCGAGCAGGAAGTCGAACGCGTGGATCACAGCATGACGCCCGAGCAGCTGACGGGCATCGGCCGCGATGTCGAGTGCGTGACGCTTGCGCGTGCAGTGAAGTGGCACGTCGAGCATCGGGTTGTGCTGAACGGGAGTAAGACGGTGGTTTTCCGTTAAAGGCGGAGTGGTTTATTTCCGCGGGCAGGGTAGCGCGGAGCAGGGCAGAACAGGGCAGAAAACTGAAGGCCCGCGGCATCACTGCCGCGGGCCTTTCTGTTTCAACGTTCAGATGTCTGCTATGGGCAATCAGAACGGAATATCGTCATCCATCTCATCGAACCCACCGCCGGCCGGTGCGCCCGGACGGCTGGCACCGCCGCCACCTGCTGCGCCACCACGCGGTGCGCTTGCCGGAGCGCGACCGCCACCACCGCCGCTACGTTCCGACGGTTCACGGCTATAGCCGCCGTCATCGCCACCGCCGCCGCCCATCGAGCCGCCACGGCCACCCAGCATCTGCATCTGTTCAGCGACGATTTCGGTCGAGTAACGATCGGTGCCGTCCTGCGCCTGCCACTTGCGCGTGCGAATACGGCCTTCGATATACACCGACGAGCCTTTCTTCAGGTATTCATTGACGATTTCAGCGAGGCGGCCGAAGAACGACACGCGGTGCCATTCGGTCGCTTCCTTCATTTCGCCCGACGTTTTGTCCTTGTAGCGATCGGTCGTTGCGAGGCGGATGTTCGCCACGGCGTCGCCGCTCGGCAGATAACGGACCTCGGGATCGGCTCCGAGATTGCCGACGAGAATGACCTTGTTCACGGATGCCATGCGTTTCTCCTGTTGATTCCGTTGCGGGCGGTCGGCAATGCGCGGTTTCGTCTTGCGACCCTTGGGGCCAGAGATCGAAGCCGCGCCGCAGCCGTCCGCCGATAAATTCTGTTACGCCCTGCGCGGCGGCTGCTTCATGTTTGCGGCGATTATAAGCCAGCAAAACACGAGCCCCGAGCAGGTAAAAAACACGGCGCTTTGACCGTCCACTTCCAGCAGCCATCCGCCGATCACACCGCCCATCGCCAACCCGATCGATTGCGTGGTGTTGTACACGCCGGCGGCCGCGCCCTTGCGCGTTCCTGGTGCAAGTTTCGACACCAGCGAAGGCTGCGACGCCTCGAGCACGTTAAAGCCGAGGAAGTAGACGAAAAGAATCGCCGCCACAGTCAGAATGGTATGAGGTGCGAGGCCAAGCAACAACTGGCCAATCAGGATAAGCGCAATCGCACCGAGCAGCACTGCTTTCATCCTGCCGCGCTTTTCAGCGGCGATGATCGCCGGCACCATCATGACGAACGCCAGACCCATCACCGGCAGATACACCTTCCAGTGCGACGCGACCGGCAGGCCGCCTGCTTCCAGAATACGCGGCACCACGAGGAACAATGCGGTCTGCGTCGCGTGCAGCACGAGCACGCCGAAGTTCAGGCGTAGCAGTTCGACGTTATGCAGTACTTCAGCGAACGGCGCACGCACGTGGACCGGTTTCGGTGCATCGGGCACGACCCACAGCACGACGCCGATCGCGAGAATCGAGAACACGCCGACCAGCGCGAAGAGGCCGCTCATGCCAACCCACTGGAACACGATCGGCGCGCCGACGATCGCCACCGCGAACGACACGCCAATGCTGCCGCCGACCATCGCCATTGCCTTCGTGCGATGCTCTTCGGCAGTCAGGTCCGCGATAAACGCGATCACCGCCGACGACACCGCACCCATCCCCTGAATCACCCGTCCGACGATGATCCACGTCATGTCGTGCGCGAAAGCCGCGACAAAACTGCCGAGCGCGAAGATCAGAAGACCGGTGGCGATCACCGGCTTGCGGCCGATCTTGTCGGAAATCCAGCCATAGAAGATGTAGAGCAGGGACTGCGTGACGCCGTACGCGCCAAGCGCAATACCGACGAGCAGCACGTTGTCGCCGCCCGGAATCGTTTTCGCGTAGATCGAAAACACCGGCATGATCATGAAGAGGCCGAGCATGCGCAGCGCGAAGATCGCAGCGAGCGACACGGTCGCGCGCAGTTCAGGCGCGCTCATGCGTGAAGATGTTGCGGATGGATTGGACATCGGAAGCGATATTCGAGTGATTCGGGAGGCCATCCGCGGGGCGGCTTGCTGCCTGGTGGTGTACCGCGGGTGTACCGGGCGCAACGGGTAGCATGCGGCACGGTGATTCGGCCGGTGGCTCGCTGCTGGCTTGCGGTCGCGGACAACGTCCCCATCTGAAGGGCCTGAAACCCGTTCGCCGCGGCGCCTGACCGTGGCATGACAAACCTGCTTCGCGCCTTGCGGGCGTTGTCAGGAAGCCGTAACGACGGTCTGGAAAAGTCGTTATAGTAGCAGGTTTAGCCTCCTCCTCTTTCCGCCAGGTCATGGAATAACGCGTGGAACAAATCCGTATCCGTGGGGCCCGCACCCACAACCTGAAGAACGTCAATCTTGACTTGCCGCGTCACAAGCTGATCGTGATTACCGGCCTGTCCGGCTCGGGCAAATCATCGCTCGCCTTCGATACGCTCTACGCGGAAGGTCAGCGTCGCTACGTGGAAAGTCTGTCCGCGTATGCGCGGCAATTCCTTCAGTTGATGGAAAAGCCGGACGTCGATCTGATCGAGGGGCTGTCGCCGGCGATTTCGATCGAGCAGAAGGCGACCTCGCACAATCCGCGCTCCACCGTGGGCACGGTCACCGAAATCCACGACTACCTGCGTCTCCTGTACGCGCGCGTCGGCACGCCTTATTGCCCGGACCACGAAATTCCGCTGGAGTCGCAAAGCGTTTCGCAGATGGTGGACGCCGCGCTCGCGTTGCCGGAAGACACGAAGCTGATGATCCTTGCGCCGGTCGTGGCGAACCGCAAGGGCGAGCACGTCGAGCTGTTCGAGGAGATGCAGGCGCAGGGTTTTATCCGTTTCCGCGTGAGCTCGGGCGGCGGCACGGCGAACGAAGGCGTCGCGAAGATCTACGAAGTGGACTCGCTGCCGAAGCTGAAGAAGAACGACAAGCACACGATCGACGTGGTCGTCGACCGTCTGAAGGTGCGCGCCGACATGAAGCAGCGTCTCGCCGAATCGTTCGAGACGGCGCTGCGTCTTGCTGATGGTCGAGCGATCGCGCTCGAGATGGAGACCGAAAAGGAGCATCTGTTCAGTTCGAAGTTTGCGTGTCCGATCTGCTCGTACTCGCTGCAGGAACTGGAGCCGCGGCTTTTCTCGTTCAACAATCCGATGGGCGCGTGTCCGGAATGTGACGGCCTCGGCCAGATCACGTTCTTCGATCCGAAGCGGGTGGTCGCGCATCCGTCGCTGTCGCTGGCGGCGGGTGCGGTGAAGGGCTGGGACCGGCGCAACCAGTTCTACTTCCAGATGCTGCAGAGTCTCGCGGCGTTTTACGAATTCGATATCGATACCGCGTTCGAAGACCTGCCGGAGAAGATCCGCAAGATCCTGCTGTACGGCTCGGGCAAGCAGACCATTCCGTTCTCGTATATGAACGAGCGTGGCCGCACGTCGATCCGCGAGCACGTGTTTGAAGGGATCATCCCGAATCTGGAGCGGCGCTACCGCGAGACCGATTCGGTCGCGGTGCGCGAAGAACTCGCGAAGTATCAGAACAATCAGGCATGCCCGGCCTGTGAAGGCACGCGTCTGCGCCGCGAAGCGCGGTTCGTGCGGATCGGCAGCGACGGCGACGCACGCGGCATCTTCGAAGTGAGCGGCATGCCGCTGCGCGACACACTCGGCTATTTCCAGACGCTGCGTCTCGAAGGCGCAAAGGGCGAGATCGCCGACAAGGTGGTGAAGGAAATCGTCGCGCGTCTGATGTTCCTGAATAACGTCGGGCTCGATTATCTGTCGCTGGAACGCAGCGCGGAAACGCTTTCAGGTGGTGAAGCGCAGCGTATCCGTCTCGCGTCGCAGATCGGCTCGGGCCTGACCGGCGTGATGTACGTGCTCGACGAGCCGTCGATCGGCCTGCATCAGCGCGACAACGACCGTCTGATCTCGACGCTCAAGCATCTGCGCGACCTCGGCAACTCGGTGATCGTCGTCGAGCATGATGAAGACATGATCCGCATGGCCGACTATGTCGTCGACATGGGGCCGGGCGCCGGCGAGCACGGCGGCATGGTGATCGCCGAAGGCACGCCGAAGCAGGTGCAGACCGACCCGGCTTCGATAACCGGCCAGTACATGTCGGGCGCGCGTCGCATCGAATATCCGGACGATCGTAAACAGCCCGACGAGCGGCATCTGCGTATCGTCGAGGCGTACGGCAACAACCTGAAGCACGTGACGCTCGATCTGCCGGTCGGCCTCCTGACCTGCGTGACGGGCGTATCGGGTTCGGGCAAGTCGACGCTGATCAACGACACGCTGTACCACGCGGTCGCGCATCACCTGTACGGCTCGGCCACCGAACCCGCGCCGTACGAAGCGATCGAAGGCCTGGAGCATTTCGACAAGGTCATCAATGTCGACCAGTCGCCGATCGGCCGCACGCCGCGCTCGAATCCGGCGACGTACACCGGCGTCTTCACACCGATCCGCGAACTGTTCTCTGGCGTGCCAGCGGCGAAAGAGCGTGGCTACGATCCGGGCCGCTTCTCGTTCAACGTGAAGGGCGGCCGCTGCGAATCGTGTCAGGGCGACGGTGTGCTGAAGGTCGAGATGCACTTCCTGCCGGACGTCTACGTGCCCTGCGACGTGTGTCACGGCAAGCGCTACAACCGCGAAACGCTCGACGTTCAGTACAAGGGCAAGAACATCAGCGAAGTGCTGGAGATGACCGTCGAGAACGCGTACGAATTCTTCAAGCCGGTGCCGGTGGTCGCGCGCAAGCTGAAGACGCTGCTCGACGTGGGTCTCGGCTACATCCGTCTGGGCCAGTCGGCCACCACGTTATCGGGCGGCGAAGCGCAGCGCGTGAAACTTTCGCTGGAACTGAGCAAGCGCGACACGGGGCGCACGCTATATATCCTCGACGAACCCACGACCGGTCTGCATTTCCACGATATCGCGCTGCTACTCGAAGTGATTCACCGGTTACGCGATCAAGGTAATACTGTCGTAATCATCGAGCATAATCTCGACGTGATCAAAACAGCCGACTGGCTGATCGATCTCGGGCCGGAAGGCGGCGCGGGCGGCGGGCAGATCATTGCCCAGGGCACGCCGGAGCAGGTGGCGAAGTCGAAGGCAAGTTTTACCGGCAAGTATCTGGCGCCGTTGTTGAAGCGCCAGCCGGCGACCCAAAAATAACACTGCGTCACCAGGTTGGGGACGGGAGAGTCATGACGAAGCGAAACCAGGCACCTGACGACACGCACGTGCAGGATCTGCGCCCTCGCCCGGTGAGGCTGACGAGCGATATGAGTCTGCCGAAGCTGTCCGCCGTGGAGATCGGCAGCTACATCGTGGCGCTCATCGGAATGTGGGCTGTATTGCATCTGCAGCTGCTGGGTGCACTCCTCGCGGGCATGCTCGTCTATCAGCTTGTGCACACGATGGCGCCGCTGATCGAAAAGCGCGTATCGGGTCCGTGGGCGCGATGGATATCGGTGGTGTTGCTGTCGGCGGCGATCGTCGGCGCGCTAACGGGCGTTACGATCGGCATCATCGAGCATTTCGAGCAGGACGTGCCAAGCGTGCAGAAGCTGCTCGAACAGATGATGCCGCTCGTCGATCAGGCGCGCGCGCGCATTCCCCCTTCAATCGCCGAATATCTGCCGGTCGATGCCGAGCAGATGAAGCTGAAGGCGATGTTGCTGATGCATGAGCATTCCAATGCGTTGCAGCAGGGCGGCAAGAGTGTGGCGCGGGTCTTCGGGCATGTTGTGATCGGGATGATCATCGGCGCGATCATTGCCGTGGGCGCGCAGCGGCATATGCAGCGCCTGCCGCTGTCGACGGCGTTCGTGACGCGCGTCGCGCGGTTTGCCGATGCCTTCCGGCGCATCGTATTCGCGCAGATCAAGATTTCCGCGATCAACGCGACATTCACCGGCGTTTTCCTTCTGGTGATCCTGCCGCTGTTCCACGACCGCCTGCCGCTGTCGAAGACGCTCGTGATGGTGACATTTATCGTCGGCCTGTTGCCGGTGATCGGCAATCTGATTTCCAACACGTTGATTGTTGCGATCGCGCTGTCGGTCAGCTTTTCGGCGGCGGTGATGTCGCTGGTGTTCCTCGTCCTGATTCACAAGCTCGAATATTTTCTCAATGCCCGGATCGTCGGCGGGCAGATCGAGGCCCGTGCGTGGGAGCTGCTCGTGGCGATGCTCGTCATGGAGGCTGCGTTCGGCATTCCGGGTGTGATCGCGGCGCCGATTTTTTACGCCTATATCAAGCGCGAACTGATTTACCTTCGGCTGGTTTGAGGGTTTTGCCAGTTGAGCGGGCGTGATTACCGCGCGCTAATCGTGGTGTGCTTTTTCACTCGATACCGCGCGCAGGTCCACACGATGCTTACCGGCCTTACCCGTGAAGCGCCAGAGCTGGACCTGCTGATGTTTCGGCGGATGTGGGCGGAACGACCGGGATGAAGTGCAGCCTGGGCGTATCGGCGACCGGCGGGAACACGCACCAGCAACCATCGGGATGTCTGAAGAAAAACAATGCGCGGGTGCCGGCTGGTAACGATGTCTCAACGCACACGTAGCGTTTGCCGTTCCGTTGCGCGCGGCTGAAGCGCGTTACGTGCAGCGGAATCGACGGTGAAGGGGCCAGCCATTTCTCGATCTGGCCGCGCAGCGACTGTTCACTGGAATTTTTCATGTCGGGCTCCAGCAAACACTTCCTGCCGCGAATCCACCACATCTTCGTCATGCCGGGCTGGCGCGGACTCCTCTTCGTTCAGGATGCGCTCCAGTTCTTCGCTGGCCGCGGCTGCCCGGAGCATTCTGCAATCAGCCGAATGCCGGAAATCGGAAAGCAGTCGAACCAGTTGACGCGCTGTTCTGCGTTTCATCACACACCTCCCCGCACTGCACACCAAACTTAAGAAAGCACTTTAACTATAGGACCGAAAAGGCCGCTGCTGCTAATGTTTGGCTAAATAGCAACAACTGACTCAAAACGCACGCGACCTGTGTCGGCACTGCGCACCTCCAATGTGCCGCTGGTGCGCATCGCAGTCTGTACGCTTGCGAGCGCAATGCGTTCGCGATTGACTGCGGGTTTTTGGCGTTGAACCGCACGGCTGCATGTTGTTCTCGAGTCGATGGACTTGGGTTCTTCGATAAAAGCATGTTCTGTTCCAGTCGACCGAAATTCACGGATATCGATTTTTCGACGCTCACCGGATACCGATGAAATGTGAGCCACGCGGCGCATTGCTAGCCGCCCAGATGCGCGAGCGCGTCGCGCATCGGCTGGCTCGGAATGACGATCGGCCCGGTGAACGGCGTATCCAGATCCACGATTCCATAAATCGCCGACGCAATCGACAGCGCGCCGAGCGTGATCGTCACCAGCGCCAGCGCGTTGCGCGGCGCGATCAGGCCGAAGCTCAGAAAGATCACCGATAGCCAGAACGTGAGCGTC
Organism: Paraburkholderia sp. GAS334; assembly: GCF_050436625.1. Taxonomy (NCBI): domain Bacteria; kingdom Pseudomonadati; phylum Pseudomonadota; class Betaproteobacteria; order Burkholderiales; family Burkholderiaceae; genus Paraburkholderia; species Paraburkholderia sp. GAS334. Next base: position 347,201 of record NZ_JBNDMO010000002.1, on the reverse strand, counting down.
TTGAAGAACGGGTCCGAAATCGAGCTGTGTGCTTCCTCGATCAGTTTCCAGCGCGCTTTGCTCACCACGGTGAACTGGGCAAGGATGTCGCCGACGAGCGACTGATGAAACGCGTCAGGTGGGTTGAGTTGACGGATCCCGCTTTCGGCCTGGTCGAGCAGGTGGCCGAGGCGGGGGCTTTCCAGCTGCTCGGGATTGTGTGGGACGTTCTTCTGGTAATAGTCGCCGGGCGGCGGCGGTTCGTGCGGCCATGTCGTCGCGATCGCCTCGGCGGTATAGGCGCGTAGCAGCGCGCGTGCGTCCGATGTATCCGGCCCGTAGTCGCGAAGTTTGACGTCGAGCTGGATCAGATCGGCGGCGTACGCGCGGAAATCGTTGGCAACCGTGTCGAAGCTGCTCTTGGCCGACGCCGTCATCAGACCCAGCACGAGCGCAGCGAACGTGACCAGCATGCCGATGACCAGCTGGATCAGCTGCACCGTCTCGTGCGCCTTGTGCTCTTCGGGCAGCAAAGGCCTCACGAGCACGCCAAAGCCCGTTGACAGGAGGAGCACGATGAACACAACCAGTCCGGACTCCACTTCAGTCATGTCGCGACGCTCCCCGCAAATGTGCCTCGCTACTTTCCGCTAACGCATCCTTGCAGGCAATGCTCGACATCCCGGCCCGTTCGCCGCAGCCGTCTCCAGATCGAGCCAGAAACAGCCACATCGACGATGGAAGGTGCAAGCGACGGCGGCGCCGCGCCGGCTACCTCATCGCCCGCAAAGCACCCATAGTCTTGCGTTGCGTCAAACGCGAAGCACCTGAAGGTCCTGCGCGCCATCAAGTTTTCGAGAATCAGGCCGACAACCAGATATGTTGCGTCCGCTTAACGAAAGGTGGATGGAGCGGGGCGGCCGGGATAGGGCGAACACGCAGAAGTCCGGCCGCACACGAGGCGCCGGACTCGCCGGGGCTGCATCACGGAGACGAAAGTATGTTGAAGAATTTATCGATTCGCGCGTACCTGAGCCTGATGGTTGCCTTCTTTGGGATCGTCCTGCTTGTCGGCGCGGCGGCGGGTCTGCTGTCGCTGCGAGCCAGCAACGAATCGCTGCAGCAGATGTACACGGTCGATACGCCCGCAGTCGCGGATCTCGAAGGCAGTGCCGGGCAGCTGCTGCGCCTGCGTCTCGCACTCGCTACCTACGCATCCCTCGTTGACCTGAATGACCAGGAAGGCGCGGACGCGGTGCTCAAGCGCTTCGACCAGTACCTGAAATCGTCGAATGACCGTCTCGCCCATTATGTGGGCAACGCGGGCACGGACGCGGACGAGCAACGTCTCATCAAGGACATGCAGGACAAGCGCGACGCCTTCCTGCACGACGGCGTCGAGCCCGCCATGGCTGCGCTGAAGGCCGGCGACAAAACCGCGTTCCAGCAACTCCAGGCGCACAAGCTGCCGTCGCTCTACAGCAATTTTGAGAAGTCGATGCTTGTGCTCGAGAAGCTGCAACTCGATCACGGCGAACAGCGCTACGGCGACGCGCAGGACCGCTTCAATGTGGTGAGCGTGGCGGTTGCGGTCGGCATGGTAGTGTCGCTGCTATTGGCGTGGCTTGGCCGTGTGGCGATGGTGCGCGCGATCGTGCATCCGGTGCGGGCGACGATCGCGCAGTTCCAGCGGATCGCGGACGGCGACCTGACCGGCCGCGTCGCGATAACCGGCGACAACGAGATGGGGCAACTGGCCGCCGCGTTACGGAAGATGCAGGAGTCGCTGATCGCGACTGTCAACACGGTGCGCAGCGGGACGGAATCGATCGATACGGGCGTCAGCGAAATCGCGTCGGGCAACACCGATCTGTCGCAGCGCACCGAGGAACAGGCCGCTTCGCTCGAAGAAACCGCGGCGAGCATCGAACAGCTCACGTCGACGGTCAAGCAGACCGCCGAGAACGCGAAGCAGGCCAGTTCGCTGGCGCAGGGCGCGTCGGGCCTTGCAGCACAGGGCGGCGAACTGACGCAGCAGGTGGTGGGGACGATGAACCACATCGTTAGCGATTCACGCAAGATCGGCGACATCATCGGCGTGATCGAAGGCATCGCGTTCCAGACGAACATTCTCGCGCTCAACGCGGCCGTCGAGGCGGCGCGCGCGGGCGAACAGGGTCGCGGCTTTGCAGTCGTCGCGAGCGAAGTGCGCTCGCTGGCGCAACGTAGCGCCGGCGCGGCGAAGGAGATCAAGGGCTTGATCGGCGAATCGACGGCGCGGGTCGAAGCGGGCGCGGATCTGGTCGAGCGCTCGGGCACGACGATGACCGAAATCGTCGAGGCCATCACGCGCGTGAGCGCCATCATGAGCGAGATCGCCGCAGCAGCGTCGGAGCAGAGCACGGGCATCGATCAGGTGAACCTCGCCGTCGCGCAGATGGACGAAGTGACGCAGCAGAATGCTGCGCTGGTCGAGCAGGCTGCCGCAGCAGCGAGTTCGCTCGAAGACCAGGCGCGACGTCTGACGGCCGCCGTCGCGGTGTTCCATACGGGCACGGGAAGTTCGGCCACGTTGAACGCCCGCCTGACGAAGCGTCCGGCCGGTGTGTCGGCGGCCGCGTTGCCGGCGCCGGTGACGTCCTGATTCCGGGTTCGGATTTGCGTGACGCTCCCTGCTTCTGAACATAAGCGACGCCCGCGATCGCGCGGCGCGTCGCCTTTTTCCCAGCCAGTCAGCTAAAAAGCCGCTTCAAGGCGGCGCGCGCGTTGGTGACGAGATCGTCCTCGCCGAGGCGGCCCGGCAGCAGATGAAACTCCACCGCCGGCAGGGCAGGAAGCCGCACCGACGCCGGACACGCGGCCAGCCCGGCGCCAATCGACGACTCGTTCAGACACGAGATCCCCAGACCCGCCTTCAATGCCAGCTGCAGCCCGGCCACGCCAGACGCCGAATGCGAAATCACATACGGCACGTTACGCTCATCGAGCAGCTTCACGATGAAGCGCTGTAGCTGGCAACTGGATGGCAGGAGCACGAGCGGATAGGGCGTGGCGATCCGCGGGTTGGCATCCGCCGAGCTCACCCATACGAGCCGCTCGCGCCGGATCACCGCACCCTTGCGGTGGCCGTTCCCGACGGCCACGCGTCCACTTTCGGGCGTCACGAGACGCAGCGACAGACCAATATCGAAGGTGGCATCGTCCCCGGCGCTGTCGATGACCGCGCTCGGCAGTACCGTCACGTGCAGACGCAAACGCGGATGCTGCTCCGAGAAGGCCTTCAGCACGCCCGCGATCTCGTGCGGCCGGTAGTAGTCGGTGATGGCGATCCGCAGCTCGCCGTCGAGCGCGCGCCCCTGCATATCCTCGAACGCCGCCTCGCTCATCGCGAGGATGCGGCGCGCATGGTCGAGCAGTTTCGTGCCGGCCGGCGTCGCGGTGACACCCTGCTTGCTACGCACGAAAAGCGGCTGGCCGGCGCGCTCCTCGAGCTTCTTCACCTGCTCGCTCACCGACGACTGCGACAGGAACACCCGCTCCGCCGCCCCCGAAACCGTGCCGGCCTCGACCACGGCAACAAAGGTTCGAAGCTGCGCGAGATCGAACGCACGTTGGCTCATGATTCGGAAACTCCGATGGGAATGATCTTATATTCCCGCTTTTCCGATGGATAGTCTATCCGTAGGATGACTTCGTCGAATCCTCGGGAGGTCACATGGGCAGGCATCTTTCACAGGGCGTATCCGGCCCGTGCGGACGCAGTCATCGATGGAAAGTGCTGGGTGTCGGCTTCGCGGCGAACGCGAGCTTTTCGGCAGCGTTTTCCGGCATTCCGACGACCGCGGTCTTTATCCGCTCGGGCTATCACGTCGACAATCACGCGCTCGGTCTTTTGTTCGGGATGCTCGGCCTTGGCATCGCAGTTAGCGAGCTGCCGTGGGGATTGTTGACGGATCGCTGGGGCGACCGGCGCGTGTTGCTGCTTGGGCTCGGCCTGACGGCGGCGGCACTGGCGGGGATGGCTGCGTTTGTTTCGCCACAAGGCGCCTGGGTCCCGGGCGTAGGGATGCTCGCTGCGGGCCTGCTGCTGGTCGGACTGCTGGGCGGCAGCGTCAACGGTTCGAGCGGTCGCGCGGTAATGGCGTGGTTTCGCGAAGGCGAGCGCGGTCTCGCCATGAGCATCCGGCAGACGGCCGTGCCGGCAGGAGGCGGCCTCGGCGCACTGGTCCTTCCCGCGCTTGCTGCGTGGCATGGATTTGCGTGCGTCTACGGCGTGCTGGCGGTCCTGTGCGCGGTGACCGCCGGATTCGCGTGGCGCTGGCTGCATGAGCCGCCCGCCGCGGAAGGTGCGGCGCGCGGCATGCAAGCCGCGCCTTCCGTCGCGTCGCAGCCTTCGCGGCGTCCGGTTTCGCCGCTGCGCGATGTCCGGATCTGGCGCACGGCGCTCGGCATGGGCGTGCTGTGCGTCCCGCAACTGACGGTGGTGACGTTCGCGACCGTGTTTCTGCACGACTTCAGTCGCGCCGGTCTGCTGACGATCAGCGTCACGATGGCCGCTGTGCAGACAGGTGCTGCGGTCATGCGCGTCTGGAGCGGTCACTGGACCGATCGTCGTGGCAACCGTCGCGCCTATATGCGTGCGTGCAGTCTGGTTACGGCGCTACTGTTCGCACCGCTCGCGCTACTGACCGCCGGCGTGGGCGCATTGCACACTGCCATGGCGATCGTGTTCGCCGCGATGATCGTGCTGGGCGGCGTGTCGGCTTCGGCATGGCACGGCGTCGCGTTCACCGAACTCGCGACGCTTGCGGGCACGAGCCGCGCGGGTACGGCGCTCGCGATCGGCAACACCTGCGTGTTCATGATGATGTTCGTGACGCCGCTCGCCATTCCGCTGGTGTTGTCGATCGGATCGTGGCCGGCCGTCTGGGCGATGGGAAGTCTCTGTGCGTTGATCGCGTTGCCGGTCTTTCCGCGGGCCGCCGTTCCCCGTAGCGTCGCGCCGGCACGGGCCTGATCGGGGCCCCGCGCTGTTCGAGCATCCGTTTGGACATTCGACTATTTGTCATACGATTAGGATCACTCTGATTTTTGTTCCCTCCATGTGGTGATGTGATTAGGCGCTTCCAGGCGAACGTCAGGTGGCGCAAGCGGCGCTTCCCCGGCGCGCTCCTGATAACCATCAAACACCTATACCAATATGGAGAGAAAGCATGGCAAAAATCCGGGTCATCGTGGCCGATGACCATCCTTTTGTAGTGATCGGCGTGCGCGCATCGCTTGCGTTGCATGAGGGCATCGAAGTCGTTGGCGACGCGAACGGTCCACAGTCCCTCATCCGGCTGCTCGAAGCCACGCCCTGCGACGTGCTTGTCACCGATCTGACGATGCCGGAAGCCGGCACGCCGGCGGAAGACGGGCTGCGTCTCATGCGCCGCATCCGCCAGACATGGCCGGCGATCCGCATCATCGTGCTGACGGGCGTCACGAACGCCGCGATCCTGCGCTCGATCATGACCGACGGCGTCGCTGGCGTGCTCAACAAGACCGGGTCGATGGATGAGCTGGCCGCCGCGGTGCGAACAGTCGGTTACGGGCGCCCGTATGTCAGCAAGTCGATCCTGGTCACGCTCGCCGAGGCCGGTTCCGAAGCGAGCGAAATGACCGCGATGCCCCGTTTGTCGCCGCGCGAAACCGAGGTGCTCGGCCTGTTCGTGAGCGGGCTGTCGATCAGCGAAATCGCGCGTCGGCTCGATCGCAACGTGCGCACTGTCAGTCGTCAGAAGCGCGACGCGATGGTCAAGCTGGGTGTGAGCAACGATCCGGGTCTCTTTGCCTTTATTCGCGCACACGGTATGGCATGAAATAGATCGAAAACTAATCAAATGAAGAGCGCCCCCAGGCCGACGGGGGTATTTCAGAGCTTTCTTATGTCGGTCGAATAGCAAATATTTGATTCTCGCTCTGGCAGATCGAGCGCTCGCATGATGCGGGCATCAGCGTGCAGACCAGCGCCGGAGACGAACTTCATGACCGACCCTCACAGCAGCGACACCAGCGGCACTGCATCTATCCGTACCATCATCGCCGACGATCATCCCCTTGTTCTGCTTGCCATGGAGAACCTGTTGTCGGGCTTTCCAAACATGAAGATCGTGGGCCGCGCGTCGAACTCCAGCGAAGTCTTTGCGCAGGCGGAGCAGACGCCCTGCGATCTGGTGGTGATGGATCTGCACATGCCGGTCGTCGGCCACAGCGACGGCCTCGATACCGTCGCGCGTCTCAGGGCATGCTACCCGCACGTGGCGCTGGTTCTGCTGACGATGGAATCCGAAGCCGACGCCTTGCAGCAGGCGCTCTCACTCGGCGCGAATGCGGTCGTGAGCAAGCGCGATCGCATCGACCTGATCAACGTGGCGATCGTCACCGCACTCGCGCGCGAGTGTTATCTCGGACCGGCCGTGCGCGCGCAACTGTCCGATGCATCGCGGTTACGCCAGCTGGATCACGTGCGCCAGCTGCTGTCGCGCCGCGAGATGGAAGTGTTCACGCACTATGCGGCCGGTCTCGGCGTCACGGAGATCGCGACGCGCCTTGGGCGCAGCGTCAAGACGATCAGCGCGCAGAAGTGCACAGCGATGAAAAAACTCGCGCTGCATACCGATGTCGAGCTGTTCAGATTCGCCGTCGATCACGGCGTCGTCGCTGAAGGCGCCAGGCAGAGCGTGCGTTGAAAGAGACGATCCGCGTCATCGTGGCGGACGATCACAGTTGCGTGCGCAGCGGCGTCCGCTCGCTGCTGTCAGCTACGCCGCATCTGTCGGTAGTCGGCGAGGCGGTCGATTCCCAGGCGCTGGCGGAACTGCTCGATCACTGCCGCTGCGACGTGATTGTCTCCGACGTCGGCATGCCGGGAATCAGTGGCGAGAGTAATGCCGTGTCGCTGCTGCGCAGGGTTCTGCGCGAGGTTCCCCATCCGCCGGTGGTCGTGCTCACGATGATCCATCACCCGCACGCGCTGATGGGTCTCGTGCATATCGGCGTCAACGCTATTGTTGACAAACGCGACGTCGCGAGTTCGCTGACTACCGCGATCGATGCCGCTCTCGCGGGTACCTTCTGGCTTTCCGGTCATGCCCGGCGCGTGCTGGCTGCCGCCGACGCGCCATCGCAACCGCGTGTGGGCGTGCTGAGTGCACGCGAGTGGGAAGTCTTCCAGATGTATGCACGCGGCATGTCGATCCATCGGATCGCGCAGAAGCTTGATCGAAGCGCCAAAACGATCAGCACACAGAAGCGCAGCGCGATGCGCAAGCTCGGGCTGGCGTCCGAAGCCGATCTGGCGAACTACGCCCGACAGATTGGCCTGATCTGACGTCCCAGCCGGCCGCAGGCGAGGTCGAATTAGGAGTAGTCCGATTAGTTGTCTGCCGGTCGCGCCCCATACTCGCGCGTCGCGGACAGACGAGGTTCCTGGATCGTTCGTTATGCAGATGGAGTTTGAAGAACGCGAGTGGCATTTGCGTTGTGAACGCTAACCCGGAATAGAGCAATGAAAGGAGGCAACATGTCCAGTCTGAGCAGGCGCTTGATGGCAGAGGCAGCGGGCACGGCCTGGATCGTGTTCATCGGGTGCGGCAGTCTCGTCGTGAAAGGTGCGCTATCCCAGATGGGATGTGCCGGCCTGGAGGCTCCCATTGCATTCGGGCTGGCGATCACGACGGCCAGCTACGCTGCCGGCCGCTTCTCCGGCGCACATTTCAATCCTGCTGTGACGATCGGCTTCGTGGTTGCACAACGTTTTCGTGTGCGTGATCTGCTGCCGTATGTTGCTGCGCAAATTTTCGGGGCGGTGACAGGCGCGGCCGTGCTCGATTTCATCGCCATGGGCCGTCCGGGGTTCGATCTTGCGATCAGCGACTTCGGTGCAAACGGCTATGGCGACCACTCGCCTGCCGACTTCCAGCTGCAATCGGCGCTCGCACTCGAACTGGCGATGTCATTCGCTTTCGTATGGATCAACCTGCAGATGTCGCGACGGGCGTCGCGCGCGGTTGCGCCGGTCGTGACCGGCGCCTGTCTTTCCGCGATCTATCTGATCGCTATTCCCATCACGAACGGCTCGGTGAATCCCGCGCGTTCCACTGGGCCGGCACTCTTTGTGGGCGGCTGGGCGCTGGATCAACTCTGGCTCTTCTGGGCCGCGCCGATCGGGGGCGGCGTGCTTGCCGGTCTGCTCTATCCGCGGCCAGGCGGCGCGCGGCATAAAGGTCCTGCCGGACCGGCACGTGAGCCGGCCGAGGTCTCGTGAATCCGTTCCGCTGCTTTCCGATGTTCATCATGACCATCCAGCCTGCGCGTGCACGATGCGGCGTGCTGCTGCGTCCGATGTACTGCTTCCTCGTTTGCGTGGCGTGGGCTGCGATGGTCGTCGCTCACGCCGCGCTCGCGGCTGTGCCGCTCGAATCCGCGTCCGGTGAACTGGTGTCGGCGTATCCCGCCAGACTGACAATCGGCATTCTCGCAGGCGGCTGGGAACCGTTCGAAATCGTCGACGGAGCCAATCTGGGCGGCTTGAGCGTCGACTATCTGCGCGCGCTCGTCGGGCCAGGCGTGACGTTCGAAACCCGCGCGTACGCCGATATGCCCCACCTGCTAGCGGCTGCGTGCGCGGGGGAAGTCGATGTGTTGATGAGTGTTGCGCGCACGCCCGAGCGGGACCGGTGTCTGTCGTTCACCGCACCTTACTTTCGCGCGCCCATGTCGGTGGTGACGCGCCGCGAGCGCAGCGCTTCGTTCACGCGCGGCCAGTTGCAGGGTGCCCGCATCGCCCTCGAAAAGGGCTTCGCGCTCGAAGGCTTTCTCGCCGGGCGCTACCCACACGCGCAAATTCTGACGTACTCCGACACGGCCGCCGCGCTGGCCGCGGTCGAGCGTCGCGAGGCCGATGCCTATCTGGGCCTCGCGCCTTCGGTGCGATCGCGGCTGTCCGATGGCGCGTTCCATGGCCTTGGCGTCGCGTTCGACGATACGGGGCGCACCGGCGAAATCCGGTTTGCCGTGCCACATCGGCAGCTTGCGTTGCGCGACGATCTCGATCGCGCGCTATCGGCGATGCCGCCGGACGACAGGCAGCGTATTCGCAACCGGTGGATCACCGCACCGACGCCGCAGCGCGGAATCGAAGCCGTCAGCGCGGTGCGCCTGCTGCCGTTTCTGATCGCTATCGGTGCGATTCTCGTTGTGACATTGCGCGCCTATGTGCTGCTGCAACGTGAGATGCGGCTGCGCAAGCGCACCGAGCGTGAACTCGCCACCCAGCTCAATTTCCAGCAGACGATGATGGAGATGGTGCCGTATCCGCTCGTCGCGAAAGATCTGGATGGGCGCTATATCGCTGTCAATCGCGCGTACGAGGAATCGACAGGCCTCGCGCGCGAGACGGTCATCGGCCGGACGAGCCGCGATGTGCAGGCGTGGGGCGCGTCGAACAGCCTGAGTCTCGATCGCATCACGCGGCGCACGCTCGAAAGCGGCGAATGGCAGCAGATCGAACTGGAATTCGCCGGCCGTGCGGGCGATGCCCGTCACGGGATTTTCTGGACGTGCATGTGTACGGGCATCGATGGCATGCCGTCATGCGTGCTCGGGACAGTGGTCGATATCACCGATATCCGCCGCGCGGAAGTGCTCGCGCACGAGACGGAGCGGCGTCTCTTCGATGTAACGCGCTCGCTGCCGGCGGTCGTGTTCCAGCTGCGCCGTGATCCGGCGGGCGCGTACTCGTTTCTCTATGTCGGCGGCGACACGCAGGGCCTTCTCGGTAACGACGGCCGGGCGTTGGCCGAACCGGGCAGCATCGATTTTGCGCGTGTCTGCGCGGAGGATCGTCGCGCGTTGATGGTCGAACTTGAGCGCTCGGCGCGCTCGGTGCAGCCGATCCACGTCGAGTTTCGCTTCGGCGACGGTGCGTCGGGTTTTCGCTGGGTACGCGCCGAGCTGGTGCCGCGCCGCGAGGCGACAGGTAGCGTCGTGTGGAGCGGCTACGGCGTGGACGCGAGCATCGATCACGCCCGCGCGGATGAACTCGCCCGCGCGCGCGATTTCGCGGAGGCGGCGTCGCGTGCGAAAGACGACTTCCTCGCGATGATGAGCCATGAAATCCGCACGCCGATGAACGGCGTCCTCGGCCTTGTCGAAGTGCTGGAACGCACGCCGCTCAACGCCGACCAGGGGGAGATGCTCGGCATGATTCACGAGTCGGCGGGCGCGCTGCTGCAGATTCTCGACGATCTGCTGGACTATTCGAAGATCGAAGCCGGGCGGCTCACGATCGAATCGGAGCCGATCGACTTGCGCGAACTGGTCGATAACGCGGTGGGGCTGCTTGCGGGACGTGCGCATGAGAAAGGCCTGAAAGTACGCGTGGACGTCGAGCCGGGCGTCGCGGCCAGCCTGCGTGGCGACAGCGTGCGGCTGCGGCAGATTCTCTTCAATCTGCTCGGCAACGCGATCAAATTCACGCCCGCCGGCGAAGTGGACGTGTGCGTGGTGCTGAGCGCGCAGACCGACACCGTGCAGACCATCGATATCACCGTCGAAGACACGGGCATCGGCATCGCGCCGGACGTCCAGGCGCAACTCTTCGAGCCGTTTGTGCAGGCCGAATCGTCGACGACGCGTCGTTTCGGCGGCACCGGGTTTGGCTTGACGATCTGCCGCAAGCTGGTCGAACTGATGGGCGGCACGCTGCAACTGCAGAGCACGCCCGGAACAGGCACGCGCATGACGCTGCGGCTCGCGATGCCGATCGAAACGCGAACGCATACCGCCGGCCGTTTGCGCGGAAAACGTGGCGTGATCGTGACGGCCGACACGCGCGTTGCGCAGGCGATGGTGCATTTCGGCGAGGCGCTCGGCATTGCACTCGATGTGGTCTCGCCCGATTCCGCGGCAAGCATGAGGCCCGCTACGTTCACCGCCGCCGATCTGATTTTCGTTGCCGAAGGGCGGGATATACCGAAGGACGGCGCATCGCGCGCCCGTGTGATCTGCCTGACGGAAAAGCCGAAGCCGACAGGTTATCGCGTGGTCGACGATAACGTCCGGCTGAGCATCAACCCGATTTCATGGCGCGGACTCGGCGCGGCGTGCGCGGCGGCATTGAGCGGCCTCGCGACCGTGCCGGCGCGGCACGTCGGCGCGATCGAGACCGGCATCGCTGCGCCGGATCGCGAGCGCGCCATCGCAAGCGGGCGGCTCGTGCTCGTCGCGGAGGATCATCCGGTGAATCAGGAGCTGATCCGTCATCAACTCGCGTTGCTCGGTTTTGCCTGCGACGTGGTCGACGACGGCGCCGAAGCACTCGTCGCGCTCGAGCAGACGCGCTACGGCTTCCTGATCACCGACTGTCATATGCCGAACCTGTCGGGCTACGAACTGGCGCGTGAGGTGCGCTCGCGCGAGCGAGCGCGCAACGACGCGACGCGGTTGCCGATTCTCGGCATCACCGCCAACACGGCGCCCGAGGATCTGCGGGCATGTCGCGAAGCCGGCATGGACGACTGCCTCGTCAAGCCGACGCGTCTTGCGACCTTGCGCGACTACCTCGCGCGCTGGTTCGGCACGGAAGTCACGCGTGTGCCGGCCACCGATGCGAAAACGGCGAGCCCGCATGACAAACCCGCAACCCACGCGCCCGCGCCCGGGATGACGCGCGCATTCATCCCGGTCGACCTCGCTCATATGACCCAGTTGTGGGGAAGCGAATCGACCGTCAAGTCGCTGCTCGATGCGTTTGTCGCGGCGGTTCGCGACGATCTGCGTGCATTGCCGACGCTGCTGGAAAACATCGACGCGACGCAGGCCATCGATGCGCGCGACATCGAACCATTGCGGGAGTGGCATCACCGCGTGATGGGCGCCGCGGGCGTGCTGCAGTATCCGCCACTGCTCGACGTGCTGGAGCAATATCGGCGCGGGATGCAGCATTGGCCGTCCGCACAGCTGCGCGCGGAGGGTTTTTCGCTGGTGACGCAATGCCAGACCATACTGGACGGCATTGAAGAACAGGTTGCATTGCTTGCATAGCGACGCGAAGCGCGAGGCAACCTTCTCGTACAGACGAAAAAAAACGCGGCCGAAGCCGCGTTAAAGTTTGGAGACATCCTTCGATGAAGGAGTCGCTTCTCGCAGATGTAAGCGTACGCTCTTTGCGCCGAAAGATTGAGGCCCAATTGCGCAATTAACTATTGGAGTATGCGAAAGTGTGCGCGGGCAGTACGCCCGCGCGGAAGTAATTCACCGTGAAATCGACGAAAGAACGTGTCTTGGCTGACACGTGACGTCGTCCCGGGTAGACGAGCGAAAGCTCCTTGTCAGCATCGAGGATTCGCCAGCCGGGCAGAACCTGCACGAGCGTGCCGTCGGCCAGATCCGCCGCCACGTGATTCTCAGGAAGAATGGTGACGCCCATATCGGCCAGCACCGCCTGCCGAAGCATCACCGAGTTGTTGACCATGTACGCGGGATCAAGACTGACCGTCTGCGCGCTTCCGTCCGCTGCCGCGAAATGCCATGTCGTGCTGTGAATATCGGCCGAGGGCGCGAGGAACGTGTGCGCGACCAGGTCCGCAGGTTGTTGTGGCGCTGGGTGCGTTTCCAGATAACGCGCGGACGCCGTGGCGACCGGACACACCTTGAATAGAGGCCGTCGGACCATCGTTTCGCTGCTGACCTGACCGGGCACGACGATGCCGACATCGAAACCTTCTTCGATCAGATCCACCGGCCGGTGCAACAGCGTGACCGACAGCTTCACCTTCGGATGCAGCGCGTGATAGTGCTGCAGCAGCGGCGTCAGACCAAAAAGCGAGAACGACGCGACGGCAACGAGCTTGAGCGTGCCTGACGGCTCACTGCCGCTGCGCGCGACGTGCGACTCCACCGTCTCGATCTGGTCGAGCACCTGACGGCAACCTTCAGCATAGGTGTGACCGGCCTCGGTCAGCGACAGGCTGCGCGTAGTCCGGTTAACGAGGCGCGTGTCCAGGTGTGTTTCGAGCAGCGCGACATAGCGTGTTACCACGGCATTCGACAGACCGAGACTCGCGGCGGCGCGCCCGAACGAATTGTTCTCCGCGACCTGGAGAAAGACGCGCATGGCCTGAAGCAGATTCATCGACGGTTCGTTGTATGGAAAGGAGCATGCGACGCGCACGAAAGTGCCAAATATTAGGCGCGCGTGATCACCGTTGACACGGGATTTTTCCGAATCATTCGCAATGAATTGCGTGTCTCGATTTAATGCTGAAGAAAGCGTGTGGCAGAACGGCAACGCTTTAAATAGATAAGCATGGCGAAATATAAATCGAGACAAGAAAAATGCCTTGCGAGTCAAGGCAAATAAGCGTGCTGTTGCGCGGTTTTTGAATAATTCAAAAATTGTTTTGTGCGCTTGCGAGTGGCCTCTGCAAAACCCAGCCCCCACACTTTGACATGCAGATAGAACCGGTAACGGTCCAGGCCGACGGTGCGAATCGATACGGCCCAGGCCTGCAGTTGCGCCACGCAATCAATCGAGTCAGACGACTCAGTATCAAGGGGCTTTACATGAAAAAAACTCTGGTTCTCGCGGCTGTGTCCGCAACCTTCGCCACTGCCGCGAGCGCGCAAAGCAGCGTGACGCTGTACGGTGTGATCGACGCCGGCTTTACGTACGTCCAGAACGAACGCACGAGCGTGAGCGATCCGGATGCGCACGGCCCCGCTTACCGTATGACGAGCGGCAATCTCCAGGGTAGCCGCTGGGGCATGCGCGGTGCGGAAGATCTCGGCGGCGGCATGAAGGTGATCTTTACGCTGGAAAGTGGTTTCAACGTAATGAATGGCCACAATGACGTGAACAACAAGCTGTTCAACCGTCAGGCGTTCGTCGGTCTGTCGAGCGACTACGGCACGCTGACGATGGGTCGCCAGTACGATTCCGTGGTCGACTATCTCGGTCCGCTGACGGCGACCGGCAGCTGGGGCGGCACGTACTTTGCACACCCGGGCGACAACGACAATGCGAACAACTCGGTGCGCATGAACAACTCGGTCAAGTACCAGAGCGCGAACTACGCGGGCCTGTCGTTTAGCGGTCTGTACGCATTCTCGAATCAGGCGGGCGGTTTCGCCGATAACCGCGCGTACAGCGTGGGCGCGGGTTACCAGGCTGGCGGCCTGAAACTCGGCGCGGCATACCTGCAGATTCAAGGTTCGAACCTGAATAGCAGCGGCGCAGTGCAAGACGGTCCGTTCGCCGGAAATGCAGTCGTCAGCCAGACCCAGCGCACGTGGGGCGTGGGCGGCAGCTACGAATTCGGTCCGGCGTCGGTCGGCGCGGTGTACACGCAAAGCCGTTACCAGTTCGCCTTTGGCGACGGTTCAATCCGCTTCAACAACTACGAAGTCAATGCGCGCTACAACCTGACACCGGCGCTCGCGCTGGGTGCAGCGTACACGTACACGCAGGCGGTCGAAACGACGATTAACGCCGCGAATACGTCGAGCCACTGGAACCAGTTCGGCCTGCAGGCTGACTACGCGCTGTCGAAGCGGACTGATATCTCTCAAGAAACCCGGCAGAAAAGATCGGTTCTCAGGGAATCGGCGCGTTTGGCTGGAGCTGGAATCCGAGGGCGGAAGCACGTCGCCGGAGGGCTGCGATGCTGCGCTGGCGCTGCTGTTCCTCATAGCGCTGCTGCCCCTGGTCGACGAAGGCTTCGCCGCGCGTGAGCATGAAGTACACCATGCGGGCAAGCTTGTGGGCCACCGCGGTATTGGCGCGCGGCTTGTCCATGCGGGCGCACAGCCGGCGGTAGAACGCGCCGAGCGCCGAGTCGCTGCGCGACAGGCTCATGGCTGCGATTTTCAGTGCCTGCCGGGCGCGGTTGGCGGAGGGTCGGGTGCCGGAAGACAGTGTCTTGCCGCCACTGATCTTCGTGGCTGGGCACAGGCGCAGCCACGAACAGAAGTGCTTGACGCTGGCAAAGCGGCTCAGGTCCGGGCCGATCTCGGAGAGGATCGTCATCACGGTTGCCACGGACAGGCCGTTGATGCGCGTCAGGTCCACGCCCGCCCAGCGCGCGAGCGCGGTACGCGCGTCGAACCGGGGGGTGTTCTTCTGGCGCTTCTTGTCCGGCCCGGCCAGCTGGACGTCGTGACGCCCCAGGGGGACCAGCAGCGCCTCGGTCTTCGCATCGCACTCGAGGATGCGCTCGGCGAGGCTGTCGAACATGGCGAGCGCCTGCGCGAGCACGAACAGGTGCTCGTCGCGCCAGTTGCCGGTCAGCGCCCTGATGACGTCTTCGGTACTGGCCTTGACGAGCGTGTGGCGGAAACGCGCGAGCACCTTCGGGTCGCGTTCGCCGGCCACGATCGCGCGGATGATCGCCTGTCCGGTCGTACCCATCACGTCAGTGAGTACCTCGGTGAGCTGGAGGTTCATCTGCAGGAGCGCCTTCTGCATGCGCTGCACCCAGCTACCCTGTTCGGTGAGCAGCAGCTCGCGCTGCCGCACCACCGCGCGCACCACGCAGACCTCGCCATCGGGGCGCCAGGCCGCGCGCAGCAGTCCGAGACTCATGAGCTTCTGCAGCCATTGACAGTCTTGCACGTCGCTCTTGCGCCCTGGCACGTACTTCATCTGCCGCGCATCGACGAGCCAGACTGTCAGCCCGCGCTGCTCGAGCACCTCGTAAACCGGTATCCAGTAGACTCCGGTGGATTCCAGCGCCACGGTATCGACGCCGCACGCGAGCAGCCAGTCGGCCATCGCGTGCAGGTCACCGGTCATCGTGCCGAACTCGCGCACCGGCTGGTCGTCGGCTGTCCGGGGGACTGCCACCCAGTGGCTGGACGCGCCCACATCGATCCCGGCGGCGTTCGGATACACCTCATCGTCTTCCCGCTTGCGCATGGCCATGGCCTGCTCCTGGCTGGTTGGTTCAGGGCAGCACCAGGGGGAAGCGTCTGAATCGACTCGATCTCTCAAACGGGATGCAGCTCGCGCTGCTCGCCAATGTCACCGACGATTCCCGGACCATGCTATGTACCGGGCTCGCCACGCGGCGTCCGGTGACGTCGCATGCGGGCACCAGTGATGTTCCGGTCATCAGGGCGCTGCCACCTGTGTTATAGCGCAGCAGCGTTTCTTCCGGAACACCGGGGACGATTGCCGGCCCTGGGAAGCTATGCAGAAGGCGTCTACTCTGCCGGTGGCAATGGTGCGTTGATTCCGACACAGGTCTTCGGTACGAATGCGCCGTCCTCGTCACGTAACCAGGCCGTTGTATCGACGGGTCTGCGTCACCGCTTCTAAAGCGCGCTTTGATGCCGCTCTCGTAGCTTAAAAAAGCACCGTTCGCGGTGCTTTTTTTTCGTCTCCCGACTTGAGCGCGACGAACGACGTCAGCCGATTTGCACTAGTATGTGGTGCGCCCCGTGCGATCGATCCTTTGCACCCGGCGCTACACAAGACCAGGAGAACTAGATGATCGCGATTCGCAGACTGAATCTGGCTGTCGTATTGTGGGCATTGGCATCGGGCGTGGCATTCGCGGATACGGTCCAGCTGAAGGCCGATCTGCAACCCTCCAGCGAAGTACCGCCGCGCGTGAGTCACGGACACGGCGATCTGAGTGCGTCGTTCGATACGTCGACGAAAACCCTGCAATGGACAATCACGTACGGCGACCTGTCAGGTCCCGTGACGATGGCGCATTTTCACGGCCCAGCGCCCGTCGGCCAGAACGCGAAGGTGCAGGTGCCGATCGACAAGGGCGCACTCGCGAATCCGATCAAGGGGTCGGCCACGTTGACCGAACAGCAGGTGACGGATCTGATGGGCGGCCAGTGGTACTTCAACGTTCATACCGCGCAGAATCCGAGTGGTGAAATCCGCGGTCAGGTGTTGCCGGCGAACTGACGGACGAGGAACAGCCGGGCCGCCAAAGGCGGCCTTGCGCTGTCCTGGAATCCAGAACCCGTCGTCCAGCGCGGTTCGAGCGATCGTACGTACCATCACCGCTTACCTTTCGAGGAGGCTGCGCCGATGAGCTGGCAAAGTGCGCTCGCGTGCTGGTTTCTGCGCAGGCGGTTCCATCCGCAGACCCTGCAACCGACGATCAGCGTCGAACATGCCCGGGCGCTAACCGCGAAACGTGTCTGGTCGCCACGCGTGCCGCGCGGCTGGACACTGCGCGAGCAGTACCGTCCGGACGACACGCCGCTTCGTGGCGAATGGCTCGAACCGCCTGCTTCTTCTCAAGCGGCGGCGCAACGCACCATTCTCTATCTGCACGGTGGTGGCTATTACTTCTGCTCGCCGCGATCGCATCGCTCGCTCGTATTCGAACTTGCCAGGCGCGCCAATGCGCGGACGTTCTCGCTTGAGTACCGCCTGGCACCCGAGCATCGCTTTCCCGCCGCGCTTGATGATGCCCTCGCGGCCTACCGTCGGCTGCTTGTGGATGGCGTGTCAGCCGGATCGATTGTGATTGCCGGAGATTCCGCGGGCGGTGGCCTCGCGCTTGCGACGCTCGTGGCGCTGCGCGACGCCGGCGATCCGCTGCCCGCCGGCGGCATCCTGTTTTCACCATGGACCGATCTCGCAGCAACCGGCGATACGATCCGCACCAATAATGGCCGCGACCCGATGTTCAGCGGCCCCGCCGTCGCGCGCGCGGCGCAGTTCTATCTGGGCGATACGTCCTCGATGCATCCGTACGCGTCGCCGTTGTACGCCGACCTGCACGGTCTGCCGCCGCTCCTCCTGCAGGCTGGCGACACCGAAGTGTTGCTGGACGACACACGACGCGTCGCCGAAAAGGCGCGCGCGGCGGGCGTTCGCGTCGAATGCGAAATCTGGCCGGAGATGCCGCACGCGTGGCAGATCTTCGCGCCGTTTATTCCGGAGGCGTGCAAGGCGCTCGACAACGCGGCCGCCTTCGTCAACGAGGCAACGTCGACGCGTGCGAATCAGCCGTCGAGCGAAACGTCGATCGTCTGATACGTCGCCTCGACGAGCGGCTGTCCGTACTGACGTTCCAGCCGCCGCACGGTGAAATGGCCATGCGCGACCTGCTGGAAATGATCGATGAAGACGGTGTTGATCATCGCGCCCAGCACTGCGCCGATCGCCGGGATCGACTTTGCCGCGATCTGTTCGCTGACCTGCACCGAAAAGCGGGAAGCGATCGTGTTGAGCAGCCGCAGCAAGGCCGCCGAGCCATGCGACGTCATGCCTTTCGTGGCGATCTCCGAGGTCGCCTTCGATACCGACTGCGCCAGCGCGCCGCGCACGATGAAATAGCCGAGATCGGCGTCGTCGTCGGCTTTTGACGTGCCGCCCATGCCGAGCACGGTCAGGCATTGCAACTGCGTGTCGATGTCCGACAGGTCCTCACCTTCACTGCGCGCGACGTCGCAGATCGAACGGAACATCAACGTCGTCGTCACGGGCAGTTCGACCGGTAGCGCAAACAGGCCAAAGGCGCCGCCGGCGGCGCCTGTCGTGGCGACAGCGAACTTGTGAAGCAGATTGCTGGGTTTGTCCGGCGCGGCGAATGGGCCGGTGCCGCCATTGCGTCCGAGCGTGCGCAAGGCGATCTGCAGACACTTGCGCAGCGCGGCCTGGGTGGCTTCCGTCACTTTCTCGCTGGCGATGCCCGGCATGCGCGCAATCAGCTTCTCCAGCGGCGCGCCTACGATGCTCGCCAGCTTCATCGCGAGCGCCGGGCTTTCAAGCTCGTGTTTCGCGCGGCGCAGCGCGTTCAGATCCTCGGTCGACAGTTCCTGTGCGGCGCGGGGAATGGATTCCATGACTCTCCCTGAGTGTGCTGACGATCAGTCCAGCGGCGCGTTTCTGGACGACAGAAGCGCCGGTTCAGCCAGTTTAGAGCCAGCGGACGTGCTATGATTCAATATTCGTTGACCCGTCAACCGTTGCACGATCAAAAAATGGCTGTTCACACCGCTGCTCACCATTCGAGTGGGCAAGTCCTGCCGTTCCGGGAATCGCTGATGGCGATGCTCGGTGTCTCCTTTGTCACGATGCTGGTCGCGCTCGATCAGACCGTAGTCGGCACCGCGCTGCCGACCATCGTCGCCGAACTCAAAGGCTTCGAACTGTACGCGTGGGTCGCGACGTCGTATCTGCTGACGTCGGTGATTACGGTGCCGATCTTCGGGCGTCTCGGCGACTATTACGGGCGCAAGCCGTTCGTGATCGCGTCGATCGTCGTATTCACAGCGGCTTCGGTGCTCTGCGGCATGGCTAACAACATGCTGTTCCTCGTCATCGCGCGCGGATTGCAGGGCATCGGCGGCGGCATGCTGGTCGGCACGGCGTTCGCGTGCATTCCCGATCTCTTTCCCGACTCCGTCGTGCGGCTGCGCTGGCAGGTGCTGATGAGTTCGGCGTTCGGCATCGCAAACGCGGTCGGGCCGTCGCTGGGCGGTTTTCTCACGCAGTACTACGGCTGGCGTTCGGTGTTTTACGTCAATCTGCCGGTGGGGCTGCTATCGCTGTTTTTTGTGTGGCGCTTCCTGCCGCATCTGCGGCACGTCAAGCACGAGACCAGGATGCAACTCGACTGGCCTGGCGCATTGCTGATTGCTGTCGCGCTCGGCTGCCTGCAACTGTTCGTCGAAATGCTGCCGAAGCACGGCATTGGCGGTGCGGCGCCCCTGTTGCTGGCGATCAGTGTCGTGTCCGCGTGGGCGCTGTGGCAGTGGGAAAAGCGCTTCCCGCAGCCGATTCTTCCTGTCGACATGTTCCGCAACCGCAGCCTCGCCGCGCTGTTCACGCTCGCGGTGATGGGCGGCTTCACGATGTTTTCGCTGCTGTTCTATGCGCCGCTGTTGTTTCAGGGCGGCTTTGGGCTGTCGCCGAAGGAAGCGGGGCTCGTCATCACACCGCTCGTCGTGTTCATCACGATCGGCAGCATTGCGAACGGCCGGCTCGTGTCGCGCATGCGCAATCCGAACCTGATGCTGTACATCGGCTTTTCGCTGCTCGCGATTTCGTGTCTTGGCGTGGTCGTCGCGACGCGCGGGATGCCGCACTCGATCCTGATGACATTCATGATTTTCGGCGGCGTGGGTCTCGGCTTTGTGATGCCGAACCTGACGATTTTCGCGCAGCAGACAGCCGGCCGTGAGCATCTCGGTATCGCGACCGCGCTGCTGCAGTCTTTGCGGATGATCGGCGGGATGATTGGCACGGCGCTGACTGGCACGCTCGTCTCCCATATGTATGCGAACGGCGTGCGCAATGCGCTGGAAAGCGATCACGCGACGCAGTGGTTCGTCGATCTCAGCGATCCACAGATCCTGATCAATCACGACGCGCAGTCGACGCTGCTGGGCCAGCTGGCCCACACCGGACACAATGGCGCGCTGCTGCTCGAAGCCGCGCGTGAAGCGCTTGTTTCCGCGATTCACATCGGCCTCGCGGTCGCTGCGGTGATCGCTGTCGCCTCGGTCTGGCAGAGTCGTCGCGTGCCGCCGATCAAGCTTCAACGTCACGTCGAGCCGGTTATCCACGCCGACTGACTTCCCGTCAGCCGCTCTATCGATAAATCATGGAAGAACAGGATCGCATCGCCATCGTTCAGCAGTTCGGACGCACGTACCGTTCGTTCATGTCCGCGTTCGAGGCGCACGTCGGCCATCCGATGCCGCGCTGGCGCATTCTGCTGGCGTTGCACAGTCAGGCGGGCGAGTCGTCGCAGAAGCGGCTGGTCGAGCGTTTGCAGGTCGATCCGGGCGCATTGACGCGACAGCTGAAGACGCTCGAAGGCATGGGCTGGATCGCACGCAGCATGGACGCGCGCGATAACCGCGTGACCAATGTGAAGCTGACCGAAGTGGGGCGCGCGGCGATCGAAGCCAGCATGCCGCGCCGCAATACGTTTCTTCACGAAACGATGGCGGCGCTGCCGGATGACGCGCTCGCGGCGCTGTCGGGCGCGCTCACGATGCTGGAAGCGCGCATCGGTGAAGTGGCCGCGACGTTGCCTGTCGAGCCTGTCTGACGCGCTGCTGATTTCCGTCCTCTGCAAGTAAAAACGCCGACTGTGATGTCGGCGTTTTTACTTGTGCAGCAAGCGAAAGGCGGGACTCAGAAAAACGTCTCGATCACTTCAGTCACGCGATACGACGGATCGACGACCAGCAACTGACGCCACTTGTCGAACGTCAGGCACGGATGCGAGATGTCGAACGCGATCATGTCGCCGACCTTGATGTCGGCGTTCATGGGGATCCGCAGATACGCGTGCTGGTCCATCAGACCGAAGATTTCCCACTTTTCATCTTTCGCGATATTGCGCGGCGCTTTGGTGCCCGGACGATAGTGCTTTGCTGGCTCCGGCATGCCCGCGTCGAACGCGGAATCACGCTTGCCGAGACCGATGATCGCGCGATCCGGCTCGGGAATCGACTGCACGTACGCCCACAGTTGCAGCGCCGGCAGCAGGCCTTCGCCCATCTTCTTCGCGACCGGATTGCGCGCGAAGATGTCGTTCTGCGCCTTCTTGTAGATGCCGACGTCGTGCGTCAGATAGCAGCCTGGACGCAGCACGATTTCGATCTGCCCTTCGGCCGATGCTTTCGCGAATTCTTCCGCGACCACGTCATACCAGGCCGAACCCGCGCCCGACAGGATCGCCGGCGAGCGTGCAAAACGGCCTTCGCTCGAGAGCGTGCGCGTGATGTCGACCGCGTTGCGCAGAAACTCGCGGACCTGACCTTCTTCCTGCAACACGCCTTCATACAGCTCGACGCCGGCGAGCTTCAGCGAATCCGGATAGCGTGCGATCGCTTCGAGGACCGCATTGCGCTGCCCGACGCTACGCACCCCAGTGCGTCCGCCCGGCACGCCGAGTTCGAGCAGCACCTGCAACTGCTTGCGCACCGATCCGAAGAACTTGCCGAGCTGGTCGACGCCGTCCGCCGAATCGACGATGCAGAAAAATTCGAATTCCGGATCGCTCAGCAGTTCCGCGATCATCATCATGTTGCGACGGCCGACCAGCTGGTTCGCCATCAGCACGCGCTGTACGCCGCCGTGATACGCGGCGCGCACCTGATGCGCGGTGGCGAGCGTAATGCCCCACGCGCCGGTTTCCAGCTGGCGACGGAAGAGTTGCGGCGCCATCGTCGTCTTGCCGTGCGGCGCGAGCTTGACGCCATATTCCGCGACAAAAGCCTGCATCCACTTCAGGTTGTGCTCGATACGATCCGCGTACAGCACGGCAGCCGGCAGGCTGACGTCTTCGTCCAGCAGATTCCACTCAAGGCGTGCGGTGTCCGTCAGCTGGATACTGGTGCCCGGAACCATGCCCAAGCCCTTGCTATAAGGATCAATCGTCGCGCCCTGATAGTTTGTAACTTTCATGTACTCCTGCTCCATCGTCCGGTTAAATTGAACCAAAGTTGACAGCCATATCTTAACGAAAGTAGCATGGATCCAGAAATGTTATTTAGTACCATGCCGGTTTCGCGAGCGACAAATATGTTATGTCGCACGATACCCCTTGCCGTGCTGCGTTCCCACCGTTTTCCATGAATTCGACTGCTGAGCCGCTTACTTTCGACATTGTCGCTCGCATCGCCGAGAGCGCGCCCGAGTTGCGCCCGGCCGAGCGCAAGGTCGCCGCGCTGATTCTCGACGATCTGACCGGCGCGGCGCGCGCGAGCATTGGCGCGCTCGCGCAGCAGGCGGGCGTCAGTATCGCGACAGTCACGCGTTTTGCAAAGGCCGTCGGTTGCCGCGACGTGCGCGAACTGAAGCTGCGGCTCGCGCAGGCCGCCGCCGTCGGACAGCGCTTCCTGCAGGCGAACTCGGCTGCTGATGCGCCCGAGCCGCTTGCTACGCGTGTCTTCGACGAATTACAGACCGCGCTTGCCCATAACCACCAGTTGCTGCGTCAGGCGCCGCTCGCGGACGCCGCGGCCGTGCTGCGCGGCGCGCGGATGATCTACGTGTTCGGCATGGGCGGCGGCTCGACAGCGCTCGCCGACGAAATGCGTTTCCGGCTCGTGCGACTGGGTCGTCCGGTGGCGACGTATCAGGACGGTTTGCTGCAGCGCATGGTGGCGAGCACCGTTTCGCGCGATTGCGTGGTGATCGCGCTGTCGACGACGGGCCGCGTGCCGGAGATGGTCGAAAACTGCCGGATCGCGCGCGATTACGGCGCGACGCTGATCGCGCTGACCGCCCCTGCGTCGCCGCTGGCGAAGCTGGCTGACTGGGTGATTCCGATCGTCGCGTTTGAAACTGATTTCATCTACAAGCCGTCGTCGTCGCGTTACGCGATGATGATGGCGCTGGACGTGCTTGTGACCGAGCTGGCCGTCAGCCTCGGCGACGAGAGTCGCGAGTTGCTGCGTCGCATGAAACACGCGCTCGACGCCCATCGCGGCGGCGGCGAACGACAACCGCTAGGAGATTAATCCATGCATTCGCATCCTGAAGCCGCCGATACGCTGATTGTCGGCGCGCAGCTTTACGACGGCACGGGCGCGCCGCCGGTCGAGCGCGACGTCGCGGTGCGCGACGGCAAGATTGTCGCGATTGGCAACCTGTCGAACTGGCTCGCCGAAGAACTGATCGAGGCGAACGGCCGCGCGCTCGCGCCGGGCTTCATCGACGTCCACACGCATGACGACACGCACGTGATCCGCTCACCGCAGATGCTGCCGAAGATCACGCAGGGCGTGACGACGGTGATCGTCGGCAATTGCGGGATCAGTGCTTCGCCGGTCGCGCTGAAGGGCGATCCGCCGGATCCGATGAATCTGCTCGGCGAGCGCGAAGCGTTCAAATACCCGACGTTCGCCGCGTATGTCGAGGCGGTGAACGCGGCGCGGCCGGCCGTGAACGTGGGCGCGCTGATCGGCCATACGGCGTTGCGTAACAACCAGATGGACCGGCTGGATCGCGCGGCGACGGCGCAGGAAATCGAAGGCATGGTCGCGCAGCTGGAAGAGGCGCTGGCGCACGGCGCGCTTGGGTTGAGCAGCGGCCTTGCGTATGGCTCGGCGTTTTCCGCGCCGACCGAAGAAGTGATGGCGCTGGCCGAGCCACTCGCCGCGGCGGGCGCGTTGTACACGACGCACATGCGCACCGAGTTCGACGCGATCCTCGATGCGATGGACGAGGCATATAAGGTCGGTCGCCATGCGCGGGTGCCGGTGATCATTTCGCATCTGAAGTGTGCGGGGCCGTCGAACTGGGGGCGCAGCACGGAGGTGCTGAAGTCGCTGGAGGGCGCGCGCCGGTTGCAGCCGATCGGCTGCGATTGCTATCCATACAACCGCAGCTCGTCGACGCTGGATCTGAAGCAGGTGACGGGCGATATCGACATCACGATCACGTGGTCGGAGCCGCATCCGGAGATGGCGGGCAAGCTCGTGAAGGACATCGCGGCCGAGTGGGGCGTGACGCAGCAGGAAGCGGGCAAACGGCTGCGGCCGGCGGGCGCGGTGTATCACAACATGTCGGAGGACGACGTGCGGCGGATCCTGTCGCATCCGGCGACGATGGTGGGCTCGGATGGTTTGCCGAACGATCCGCTGCCGCATCCGCGGTTGTGGGGCGCGTTTCCGCGTGTGCTCGGACATTACGCGCGCGATACCGGTCTGATTCCGCTGGAAGAGGCGGTGCGGAAGATGACGAGCCTGTCTGCGGGCCGCTTTGGTTTGACGCAGCGTGGCGAGGTGCATGTGGGGTATCACGCTGACCTCGTGCTGTTCGACCCGGCGCGGGTGCGTGATGCGGCGACATTTGAGAAGCCGCAACAGGCTGCTGATGGCATCGATGCGGTGTGGGTGAACGGCGTGTTGTCGTATCGCGATGGGCAGCCGACCGGTGAGCGGGCAGGGCATTTTGTTGCGCGCGGCGCAGCGTCGAAAGGGGATGCGCAGGGCGCGTTCTGATTATCTGGATTTTTGCGTTGTTTATTAACTTTTGCGGTGTGCCTGTTCTATCTGGCGTCGCCGGTTTTTGATTGAGGAGTGGTGTGATGAAGCGTTATGGCGTGGAAGGTGGAAAGGGTACCGGCGGGCAGCATATGCCTTTTGCTCGCGCGGTCGAAGCGGACGGCTGGCTGTTCGTGTCCGGCCAGACGCCGATGGAGAATGGCGAAGTGATCAATGGCGGGATCGTCGAGCAATCGCACAAGGCGATTCAGAACGTTTTTGCCATTCTTAAAGAAGCTGGGTATGGGGCCGAGCACGTTGTTCGCTGCGGTGTATGGCTTGATGATCCGCGCGATTTTGCTTCGTTCAACAAGGTGTTTCGGGAGTATTTTGGGGAGAATCCTCCGGCTCGGGCGTGTGTCGTTTCCAGTATGGTGATTGATTGTCGGGTTGAAGTGGATTGTGTCGCTTATAAGGCGCCTGGCGGCTAGGGTTTTTTGTTGGGCCGGTTTTTTGTTGGGCTTTCCCTTGGGCGCTTCTTTCGATGCGTTTGGGTTTTTGTTGGCCTTTCCTTGTAGCCATGTCGGTCTATTGGCGTCGCCCCTGTGCGGGGCGGCACCTACTTTTCTTTGTCCTTGCCAAAGAAAAGTAGGCAAAAGAAAGGCGCCGAAAACTCGTCCGTTCCGGGTTGTGTCGCTGCCGGGGAATGGCACCCCATGAAGTGTCACCCCCCGCACAGAAACGCTATAGGTCCGCGCACGAGAACGTCTCCCGCACAGCACCGCCCGTGACAAGGCATTCATCCACCCCACTCCGCACTGCGTGCGTCGCGGACGGATTCGCCAGACGGCGGCATGGTTGCGTTAGCTCACTGCGCCGCACGCGCGCAGCACGGCGCAGCAATGACGGCGCAAGCCGTCGGCGGCGGAATCGGTCAGGACGGCACGTACGCAAGCGCCCACGCGGAAGCTATGCCGTCGGTGATGTGATGTGACGGTTATGCCATTCGGCGACGCAACGCGGAGCCGGGTGGATGAGCCCTTTGTCACGAAGTGTGCTGTGCGGGGGATCCGATCGTGCGCGGGCCGATGCCGGGTAAAATGTCGGGGCGACACTTCATGGGGTGCCATTCCCCGGTGATGACGCACCAGGAAGCGAAGAGTTTTCGGCGCCTTTCTTTTGCCTACTTTTCTTTGGCAAGGACAAAGAAAAGTAGGTGCCGCCCCGCACAGGGGGCGACGCCAATAGACCGACTTGAATACAAGGGAAGGCCAACAAAGACCCCAAAACGCGCCGCAAGAAGCGCCTGTGGGCAAGTAGGTGCCGCCCCGCACAGGGGCGACGCCAATAGACCGACATGGCTACAAGGAAAGGCCAACAAAACCAGAACAACAAGAAAACCAGAACAACAACAAATCCAGAACAACAAAAAAACCAAAAAACCTCACTGCCGCGCGGTGCGCAAATTATCCGGCATAGGCAGATTAAAGTTAGTCCGGAACGGATTGATATCGAGCCCACCGCGGCGGGTATACCGCGCATAAACAGCGAGCTTCACAGGCCGGCAGGCCCTAAGTACATCGATAAAGATCCGCTCAACGCATTGCTCATGAAACCCGGTGTGATTGCGATACGAAATGATGTATCGCAACAACCCTGCATGATCGATCTGCGGACCAACATAATGAATCTGGATGCTGCCCCAATCCGGCTGCCCGGTCACAGGGCAATTCGACTTCAGCAGATTGGAGAACAAGGTCTCCTCTACCGGAGCCTCGTCTAAAGCAGCAGTCAAAAACGAAGGCTCAGGGTGGTACACAGACGTATCAAGATCGAGCCGATCCAGCGACAACCCCTCAAACTCCTCAAGCGCGAGCTTGCCAAACTCAGCGGGCGGCGCGAGGTGCAACGAAACCGAAGCGCCAGTTGCAGCTGAAACATCCCGCTTGATCGTCTCCCGCACGACATCGATCGACTCAAACGTCGTATGCGCAAACGACCCCAGATACAGCTTGAACGACTTCGACTCGACAATATTCGGCGAATCCGCCGGAATAAAGAACGTCGCCACCGCGATCTGCGGCTTGCCACGCGCGTTCAGCCACGAAAGCTCGTACGCATTCCAGATGTCCGTGCCAAAGAACGGCAACCGTGCGCCAATGCCGATCGCCTCGCGCGCAGCACTGCGTGCGATCGGAAAGAGCAGCGACGCGTCGTACTGTTCCGTATAGGAAGAAGGTTTGCCAAGCGGCGATTGTTCAGGTGTCATGATGCGTTCACGATGCCACTCACGACGTGCCCCGTTGCCGTAACGACACGGGCCGATTCGCAGTGGCGAATTTGGTCGTCGAAGAAAAAGTCCGGTTCGAACTCGCGCAGGAATTCACCTTTGTCGAGCCCACCGAGGAACATCGCTTCGTCGATTTCGATGTTCCACTGCATGAGCGTCCGGATCGCGCGCTCATGCGCCGGCGCCGATCGCGCCGTCACCAGCGCCGTGCGGATGCGCATCGGCGCGGTCTGCGTCGGCGCGGCTTCGTCCGCCAGTTTCTGCAACCGGTGCAGCGCGCCCAGCAGCGGCTTCAGCGGACCGTCCGCCAGCGGCAGATCTTTCTTGTCGGTCTCGTGACCGACAAATGCGCCCAGCCCATCCTTCTGGAACACGCGCTCTGCTTCGTCGGAAAACAGCACGGCGTCGCCGTCAAAAGCAATGCGAATCTCGTCCGGATGCCTGCTCGCCATTTTCGCCGATTCTGGCAATACGCGTGCAGCCGGGAATCCGGCAGCCAGCGCGTCGCGCACGTCGTCCTGATTGGCCGACAGAAACAGCGATGCATTCAGCGGCTTCAGATAGCTGAACGGCGCCCGCCCGCGTGTGAATACGCCGCGCTCGATCGCCAGGCCATGCTCGCGGCATGAGCTGAACGCACGTAGCCCGCTGATCGGATCGCTGCGCGACAGGATCACTACTTCGACACGATGCGCGCCCGCGTTCAGCGCCAGCAGCTTGCGAATCAGCGGAAACGCGACGCCGGGCCGCGCCGGCACGTTCAGGCGTTCGCGCTGCAATGCTTCATACGCCTGCAGGTCGCCCGCCTCGTAGACACGGTTCTCTTCCTCGAAGTCGAACAGCGCCCGCGATGAAATCGCCACGACCAGCTTGTCTTCGAGCGAAAAAGCCATATGCGTCGACGTCCGCCGCCGTCAGGAAAGGAACAGCTTGTAAACCGGATTCGCGCTTTCTTCCCAGTACGGATAGCCCAGCGACGCGAGGAAGCGCGCGAATTCGCCGTCTTCCGCGCCCGGCACCTGGATGCCGACGAGAATCGAGCTGTAATCGGCGCCCTGATTCCGGTAATGGAACAGGCTGATATTCCAGTTCGGTGCCATCGATGATAAAAACTTCATCAACGCGCCCGGCCGCTCCGGAAACTCGAAGCGGAACAGGCGTTCGTCGTGCGCGAGCGGCGAGCGGCCGCCCACCATATAGCGGATGTGCTGCTTCGACAATTCGTCGTTGGTCAGGTCGACAGTGGCGAAATTGTGTCCCTCGAACGCCTTCGCGATCTCGGCCGATTCGCCGCGGTTTTTGATCTGCACGCCGACGAAGATGTGCGCCGATTTTGCGTCGGCGATCCGGTAGTTGAACTCGGTGACGCTACGCGTGCCCACCAGTTCGCAGAAGCGTTTGAAGCTGCCACGCTCTTCCGGAATCGTCACGGCGAACACCGCTTCACGCGCTTCACCCACTTCGGCGCGTTCCGCCACAAAACGCATCCGGTCGAAGTTCATGTTCGCGCCGGACGTGACTGCGATCAGCGTCTGGTTCTCGATGCCTTCGCGTTCCGTGTACTGCTTCGCGCCCGCCACGGCGAGCGCGCCCGCTGGTTCGAGCACGCTGCGCGTATCCTGGAAGACGTCCTTGATCGCCGCGCACAGCGCGTCGGTGTTCACGACGAGGACGTCGTCGAGATATTCCTTGCACAGGCGGAAGGTTTCCTCGCCGACCAGCTTGACGGCCGTGCCGTCCGAAAACAGACCGACCTCGTTCAGCGTGACACGCTCGCCCGCCTTCAGCGACTGCGCCATCGCGCACGAATCTTCGGTCTGCACGCCGATGACCTTGATCTCCGGCCTCACGGCCTTGACGTACGCCGCGACGCCCGCCGCAAATCCGCCCCCGCCGATCGGCACGAAGATCGCGTGAATCGGGCCCTGATGCTGACGCAGAATTTCCATCGCGACCGTACCCTGGCCGGCGATCACGTAAGGATCGTCGAACGGATGAACGAACGTCAGGCCGCGCTCTTCCTGCAGTCTGGTGGCGTGCCCGTAGGCGTCGCTAAACGATTCACCGAACTGCACGACTTCGACTGTCGGGCCGCCGTGGGCGCGCACCGCATCGACCTTGACCTGCGGCGTCGTAACGGGCACCACGATGATCGCCTTCACGCCAAGCCGCGCCGCCGACAGCGCCACGCCCTGCGCATGATTACCCGCCGACGCGGTAATCACGCCACGTTCCAGCGCGTCCGCCGGCAGGTTCACCATCTTGTTGTACGCGCCGCGCAGCTTGAACGAGAAAACCGGCTGGTTATCCTCACGCTTCAGATAAATCGGGTTGCGCAGCCGTGCCGACAGATTCGGCGCACGTTCGAGCTCGGTCTCGCGGGCGACGTCGTAGACGCGCGCGGTCAGGGTTTTCTTCAGATAGTCGTGGGAAGCCATGCGGGTGGCGCGCGATGCGCTTTACGGGACGGGAAAGGGTCAATAATAGCGCCAACCGCCCTCCGGCTGGCCACACGCACCCCAGCATCAGCCATTCGGCTGCCCCTTCGCAGCCTTCTCCCACCTCCGGCGCGCACCCCGATCATGCGTTAGAATCCCATTTTGGAACAAGGATCGGAAGATGCACTGGCAGCCCCGGATCGACCATTTGATGCCCGCACCGCGTGAGTCCCGTCCCGCGGCGCAGCGGCACGTCCGGCATGCACGATCGTGTAGCTGCTAGGCGCATGAAGACGCCGATGTGAGTCGCCATCGGCGGGCTTCGCTCCACAGAAAAGATTTCCAGAATTGCGCCCCACGCGCACTGTCAGCTTGCCCCTTCATCTGGAGCGGGCGTTGCTGACCCACCGAGTCGTCCGAATATGAACGCACCTCAAGTTTTCGATCCGCACGGCGCCGCTGCCGCGGTAGCCGTCGACCTCGAACCGCGCCTGCGCGAAATTCCCTATAACTACACGTCGTTTTCTGATCGCGAAATCGTCATCCGGCTGCTCGGCGACGATGCGTGGGCCGCGCTCGCCGAACTGCGCGCCGAACGCCGTACCGGCCGCTCGGCGCGGATGCTGTACGAAGTGCTCGGCGATATCTGGGTCGTGCGCCGCAATCCGTATCTGCAGGACGACCTGCTCGACAACCCGAAGCGCCGCGCGCTGCTGATCGAGGCGCTGAACCACCGTCTTACCGAGATCGAGAAGCGTCGTAGAGCCGACCTGATCGAGCACAGCGACGAAGCAGGCGTCGACCGCGCCGCGCGCGTCGAAACGCTGGTCGGCGCCGCGCGCCGTGCCGTCGCCGATTTCGCGAGCGAGTTCGAGAAAACCGCCGACCTGCGCAAACGCGCGACCAAAGTCCTCGGTCGTCAGACGCAGAAGGACAACATCCGCTTCGACGGCCTGTCACGCGTCTCGCACGTCACTGACGCAACCGACTGGCGCGTCGAATACCCCTTCGTCGTCCTGACGCCGGATACCGAAGCCGAAATCGCCGGCCTGATCAAGGCGTGCTTCGAACTCGGACTGACCGTGATCCCGCGCGGAGGCGGCACGGGCTACACGGGCGGCGCGGTGCCGCTCACACCGTTCTCGGCCGTCATTAACACTGAAAAGCTCGAAGAACTCGGCGCGGTCGAGATGACCGAACTGCCGGGTCTCGATCGCCGGGTCGCGACTATCTTCTCGGGCGCGGGCGTCGTTACGCGTCGTGTAACCGAAGCGGCCGAGCAGGCCGGCTTTGTGTTCGCGGTCGATCCGACGTCGCTCGACGCATCGTGCATCGGCGGCAACGTCGCGATGAACGCGGGCGGCAAGAAGGCCGTGCTGTGGGGCACCGCGCTCGATAACCTCGCCTGGTGGCGCATGGTCGACCCGGAAGGGAACTGGCTCGAAGTCACGCGCCTCGACCACAACATGGGCAAGATCCATGACATCGCGGTAGCGCGCTTCGAACTGAAGTGGTTCGACGGTGAGTACGCGCCGGGCGAAAAGCTGCTGCGCACGGAATCGCTCAACATTGAAGGCAAGCGCTTCCGCAAGGAAGGCCTCGGCAAGGACGTCACCGATAAATTCCTCGCGGGCCTGCCCGGCATCCAGAAGGAAGGCTGTGACGGTCTGATCACGTCGGCGCGCTGGGTGCTGCACAAGATGCCCGCGAATACGCGCACCGTCTGCCTTGAATTCTTCGGCCAGGCGCGCGAGGCGATTCCGAGCATCGTCGAGATCAAGGATTACCTGTTCGAAACGTCGAAGAAGGGCGGCGCGATTCTCGCGGGCCTGGAACATCTCGACGAGCGCTATCTGCGCGCCGTCGGTTATGCGACCAAGTCGAAGCGCAATGCGTTTCCGAAGATGGTGCTGATCGGCGACATCGTCGGTGACGATGCGGATGCCGTCGCGCACGCCACGTCGGAAGTCGTGCGGATGGCGAACGGCAAGAGCGGTGAAGGCTTCGTCGCGGTCAGCGCCGAGGCGCGCAAGCGCTTCTGGCTCGACCGCAGCCGCACCGCTGCGATCGCGAGACACACGAACGCGTTCAAGATCAACGAAGACGTCGTGATTCCGCTCAATCGCATGGGCGAGTACACGGACGGCATCGAGCGCATCAACATCGAGCTGTCGATCAAGAACAAGCTGCAACTGGTCGATGCGCTCGAAGCGTTCTTCAAGGCCGGCAAGCTGCCGCTCGGCAAGAGCGATGACGCGAACGAAATCCCGAGCGCCGAACTGCTCGAAGACCGCGTGCAACAGGCGCTGGATCTGCTGAAGCACGTGCGCACGCGCTGGGAATTCCTGCGCGACAAGCTGGATCTGTCGCTGCGTGAGGCGCAGCACTATCTGGTGCAGCTCGGCTACGAAGGTCTCGCGGAGAAATTCGCGGACCGCGTCGACGCGCAACCGGAAGCCACCGTTTTCCACGTAACGCAGGACCGCACGGTACGCGTGTCGTGGAAGGCGGAGATTCGCGCTGAACTGCGCCAGATCTTCGCGGGCGGTGAGTTCAAGCCGATCCTCGACGAAGCGCAGGCAATCCACAAGCAGGTGCTGCGCGGCCGCGTGTTCGTCGCGCTCCACATGCACGCGGGCGACGGCAATGTTCACACGAACATCCCGGTCAACTCGGATAACTACGAGATGCTGCAGGACGCCCACACGGCGGTCGCGCGCATCATGAAGCTCGCGCGTTCGCTTGATGGCGTGATTTCCGGCGAGCACGGCATTGGCATTACGAAGCTCGAATTCCTGACCGAAGACGAAATCGGTGAATTCCGCGCGTATAAGCAGCGCGTCGACCCGCATGGCCGCTTCAACGCGGGCAAGCTGCTGCCGGGCGCCGATCTGCGCAACGCATACACGCCGAGCTTTGGCCTGATGGGCTACGAATCGCTGATCATGCAGCAGTCCGATATTGGCGCGATCGCCGATTCGATCAAGGACTGCCTGCGCTGCGGCAAGTGCAAGCCGGTGTGCGCGACGCACGTGCCGCGCGCGAATCTGCTGTACAGCCCGCGCAACAAGATTCTCGCCACTTCCTTGCTGGTCGAGGCGTTCCTGTACGAAGAGCAGACCCGCCGCGGCGTGTCGATCAAGCACTGGGACGAGTTCAACGACGTCGCCGATCACTGCACGGTGTGTCACAAGTGCGTGACGCCGTGTCCGGTGAAGATCGACTTCGGCGACGTGACGATGAACATGCGCAACCTGCTGCGCAAGATGGGCAAGAAGAAGTTCAATCCGGGCAACGCAGCCGGCATGTTCTTCCTCAACGCGACGAATCCGCAGACCATCAACCTCGCGCGTACCGCGATGATGGGCATCGGTTACAAGGCGCAGCGCCTCGGCAACGACGTGCTGAAGAAGTTCGCGAAGAAGCAGACGGCGCATCCGCCGGCGACGGTCGGCAAGCCGCCGGTCACGCAGCAGGTGATCCACTTCATGAACAAGAAGATGCCGGGCAATCTGCCGAAGAAAACGGCGCGCGCGCTGCTCGACATCGAAGACAACAAGATCGTGCCGATCATCCGTAATCCGAAGACGACTACGGCCGATTCGGAAGCGGTGTTCTACTTCCCGGGCTGTGGCTCGGAGCGGCTGTTCTCGCAGGTCGGCCTGGCCACGCAGGCGATGCTGTGGGAAGCGGGCGTGCAGACGGTGCTGCCGCCGGGTTATCTGTGTTGCGGCTATCCGCAGCGCGGCTCGGGTCAGTACGACAAGGCCGAGAAGATCGTCACGGATAACCGCGTGCTGTTCCACCGCGTCGCGAACACGCTGAACTACCTCGACATCAAGACGGTCGTGGTGTCGTGCGGCACGTGTTACGACCAGCTGGCCGGCTATGAATTCGAGAAGATTTTCCCGGGCTGCCGGATCATCGACATTCACGAATTCCTGCTCGAAAAGGGCATCAAGCTGGAAGGCGTGACCGGCACGCGCTACATGTATCACGACCCGTGTCACACGCCGATCAAGACGATGGACCCGGTGAAGCTCGTGAACGAGTTGATGGGTTCTGAACACGACGGCTACACGATCGAGAAGAACGATCGTTGCTGCGGTGAATCGGGCACGCTCGCGGTGACGCGTCCGGATATCTCGACGCAGGTCCGCTTCCGCAAGGAAGAGGAAATGCGCAAGGGCGCGGCGAAGCTGCGCGGCATTCCGCTGGTTGGTGAAGCGGGCGCGAACGCGATCAATCCGGCGAATGCGTCGGCGGGCGCCGCGGGTGCGGCTGAAGGTTCAGTGCTGAAGGCAGGCAACGGCCCGCAGCCGGGCAACGTGCCCGACATCAAGATCCTGACGAGCTGCCCGTCATGCCTGCAGGGCCTGTCGCGCTACAACGAAGACTCGGGCACTGAAGCGGATTACATCGTCGTCGAAATGGCGCGTCACGTGCTGGGCGAAAACTGGATGGCTGATTACGTGCAACGTGCGAACAATGGCGGAATCGAGCGCGTGCTGGTCTAATGACACGGCTGACATATCCGTTCGGGGAAGATGATGGAGTGTGTATTTTGCCGTGAGGAAGGCGGCGATGTGCTGTGGCAGAACGATACGCTGCGTGTCGTTCTCGCCGACGAACACGATTACCCGGGCTTTTGCCGGGTGATCTGGAACGCGCATATCGCCGAGTTTTCCGATCTGTCTGACGATGAGCGCGATCGCGTGATGCGGGCTGTTTACGCTGTCGAGCGCGCGATGAGACGTGTGATGCAACCCGTGAAGGTGAATCTCGCGAGTCTCGGCAACCAGGTGCCGCACGTGCACTGGCATGTGATTCCGCGTTTTTCAAACGACGCGCATTTTCCGCTGCCGATCTGGGCGCCGCGCCAGCGTACGGTGTCGGAGGCGCTGCTGTCGTCGCGCCGCGCACAGGCCACGCTGCTGCGCGAAGCGGTGCGCAACGAAATCGAACAAGCTCTCGCCTGAGGTCATCATGAGCGGACTGACTCCCGATACACCGGTTCCGACCGGCGTCGTCGTTCACGCGAAATCGCGCGTGCTCGAACTCCAGTACGGCGACGGCAAGAGCTACCGCGTACCGTTCGAACTCCTGCGAGTGTTTTCGCCGTCGGCGGAAGTGCGTGGCCACGGCCCGGGCCAGGAGACGCTGCAGACCGGCAAGCGCGACGTGTCGATCGTATCGATCGAAGGCGTCGGTAATTACGCGTTGCAGCCCACGTTCTCGGACGGGCACTCGACCGGGCTCTATTCGTGGGACCTGCTGTACGACATCGCGATCCGTCAGGACGAACTGTGGCGCGAGTACTTCGGCAAACTCGCAGCGGCGGGCGTCGACCGCGACGCACCGATGGCCGCTGCCGGTGCTGCGCACGGCCACGGGCACGGACATTGCCACTAATTGTGTCATCCGCTGGTACGATGCGGCCTGCGCGCCAGGTATTGCGGCGCAACATTCCAGAATACGCGAAAGGACAAGCGCGATGAACAAGACCCACTTCGGCTTTCAGACAGTCGACGAACAGGAAAAAGCGAAGAAGGTGGCGGGGGTGTTTCACTCGGTCGCCACCAACTACGACCTGATGAACGACCTGATGTCGGGCGGGTTGCACCGCGCGTGGAAGATGTTCACGATCGCTCAGGCGAAGGTGCGGCCGGGCTTCAAGGTGCTCGACATCGCAGGCGGAACGGGCGATCTGTCGAAAGCGTTCGCGAAGCAGGCCGGACCGAGCGGCGAAGTCTGGCACACGGACATCAACGAATCGATGTTGCGGGTGGGCCGCGACCGTCTGCTCGACAAGGGCGTCATCGCACCGGCGCTGTTGTGCGACGCGGAAAAAATTCCCTTTCCGGACAATTACTTCGACGTGGTCACCGTCGCTTTCGGGTTGCGCAATATGACGCATAAGGACGTGGCGCTGGCAGAAATGCGTCGTGTGCTGAAACCCGCCGGACGTCTGCTCGTGCTGGAGTTCTCGAAGGTATGGGATCCGCTGAAGAAGGTCTACGATGTTTACTCGTTCAAGGTTCTGCCCTGGCTTGGCGATCGTTTCGCGAAGGACGCCGAAAGCTATCGGTATCTCGCCGAATCGATCCGCATGCATCCGGATCAGGAAACTTTAAAAACAATGATGGAACAAGCAGGCCTCGACGCCGTCAAATATTACAATTTGTCAGCTGGTGTGGTAGCTTTACACGTGGGGACGAAGTACTAACGTCCTAAATCATTGTTTTTTAAGGAATGTGAAAAATGTCTGATTCGCGTTTGTTATCTTCCCGTAAGAAATCGGGTTCGTGGGCGAGGCGAATCGGAGTGGTGGCCATGGTCGGTCTGATCACGGCCGGATCGCTCGTTTCGCTTGACGCCGAAGCGCGGCGCCTCGGCGGTGGTGGCAGCATCGGCCGCCAGTCGAATACGATGCAGCGTTCCACCACGCCGCCGCCGGCCCAACCCGCTCAACCCACTCAGCAATCGGCGCAGGCCGCCCAGGCGCAACGCGCGCAGCCGGCGCCGGCCGCCACACCCGCGCCGAACCGCTCACGCTGGCTCGGGCCGATCGCGGGTCTGGCCGCAGGTCTGGGTATCGCCGCGCTGCTCTCGCACTTTGGTCTGGGCGAAGCGTTCGCCGGTGCAATGGCTAACTTCATCATCATCGCGCTGATCGCGATGGTGGCCATCTGGCTGATCCGCAAGTTCATGGGCCGCAAACGTGACGCCGGCACGCCGGCTTACGCAAGCGGCGCCGGTTCGCCGACGCTGAACGCAGGTGCCACGGGCTATTCGCCGCAGGAGCCGAGCTATACGGCGCCGCCGTCCGGTTCGTATCTCGCGCCGCATGGCAATCCGCTGAACACGCCTGAAGTCGGGACCGCGCCGTCGGTGCCGGCGAACTTCGACACGGAAGCGTTCCTGCGCAACGCGAAGGTTTACTTCATTCGTCTGCAGGCCGCGTGGGACGTCGGCAATATGGACGACATCCGCGAATTCACCACGCCGGAAATGTACGCCGAGGTGAAGGTCGACCTTTCTTCACGCGGCACGGGCACGAACCAGACGGACGTGGTCCAGCTGAACGCAGAGCTGCTGGGCGTCGAAGATCGCGGCACGGAATATTTCGCGAGCGTGCGTTTCTCGGGGCTGATCCGCGAGACCGCAGGTGCGGCGGCCGAGCCGTTCGTGGAAATCTGGAACCTGTCGAAGTCGACACGCACCGGCGAAGGCTGGCTGCTCGCGGGCATCCAGCAGGTTGCGCAGCATTGACTGGCCTGCAGGCCGGGGCGCGTGTGAACGTCAGGTTAACCGCGCATCGGGCCACCTGACTGGCCGTTCGGCATAGACAGTCCGCAAGCCAACGGACGTTACAATAGGAACCCGCGCTGGCAGATCGCCGGCGCGGGTTTTTTCTTTCCACTTCCGATGACCCTCGCCGCCAAGCCCTTCGCTGCTGCCGTCAACCATCTGCTCGCCCGCGAATCGTGGGCACGCGAGCGCCTCGCTCCCTACGCCGGCAAGACTGCCCGGCTCACCTGTTCACCTGTCACGCTGATACTGCTCGTCGGGCCGGATGGCTATCTGTCCGCGGTCGACGAAACCGAAGCGCAGCAGTTCGACGTCGTGGTGTCCGTGCCGCCGGATGCGTTGCCGGCCTTCGTGCAGGGCGGTCAGGCCGCCGCAATGAAGCACGTGAAAATCGAAGGCGACGCGGAGTTCGCTACGGTGATCGCGAAGCTCGCCGAGCATCTGCGCTGGGAACCCGAAGAAGATCTCGCCAGGTTGATCGGCGATGCCCCCGCTTTGCGCGTTGCTTCGCTGGCGCGCTCGATGCATGCGCAGACGCTTCGCACGGGTCGCAATCTGCTGGGTTCGGTCGCGGAATATCTGCTCGATGAAAAGCCGCAACTGGTGCGGCGCACGGCGCTGGAAGATTTCAACGCTGAACTCGCCCGTGCGCGCGATGCGCTGGCGCGCGTCGAAAAGCGCGTCGAACGTCTTGAACACAAGGTTGAAGCCCGTGACGCCGACGCGTCGGGCGGAGCCGCCACGCCGCGCGGCACGCGCTAGTCACCGGGCTCTACGATGCGTTTTCTGCGTTTTCTAAAAATATTCTTTACCGTCATCCGCTTCGGTCTCGACGAGATGATGTTGAGCCGCGTCAATGACCGGCGCGTAAGGTTGCTGCTTCGTGTCACCACGATCGGGCGTCGCTTCGACCAGCCGCCAGGCGTGCGTCTGCGCCTCGCGCTCGAAAGCCTCGGGCCGATCTTCGTGAAGTTCGGCCAGGTGCTGTCGACGCGGCGCGACCTGCTGCCCGTCGATATCGCGAACGAACTCGCGAAGCTTCAGGACCAGGTGCCCCCGTTCGATTCCGACGTCGCGATCGCGATCGTAGAGAAATCGCTGGGTGCGCCGGTCGGCGTGCTGTTCGATGATTTTGAGCGGGTGCCGGTGGCGAGCGCGTCGATTGCGCAGGTGCACTTCGCGAAGGTGAAGGCCGGGCAGCACGCCGGCAAGGCGGTCGCGGTGAAGGTGCTACGGCCGAACATGCTGCCTGTGATCGACTCCGATCTCGCGCTGATGCGCGATCTCGCTGTGTGGGCCGAGCGCCTGTGGGCGGACGGCAAGCGCCTGAAGCCGCGCGAAGTGGTCGGCGAATTCGACAAGTATCTGCACGACGAGCTCGATCTGATGCGCGAGGCGGCCAATGGCAGCCAGCTGCGCCGCAACTTCGCCGGCCTTGATCTGCTGCTCGTGCCGGAGATGTATTGGGAATTCTGCACGCCCACGGTGCTCGTGATGGAGCGCATGATCGGTGTGCCGATCAGCCAGGTCGAGACGCTGCGCGCGGCGGGCGTCGACATTCCGAAGCTGGCGCGCGAAGGCGTCGAGATCTTCTTCACGCAGGTGTTCCGCGACGGCTTTTTCCACGCCGACATGCACCCGGGCAACATCCAGGTGAGCCTCGACCCACGGCATTTCGGGCGCTATATTGCGCTCGATTTTGGCATCATCGGCGCGTTGTCGGACTTCGACAAAAACTATCTCGCGCAGAACTTCCTGGCGTTCTTCAAGCGCGACTATCACCGCGTCGCCACGCTGCATCTGGAGTCGGGCTGGGTGCCGAAGACAACCCGCGTCGAGGAGCTCGAAAGCGCGATTCGCGCCGTGTGCGAGCCGTACTTCGATCGTGCGCTGAAGGATATCTCGCTCGGTCAGGTGTTGCTGCGTCTCTTCTCGACATCGCGCCGCTTCAATGTCGAGATCCAGCCGCAACTGGTGCTGCTGCAGAAGACGATGCTGAACGTCGAAGGCCTTGGCCGCTCGCTCGATCCCGAACTCGATCTGTGGAAGACCGCCAAGCCGTATCTCGAACGCTGGATGAACGAGCAGATCGGGCTGTCCGGCTGGTACGAACGGCTCAAGATCGAGGCGCCGCAATGGAGCAAGACGCTGCCGCAACTGCCGCGTCTGATCCATCACGTGCTGGCGTCGCGCCACGATGCGCAGCACGGCGAGCCGCACGACGACGCCATGCGACTCATCCTGCTCGAGCAAAAGCGGACTAACAGACTGCTGCAAGGCCTTTTGATGTTCGGCATTGCAGCGGGCGTCGGCGCGGTGCTTGCGCGCGTCTGGCTGGCCATGCTGTATGGCGGCTGACTCATTGGGCTGGCAGGGAGAGATCCATGAGCGTTGATTCAAACCGTCCTCCACCACAGTCAGGTGTCGGCGCTGGTCAGACCGTTCCGGAATTCGCGACGCGAGATCCGAACTCGCCGGCCTTCTGGGACGAGCGTTTCAAATCCGGCTTCATGCCGTGGGATCAAGCGGGCGTGCCATCGGCGTTCACGGCGTTTGCCGCGCGGCACGCGGGCGAATCCGTTTTGATTCCCGGCTGCGGAAGCGCCTGGGAAGCGCTGGTGCTCGCGCAGGAAGGGCGTCAGGTTCGCGCGATCGACTTCTCACCGAACGCGGTCGCGACCGCGCGCGAGCAACTGGGGGCACACGGTGCGGTCGTCGAACAGGCGGATTTCTTCTCGTACGAGCCGCCGTTTACGCCAGCGTGGATTTACGAGCGCGCGTTTCTCTGCGCCCTGCCGAAAGCACGCTGGGGCGACTATGCGCAGCGGATGGCTACCTTGTTGCCGGCAGGTGCGCTGCTGGCCGGCTTCTACTTTCTCGGCGCTACGCCGAAAGGGCCGCCGTTCGGCATCGAGCGTCCGGAGCTGGAGGCGTTGCTGCTGCCGCATTTCGAACTGATCGAAGATGAGGCCGTCGCAGATTCGGTACCGGTGTTCGCCGGGCGTGAGCGCTGGATGACATGGCGTCGTCGCGGTGCCGCGGTAGCTTGATCCAGGCCGCAACGCCCCCATTTGACAACGCGGCGGGTCTATCCCGCCGCACGCCCCGAATTCCGGGGCGGCAAACCGTTTGCGGCTATAATTCAAGGCTTTGCAGGCGTTTACAGGATTTTCGCAGGGAATAAAGATCATGCCGATCTACGCTTATCGTTGTGAATCATGCGGCTTCGGGAAGGACGTGCTTCAGAAGATGAGCGACGCCCCGCTGACGCAATGCCCGGAATGCGGCAAAGACGCGTTCCGCAAACAGGTTACGGCCGCCGGCTTCCAGCTGAAGGGCTCGGGCTGGTACGTCACCGACTTCCGTGGTGGGGCGGGCGGTGCGGCTGCGGCCGCGAAGCCCGCGGCTGGTGAAGGCGCTGTAGCCGATAGTGGCCAGACCGATAGCGGCAAAACCGATGCCGGTTCGTCGTCCGCTGGCGCCGATAGCGCGAAAGCCGCACCGGCCGCTCCTGCTGCCGCAGCGCCCGCATCGAATTCGGGCGCAGACGGCGCGTAGCAGCATCGCAGCCCGCAAGGGCGACAAGCACACCGCGGCGGCATGCGCCGGCGCGGTTCACTGGCGGTACACATGACGACGAAAAAGACGACGCTCAAATCGGTGTTCCTGACTGGCCTGCTGGTGCTGGTACCGCTCGCCATTACCTTGTGGGTGCTTGGCCTGATCATCGGTACGATGGACCAGACGCTTCTGCTGCTGCCGGAATCGTGGCAGCCGGAGCGCGCGCTTGGCTTCCGTCTGCCGGGTCTGGGCGCCGTATTGACCATCGCGTTTATTTTTATCGTCGGACTATTGACGCAGAACTTCATCGGGCAGACGCTCGTCAAGTGGTGGGAAGTCGTCGTGCGTCATATTCCGGTGGTCGGTCCGATCTATACCAGCGTCAAGCAGGTGTCGGACACGCTGCTGTCGAGCAGCGGCAACGCGTTCCGCAAGGCGTTGCTGATCGAGTATCCGCGCAGGGGTTCCTACACGATCGCGTTTCTGACGGGCATTCCCGGCGGCGACGTGGTCAACCACCTGAAGGGAGATCACGTGAGCGTGTACGTGCCGACGACGCCGAATCCGACGTCCGGCTTCTTCCTGATGGTGCCGAAGAGTGAAGTCGTCGAACTCGATATGTCGGTCGACGCCGCGCTCAAGTACATCGTCTCGATGGGTGTCGTGGCGCCGTCCGCGCCCGTGAACGCGGCGCCGGTGCGTCGCGCGACCACCATCGAGCCTCCGCTGTAATGCCGGAGCGCGTCCCCTGTCGGCGCGCACCGTTCGATCAATGCAAAACGAAAGACAAACATCATGTCGATGAGATCTGAATACTGCGGTCTGGTGACCGAACACCTGCTGGGCCAAACCGTGTCGCTGTGCGGCTGGGTGAGCCGTCGTCGCGACCACGGCGGCGTCATCTTCATCGACCTGCGCGACCGCGAAGGCCTCGTTCAGGTCGTCTGCGATCCGGATCGCGCGGAGATGTTCAAGATCGCCGAAGGCGTGCGCAACGAGTTCTGCGTGCGCGTTCAGGGTGTGGTCCGCAACCGTCCGGAAGGCACGGCGAACGCCAGCCTGAAGAGCGGCAAGATCGAAGTGCTGTGTCACGACCTGACGGTGCTGAACGCATCGGTCACCCCGCCGTTCCCGCTCGACGACGACAACCTGTCGGAAACCACGCGCCTCACGCATCGCGTGCTCGACCTGCGCCGTCCGCAGATGCAGCACAACCTGCGCCTGCGTTATCGCGTCGCGATGGAAGTGCGCAAGTATCTCGACGCGCAAGGCTTCATCGACATCGAAACGCCGATGCTCACGAAGAGCACACCGGAAGGCGCGCGCGATTACCTGGTGCCTTCGCGTACCAACCCGGGTCAGTTCTTCGCGCTGCCACAGTCGCCGCAGCTGTTCAAGCAGCTGCTGATGGTGGCGAACTTCGATCGTTACTACCAGATCGTCAAGTGCTTCCGCGATGAAGACCTGCGCGCCGACCGTCAGCCCGAATTCACGCAGATCGACTGCGAAACCTCGTTCCTTACCGAACAGGAAATCCGCGATCTGTTCGAGGCGATGATCCGTCACGTGTTCAAGGAAACGATTGGCGTTCAGCTCGACGAGAAGTTCCCGGTCATGCTGTATTCGGAAGCCATGCGCCGCTTCGGTTCGGACAAACCCGACCTGCGCGTGAAACTCGAATTCACCGACCTGACCGACGCGATGAAAGACGTCGATTTCAAGGTGTTCAGCACGCCGGCCAACACGAAGGACGGCCGCGTTGCAGCGCTGCGCGTGCCGAAGGGTGGCGAGTTGTCGCGTGGCGACATCGACAGCTACACGGAATTCGTGCGCATCTACGGGGCGAAGGGTCTCGCGTGGGTCAAGGTCAACGAAGTCGCGAAGGGTCGTGACGGTCTGCAAAGCCCGATCGTCAAGAACCTGCACGACGCGTCGATCGCGGCGATCCTCGAGCGCACCGGCGCGCAGGACGGTGACATCATTTTCTTCGCGGCAGATCGCGCGAAGGTGGTGAACGACAGCCTCGGCGCGCTGCGTCTGAAGATCGGCCATTCGGAATTCGGCAAGGCGAACAGCCTCGTCGAAGACGGCTGGAAGCCGCTGTGGGTGATCGACTTCCCAATGTTCGAATACGACGAGGAAGAGGCACGTCACGTGGCCGCTCACCATCCGTTCACGAGCCCGAAGGACGAGCACCTGGAATATCTGGAAACGGACCCGGGCCGCTGCCTCGCGAAGGCGTACGACATGGTGCTGAACGGCTGGGAAATCGGCGGCGGCTCGGTTCGTATCTATCAGGAAGACGTGCAGAGCAAGGTGTTCCGCGCCCTCAAGATCGGTGCGGAAGAAGCACGTGCGAAGTTCGGCTTCCTGCTCGACGCGCTGCAGTATGGCGCGCCGCCGCACGGCGGTATCGCGTTCGGCCTCGACCGTATCGTGACGATGATGGCGCGCGCCGATTCGATCCGCGACGTGATCGCGTTCCCGAAGACGCAACGCGCGCAAGACCTGCTCACACAGGCGCCGAGCGAAGTGGACGAGCGCCAGTTGCGCGAACTCCACATCCGTCTGCGTCAGCCGGAGCCGAAGGTTCAGTAATCGTTGCCCGAACGTCCGAAGCAACTTCGGCAGCTTCAATAGCATCGGAAGAAAAAGGCGCGTCACGCGCCT
The DNA here is from genome assembly GCF_050436625.1 of Paraburkholderia sp. GAS334. Lineage (NCBI taxonomy): Bacteria > Pseudomonadati > Pseudomonadota > Betaproteobacteria > Burkholderiales > Burkholderiaceae > Paraburkholderia > Paraburkholderia sp. GAS334. The sequence continues at coordinate 303,983 of NZ_JBNDMO010000002.1, read as the reverse complement.
TTTTCGTTTTTTGCGTTACAGTCGAAGCGAAATCTATCAACTGACTGACATGCGGCGCGCGTAACCTGCGCGTGCGCTGTGCCTCGCCTGATCATCGATCACCATGCCGAAACCGCCGAAGATTCCGGAGTCTGTCCTTGTCGTCATCCATACGCCGCAACTCGACGTGCTGATTATCGAACGGGCTGACCGGCCGGGCTTCTGGCAATCCGTGACGGGATCGAAGGACCACATCGACGAGCCCGTCATCGAAACAGCCATCCGCGAAGTGGGCGAGGAAACAGGCATTGTCGTCGGCACGCCGGCGGTGCCGCTCGATGCGCTGCATGAGTGGCAGCATCAGATCGAATATGAGATTTATCCGGTGTGGCGTCATCGGTACGCTGACGGTGTCACGCGCAATGTCGAGCACTGGTTCAGCCTGCAGGTGCCGCATCGCGTTGAAGTGACGCTGTCGCCGCGCGAGCACACGGCGTTTGCGTGGTTACCCTATGAGGAAGCGGCGGCGCGCTGCTTTTCGTGGTCGAACCGCGAGGCCATCCTGCAACTGCCGACGCGCCTCACGGCGCGCCCGCGATGACGAGCCTCACCACGCGACGCTTTGCGCGGCTCCGTCAGAGCCTTCGCGGCCGGCGTTACTGGCAGCGATACCGCTTCACCACCGGCAACGATGTCCGGCTCTTCCGTTCCGGCGATGAATATTTCGACGCGCTCATTGAACGCGTCGACGCCGCGACGCGCGATGTCGCGCTCGAAACGTACATCTTCTGCGACGACGACGCGGGACGGAAATTGTCCGCTGCGTTGCTGCGAGCCGCCGCGCGTGGCGTGCGGATACGCGTGATCACCGACGGCGTCGGCACCGGGAATCTCGCTCTGTTTGATGACTGGCTGCCGAACGGCGTCGAACATCGCGTCTATAACCCGCATATCTTTGGCCGCTTCGGCTTTTCGCGCACACACCGCAAGCTCGCGGTGGTCGATCACGAGTACGCGTATTGCGGCGGCATCAACGTCGTCGACGATTTCGACAACAACGGCGCGCGTCTGCCGCACCCGCGGTGGGATTTCGCGGTCGAGCTGCATGGGCCGGTCGTCACCGACATCCGCGACGCGTTCGAAGTGCAATGGCGCCGCATTCGCATCGGATACAAGCCCATCGAATCGCCAACCGCGGAAGTCGGCGATGCGCCGCCCGATCCCGGCCGCGCTGCGCGCCTGCGGTTGCGCCGGCGCGCGCGCGGCGATCTGCGTGATTCCGGCCTGCCGTGCGTCGCGTTTGTCGCGCGAGACAACCTCGTCAACCGTCGCGCGATCGAAAAGGCGTATCTGACCGCGATCGGCCAGGCGCGCACCGAAGTGCTGCTCGCCAATCCGTATTTCATGCCAGGCCGCAAGCTCCGTCGTGCGCTCACGCACGCTGCGCGGCGTGGCGTCGAGGTGCGGCTGATCATCGGGCGCAAGGAGTTTGCCGCGCTCGATTACGCGGTGCCGTTCCTGTATCGCGCGCTGCTGCGAGCGGGCGTCAAGATCGCCGAATACGAGAAGACGCTGCTGCACGGCAAGGTCGCGGTGGTCGATTCGAGCTGGGGGACAGTGGGCTCGTCGAATCTTGATGCGCTCAGCCTGCTGGTCAACAACGAGGCGAACGTCGTGCTGGTGGCGGATCGCGCGATCCACGACCTGCGCGCCGCGATCCTGACCGCGTTCGACGAGTCGCGCCGGATCGATCTGGCGCGCTACGAGGCCCGTCCGCGCGGCGAGCGCATTCTTAACTGGCTCGCGTACAACACATACCGGGCGGTGATGAAGGTGCTGACGGTCGGTGGCTACGACTAGCTTTCCGTCTCCGGGCACGGAACCCGCGTCCGGGGCAGCGCTTGCAGACCAGCCGTCGAACCATCCGCTGAACAGGCAATACAACAAGGCAATACAACAACCACAGCCCATCCTCTCCGGCGTCCCAGCGCAATCCGGGTAATTCACCTGGATACACAAGCGCGGTGAGCCGGTAAAACCCCATTAGGCGTGACGGACGAACAATCCCTAAAATTACGCGTCGTCCGATTGACGGATGCCGCAAAATTGGAGGCCGGTTAGAAACCGGTTTCTAATAAAGTCCTTGTTTCGCGGGCGGTCGTACTCAACAATAGTACGGCCGTTCGATTTTCTTTCGGTCAAATCAGAACGGTATAAAAGCTATGCGAAAAGGCGAACAGACGCGAGCCGCAATTCTCGACGCAGCACTCGACCTGGCCAGCCGCGACGGACTCGAAGGTCTGACGATTGGTCTCCTGGCCGAGCGCATGCAGATGAGTAAAAGCGGCGTGTTTGCGCATTTTGGGTCGCGCGAAGATCTGCAGGTTGAAGTGGTCAGGGAATATCACCGCCGTTTTGAAGAGGAGGTGTTTTTTCCGAGTCTGCATGAACCGCGCGGTCTGCCACGTCTGCGGGCGATGATCTCGCGCTGGATAGAGAAGCGCATTCAGGAAGTCACAACTGGGTGCATCTATATCAGCGGAGCGGTCGAGTACGACGACCGCGCGGACAACCCGGTGCGCGAGCAACTGGTGTCGAGCGTGAGCATCTGGCGCGCCGCGCTCACGCGAGCCATTTCGCAGGCGATGGAAGAGGGGCATCTGAGGAAGGACGCTGATCCGCAACTGATGCTCTTCGAACTGTACAGCCTCACGCTGGGTCTGCATCACGATGCGCGCTTCCTGCACCTGCCGGATGCAGTGCGCCTGACGTGGGCCTCGCTGGATAAATTGATCGTTTCGTATCAAAGCGAAAGCCGCTAGCCGCGCCTCCGGATCCATCGGGTTCGTTGGCGGAAAAGGTCCACATTACGGACCCTGGCTGGTGGCCGGGCTTTAAGCCAACACCTTTGGAGTGGAGAAGAGTCATGGGACAGTACGCCGCGCCGCTGCGCGACATGCAATTCGTGTTGCACGAGCTGCTTAACGTCGAAGCCGAGATCAGGCAGATGCCGAGGCACGCGGATCTCGACGCCGATACGATCAACCAGGTGCTCGAAGAAGCCGGCAAGTTCTGCTCCGAGGTGCTGTTTCCGCTGAACCAGAGCGGCGACGAGGAAGGTTGCACGTACGTCGGTGACGGCGTCGTGACCACGCCGAAAGGCTTCAAGGAAGCCTATCAACAGTACGTCGAGGCTGGCTGGCCGGCGCTCGGCTGCGATCCCGGGTACGGCGGCCAGGGCCTGCCCGCGTTCGTCAACAACGCGCTGTACGAAATGCTCAACTCGGCGAATCAGGCGTGGACGATGTATCCCGGTCTGTCGCACGGCGCGTACGAATGTCTGCACGCGCACGGCACGCCGGAACTGCAGCAACTTTACCTGCCGAAGCTGGTGTCCGGCACGTGGACCGGCACGATGTGCCTGACCGAACCGCATTGCGGCACTGACCTCGGCATCCTGCGCACGAAGGCGGAGCCGAACAGCGACGGCTCGTACGCCATCAGCGGCACGAAGATCTTCATCTCGAGCGGCGAACACGACATGGCCGCGAACATCGTCCACCTCGTGCTGGCACGTCTGCCGGATGCCCCGAAGGGCACCAAGGGTATCTCGCTCTTCATCGTGCCGAAGTTCGTTCCGAACGAAGCGGGCGAGCCGGGTGAGCGCAACGGCGTGAAGTGCGGCTCGATCGAACACAAGATGGGCATTCACGGCAACGCGACGTGCGTGATCAATCTCGACAACGCGAAGGGCTGGCTCGTCGGTGAGCCGAACAAGGGCTTGAACGCGATGTTCGTGATGATGAACGCTGCCCGTCTGGGCGTCGGCATGCAGAGCCTCGGCCTGACCGAAGTCGCGTATCAGAACTCGCTGGTGTACGCGAAGGAGCGTCTGCAGATGCGTTCGCTGACCGGCCCGAAGGCGCCGGAAAAAGCCGCCGATCCGATCATCGTGCATCCGGACGTGCGTCGCATGCTGCTCACGCAGAAAGCGTATGCAGAAGGCGCGCGGGCATTCACGTACTGGTGCGCGCTGCAGATCGACAAGGAACTGTCGCACGCGGATGAATCCGCGCGCAGGGACGCTGCCGATCTCATCGCGCTGCTCACGCCGATCCTGAAGGCGTTCCTGTCGGACAACGCGTTCGAAGGCACGAACCACGCGATGCAGATCTACGGCGGCCACGGCTTCATCGCTGAGTGGGGCATGGAGCAGTACGTGCGCGACGCTCGCATCAACATGATCTACGAAGGCACGAACGCGGTTCAATCGCTCGACCTTCTGGGCCGCAAGGTGCTCGGCGACATGGGCGCGAAGATGAAGAAGTTCGGCAAGCTGGTCGCCGACCTCGTCGAAGCCGAAGGCATCAAGCCGGAGATGCAGGAGTTCATCAACCCGCTCGCCGACATTGGTGAAAAGGTGCAGAAGCTGACGATGGAAATCGGCATGAAGGCGATGCAGAACCCGGATGAAGTCGGCGCGGCTGCCGTGCCGTATCTGCGCACCGTCGGCCACCTCGTGTTCTCGTATTTCTGGGCGCGCATGGCACGTATCGCGCTGGATAACGAGGCATCGGGCGATCCGTTCTACAAGGCGAAGCTCGCCACCGCACGCTTCTACTTCGCGAAGCTGCTGCCGGAAACGGCGATGACCATCCGTCAGGCACGCGCTGGATCGAAGTCGCTGATGGAAGTCGACGAAGCGCTGTTCTAAAGCATCTCAGGCATGCGCCGCGCGTTTGGCACTGAACGCGCGGCGCATTCGCCCCGTCCCGCATTCGCACCACTAGCGACACCGCATAACTCCCCGGAGGAACGACGTGAGCAATCTGATCATTCGCAAGGTAGCCGTGCTCGGCGCCGGCGTGATGGGCGCGCAGATCGCTGCGCACCTGATCAACGCCAAGGTGCCTGTGCTGCTGTTCGACCTGCCCGCAAAGGAAGGTCCGAAGAATGCCATCGCACTGAAAGCGATCGAAAACCTGAAAAAGCTGTCGCCGGCGCCGTTCGGCGTGAAGGACGACGCGCAGTACATCCAGCCCGCCAACTACGATGACGACATTGCAAAGCTCGAAGAATGCGATCTCGTGATCGAAGCGATCGCTGAACGGATGGACTGGAAGCACGACCTGTACAGGAAAGTCTCGCCGCACATCGCGCCGAATGCGATCTTCGCGACGAACACCTCGGGTCTGTCGATCACCGAACTGTCGAAGGGCTTTTCGGATGAACTGAAGTCGCGCTTCTGCGGCGTGCACTTCTTCAATCCGCCACGCTACATGCACCTCGTCGAACTGATTCCGACCGCGACGACGCGTCCGGAAATCCTCGACCAGCTCGAATCGTTCCTGACGAGTGTCGTCGGCAAGGGCGTCGTGCGGGCGAAAGATACGCCGAACTTCATCGCGAACCGTGTCGGCATTTTCTCGATTCTCGCGGTGATGACGGAAGCGCAGAAGTTCGGTCTGCGTTTCGATGAAGTCGACGATCTGACGGGCAGCCGTCTCGGTCGCGCGAAGTCGGCGACGTTCCGTACCGCGGACGTGGTCGGTCTCGACACGATGGCGCACGTCATCAAGACGATGCAGGACACGCTCGCCGACGATCCGTTCTTCCCGGTCTACGAGACGCCTGCTGTGCTCGCCGAACTGGTGAAGCAGGGCGCGCTCGGTCAGAAGACCGGCGGCGGTTTCTACAGGAAAGAAGGCAAGGCGATCAAGGTGCTCGACCCGAAGACGGGCGGGTACGTCGACAGCGGCGCGAAAGCCGACGAACTGGTCGGCCGCATCCTGAAGCGTCCGCCGGCGGAACGTCTGAAGCTGCTGCGCGAATCGGAACACCCACAGGCGCAGTTCCTGTGGTCGATCTTCCGCGACGTGTTCCATTACATCGGCGTCCATCTCGAATCGATCGCGGACAACGCGCGCGATGTCGACCTCGCGATCCGCTGGGGCTTCGGCTGGAACGAGGGGCCGTTCGAAGGCTGGCAGACGGCCGGCTGGAAGCAGGTCGCCGAGTGGGTGCAGGAAGACATCGCGGCAGGCAAGGCGCTGTCGAACGCACCGCTGCCTTCGTGGGTGCTCGAAGGGCCGGTCGCAGAGAAAGGCGGCGTGCATACGAATGACGGTTCGTGGTCGCCGGCGTCGAAGTCGTTCGTGCCGCGCTCGTCGCTTTCCGTCTACGAGAAGCAGGTGTTCCGTGCGCCGCTGGCCGGCGAGACGGCAACCGACCCGAAGACGTACGGCAAGACACTGTTCGAAACCGACGCAGTACGTGCGTGGGTCGACGATCGCGCCGGCGAGAACGACGTCCTGATCGTGTCGTTCAAGAGCAAGATGAACACGATTGGACCGTCGGTGATCGACGGCCTCGTGCAGGCGATCGACCTCGCCGAGAAGGAATACAAGGGCGTGGTCGTGTGGCAGCCGACATCGCTGAAACTCGGCACGCCGGGCGGCGCGTTCTCCGCAGGCGCGAATCTCGAAGAAGCGATGCCCGCTTTCATGATGGGCGGCGCGAAGGGCATCGAGCCGTTCGTGAAGAAGTTCCAGCAGGGCATGCTGCGCGTGAAGTACGCGAGCGTGCCGGTCGTCGCGGCTGTGTCGGGCATCGCGCTCGGCGGCGGGTGCGAGCTGGTGCTGCATAGCGCGAAGCGCGTTGCGCACATCGAAAGCTATATCGGTCTCGTCGAAGTGGGCGTCGGCCTCGTGCCGGCCGGCGGCGGTCTGAAGGAAGCCGCGCTGCGTGCCGCCGAAGCCGCGACGCAAGTGGGCGCGACCAGCGATCTGTTGAAGTTCGTGCAGAAGGCGTTCGAAAACGCCGCGATGGCGAAGGTCTCGGCCTCCGCGCTCGACGCCCGCGCGATGGGCTATCTGAAGCCGTCCGACACGATCGTCTTCAACGTCTTCGAACTGCTCGACACCGCGAAGAAGGAAGCACGCGCACTGGCCGCTGCGGGCTACCGTCCGCCGCTGCGTGTGACCCAGGTGCCCGTCGCGGGACGTTCGGCGATTGCGACGATCAAGGCATCGCTCGTCAACATGCGCGATGGCCGTTTCATCAGCGAGCACGACTACGTGATCGCGAGCCGCATCGCGGAAGCGGTATGCGGTGGCGACGTCGAAGCCGGCAGCCTTGTCGATGAAGAATGGCTGCTGCAACTCGAGCGTCGGGCGTTCGTCGATCTGCTCGGCACGCAGAAGACGCAGGAACGGATCATGGGCATGTTGCAGACCGGCAAGCCGGTGCGTAACTAACGCGCGACGACAAAGGAGTTTCAAATGGCAAAGCAATTGCAGGACGCATACATCGTCGCCGCGAGCCGCACGCCGATCGGCAAGGCGCCGCGCGGCATGTTCAGGAACACGCGCCCGGACGAACTACTGGTGCACGCGATCCGATCGGCCGTGGCACAGGTGCCGGGCCTCGACACGAAGGTGATCGAAGACGCGATCGTCGGCTGCGCGATTCCGGAAGCGGAGCAGGGTCTCAACGTCGCGCGGATGGGCGCGCTGCTCGCCGGCCTGCCGAATTCGGTGGGCGGCGTGACGGTGAACCGCTTCTGCGCGTCGGGCCTGACGGCGTTGGCGATGGCGGCCGACCGCATTCGCGTCGGCGAATCGGACGCGATGATCGCAGGCGGCTGCGAGTCGATGAGCATGGTGCCCATGATGGGCAACAAGCCGTCGATGTCGCCGCACATCTTCGATCGCAGCGAAGACTTTGGCATCGCCTACGGTATGGGTCTGACGGCCGAGAAGGTCGCCGAGCGCTGGAAGATCAGCCGCGAAGCGCAAGACCAGTTCTCGGTCGAATCGCACCGCCGCGCGATCGCCGCGCAACAGGCCGGTGAGTTCAACGACGAGATCGCCGCCTACACGATCACCGAGCGCTTCCCCGATCTCGCCACCGGTGAGGTGAAGGTGAAGACGCGCGAGATCGCGCTCGACGAAGGTCCACGTGCGGACACGTCGATGGAAGGTCTCGCGAAGCTGCGCGCGGTGTTCGCGAACAAGGGCTCGGTCACGGCCGGCAACAGTTCGCAGACGTCGGACGGCGCGGGCGCGCTGATCGTCGTGTCGGAAAAGATGCTGAAGGAATTCAACCTGACGCCGCTCGCCCGTTTCGTCAGCTTCGCTGTGCGCGGCGTGCCGCCGGAAATCATGGGCATCGGTCCGAAGGAGGCGATTCCTGCTGCGCTGAAGGCCGCCGGTCTGAAGATCGAAGACATGGACTGGATCGAGCTGAACGAAGCGTTCGCTGCACAATCGCTGGCGGTGATCCAGGACCTCGGTCTCGATCCGTCGAAGATCAATCCGCTTGGCGGCGCGATCGCGCTGGGTCACCCGCTCGGCGCGACGGGTGCGATCCGCGCATCGACGGTGGTGCACGGGCTGCGTCGCCGGAACTTCAGGTATGGCATGGTGACGATGTGCGTCGGCACGGGTATGGGCGCGGCTGGCATCATCGAGCGTCTGTAAGCTTGAGCCGCACACAGCACATGTAAGACGAACGGTTCGCAGGTCTCAAGGCTTGCGAACCGTTTTTTCCATTCAGGAAGTCGAAGAGAAAACGAGGAGATGGCGATGGATATTCTGGTCGAGCGCGCAGACGGCGTGCTGACGATTGCCTTCAACCGGCCGGACAGGAAAAACGCAATTACGGCCGCGATGTACCAGACGATGGCCGATGCGCTCGTCGAAGCGCATGGCGACGCTTCAGTGCGCGCAATCCTGATCCGCGGCAGCGTGGGCATTTTCAGCGCGGGCAACGATCTGGAAGACTTTATGAAGTCGCCATCAGGCGGTGAAAACTCGCCGGTGTTCCAGTTCCTGCGCGCAATCAGTTCGGCGGAAAAGCCTGTGGTTGCATCGGTCGCGGGGCCGGCGGTCGGGATCGGCACGACGCTGCTGCTGCACTGCGATCTGGTGTACGCAGCGGATTCCGCCTCGTTCTCGCTGCCGTTCACGCAGCTTGGGCTGTGTCCGGAAGCGGCTTCGTCACTGCTGCTGCAACGCGTGGCGGGCTATCAGGGCGCGGCGGAAAAACTGCTGCTCGGCGAAGCGTTCGACGCGAAAGAAGCACACCGCATGGGCTTCGTGAACCGTCTGCTGCCGGCTGCGGAAGTCGATGCGTTTGCGTGGGCTCAGGCGAAGAAACTGGCTGTGCTGCCGGCTTCGTCGCTGCGGGTGACAAAAGCGCTGATGAAGCGCGCCGCACAGCACGAGATCCAGACGCAGATCGTCGAAGAAGCCGTGCACTTCGGCAAGATGCTGCTTGCGCCGGAAGCACGCGAGGCGTTCAAGGCGTTCTTCGAAAAGCGCAAGCCGGATTTCCGGCAGTTCGACTGATCAGCGCGGATCGGCGTCAATTGCCGCCGATCCGCGTGAACGGCGGAGACAGGGGGTTTCTGCACTGCAAGATTCAAAGATTGCAGAAGCGCCTGTCATCGCACAGTCATCGCGTGCCGTAATCGACGTAACCCGATTCGCGGCAAAAGCTCACCAGCCGAAGCTGCGCTTTTTTCGCAATCGCAATGGCCAGCGAAGAGGGCGCGGAAATCGTCGCGAGCATCGGGATGCCGACGCGTGCCGCCTTGCGCACCAGTTCATAGCTCGCACGGCTCGACAGGAACACGAAGCCCTCTTTCGTATCGACCCGGTCGAGCACCAGCCGGCCGATCAGCTTGTCGAGCGCGTTGTGACGGCCGACGTCTTCGAACGCATAGCGGATCGCGCCTTGCGCATCGCACCATGCGGCGGCGTGCAGCCCGCCCGTCAGACGCGTTAGCGCCTGATGCGCGGGCAATTCGCGTGCGGCGTGGGCAATCGCGTCAGGCGCGAGCCGCAAGAGAAAGCCGGTATCCGGCACCAATTCCGGCTGCAGGTCGAGCAGATCGATACTTTCGATCCCGCAGACGCCGCAGCCTGTGCGACCAGCCAGCGCGCGGCGCTTCTCCTTCAGCGCGACAAACGCCTGCTGCACGACCGTCAACTGCGCTTCGGCGTACGGCATCTCGCCGTCGAAGAACGCCACCTCGATGTCCTGAATATCGCTGCTGCGCTCGACAATGCCCTCGGAAATCGCGAAGCCGACGGCAAATGCCTCCAGATCGCGTGGCGTGCACATCATGACCGCATGCGAAATGCCATTGAAGACGAGCGCGACCGGCCATTCCTGGCCGACATGATCGGCGAGCGTTTCGACCGATTCGCCGCGATGCCGGCGCACCGTCTGCTCGACGGCGCCGGGCTGGCCGGCGGTTTCCAGTTCGTTCAAGCGTCCACTCCTTCAATTGCCGCGCGGGCATGGCGCCGTCGGCGCGCTGCCGATACGCCTCGCGACCCGCGAATAAGGTTCTAAAATACCTCAAGCTGGCATCGCGCGTTGCCCGCCACCAACGAGGACACTGTCATGGGACTCAACGAAGCGCCGCTCCTCTTTAACTTCGAAGTCGCTTCATCGGAGAATCTCACGTTCATGCCGATGGCTGTGCGCTTCAATCTCGACCGCTTCGGCCTGCGCATCTCGCTCGCCCAGTGGCAGATGCTGCCGCACGAAGACCGCGCGCTGCTGGCGCGCTTTCCGGTTGACGAAGACGCTGCCATCGAACCGAATTTCGATCACGCGCTCTTCGAAATGCTGCGTACGCATGCAAATGTCGAGCCGGAATGGTTCACGCCCGACGAAGCGCCCGCCTGGCGCAACACCGAGGCCGTGCCGGATGGCGTGGTGCATCAGTCCCTCGTCGCCCGGCTGCGCGCGCCGACCCGAGAGCAGTGGGCGAAGCTTGACCCGTTCCAGCGCTACGTGCTCGCCAAGCTGTCGCGCAAGCCGGAAGGCAACCACGATTTCGTGCCGGCGATGACCGAATTCGGCATCGCGGCCTCCGGGCACGAATTCAGCTGAATTTTCGCTGCGGTCGTTTTTCCCTGCTGTGACGGCCCGGCTGTCACGGCTGCTTCGCCCGTCGCTACCCTGGCAGCATCGCTTCGCCTCCGCTCATCACCCGCCCGCACAGAAATTTTCCCTCTCCGCCCTCAATCTCCTCCGAAATCGGCCGTTATCCAGAGGTTAGCGCGTAAAAGACCCGCATTCGTGTTGCCGCACAGAACGACGAAAAGCCGGCTAGCCCGGGCGTCCCGCCCGCAGAACGACCCGACGTTCGGAACCCATGACCTCTTTTTTTTCGAAGCGGCTGCTGATTAATCTGGCAGTCGCCGCCGCGGCCGTCGGCGCGAACGCTTTCGTCGCGTATACGCAGATCTGTGGTCAGCGTGCCGCGGACGCGCGGACGTTACGCTCGATGAGCGTCAAGCAGGACCTCGACGCCTGGCGGGAAACGCTTGAAGGCGGGATGGGTGCGCTCGGCCGCTTCGAGGCGTCCGGCGTCATCGAGCCGCTCGATGCAGCCACGCGGCGGGCCACCGAACTCAGCAGGCTGGAGACGTCGTTACGCGCCCAGTTCAGCGGTGAGCCGCTCATGACGGCCGGCCTCGACCGGCTGATTCCGACGGCGCGTGCGTTGCAGCGCGGTGTGGACACGGCGCTCGCGCGCTCCGCACAACGGGGGCTGGATACGTCGCGGGCGTGGGCCGCGTCGGAGTACACGCGTCTCGACGTCCAGCTCAATGTCTTCGAATCGGGCCTGACAGGCATGCGTCAGGAGGAGGACCGGGCCCTCGAAGCCGCGCTCAACGAATCGACGAAGGCCAACCAGGTCGCGATGCTGTTCCTGCTGGTCACGACGCTCGCCGGCGGCGGTCTCCTGATCTACACGTTCGGCGTGCGCGAAACGGCTGCGCGCGAAAAGATCCGCGTCGTGCGCGCGCTGCGCAGCAATGACGAACGCTTTCGTGGGCTGTTCGACGCGCACCCCGTGCCGATGTACATCTTCGATCGCGAGACGTTGCGTTTTCTTGCCGTCAACGGCGCGGCCATGCAGCAGTATGGCTATTCCGAAGCCGAGTTTCTGGCGATGACGATCCGCGCGATCCGTCCGGTCACGGAGGTCGCACGACTGGAATCGCATCTGCAGCGCAGCGATGTCGTGCCGCGTGGCGGCCGGACGATGGCGGGCGTCTGGCATCACCGTCGCAAGGACGGTTCGTTGATCAGCGCGGACATTTCGTATCACGCGCTCAATTTCTCCGGCCGCCCGGCACTCTTCGTGCTCGCCGACGACGTCACCGAACAGATCAACGCCGAGGCCGAGGCGCAGCGTTCGAACCAGATGCTGGAAACCGTCATCGACAACATTCCGCAGCGCATCTTCTGGAAGGACCGCGAATCGCGCTACCTCGGTTGCAATATGGCCTTCGCGCGCGACGCCGGGCTCGCGTATCCCGAGCAGGTGGTCGGCAAGACGGACTTTGATATGCCGTGGCGCGAATTCGCTCCGCGCATGCGCAAGGACGACCAGGAGGCGATCGAATCGGGCGTGCCGAAGATGAACTTCGAGTTCGACATGCTGCTCGACGGCGTGCACCGCACGACGGTCACGAGCAAGTTGCCGTTCACCGACAGCGATGGCAGCGTGATCGGCGTGCTCGGTTCCTACACGGATATCACGGAGCGCAAACGTTCCGACCTCGCGTTGCGTCTGCAAAGCCGCGCGCTCGACGCGAGCGTCAACGCGATCCTGATCACCGGTCCGGCGGAAACCGGCAATCTGATCGAATATGTGAATCCCGCGTTCAAGCGTATTACCGGCTACGATCCGTCGGAGGTGCTGGGTCAGGATTGCCGTCTGCTGCAACGCGACGACCGCGATCAGGAAGGCATCGCTGCGATCCGTCAGGGGCTCGCGGCGAATCGCGAGGTCAGCGCGGTGCTGCGCAACTACCGGAAGGACGGCGCGCTGTTCTGGAACCAGCTCTTCATCGCGCCGGTGCCGAACGCCGACGGGCTGACGACCCATCACATCGGCATCATCAACGACGTGACCGATTTGATCCGCTATCAGGAACAGCTCGAATATCAGGCGAATTACGATAGCCTCACGCGCCTGCCGAACCGTAACCTGCTGCGCGACCGTCTGCAGCACGCGCTGATTGCCGCGCAGCGTCGCGAGCACGGCGTGGCCGTGGTGTTCATCGACCTCGACGGCTTCAAGAACGTCAACGACAGCCTTGGGCACAGTGTCGGCGACCGGCTGCTTGGCGTGGTCGCGGAACGGCTCGCGCGCTGCGCGCGGGCGAGCGATACGGTCGCGCGTCACGGCGGCGACGAGTTCGTGATCGTGATGACCGATACCGTCGACGAACAGTCGCTGATCGCGTGGATGGAGCGCGTGCGCGCGTCGATCTCCGAGCCGGTCTGGCTCGACGGTACCGAACTGTACGTAGGCTGCAGCATGGGCGCGAGCCTCTTCCCGCAGGACGGACACGACGCCGAAACGCTGATGAAAAAGGCCGACCTCGCGATGTATCGCGCGAAGGACATGGGCCGCAACACGTTCCAGTTTTTCCAGCCGGAGATGAACGCGAGCGCGAGCGCGCGGATGAATCTCGAACGGCGCCTGCGCCGCGCACTGCGCGACAGGGAGTTCCTGCTGCACTACCAGCCGCAGGTGGATATCGTCAGCGGGCGGATCGTCGGCATGGAAGCGCTTGTACGCTGGCGCGATCCGGAAGTCGGGCTGGTGTCGCCGACGTCGTTCATTCCGGTGGCCGAAGAAAGCGGACTGATCGGGCCGCTGTCGGAATGGGTGCTGTACGAAGCGTGCCGGCAGAACAAGGCGTGGCAGGACGAGGGATTGCCGCCTGCGCGCGTGTCCGTGAACCTGTCGGCGCGGCAGTTCGAGCAGCGCGACATCGCCGTGCTCGTCAAACAGGTGCTCGCGCAGACCGGCCTCGAGCCGCAGTATCTGGAACTCGAACTCACCGAAAGCACGATCATGCGCAATGCCGAACAAGCCGTGACGATGCTCAACGAACTGCACGCGCTCGGTATTGGTCTCGCCATCGACGACTTCGGCACGGGCTATTCGAGCCTGAGCTATCTGAAGCGCTTCCCGGTCGATCGTCTGAAGATCGATCGCTCGTTCGTGTCGGATATCGGCGCATCGAGCGACGATGAAACGATCACGTCAGCGATCATCGCGCTCGCGCATTCGCTGGATTTGCAGGTGCTGGCGGAAGGCGTGGAGACCTCGGCGCAGCTCGACTTCCTGCGGGAGCGCGCGTGCGACGAAATGCAGGGGTTCTATTTTGCGAAGCCGATGCCGCACGAGTCGATTCCGGCGTTGTTGAGGCACGGCGCGGCGGTCTTGCCGGTCGAGGCGTGAAAAGTGAAAAGGGCGTAAAGGCCGCGTTGCAGCGGCCTTCCTCTCCATGATGCGGGCTGATGTGCCCGTACGTCTGACCAGCTGAAAACTTTCAATCCAGCGCAGGCAGCGCGCGCGGACGGCGGTCGCTGTCGGTTGCGACGTAGGTGAGCGTCGCTTCGGTGACCTTCACGACCTTTTCGGTGAGGCTCATGCGCTGCGCGTACACCTCGACCGACACCGTCACCGACGTATTGCCGGTCTTCACGATATCCGCGTAAAAACTCAGCAGATCGCCGACGAACACCGGCTGCTTGAAGAGGAACGAATTCACGGCGATCGTCGCGACACGGCCATTCGCGCGGCGGCTTGCGGGAATCGAACCGGCGATGTCGACCTGCGCCATGATCCAGCCCCCGAATACGTCGCCGTGGATGTTCGCATCCGAAGGCTGCGGCATCACGCGCAGTGCCGGTGCTTTTTGCGGGAGCGGGAGGTTTTCGGTCATCGTGACATCCATGGAAACGGGTTGGCTTCGCGTCGGGTTGGCTTCGCGTACGGACGCGGTTTCTACGCCATCGACATGACCGCGGTCGGGCCAGCACGACGAGAGCGGCGAAAGCGGCGCCAGCCGGCTTCTGCGACAATAGGAAAGATCAGGAATTGTACGGGAAAGCGCGCAAACCGGAAGCTTGCAGGCAGGCGCGCTCCGATACATCCGACACTCCCCATCCCCACAGCCGACCTTCATGCGCCGTTATTCCGCCTCGTCCGAGCCTTCACCGATCTCGACCCAGCCTCGCAACGACTGGCAGACGATCCTTTCGCTGCTGCCGTATCTCGCGACCTACAAATGGCGCGTGATTTTCGCGCTCAGCTGCCTGATCGGCGCGAAGGTCGCGAACCTCGGCGTGCCGGTCGTGATGAAGCGGATCGTCGACAGTCTGGCTTCAGTGCAGCAACTGACGGCGCTCGGTCGTGCGGATAACGCGCCGGGCATCGTGCTGCTCGGCGGCGTCGGGCTGCTGGTGGTCGCGTATGCCGTCGTTCGACTCTCGACGTCGCTGTTCACCGAACTGCGCGAGATCCTGTTTTCGAAGGTGACCGAAAGCGCGGTGCGGCAACTCGCGCTGAAGGTGTTCCGGCATCTGCACGCGCTATCGCTGCGCTTTCACCTGGACCGGCAGACGGGCGGCATGTCGCGCGATATCGAACGCGGCACGCGCGGCATCACGCAGCTGATTTCCTATTCGCTCTACAGCATCCTGCCGACGCTCGTCGAAGTCGGCCTCGTGCTCGGCTTTTTTGTCGTGAAGTACGAGGCGTATTACGCGATCGTCACGTTTATCGCGCTCGCTGCGTACATCACGTTCACGGTGAAGGTGACCGAGTGGCGCACGCACTTTCGCCGCACGATGAACGATCTCGATTCACGCGCCAATTCGCGGGCGATCGATTCGCTGCTCAACTACGAGACCGTCAAGTATTTCGGCAACGAAGAGTGGGAAGCGAAGCGTTACGACGAAAACCTGAAGCGCTATCGCACGGCGGCGATCAAGTCGCAAAACTCGCTGTCGGCGCTGAATTTCGGGCAGCAGGCGATTATCGGCACGGGGCTCGTGTTCATCCTGTGGCGCGCGACGCAGGGCGTCATGGCCGGAAAGCTGACGCTCGGCGATCTCGTGCTGATCAACACGTTCATGCTGCAGCTGTACATTCCGCTGAATTTTCTCGGCGTGGTGTATCGCGAGCTGAAGCAGAGCCTCACCGATATGGACCGCATGTTCACGCTGCTTGGGGCGGCGCAGGAAGTGCCTGACGTAGAGAATGCGTCGGCGCTCGCCGTACGCGGTGCGGAAGTGCGGCTCGATCACGTGAATTTTTCGTACGAACCCGCGCGGCAGATCCTGCATGACGTGAGTTTCACGATTCCGGCGGGCACGACGACGGCCGTTGTCGGACACAGCGGCTCGGGTAAATCGACGCTCGCGCGCCTGCTGTTCCGCTTCTACGATCTCGACCGCGCGACAGGCGGCGCGATCACGATCGATGGTCAGGATATCCGCGACGTGACGCAGGATTCGCTGCGCGCGTCGATTGGGATCGTGCCGCAGGACACCGTGCTCTTCAACGACACGATCTACTACAACATCGCCTACGGCCGCCCGACGGCGACCCGCGACGAAGTCATCGCGGCGGCGCGTGCGGCGCATATTCACGACTTCATCGAAGGACTGCCGAAGGGTTACGAGACCCCGGTGGGTGAGCGTGGACTGAAGTTGTCGGGCGGCGAGAAGCAGCGCGTCGCGATTGCGCGCACGATCCTGAAAAATCCGCCGATTCTGATCTTCGACGAGGCGACGTCAGCGCTCGATTCGCGTTCCGAACGCGCGATCCAGCACGAACTCGACCAGATCGCCCGCGAGCGGACGACGCTCATCATCGCGCACCGGTTGTCGACGGTGGTGCACGCGCAGCAGATCATCGTGATGGATCGCGGACGGATCGTCGAACGCGGCACGCATGAGGACCTGGTGCGCGCGGAGGGTCTTTTCGCGCAGATGTGGGCGCTGCAGCAGCAGCGTGCGGAGCACGCTGAGGAAGCGGTCGAGCCGGTGGTCGAAGCGGGTCACATCGGCAAATGAAGGGCGCAGCGATCGGCCCGGGCTCGCGATTGCTGTGGATTGACTGACATCGGTCCGGCGACGTGGCAAAGGCGGGTTCCGGCTTGCCGCGGCCCTGTCGCGCGGGGCGTTAGCAACTAGCGGCTCGCAGCAATCCGCTCATCGAGCGCCCGCAACTGCGCCGGCGTGCCGACGTTCTCCCACAACCCTTCGTACAGTTCGCCGCTCGCACGGCCACGCGCGATCGCTTCGCGATAGTAGGGCGTCAGCGCGCGCCGCGTACCGGGCGCCAGATCGCTGAACATGCGCGTGTCGTACAGGCCGATGTTGCCGAACGTGAAGCGCGGCAGCGCGTCGAGCGACAGCACGCCATCGACAAGCCCGAAATCTCCCGACGGATGAAACGGCGGATTCGGCACCATCACCAGATGCATGCCGGGTTCGGGCAACCCGGCAAGACGCGTTGCGTGCGCGTTCAACGTGCCGTAGTCGAAATCCGCATACACGTCGCCACTCACGGCGACGAAAACCTCCGGCTTCGCTGCGTCTTCGAGTAAAGGCAGCGCCTGCGCGATGCCGCCCGCCGTCTCCAGCGGGTCACCTTCGGGCGAATAGCGCAGCGCGACGTTCCATCGTGAGCCGTCGCCGAGCGCGTCTTCGATCTGCTGGCCGAGCCATGCGTGATTGATGACGATGGTTTCAAAACCCGCCTGCGCGAGCCGTTCGATCTGCCATACGATCAATGCCTTGCCGCCGGTTTCGAGCAGCGGCTTCGGCCGCGAATCGGTCAACGGACGCATCCGCTCGCCGCGTCCCGCGGCAAAAATCATCGCTTTCGTCAGGGAAGTCACAGATTGGTCTTCGGTGGATGCATTCAGAACGTGTAGCCGGTATCGACGGCGCGGCCTTCGAGTTCGTCGAGCAGCTTTGCGAACGGCGCGAGCGGGCGGTAGCGTTCCGACACCTTGCGCGCATAGCCGATGAAGCGCGGCAGGTCGGCCATGTAATGCGGCTTGCCGTCACGATAGTGGATGCGACAGAAGAGGCCGAGCACCTTGATGTGCCGTTGCAGTCCCATCCATTCCAGCTGCCGGAAGAATTCGCCAAAATCAGGATCGACCGGCAAGCCCGCCTTTTTCGCACGTTCCCAGTAGTACACGAAGCAGTCGAGTTCGAACTCCTCGTCCCAGCTGAGGAAGGCGTCGCGCAGCAAGGACGCGACGTCGTACGTGATCGGCCCGTACACGGCATCCTGGAAATCGAGCACGCCGGGGTTCGGATTCGCGATCATCAGGTTGCGCGGCATGAAATCGCGCAGCATGAACACCTGCGGTTGAGCACGCGCGCTCGCCACCAGCAGCGCAAAGGTGCGGTCGAGCACGCCGCGGGTTTTTTCACCGACGGTCTGATTGAGATGGCGCTCGATGAACCATTCGGGCATCAACTCCATTTCGCGGCGCAGGAACGCTTCGTCGAACGGCGGCAGCACGTCTACCTGCGAGGCGAGCTGCCAGCGGATCAGCGCGTCGAGCGCGTCGCGCATCAGGGTGCGCGGCGTGTGACCGGCGGCGCCTTCGGCTTTCTCTTCGCTCTCGGCGTCAGTCAGCGCCCGCAGATACGACGCCGTGCCCAGATCGGTGACGAGCATGAAGCCCGCGTCGAAATCGACCTCCAGCACGCGCGGCACGTGGACGCCCGCTTTCTCCAGCAACTGCGCGACCTGCGCGAACTCGCGGCACTTTTCGGGCGGCGGCGCATCGACCGCAATCAGCGACGCGCCGTGCCCGCCGCTGGCAGCCAGCCGGAAATAGCGCCGGAAGCTCGCATCCGACGAAGCCGGCGCGAGCGTGGCCAGTTCGAGGCCGTAACGGTCGGCGTGGGGGCGAAGCCAGGCGGTGAGCAGATCCAGACGATCGTCAGGGGTTCGGGGGGCGGCGGAAGCGGCTGAAGGCGTGGAGAGGGTCATGAAAACCAGAGGCAAATTCTGAGGGGCAACGTCTTGCCATATAATACCCCACGACTTTTTTGACGCGACTTGCGCCAGCTTTCGCCCATCCCGTTTGACCGCCCGCGTTATCGATCGACAGATTGTGCTTATTTGTCTGCACTCTGGCTGACATGGCCCGATTGCGCTGGCGGCGGACGGTGACTGCGTAGGCTGGCGGCGGGTCGATTCGCCAAACGATACATGCCGCCCAGACAGCTTTTCCAAACGACACCTTCTTGTGACGGCGTACCGCGCAAAAGGCGGCTCGTCGCGGCGTTGATCGCCGTGCCGGGCCTGATGCCCGCGCTGACGCACGCCCAGCTGGTCGGCGACGCTGCGCAGGCGCAGCCTGTCGACGCGCCCTGGGGCCTGCGGCTGGCCCCGCAACTCGAAGAGCACCCGGTCGCGAGCGGCCAGCGTCCCGCCACGTTCGTGCTCGGCGACACCACCACAGGCACGGGCGGCCAGGACATGGCCGCGAAAGGCTCGGCCGAAGTGCGGCGCTACACGTCGGTCATCAAGGCCGACGCACTGCACTACGACGAAGACACCGATATAGCCGACGCTTACGGCTCGGTGCACGTCATCAACAATGGCATTTCGTTCGCCGGCCCCGAGGCGCACATGCGCGTCGAGGCGAGCGAAGGCTACATGCCCGTGCCGAAGTACCGCTTCAACATCACGGGCGGCTCGGGCAGCGCCGAACGCGTCGACATGCTCGACAACGAGCGCTCCGTGTTCACGCACGGCACCTACACGGCGTGCCAGTGCGAGACGGACCCTGCGTGGTACATCAAGGGCACCGAATTCAATTTCGACACCGGCGCGGATGAAGGCGTCGCGCATAACGGTGTGCTGTTTTTCCAGGGCGTGCCGATCTTCGCGAGCCCGTGGCTGTCGTTCCCGCTGTCGGGCGAGCGGCGCAGCGGTTTTCTGCCGCCGGTCGCATCGCTCAGTTCGAACAACGGTTACGAGCTGTCGGTTCCGTATTACTTCAACATCGCCCCGGATCGCGACCTGACGCTGACACCGCGGATCATCTCGAAGCGCGGCGTGCAGACCCAGGCGACGTTCCGCTACCTGTCGCCGACCTATTCCGGCACGATCACCGGCGAATTCCTGCCGCACGACGCGATCACGAAGACCGACCGCTACGCGATCTACCTGCAGCACAACCAGAACTTCGGCAACGGGTTCGGCGGTTACATCTACTACAACAAGGTTTCGGACAATACCTATCCCGAAGACCTTTCGTCGTCGACCAGCCAGTTCCTGAACGGCACGCAGCTGCTGTACCAGCAGGAAGCCGGGTTGACGTACAACAACGGCCCGTGGTCTGTGCTCGCACGCGAGCAGCACTGGCAGACGCTCGAGCCTTCGACGCCGCCGTACTCGCGCGAGCCGCAGTTGAACGTCAAGTACACGAAGTACAACGTCGACGGCTTCGACTTCGGCGCGGAAGCGGACTACACGCGCTTCAAGATCGCGCAGGACAATACGACCGAAGGTCAACGGGTGATGTTCAACCCGTACCTGTCGTATTCGGTGGTCGGGCCCGGCTACTTCGTCACGCCGAAGGTGCAGTTGCACTTCGCCTCGTACGATCTCAACAATATTGCGAGCACAGCACCAGCAGGGCAGCCGAAGAATTTCACCGAATCGATCCCGACCTTCAGTTTCGATACCGGGCTGATCTTCGACCGTTCGGTGCGGCTCTTCGGCCAGGATTACATCCAGACGCTGGAACCGCGGCTGTACTACGTCTACACGCCGTATAAGAACCAGAACTTCGCGCCGCTCTTCGATACCGCCGATTCCGACTTCGGTCTCGCGGAAATCTTCACGCCGAACACGTTCGTCGGTGGCGACCGGATCGCCGATGCGAACCGGATCACGGCAGCACTCACGACGCGCTTCATCAATCCGGCCACCGGCGACGAACGCGCGCGTTTCGTGATCGCGCAGCAGTATTACTTCCAGGACCAGCGTGTCACGCTGCAACCTGGACAGTCGACCGCGCAGGCAACGCATTCGGACCTGATCGCGGGCGCGTCGCTGAAGCTGGGGGCCGGTTTCGCGTCGGAAACTGCCTTCCAATATAATGCCGACAACAATCAGCTGACCAAAACCAGCGTCGGTTTCGGTTTCAGTCCGGAATCGGGCAAGGTGATCAACGTCGCGTACCGCTACACGCGCGCGAACACCACGCTCGACAACCAGCCGATCAACCAGGTGCTGGTCTCGGGGCAATGGCCGCTGACGCATCGTGTTTACAGCGTCGCGCGGGTGAACTACGACGTGGTTGGGCATCGACTGGTCGACGGCCTGCTCGGCCTGCAATACGATGCCGACTGCTGGACGCTCGGCATGGGTATCCAGCGCTATGCGAACGGTCTGAATACAGCGGGGCAACACACGACGAGTACGAAGTTCCTCGCGCAGCTGACATTGAAGGGGCTGTCGAACGTCGACAACGGGCTGGTCTCGGCGTTCCGCAACAGCGTGCCGGGTTACACGCCGCTGCCGACGAGTACGCCGCCTCAGGCGCGTTTCACGAACTACGAATGACCGTCGCCCGATCATTTATAAAATGCGAAAAAGCGGGCGGGGCGCGCCCGACATCACTGGAGTATCTGTGGCAATCATGAAAAAGCTTCGCCTCGCAACGCTCGCAGCGGGAATCGCCGCCGCGGCGTCCTTTCTGCCGGTTTCGTCCGTACAGGCACAGGCTCTCGGCAACAGCAACGGCCAGACGGTCGACACGATCGCTGCCGTGGTGAACAACGGGGTCATCACAAAACGCGAACTCGATCAGCGCGTCGGCCTGATCTCACGGCGTCTTACGCAGCAGAACGCGCCGATACCGCCGGCCGACCAGCTGCGGGCGCAGGTGCTGAACCAGATGGTGCTCGAACGCATCCAGCTGCAACGCGCGAAGGAAGATGGCATCGTCGTCGACGACGCCACTGTGCAGCGCACACTGGAGCGTCTCGCGCAGTCGAACGGCATGACGCTCGACGTCTACCATGCGCGGATCGAGGCACAGGGCGTGCCCTGGCCGGTATTCACGAACGACGCGCGTACCGAACTGACGCTGTCGAAGCTGCGTGAGAAGGAAGTGGACAGCAAGGTCATCGTGTCCGACGGCGAAGTCGCGAATTACATCGCCAGCCAGCGCGGACCGAACCCCGGCCAGACGAGCGATCTGCACTTCGAACACATTCTGTTGAAGGCCGCGCAAAACGCGCCGCAGACCGAGATCGAGGCCGCGCAACAACGCGCACAGGCACTCCTGCAGGAAGCAACGGGCGGCGCGAATTTCGGAAAGCTCGCGAAGGCGAATTCGCAGGCACCCGATGCGGCAAAGGGCGGCGACATGGGCTTCCTGTCGCAATCGAAGTTGCCGCCTGAGTTCGTCACGGCAGCGTCGACGCTGCGTCCGGGCGAGGTGAACCCGTCGGTGATCCGCACGGCCGACGGATTCGAAATCGTGCGTCTCGTCGAGCGTCGCAGCGGCCAGGGCGCGGCTTCCGCCGATGCGTCGAAGCTCACGCAGACACATGTGCGCCACATCCTGCTGCGTATCGGCGACGGCATGTCGGAGCCGGCCGCGCGCCAGAAGCTGCTTGAGATCAAGCGTGAAATCCAGTCGGGCCAGGGCGATTTCGACAAGTTCGCGCGCACGTATTCGCAGGACGGCTCGTCGTCGCAGGGCGGCGATCTCGGCTGGATCAGCCCGGGCGAAACGGTGCCGGAATTCGAACGCGCGATGAACTCGCTGCAGGACGGTCAGATCAGCGATCCGGTGCGCAGCGAATACGGCTATCACCTGATCCAGGTGCTGGGCCGTCGCGAAGCAGAAGGGTCAGTTTCGCAGCAGATGGATCTGGCGCGTCAGGCGATCGGCCAGCGCAAGGCCGAGCAGGCCTATGCCGACTGGCTGCGTGAACTGCGCGACACCGCGTACATCGATTACAAGATCGATCAGCCGAGCCTTCAATAATCGCCATGAGCCCCTCCGCCCAGCCGAAAGGCGTCCCGCTGCAGATTGCCATCACGACCGGCGAACCCGCCGGCGTCGGTCCGGAACTGACAGCGCAGGCGCTCGCGGCTGCGGCAGCGCACTGGCCCGACGCGCAGTTCACCGTCCTGGGCGATGCGGACCTGCTGGCGCAGCGGGCGAAAGTAGTGGGCGTCGACTGGGCTGCGCTTTCTGGTGAGCGTGCGGGCGGACGCGTCCGCATGCAGCACGTGCCGCTTGGCGTGCCGTCGAAGGCCGGAAAGCTCGACCCCGCGAATGGGCGTTACGTGCTGACGCTGCTCGACCTCGCGATCGACGGCGCGGTTGCGCACACCTTCGACGCGATCGTCACCGCGCCGCTGCAAAAGAGCACGATCAACGACGCCGGCGTTCCCTTCACCGGCCATACCGAATATCTGGCTGAGCGCACGCAGACGCCACGCGTCGTCATGATGCTTGCGGGCACCGGCCCGCGGCCGCTGCGCGTCGCGCTGGCCACCACGCATCTGCCGCTGAAGGATGTGTCGGCGGCGCTGACAGTCGACGGTATCGTCGATACGCTTCGCATCGTCGATCACGATCTGCGTCATCACTTCGGCATTCCTGCACCGCGTATTCTCGTCACCGGCCTCAATCCGCATGCCGGTGAAAACGGTTATCTGGGCCGCGAGGAAATCGATGTGATCGCGCCTGCCTTGACGCTCGCGAACAGCAAGGGCATCGATGCACGCGGCCCCTATCCGGCCGACACGCTGTTCCAGCCGCGCTATCTGAAAGATGCCGATTGCGTCCTCGCGATGTTCCACGATCAGGGCCTGCCGGTCCTGAAATATGCGACCTTCGGCGAAGGCATCAACATCACGCTCGGCCTGCCGATCGTCCGTACTTCTGTCGATCATGGCACCGCGCTCGATCTCGCCGGCACCGGCCGCGCGGACGCGGGCAGCCTGATCGCCGCTATCGATACCGCCGTTTCGATGGCGCGCCATCGTCGCGCGGCCTGACCTCTTTTCTACTGTTTTTCCGATGTCCAACAGCCCAGGCAGCAGACAGCATCAGGGCCATTTCGCCCGCAAGCGGTTCGGACAGAATTTTCTGGTCGACATGGGTGTGATCGACTCGATCGTCGACGTGATCGCGCCGAAACGCGGCGAACGCATGGTGGAGATCGGGCCTGGCCTCGGCGCGCTCACCGGTCCGCTGATCGAGCGCCTTTCGACGCCCGACGCGCCGTTGCACGCGGTCGAACTGGATCGCGATCTGATCGCGCGTCTCACGAAGCAGTTCGGCGATCTGCTCGAACTGCACGCGGGCGATGCGCTCGCGTTCGACTTCGGTTCGCTGGCCGCGCCGGGCGACACACCGTCGCTGCGGATCGTCGGCAATCTGCCGTACAACATTTCGAGTCCGCTGCTGTTTCACCTGACGACGTTCGCACCGGTCGTGATCGACCAGCATTTCATGCTGCAGGATGAGGTAGTCGAGCGGATGGTCGCGGAGCCGGGCAGCAAGGCGTTCGGCCGGCTCTCCGTGATGCTGCAGTATCGTTACGTGATCGACAAGCTGCTCGATGTACCGCCCGAGTCGTTCCAGCCGCCGCCGAAGGTGAATTCGGCAATCGTGCGGATGATTCCCTACGCGCCGCATGAATTGCCGGATGTCGACGTGCGCACGCTTGGCGAAGTGGTCACCGCCGCGTTTTCGCAGCGCCGCAAGATGCTGCGCAATACGCTCTCCGCGTATCGCTATGTAATCGATTTCGACGCGCTCGGCTTCGATCTGCAGCGCCGCGCGGAAGATGTGCCAGTCGAGGAGTACGTGCGCGTTGCGCAGACGGTGTCGGCGTCGCCGTCACGCCAGTCGGGCGGCGTGGAACCTGTTTGATCGTTCGTGTCGGGTATTACGCGACGCGCCGGCGTGCTGGCGCATTCACCAGCGCGATGCCGACGAGCACTAGCGCGGCCGCCATCAGAAACCGCAGGCTGAACGATTCGCCGAGCAGCAGCACGCCGAACGTCACGCCGAAGAGCGGCGTCAGAAACGAAAATACGGAAAGTTGCGACGCCATATAGCGCGTCAGCAGCCAGAACCAGATCAGATAGCTGACGAACGCGACCACCACGGCCTGGTACGCGAGACTCGCGACCACGAGCGGCGTGACCGTTTCCACATGCACCTGCCCGAGCGGCACGGACAGCGCGAGCAACACCACCGCCGATACCGCCAGCTGATAGAACAGCGTTTTGCTCGCGCTCGTATGCGCGAGTTTTGTTGCGCGTACAACGACCGTCGTTGCGGCCCACACGATGCCGCCAGTCACGCCTAACGCATCGCCCGCCACGCCCGCCAGCATCGACGCATGATTCGCCGGTCCGCCGCGCGCGAAACCGTCCGCAAACGCGAGCGCCATGCCGGCAAATGCGGTGATGATGCCGATCCACTGGATGCGCCGCATGCGTTCGCCATCGGCGAACCAGTGCAGTCCGAGCGCCGTAAAGCACGGTGCCGTGTACAGAAACACAGCCATGCGCGACGCGCTCGTCAGCGTCAAGCCGAGGAAGATGCAGACGAACTCACCGGCGAACAGCATGCCTGCCAGCAGTCCAGCGCTGAGCGTGCCGTCGTCGCGAAAGAGCGGCGTGCCGCGCATGCGCGCCCAGCCGCACACGAGCACCGCGGCAATCGCCGAGCGCAGTCCCGCTTGAAAGACCGGTGCAAGTGCAACATTCGCGCTCTTGATGGCGACCTGCTGCATGCCCCAGATCGCGCACAGCGCGACCATCAGCAGGATGGCGAAGGTATCGGGTGGACGCCGGACCGCAACGGCACCGGTGCTCATCGGCTCACCGCCGTCATGCGCGCCGTCGTGCATGCCGTCGTGCAAAAACGCAGGATCATTGTCTTTTTCAGGTGAAAGCAGGCCATACCATATCAAAAGCCGTGTGTCACCGATGCGATGACCCCACTGCGCACATGTGCTTCCATTTCGCCACGCCCTGAAAGTGCGTTCTGGCCGCAGTTTGCGCTCTGGGGTACATTCGTCCGACGTTCCACGGACCTCCCGCTTGCGGGAGTGACCGTCATGCAAGGTTCGCAATCCTGCGCTGTCAGGGAGACCGTATGACGAAGTTGAGCAAGTGGCGTTTTGCATTGATTCCAGCGGCGCTCGCGTGCCAGATGGCGCACGCGCAATCCAGCGTCACCCTCTATGGAATCGTCGACGGCAGCATCCGCTATTTGACGAACGTCGACAAGGCCGGCGATTCGAAAGTCGTGATGGGCAACGGTGGCATGAGCGAAAGCCGCTGGGGGCTGAAGGGCGTAGAAGATCTGGGCGGCGGCTGGTCCACGTTCTTCAAGCTCGAAAACCGCTTCTACCTGAACAGCGGCCAGAACGATCCGACGTTGCCGTTCTTCAATGAGGCGAATGTCGGCATCCGGTCGACGTCATATGGACAGGTCGTCATTGGGCGGCAGTTCAACGTGATGATCGAAGGCATCACGATTGGCGGTTACGGCAGTAATCCGTGGATTCCGTACGACTTCAGTTTCCAGCCGGAAGTGACGCTTTCCGGTGGGATCTGGACCAGCAATCAGGTCCAGTACCAGGCGCATTTTCACGATGTCATGTTCTCGGCGGCTTACGCGTTCGGCGGCGTCGCGGGTCACACGTCGTATGGCAGCCAGTACGGCGCGGCGATGGCGTGGGCGCCGAAGGGCGGTCCGGTCAACATCGGCGGCGCGTATGAGGAGTCGAAAGATTCGGTCAACGGGTCGGGTTCGCTGGCGTGGACCGTCGGCGGTTCGTACACGTGGGACAAGACGCGTTTCGCCGCAGGTTATATCGTCAACCAGAATGACGCCGGATTTTCGAACTTCGCGAACGGGCCGTTCACGGCGCCCGCGCTCGCCGCGCTCAAGTACACGGATTTTTCGAGGCGTCGCATGATCATGGGCGGCATCACGCAGCAGCTTGGCGCCACGTGGCATCTGGCCGCCAACGTCTGGCGCACGCTACAGGACGGCAAGACGGCGGCGCAGGACGGCTCGGCGTGGCAATACCAGCTGGTCGCCGACTACGCGCTGTCAAAACGCACCGACGTCTACCTGGAGGGCGACTACGCGCAGTATCACGGCGATCTGATCGGCGCGCAGTTGCAGGGCGTGAATGGGATCGGGCTCGCGCAGAAGAGTACGCAGCTTGGCATCATGGCTGGCTTGCGGCATTTGTTCTGAGGCTATTGGGTCGCCTGCAGTTTCCCGCGCGAGCGCTGCGGGTCGAGCAGCGCGAAACCCGCGACACCGGTCAAAACCAGCAGTGCACCGGTGATCGCGAAGCCGGTTTCATAGCCATGGTGATCGCTGGCAACGCCGAGCAGCTTGCCCATCGCTACTGGCCCGATCAGGCCTGCCGTCGTCACGATCGCATTCGTGATCGCCAGCAGCGCGCCGCGTTGCGCGCCCGGCGCGATTTCCGCGATGAGCAGCGGTCCAAACGTGAAGACCTGACTCGCCAGTGCGAACGCGACCGCCAGCAGACCGACTTTCACGAGAGCAGGTGCGTCCGAATGCAGCATGCAGTAAGCGATGCCGCTGACGACACACGCCACGCTGATCAGCGTGCCCCGCGCGCGGCGCGACGGCACGCCGCGCTTCAGAAGACGATGTGAAAACACGGCGAGCGCGATACCGATGGGAATCTGCGTCGCGACCTGCAAACCGAACAGGTTGCCCGTCTGCGTGGCGCTGAAGCCAAGCCCGACGCGGAAATACGCCGGCACCCACGTGAGCCCGATTGCGATCACTGCATATCCGACGAAGCATTGCAGCAGCACGCCGATCACGGTGCGATCGGCGAGCAGCCGTCGGTAGCTGACGCGCGTCTGCGAACCGGTTGCGATCCGCAATGCAGGCACGCGGTTGTGCGGCATGCCGCTCGCATTGCCGTTACCTTTGCCGGCATTGCCCGTCTTGCCGACACACAGCCAGAGCAGCGTCCACAGCACGCCGACGACGCCGAGCGCGAGAAACGCCGCGTGCCAGTCCCAGCGCACGGTGACCCAGGTGAGCAGCGGGCCGGCAATGACGACGCCCGCAGTTGCGCCTTGCTGGACGAACGTCGTCGGCAGGCTGCGCTCGTGATCGTCGAACCATGTGTAGGCGACGTGCAGCGCGAGCGCCGCAGCGGGACCTTCACCGGCGCCGAGCAGCACGCGACACGCGATCAGCGTCGCGAAGCCTGCTGGCCACGCGAGCGGCAACTGCGCGACGGCCCACGTCAGCGCGAGCCCGGCGAGCAGCCATTTGACGTCGATGCGATCGGCGATGAGGCCAAAGCCGATTCCCGACAGCGAAAACAGCAGGAAAAACGCGCTGCCCACCAGCCCGAACTGCGCGTGCGTCAATTGCATGTCACGCATCATCGGCACCGCGACGAGACCGAGCACGGCCTTGTCGGCGAAGTTGATCAGCATGAAGAGAAACAGCGACGCGACGATCACCCAGCGACGGTTTCCCGTCGTCGTGACGGGTGCCGCGTCTGCGACGCCAAACCCCGAACCTTGCGCTTCACTCATGGGCGACTCCTTGCGATTTGCGCTGCGATGCCGGATGCAACAGGACACGGCGTGCATTGTGCGCTGTGAGTCGCGGGGAGTGGCAGAGGGCGTCGTCGTGCGGTCGGCGAGGGTTTATGCGCGTTGGCTCAGCCACGCACAATGCGGTATATGAAGTGGGCAAAACCTGTCTCCTGTGTAGCGCCGCTGGCCGGTATCCGGGTCAGGGTCGCCGTGTTTTCGCCCATTTGAGGTGGTATAACGAAATAAATCAAGTGCAATCTCTTTATAAGGACGTTGCAGAACATGCATGGGATCAGTTCCCGCCGCCTCACGCATCTCGTTGCGCTGGCCGAGGAAGGTAGCTTCGCGCGTGCCGCAGAGCGCGTCCACCTGAGCCAGCCGGCGTTGAGCCTGCAAGCCGATCCCCAGACCCCGTACTTCCCTGAGCTTGCCCCGCGCGCCGTTGACAAAGTCCATCCGATCGCGGACGATCCGGAATCCAGATTCCGGTTTTGATGTTCGTCGGCATTGTGCCGCGGACCCCCGCGAAACACCGTAAGACCACCTTTTGCACGCATGTCCACCGCTCAACGACGCCCCCGCGAACCGCTCCAGACAACCAGCGCTCCGCTTCAGACCCGCAGTCAGCTCGGCTTCGCGAAGATGCTGCAGGCCGGCCGCGAACTGATCGAGGAGTGCGGCAATCTGGACGACCTGTCGATCACCGATATCGTCGAGCGTGCGGGCACGTCGATTGGTGCGTTTTACCGGCGCTTCGACAACAAGGACACGTTCTTCGACGTCGTGCAGGACGGCGTGATCGCCGGAGGGCTCGACAAGGTGCGCGAGGTCATGGTGTCCGAAGCGGCATGGGAGTCGAACGATGCCGGCGCCATCGCCGATGCCATGGTTCTGGTGTACGTGCGCGCGTTTCGCCGCAATCGCGGGCTGTATCACGCGTCGTTGCTGCGCGCTTCGCAGCGCAAGTCGACGTGGGATGCGATCAGGCACGGCAATCAGGAAGTCCAGACACTGATCGTGCCGAAGCTGGTCGATGCGCTCGTACTCGCGAATGAGCGGAACGCGCAGAAAGTTGACCGCGCCGCGCTCGAATTCGAAGTGCTCGCCGCCTTGCAGCTGATGCTCGGCATGCTGGTGAACAGCGTGCTGAACGATCCGGGGCCGCTGTCGCTGACCAGCCGCCGGCTTGCGCCTTACCTTCAAAAGCAGTTTCGCCGTTGCCTGGATCTGCCGGCAGCTGGCTGATTTTTTTAAATAGAAAACGGAATAGAAATTCCGGTTTTGTTTGTCACGACGTATGCCGGCGCTCGCCACGCGCCAGGCCGCGCGCGACGCGCCCCAAAAAAGGAGGAGACATGGAAAAAATCTGGCTGAAGTCATACCCGCCCGGCGTGCCCGCGGAGATCGATACCACGCCGCACGGTTCGCTTGCTGATCTGCTCGAAGCGAGTTTTCTCACCTTCGCGACACGGCGCGCGTTCGTGTGCATGGGCCGGGAATTGACTTACGCGGATCTGGACAACCGGTCGCGCGCGCTCGCCGCGTGGTTCCAGTCGCAAGGGCTCGAACGTGGCGCGCGCATCGCGGTGATGCTGCCGAACCTGCTGCACTATCCGGTGACGCTGGCCGCGATCCTGCGTGCGGGCTATGTCGTCGTGAATGTGAATCCGTTGTACATGTCGCGTGAACTGGAACATCAGTTGAACGACAGCGGCGCGGAAGCGCTCGTGCTGCTGGACGCTTTCCTGCCGACGCTGCATGCAGTCGAGCGCAATACGCAGGTGCGTCATGTGGTTGTCGCCTCGGTTGCCGGTCACGCCGGTACGCTTCCACCTTCGCATGTGTCATTCGAGCGGGCGCTTCAGCAAGGCGCGGACGCCCCCTTCACGCGCGTCGCGATTTCACCGGACGATGTCGCCGTGTTGCAATACACGGGCGGAACAACCGGCGTGTCGAAAGGCGCGACGCTACTGCATCGCAATCTGATCGCGAACGTGCTGCAATCGGAAGCGTGGCGTGAAGCTGCCTGCCGTGGCCGCGACGATATCGAGCAATACGTCACGGTCGTCGCGCTGCCGCTGTATCACGTCTTCGGGCTGACCGTCTGCGGGTTGCTGTCGATGCGCACCGGAGGCCTCGGCATCCTGATCCCGAATCCGCGCGATATTCCCGCGATGGTCCGCACGCTGCGCGATTACGCGATCAACGCGTTTCCCGCAGTGAATACGCTCTTCAACGCACTCGTCAACGATCCCGATTTCGCATCACTCGACTTCTCGAAGCTCGTTCAGGCGACGGGCGGTGGCATGGCCGTTCAGCACGCCGTCGCCGCACGCTGGCAAGCGGTGACCGGTGTGCCGATCGTCGAAGGCTACGGTTTGTCGGAGACGTCGCCGTCCGTGAGCAGCAATCCGCCCGGCGCGACGCAATTCAGCGGCTCGATTGGCGTGCCGTTACCGTCGACGGAAATCTCGATCCGCGACGACGAAGGTAACGAAGTGCCGCAAGGTCAGCCCGGCGAAATCTGCATCCGCGGTCCGCAGGTGATGGCCGGCTACTGGAACCGTCCCGAGGAAACGGCGAGCGTGATGACGCCCGACGGCTTCTTCCGTTCGGGCGACATCGGCGTGATGAACGAGCGCGGCTTCGTGAAGCTCGTCGATCGCAAGAAGGACATGATCATTGTGTCGGGCTTCAACGTGTATCCGAACGAGATCGAAGATGTGGTGGCGAAACATCCGGGCGTTTTCGAAGTGGCCGCGCTTGGTGTGCCGGACGCGCATTCCGGTGAAGTCGTAAAGCTTTTCATCGTGAAGAAAGACCCGGCGCTCTCACAGGCGGATATCTTCGCGTTCTGCGCGACGCAGCTCACTGGTTACAAGCGACCGAAGCTGATCGAATTCCGCACGGAACTGCCGAAGAGTGCGGTCGGCAAGATCCTGCGGCGGGTGCTGCGCGACGGCGCCGGCTGAGCGGGGAAACGAGCCGGCGTTCAGCGGCGTCGCGGGTTCCTTGGTACATTTACGTCCTCGACATCAATGCAACTGGGAGTCCACGATGCGCCTGCTACACACCATGCTCCGGGTCGGCAACCTCGACCGTTCGATCGCTTTTTATACCGGACTGCTCGGCATGAAAGTGCTGCGCCGCAATGACTATCCGGAAGGAAAATTCACGCTTGCGTTCGTCGGCTACGAAGACGAGCGCGACGGCACCGTGCTCGAACTCACGCACAACTGGGATACGGAATCGTATGACCTCGGCACGGCGTTCGGCCATCTGGCTGTCGAAGTCGACGACGCTTACGCCGCCTGCGAAAAGATCAAGGCACAGGGCGGCACGGTCGTTCGCGAAGCCGGTCCGATGAAACACGGTACGACGGTGATCGCGTTCGTCACGGACCCGGATGGCTACAAGATCGAATTCATCCAGAAGAAATCGTAACGCGCGTCTGCGCATGCAAGACAAAGCAGAAGGCCCGCTCGGTGAGCGGGCCTTCTGCTTTTTTGCTTATCGATAGATTCGTAAGCGCGTTGCCCGGCGCATCAAAGCGTGGGCAACAATTCGGGCGGATGATGCTTGAGCGTCTGCCGCGCTTCACGAAACTCCGGAAAAATCGATTCGACCGTTTCCCAGAATCGCGGACTGTGATTCATCTCACGCAGATGCGCGAGTTCATGCGCGACGACGTAATCGATGATCGACAGCGGGAAGTGAATGAGCCGCCAGTTGAGACGGATGCGCCCGTCGCTGGAGCAACTGCCCCAGCGCGTCGCCGCCGACGACAATGCGTACGCGCGATAACTCACACCCAGCTTCTCCGCATAGATCGCGAGCCGCTCGCCGAAGATGCGCTTCGCCTCGTTCTGCAGCCAGCCCTGCACGCGATCCTTGATCTGCTGCGGATCGGCGTGCTGTGGCAATGGCAGGAGCAGTGCAGCGTGTCGTGCATCGAACGCGAGCGTGCCACGCGACGCCGCCAGCGTCACGCTGACGGGCTTGCCGAGATACGGCACCTGCGCGCCATCTTTCCAGTCGACGCGCGGCAGCGCGCGCTGCTCGACGCGGTTCTGCCATTCATTGAGCTTCGTGAATATCCAGCGCTGCTTTTCGGTGATGGCCGTTTCGATATCGGCGAGCGTCACCCAGCGCGGCGCGGTGATCGTGAGCCCCGTGCTGTCGATCGCGAAACCGATCGAACGACGCGCCGACCGCTTCAACAGATAGTGCAACGTCTGCGCGCCGAGCGTCAGGCTGCGCAACTTCGTGCCATCGGGCGCGTACAGGGCGCCCGGCTTCTGTGATGGAGGCGAGGTTGGGGGTGACGCGGGAGAGGACGGCATCGGGACAGCCGGCTCGGCGAAGAGCGGCAGATCGAGTTGCCGGCTATCGAGCGCCGCAGCGGGCTGCGGCGTGGGAGACTTCTGCATCGGCTTCGGCTTCGCGCTATACGCCACGTGGTGGCGTGGGGCGCGTCAGATTCGGGCAGCGGTGGGCGTGCTTTCCGCAGCGCTGTACGCAGCAGGATCGATGCGACGCATTTCCGCTTCGATCCACGTTTCGACGCGCGTGTTCACTTCGTCGGGCGTGAGCCCCGTCGTCTCAATCGGCTTGCCGATCGACACCGTGACTATACCCGGATATTTGATGAACGAGTTGCGCGGCCACACACGTCCTGCGTTGTGTGCGATCGGCACGACCGGCGCGCCGGACGCAATCGCGAAGCGCGCGCCACCCGTCTTGTACTTGCCTTTCTTGCCCGTCGGCGTGCGCGTGCCTTCGGGGAACATGATCACCCATGCGCCTTCGGCCATGCGCGCCTTGCCTTGTTTGATCACGGAGTCGAACGCGTACTTGCCTTCCTTGCGATCGATGTGGACCATCTTCAGCAAGCCGAGCGCCCAGCCGAAGAACGGCACGTAGAGCAGTTCACGCTTGAACACGTAGCAGAGCGGGCGCGGCATCAGCGCTGGAAACGCGAGCGTCTCCCACGCCGATTGATGTTTCGGCAGCAGCACCGCGGGACCGTCAGGCAGATTCTCGAAGCCTTCGATGCGGTAGCGGATGCCGTTCAGCCATCGCACGGCATGCAGCGTCGCGCGACACCAGCCGGCCGCCATCCAGTAACGGGTGTCGGCGTGCATGAACGGAAACGCGATAAAGCATGCCGTGGCGTACGGCACCGTGAAAACGACGAAATAGACCAGCAGCAGCAGTGAACGAATAAAGCGCATCGGCGTGTCAATCAGTGAGGGTGATGCGCGCGGGTCGCATCACTCGTGTTCTTCGGAGAGGAAGTCGAGCGCGAACGCGCGCAGGTCCGCATGCACAACCGTGCCTTCGGGCAGGCCGCCGGCGGCGAGCGTTTTCTGGCCTTTGCCGGTCAGCACCAGATGCGGGATGAAACCGAGCGTGGCACCCGCCTGCAGATCGCGCAGCGAATCGCCGACCACCGGTGTCTCCTCCGGATCGATCTCGAAGCGCTCGATGATCATCTTCAGCATGCCCGGCCTCGGCTTGCGGCATTCGCATTGATCTTCCGCCGTGTGCGGGCAGAAAAATACAGCATCGATGCGAGCGCCGACGTTCGCAGCCATCTTGTGCATCTTCAGATGCATCGCGTTCAGCGCGTTCATGTCGAAGAGACCGCGCCCGATGCCGGACTGGTTCGTCGCAATCGCCACGCGATAGCCCGCCTGGTTCAGGCGCGCGATCGCTTCGAGCGCGCCTGGCAGCGCGACCCATTCGTCTGGCGATTTGATGAACGCATCCGAATCGACGTTGATCACGCCATCACGGTCGAGCACCACGATTTTTTTCGCGCTGGTCGGCATGGTGCGGCGCTCAGGCGGCGAGCCGCGAAATGTCGGCGACGCAGTTCATCTGCTGATGCAGTGCGCCGAGCAAGGCCAGACGGTTCGCGCGCAACGCCGGATCTTCGGCGTTGACCATCACGTCATCGAAGAAGGCATCGACAGGTTCACGCAGCGCCGCGAGCGCGGTCAATGCGCCCGTGTAGTTGCGTTCGGCCAGTTGCGTCTGCACGCGCGGTGCGACCTGTTCGAGTTGCGCAAACAACGCCTTTTCCGCCGGTTCGACGAAGAGCGCAGCCTGCACGTCACGCGTTGTCGCGCCTTCGGACTTCTTCAGGATGTTCGAGATCCGCTTGTTCGCCGCCGCGAGCGACGCCGCTTCAGAGAGCGTCGCGAATTCGCGGACTGCATCGAGGCGCGCAATGATGTCATCGAGACGCGTCGGGTTCAGCGCGAGCACCGCGTCGATTTCGCCCGGCGCGTAGCTGCGTTCGCGCAGCAGACCCTTCAGACGGTCCATGCTGAATTCGTAGATCGCATCGGTCGAATCCGCGACATCAGGTACCGACGCGAACTGCGCGTAAGCCGCGCGCAGCAGTTCGACGAGGTCGACCGGCAACTGCTTCTCGACCAGAATCCGCAGCGCGCCCAGCGCGTGACGGCGCAGCGCGAACGGATCTTTCTCGCCGGTCGGCTGCAGGCCGATGCCCCAGATGCCGACGAGCGTTTCGAGCTTGTCCGCGAGCGCGACGATCGTGCCGGTTGTCGTCGAGGGCAATGCGTCGCCCGAGAAACGCGGTTGATAGTGTTCCGAGCACGCGAGCGCGACTTCTTCCGGCTCGCCATCGTGGCGCGCGTAGTACGTGCCCATCGTGCCCTGCAGCTCGGGGAATTCGCCGACCATGTCGGTGATCAGATCCGCCTTCGCAAGACGCGCGGCGCGCCTGGCGAGCGCGACGTCAGCGTTCAGCAGCACGGCGATTGCGCCAGCCAGCGCTTCGACACGTTCGACGCGTTGCAGCGCCGAGCCCAGCTTGTTGTGATATACGACGTTCGCGAGCAGCGGTACACGGTCGGCGAGCGGCTTCTTCTTGTCCTGCGTGAAGAAGAACTTCGCATCGGCAAGACGCGGACGCACGACGCGCTCATTGCCTTCGATGATGTCGCCGGGTGTCTTCGTCTCGATGTTCGACACGATCAGGAAGCGCGAACGCAACTTGCCCGCGGCATCGGTGAGTGCGAAGTATTTCTGGTTCGTCTGCATCGTGAGGATCAGACATTCCTGCGGTACCTGCAGGAATTCGTCCTCGAAATTGCACGCGTACACCACCGGCCATTCGACCAGCGACGTCACTTCATCCAGCAGCGCTTCCGGCATCACGACCTGATCGCCGTTCGCCTGCGCGAGCAGATGCGTGCGGATCGTTTCCTTGCGGTCCGCGAAATTCGGAATCACGCGGCCCTTGTGCATCAGCGTTTCAGCGTACGTGTCGGCGTGCTGGATCTGCACGAAACCTTCCGACAGGAAACGATGGCCGAGCGTCGTCTCGTCGGCGTCGACGCCGAGTGCGCTGACCGGCACGACCTTGTCGCCATGCAGGGCGGTCAGACGATGCGCCGGACGCACGAACTGCACGTTGGTGCCGTCGGGACGCTGATACGTCATGACCTTTGGGATCGGCAGCCTGGCGAGCGTTTCGTCGAGCGCGGCCTGCAGACCTTCGGTGAGCGTGGCGCCAGGCGCTGCATAGCGCAGGAAGAATGCTTCGGCCTTGCCGTCCGGTGCGCGTTCGAGATCGTTCACCGAGAAATCGGGAAAGCCGAGCGCGGCGAGTTTCTTGGCGAGCGGTGCGGTGGGCTGGCCGTCCTTATCGAGCGCGACCGACACCGGCAGCACTTTTTCACGCACATGCTTTTCGGGCGCGACGTCGCGCACGTTCTGGATGACGATCGCGAGACGGCGCGGCGTGGCGTAACGTTCGAACGAAGGTTCACCGTCGACCAGGTCGCGCGCCGCGAGGCGTTGCGCAATGCCTTCAGCGAATGCATCGCCGAGACGCGCGAGCGCTTTCGGCGGCAATTCCTCGGTCAGCAGTTCGACGAGCAGGGTGTGTTGGGGATGAGTCATGTGTTCTTGGTCTCGTCAGTCGGCGTCGATCTTGCGTTCGACTTTGAGCGGCGGCGCCCAGGCGGGCATCGCGGCGTCCTGTGCGTCGGTGGTCAGGCCGGGCACGCCGTGCACCGGATTGCCGAGCATCGGGAAACCGAGCTTTTCGCGCGAATCGTAGTAAGCCTGCGCAACGAGACGCGACAGCGCGCGGATGCGGCCGATATACGCCGCACGTTCCGTCACGGAAATCGCGCCACGCGCGTCGAGCAGGTTGAACGTATGGCCGGCCTTCAGCACGAGTTCGTACGCGGGCAGGGCGATCTGCGCGTCTATCATGCGCTTCGCTTCCGCCTCGTAGCTGTTGAAGAACGTGAACAGCAGATCGACGTTGGCGTACTCGAAGTTGTACGTCGACTGTTCGACTTCGTTCTGGTGATACACGTCGCCATACGTGAGGCGACGCATTTCCGCACCGTTCGGGCCTTGCTCTTCCCACTCGGTCCAGACGAGGTCATACACGTTCTCGACCTTCTGCAGATACATCGCGAGACGTTCGAGCCCGTAGGTGATTTCGCCGAGCACCGGCTTGCAGTCGAGACCGCCGACCTGCTGGAAGTACGTGAACTGCGTGACTTCCATGCCGTTCAGCCAGACTTCCCAGCCGAGACCCCACGCGCCGAGCGTCGGATTTTCCCAGTCGTCCTCGACGAAGCGCACATCGTTCTGCTTCAGGTCGAAGCCGAGTGCTTCGAGCGAGCCGAGGTACAGGTCGAGGATGTTTTCCGGTGCTGGCTTCAGCACGACCTGGTACTGGTAGTAGTGCTGCAGACGGTTCGGGTTCTCGCCATAACGGCCATCTTTCGGACGACGCGACGGCTGGACGTATGCCGCGCGCCACGGCTCAGGGCCGATCGCCCGCAGGAACGTGTGAACGTGGGACGTGCCCGCGCCGACTTCCATGTCGATCGGCTGGAGCAGCGCGCAACCCTGCTTGTCCCAGTAGGACTGCAGCGTCAGGATGATTTGCTGAAACGTGAGCATGAAGTGCCTTTCAGGCAGGACGCGGCCCGCGGCCCGATTGCTGGACGCGAGGACTTGCCTCGCACAGCAGCCGGCCGGTCGCGCGGCCCAAGTGCTAAAACGTTGAATTTTACCGGATTGACGGTGCGTTGAGACTTTCGGCAGTGGTCAGGCGTTGTGTTCGTCGTTTTGATCGCCGTTCTGGTCGCGGCGTATGCGGCTTTTGCCGTTCTCCCGCCCCGGCCCAAACGCAAACCCAAACGCGAGCAACAACAGCGAAACCGCCAGCACCGTGTTGTTCCCGCTCGTCACGTACGGCGTTTCACCGGCCGTGCCCTGCACGGTCGCTTCGAGCGAACCGGCCGTATAGACAGGCAACCGCGCGATCACATTGCCCCGTGCGTCGATTGCAGCCGTGGTGCCGGTATTCGTCGCGCGCAACATCGGGCGGCCGGTTTCCAGCGAGCGCATGCGGGCGATCTGCAGATGCTGGTCCAGTGCGATCGTGTCGCCGAACCACGCGAGATTTGTCGAGTTGACGAGCACGCCGGCGGGCGTGTCGCTTTCTCGCACCGTCCGTGCGATCTCTTCGCCAAAGATGTCTTCGTAGCAGATGTCGAGCGCGATCGCCTGGTTGTGAACCAGGAACGGCTTCTGCACCGGATCGCCACGCGCGAAATCGCCGAGCGGAATGCTCATCAGGTTCACGAACCAGCGAAAACCCCACGGCACGAATTCGCCAAACGGCACGAGATGATGCTTGTCGTAGCGATACACGTCGTGCGAACCCGGCGTGATCCCGAAGAGACTGTTCGTATAGTCGACGACCTGACCTTCCGGCGTCACCGTGCCGCCGACCGCGCCGAATACGATCGACGAATTCGTCGTGTCGGCGAACTGGCGCACGGCGCTCGCGAACGGTTGCGGAACCTGCTGTGCGAGCACTGGAATCGCCGTTTCCGGCGTGACGATCAGATCTGCGGGCTTCGCGGTGATCATCTGCTGGAATTCGTTGATCGCGGCCATCACGCCCGATTCCTCGAACTTCATTTCCTGCTTCACGTTGCCTTGCAGCAGACGCACGGAAAGCGCCGCGCCGGACGGCACCGTCCATTGCACCAGCGGCAGCAGCATGCCGGCCGCGAGCAGCGCGATAGCGACGATAGCAGGCGTGAGCACGCGCCCGATGCGCCTGTTGCGCGGGCGGCTGGCGTCAACTGTCGCAACCGCTTCGCGAGCGCGCGTCGTCGCCTGCACGATCAGCGCGGCGACGAGCGCCAGCATCCAGCCGACGCCGTACACGCCCGCGACCGGCGCGAATCCGGCAAGCGGCCCGTCGACCTGGGCATAGCCGCTCGCGAGCCACGGAAAGCCGGTGAATATCGTCCCGCGCAGCCATTCGCCGATCGCCCATGCGCTGGCGAACGCGAACGCGCCGTGCCACGTCGGTGAAAACGGTTTGTCGCCGAGCCTGCCGTTACGCGCGTGGCCGGCGCAGAACGACCAGACGCCGGCGGCAAGAGCCGGATATAGCGCGAGGTACAGCGAAAACAGCACGAGCGCCGTGGCCGCCAGCGGCGCCGGCATGCCGCCGTAGAAGTGCATGCTGACGTACAGCCACCACACGCCGGTGACGAAATTGCCGAAGCCGAACGCGCCGGCAGTCAGCGCCGCGCTTTTCCAGCCGGTCGTGCGCGTGAGCCACGCGTAGAAGAACGCGAAGAGCGCGAGTTCGAGCCAGCCGCCATGCGGCGTCGGGGCGAAGGAGAGGGTGTTCGCCGCGCCAGCAACCAGCGCGACGAGGTAGTGCCAGCGCGGCAGCGCGCGCCCGCCCGCTTCTGCGGCGGTGGACGTCACGCCACGGCGCAGACGGGAAGAGATCGGGTCGGCCATCGTTACGCGGTCGGCGGGAAAGGTGAGAGAAAGATCAGGGACGCGTCAGGAAAGATCAGGTCTGGACGTGCTGGGCGTCGCGCTCGCGCTGGCCGGCCATCGGGTCACGACGCACGAGCAGCATGTGAATCTGCCGCGCGTCGCCACGCAGGATCTCGAAGATCAGGTCGTCGATGCGGACTTTTTCGCCGCGATGCGGCACGCGCCCGAAGTGATGCGTCACCAGTCCGCCGATCGTGTCGACTTCCTCGTCGGAATAGTGCGTATTGAACGCTTCGTTGAACTGCGCGATCTCGGTCAGCGCACGCACGCGGAAACGTCCATCCGGCGAGGCGATGATGTTGCCGCTTTCCTCGTCGAAATCGTATTCGTCTTCAATATCGCCGACGATCTGTTCCAGCACGTCTTCGATCGTAATCAGGCCCGCCACACCGCCGTATTCGTCGACGACGATCGCGATGTGATTGCGGTTCACGCGGAAGTCATGCAGCAGCACGTTCAGGCGCTTCGATTCCGGGATGAACACGGCCGGGCGCAGCATGCCGCGCACGTCGAATTCTTCTTCGGCGTAGTAGCGCAGCAGGTCTTTCGCGAGCAGCACGCCGATGACGTTGTCGCGATTGCCGTCGTACACCGGGTAGCGCGAGTGCGCCTTTTCCAGCACGTACGGCATGAATTCTTCAGGTGTTTCCGCGATGTTGACCGCGTCCATCTGTGCACGCGGGATCATGATGTCGCGCGCGCAGAGCTCGGACACCTGGAACACGCCTTCGATCATCGACAGCGAATCGGCGTCGATCAGATTGCGTTCGTGCGCGTCCTGCAGGATTTCGAGGAGTTCGCCGCGGGAGTCGGGCTCGGGCGAGATGAAGTCGGTCAGTCGCTCAAGCAGTGAGCGCTTTTCTGGCGGTTTGTCGGTATGGCGTCGACTGGGATACGTGTCGTTCATGGTGGTGCGCCCGGCAAGACTGGGCGCGTTGTGGCAGAGCGTTAAGGATACACCACGCACATGGCGGCTCCGTGTCCGGCCGCACCTGGCCGGATAGCTAGTCCCGCGGTTCCGGGTGCCTGGGGACAGCATCGCGGAAAGTGCGAGGTGAGGTTTAATCCTAACGCAGAAACCAGGTGGCGGGATGTCTCGTCAAAAATGGACGTGGTTTTGGGTTGACCCAACAAGAATCCAGCTGGGTTCGGGCCGAAAAGTCACCGGCAGCGGGTGAGCAGTGCTTCGAGCGCGCGATCGGGCATCCCGCTTTCGCGCAGCGCCGCGACCGTGCGGCTGACGTAATCGAGCGTCGTGCCATAGCGGCCGCTGGCGCAGCCGAAGACGGTCCTGATCGTGTCGTCGCGCAGCTTGCCGGTGTAACTTGGTACGTCGCGCCGCATCACGAAGGCGAGCGCGTCGACACGGCGGCCGTCTGCGAGCACGCACGGCAGCCACGCCGGCCGGTACGAGCCCATCGCCATTTCGCGTCGCCAGAGCGCTTCGAGATGCGGCATCGCGCCATTAGCAGCGAGCCGGAAAGCGATGCCGATGCACGAACCACCGCGATCGAGCGCGAGGACAAGCCCCGGCTGTTCCGGCGTGCCGCGATTCACGCGCGACCACAGGTACAGCCCCCGGTGATACCCATGCACTTTCGAGCGCATGGCCTCGACCGTCGGCAGACCGGGATTCCAGATCAGCGAGCCGTAACCGAAGAGCCAAAGGTCGCTCCTGCGGTCCCATGAGCGCAGCGCGCATTCCAGCGATTCGGTCCGCTCCTCGTCCGTCAGCAGCCGCGATTCGCCGAGCGCCGGCGGATAGTCCGGGCACGGTGAATGGCTGGTTTCGCTGGGAGTGGGGTAACGGGCGCTCACGGTGAAATTCCGGCGGTGTCAGTAAGGATCGGAGAAGCCGAGTTTAAGGAGGATGTCCGTCTCGATGCCTTCCATTTCCTGCGCTTCCTCTTCGACTTCGTGATCGTAGCCCTGCGCATGCAGCGTACCGTGGACTAAAAGGTGCGCATAGTGCTCCTCCAGCGACTTGCCCTGTTCAGCGGCTTCCTTCTCGACCACCGGACAGCACAGGATCAGATCGCCGGTTACCGGATCGTTTTCCGATTCGGCATACGCGAAGGTGAGCACGTTGGTCGCGTAGTCCTTGCCGCGATACGTGCGGTTCAGCGTGCGGCCTTCTTCGGCGTCGACGAGGCGCACCGTCAGTTCGGCATCCGCGAAGAGCGCGGCCTTGATCCAGGCGGCGACAGTCGCGCGCGGCAGGATCGCCTTGTGCTCAGGAAAGGCTTTCGAAGCCGGAAATTGCAGGTTCAGCGTCAGTTTCGGGGCGCGGCTCATGCGGATGCTTTTTCGTGTCGTCGGTCGGCTAGCACTGGTTTTCGGTCAGCGGGAGTCGGACGGCTTTTCGAGGGCTTTCGCAGAATGCGCGTCGTACGCCTCGACGATGCGCGCGACCAGCGGATGCCGCACCACGTCCACGCTGGTAAAGCGAGTGAGCGCGATGCCGCGCACTTCGGACAGCACCTGCTGCGCCTCGATCAGCCCGCTTTTCGCGCCGCGCGGCAAGTCGACCTGGGTCGTGTCGCCGGTCACCACGGCCTTCGAGCCGAAGCCGATCCGCGTGAGGAACATCTTCATCTGCTCGGGCGTGGTGTTCTGCGCCTCGTCGAGGATGATGAACGCGTGATTCAGCGTGCGGCCGCGCATGTACGCGAGCGGCGCGATTTCGATCATCTGGCGCTCGAACATCTTCGCGGTCTTGTCGAAGCCGAGCAGGTCGTACAGCGCGTCGTAAAGCGGACGCAGATACGGATCGACCTTCTGCGCGAGATCGCCCGGCAGGAAGCCGAGCCGTTCACCGGCTTCGACGGCCGGACGCGTCAGCACGATCCGCTTCACCTGATCGCGCTCCAGCGCATCGACCGCGCATGCTACGGCGAGATACGTCTTGCCCGTACCGGCCGGCCCGACGCCGAACGTCACGTCGTGAGAGACGATCTGCTTCAGATACTCGCGCTGGGCCGGTGTACGGCCGCGCAGATCCGCGCGGCGCGTGTACAGCTTCGGACCGAGTTCTTCGAGGTCTTCGTCGCTGTCATCGGCAGGCTGATCGAACGGGTGATCCGGATTGCCGGGAAAACGCGCGTCCGCGTGGTCCCCGCCGTTCGCGCGGCCGCGTGCCGGATGACGCGCTTCGACCAGCGCAAGCTGGATATCGTCGACCGACAGCGGGTCGCGCGCGTTGTTGTAGAAGTTTTCGAGCGCCGTGAGCGCGATCTTCGCGCCGCGTCCGCGAATCGCGATGCGATGGCCGCGGCGTTGTAGCGTGACGTCGAGCGCCTGCTCGATCTGCCGCAGGTTTTCGTCGAGCGGGCCGCAGAGGTTGGCAAGCCGCGTGTTGTCTTCGCGCGGCGCGGTGAATTCCAGATGCTGCTGAGTGGTCTTCAAGGCGGTGGGTCGATCCTGTCGGTTTCGTTGCGCTTCGGGAAGTTGCTTAATGCGTGGTCGTCGGGACGTCGTCGTGCAGCAGCACGAGTTCGCCGCGCAGTGAGTGCGGATACGCGTGGACGATCTTCACGTCGACCATCTGGCCGATCAACCTCGCGTGCGATTCAACCGGCGCCGGGAAATTCACTACACGGTTGTTCTCGGTGCGGCCCGCGAGTTCGTTCGGGTCCTTGCGCGCCGGGCGCTCGACCAGAATCCGCTCGACCTTGCCGACCATCGCCGCACTGATGCGCGCGACGTTCTCCTCGATGGTCGCCTGCAGATGCTGCAGGCGCCTGAGCTTCACTTCGCGCGGCGTGTCGTCGTGCAGGTTCGCGGCCGGCGTGCCGGGACGCGGGCTGTAGATAAACGAGAAGCTCGTGTCGTATTGCATCTCGTGAATCAGCGTCATCATCTTGTCGAAGTCTTCTTCGGTCTCGCCGGGGAAGCCGACGATCATGTCCGTCGACAGCGACAGGTCCGGACGAATGGCGCGTAGCCTGCGAATCACCGACTTGTATTCGAGCACCGTATAGCCGCGCTTCATCGCCATCAGGATGCGGTCGGAGCCGTGCTGCACCGGCAGATGCAGGTGGCTCACGAGCTTCGGCACCTTTGCGTAGGTATCGATCAGGCGCTGCGTGAATTCCTTCGGATGCGACGTCGTATAGCGAATACGTTCGATGCCCGGAATATCGGCGACGTATTCGATCAGCGTCGCGAAGTCGGCGATTTCCGTTTCGCCCAGCGTAAGCGCGCCGCGATACGCATTCACGTTCTGGCCGAGCAATGTGACTTCGCGCACGCCCTGGTCGGCGAGACCGGCGATTTCGGTCAGCACGTCGTCGAGCGGACGCGACACTTCTTCACCGCGCGTGTACGGCACGACGCAGTAGCTGCAGTACTTGCTGCAGCCTTCCATGATCGACACGAACGCGCTCGGGCCGTCGACGCGCGCCGGCGGCAGATGGTCGAACTTTTCGATTTCCGGGAACGAGATGTCGACCTGCGGACGGCCGCTTTCGCGGCGCTTGTCGATCATCTGCGGCAGGCGGTGCAGCGTCTGCGGGCCAAACACCAGATCGACATACGGCGCACGGGCAACGATCGACGCGCCTTCCTGGCTCGCCACGCAGCCGCCGACGCCGATGATCAGGTTCGGGTTCGCTTCCTTCAGCTCGCGCACGCGGCCGAGGTCGGAGAAGACCTTTTCCTGCGCTTTTTCGCGCACGGAGCAGGTGTTGAAGAGAATGACGTCCGCGTCTTCCGGGGTATCGGTCTTCACGAGGCCTTCAGCCGCGCCGAGTACGTCGACCATCTTGTCGGAGTCGTACTCGTTCATCTGGCAGCCAAAGGTCTTTACATAAACTTTCTTGGTCATCGAATTTCGCCGGTCGCAGTGGTTAACCTGGGGGCGCGGTAGTAATGGGGAACGAAGGAACTGCACGGGTTTTACGGCGGCTTTTTACGTGCCGCTCACCCGTATAGCGTAGCCCGACATTATATCCCTTGCTGGCGGATGGTCTTGCGCGCCGGCGCGGGCGGAGGGAAGCCCAGCAACGCTTCCAGTTCGCCGGAAACCTGCGCGAAACGCTCGCTCAGGAAATCGAGCAGCACCCGCACGCGCGGCGCCATGAAGCGGTTGCGGTGATAGAGCGCGTGCAGCGGCGCGTCCGGATAGCGCCAGTCCGGCAGCAGGATGCGCAACCCGTCGGAGCGCAGATCGGCTTCGACGTCCCACATCGACTTCACCACGATCCCATAGCCACGCAGCGCCCATTCGCGGGCGATGGCGCCGTCGTTGGTTTCGTGGGCCGTGTCGAGCGGCACGGTGTAGTGCTGCACTTCGTCGCCGCGCGTGAAGCGCCATTCGTTGATCGGCCCGGACGCCGTGCCGAGCACGATGCAATGAAAGCGCGCCAGATCGTTCGGGTCTTTGGGCTCGCCGTGTTTCGCGATGTATTCCGGCGACGCGCACAGGACACGCCGGTTCGGCGCGAGCGGCTTCGCGACGAGCGAACTGTCGGGCGGCACGCCGAAGCGGATC
Source organism: Paraburkholderia sp. GAS334 (assembly GCF_050436625.1). Taxonomy (NCBI): domain Bacteria; kingdom Pseudomonadati; phylum Pseudomonadota; class Betaproteobacteria; order Burkholderiales; family Burkholderiaceae; genus Paraburkholderia; species Paraburkholderia sp. GAS334. The sequence continues at coordinate 259,158 of NZ_JBNDMO010000002.1, read as the reverse complement.
GCGAGGTCGATGTCGTCCTGCAGCAGATTCGACAGCGAATCGGAGAGCGTCAGCGCGAACGTGACTTCCGGATATTGCGCGTTGAATTCGTCGAGCCAGTGCATCAGCAGGTTGCGGCCGAAGTCGGACGTGGCGGAAATCCGCACCTTGCCGCGCACGACGTTCTGGCCGGCCTGCAGCGCGGCTTCGGCGTCGTCGAGCGATTGCAGCGCCTGGCGGCAGCAGTTCAGGTACAGACGGCCTTCGTCGGTGAGCCTGAGCTGGCGCGTGGTGCGCTCGAAAAGTCGGGCGCGCAGGCCGGTTTCCAGCTTCGTCAGACGCGCGCTGGCGGCGGCGGGCGTGAGGCCGAGCTTGCGGCCCGCGGCAGACAGGCTGCCCAGCTGCGCCGCCTCGACGAACAGGCGGATATCTCCGAGGTTATCCATCGATCTTTCAAAATAATTTGATAATGATTCAAATGCTACGCCAATTATCAAAATATTACGTACCAGGGACAATGCGCACCTGTGAACTGTTTTCTGGCCGGAGGCCATCGTTCCATGCACCTCGATCACGCGACGATCGTCACGCCCGATCTGGAAGACGTCCGACGGTTTTTCGTCGATGTCGTCGGCCTGACGGCGGGCTGGCGGCCGCCGTTCGGGATCGGCGGCTACTGGCTGTATGCGAACGACCGGCCAGCGCTTCATCTGATCGACGCGACATTGCCGGGCCACGCCGGCCGCGCCGTGCCGCGCATCGATCACTTCGCCTTTCGCATCGACACCCATGCCGAATGGCACGCACTCGGCGAAAGACTTCGGGCCGCCGAGGTTCCTTATCAACTCGCCGAGGTTGCCCTCGCGGGCGAAACGCAACTGTTTGTCGCGCTGGGCGCGGGCGTCGTCGTCGAATTCGTGACGGCGCTGCCGAACGCAACGTGAGCCACCTGAGCCACCTGGCTGCACGTGAAGCGCAACCCTGATACCTGGAGATTCAGATGCCCATTCCACTTCTGGCGCTGGCGATCAGCGCGTTTGCCATCGGTACGACCGAGTTCGTGATCATGGGCCTGCTGCCCCAGGTCGCGCAGGATCTGGCGGTGTCGTTGCCGTCGGCGGGTTTGCTCGTCAGCGGTTATGCGCTCGGCGTGGCGGTCGGCGCGCCGCTGCTCGCTGTCGTCACGAGCAGGATGCCGCGCAAGCTCGCGCTGCAACTGCTGATGGGCGTGTTCATCGTCGGCAACGTGCTGTGCGCGGTCGCGGGCAACTACACGATGCTGATGATCGCGCGTGTGGTGACGTCGTTTGCGCACGGCTCGTTTTTCGGTATCGGCGCGGTGGTGGCGGCTTCGCTCGTGCCGCAGGAGAAGCGGGCGAGCGCGATCGCGTTGATGTTCACCGGTCTCACGCTCGCGAACGTGCTCGGCGTGCCGTTCGGCACGTTCGTCGGCCAGGAATTCGGGTGGCGCGTGGCGTTCTGGATCGTCGCTGCGTTCGGCGTGCTGTCGCTCGCGGGCGTCGCGGCGCTGGTGCCGAACCGTCATGATTCCGGCCCGACCGGCCTCGGCCACGAAGTGCGCGTGCTGAAGGACCCGCAAGTCTGGATCGCGTTGATGATGACGGTGCTCGGTTTCGGCGGCGTGTTCGTCGTGTTCACTTACATCGCGCCGATCCTGGAGCAGGTGAGTGGCTTCACACCGCGCGGCGTGACGCTGATCCTCGTGATCTTCGGCGTCGGGCTGACCATCGGCAACACGATCGGCGGCAAGCTCGCGGACCGTGCGCTGATGCCTTCGCTGACCGGCATTCTCGTCGCGCTGGCTGTGGTGATGGCGATCTTCGCGAAGACGAGCCACTCGCAGATCGCGGCTGCCGTCACGGTGTTCGTCTGGGGTATTGCTGCGTTCGCGACGGTGCCCCCGCTGCAGATGCGCGTTGTCGAAAAGGCGACGGCGGCGCCGAATCTTGCATCGACGCTGAACATCGGCGCGTTCAACGTCGGCAATGCGGGCGGCGCGTGGCTCGGCGGTCTGGCGATCGGCCACGGCTATGCGCTCGACGTGCTGCCGTGGGTTGCGGCTGGCGTCACGGTGCTTGCGCTTCTGCTGACGTTCGTCGCGGCGCGCATGGACGCGCCGTCGTCGGTCGTGCCGCAGCGGATATGAAAGAAGCGCACAAGCAATCCACGAAGCGCCCTCCGCAATGCTGATATCAGTGTGAAGATAACTTCGTTGGGCGTGGTGGAATCTGCTGATAGTCTGGCCCTCTACTGATGCGCGTCCGCCCGTCGGCGGCGCTCCTGGAGGCCACCATGCATTCCCCGCTTGCGCTGGTTCGCGACCCCGCGGCTGATCTGCCCGAGGGTTCGCGCACCCCCGAACCTTTCGATGCGCTCGAACAGCTCGTCGGTGTCAATCTGGCCCGGCTGCGTTCCGAGCGCCAGCTTTCGCTCGATGCGTTAGCGCGTGCTTCCGGCGTATCGCGCGCGATGCTGGCGCAGATCGAATCCGCGCGCAGCGTGCCGTCGATCAAGGTGTTATGCAAGGTCGCAGCGGCGCTGAAGGTGTCGGTGGCGGCGTTTTTGCGGCGTCACGCGGTGAATGGCTTCGAGCATCTGCCGGCAGGGCGGGCGGTGCGCGTCGTCAGCGCTAGCGGACGGTATTCCGCGCGTGCGCTGTATCCCGACGCCGAGCGTGTCGCGGCCGAGTTTCACGAACTGCGCATCGCGCCGCTGCATACCGAAGCCGGTACGCGCCGCGCGCCGGGCACGACCGTGAATCTGGTCGTGAGCGACGGCACGTTGGAAGTCAGTGTGCACGACCAGCGTCAGCTGCTGGCCACGGGCGATGCGATCGTCTTCGATGCCGACCAGCCGCACAGCTTTCGCAATCCCGGCGACACCGAAGCGCGCGCGTACCGCGTGACGCTCAATGCCGAGACGCCGCCGCGCTGGGACGTGCCGCATGACGCAGCAGGGCGGCCGGTTGCGCCTTGAGCGTTGCGTGGTCGCCTGATTTGAGGCGATTGTCTGATCCGAAGTCGTCGCGCAGCACGAATGGCGCGACTGTTGTATCCTTTGCCGGCCGGTTTTTCCGGCAATCAGTGCGTCTTCAGGGCGGGGTGTAATTCCCCACCGGCGGTATGCAGGCCTTGGCAGTTCGGCCCGCGAGCCCGCGAGCGCCCGCGCTTCATGGTGTAGCGGGGTCAGCAGATCTGGTGAAATGCCAGAGCCGACGGTCATAGTCCGGATGAGAGAAGATGTGCAGATAGTCATGGTCCATCCCATGCGTTTCGCCCGTTATCGCGGGCGGCGGCGCACGGGCGTGTTTCGCTTAACGATTTGATGCGGGCACGTGGTTCTGTCTGTTTGCAATGCCCTGAAACGTTTTTCGCCCAACTTCCGCGAGGAGCGTTTCACATGTCTTTTGCTACATTTCCTGCACCGGCTACGCACGTTGAGAGTGCTTTCGCCGATCTCCCCCTGCTTTCCACCGAAGCTGTTCCGCCCCGTATCGCCGCTGCACTAGAGGCGCTGCGCGATGGACGCGCCGTCGTCCTTCAGGACGATCACGACCGCGAGAACGAAGCCGATCTGATCGTTTCCGCCGAGCGTCTCACGAACGAAACGATGGCACTGCTGATCCGCGAATGCAGCGGCATCGTGTGTCTGTGTCTGCCCGACGAGAAAATCCGCGCGCTCGAACTGCCGCCGATGTCCATCAACAACGAGAGCCGTAACGGCACCGCGTTCACGGTTTCGATCGAGGCGCGCGTGGGCGTGTCGACGGGTGTTTCCGCCGCGGACCGCGTGACGACGATTCGCGCCGCGATCGCCGATCACGCGAAGCCCGCCGACATCGTGCGCCCCGGTCACGTGTTCCCGCTGCGCGCGATGCCAGGCGGCGTGCTTGCCCGGCGCGGGCACACCGAAGGCACCGTCGATCTCGTGATTCTCGCGGGTCTCAAGCCGGCTGGCGTGCTGTGCGAACTGATGAACGCCGATGGCACGATGACGCGCGGCGCGGACGTGGAGCGCTTCGCTGCGCAACACAATCTGCCGATGCTGACGATCGCGGAACTGGTGGAGTTTCGTGAAGCGCTGGCGACCGTGCGTGAGTGCTGCACGGACGCTGCCTGAACTGGTAAGAGGCAGGCTCTTCGCACGAACCTGCTTTTGAGAAGCGAATGCGTGGGCCGTGGCAGTTGTTGCCAGCCCGCGCGTGATCGCTTTTACTGCGCCCTGCAACCCCACCCTACGACTGCACGTCGCCGAATTCGCCGCGTACACCGGCTTCGACCAGCGCGGGCAGTTCGTCCATGTGTTGCATGATCCGCGTCATGCCCATGTTGCGCAGTACATCCGCGTAGCCATCGGGGATGTGACTCGCGCCGACGAACGCAATCGTCTTCATTCCGGCTGCGCGCGCGGCGTTCAGCCCCGCGATGCTGTCCTCGACGACGACACAGCGCGCCGGTTCCACGTTGAGTTGCTTCGCAGCCAGCAGATAGACGTCCGGGTAGGGCTTCGGCCGGGCGACCTGCTCGGCGCTGAAGATGCGTCCCGCGAATATTTCCGTGAGCCCGGCACGCTTCACCGAGGCGAGCACGCGCGACATCCTGCTGTTCGACACGACCGCCGCCGGTAGCGACACACGTTGCAATGCGTCGCGCACGCCGCTGATCGCACTCAGCGACGAAGCCAGCGCATGCTCGACGTTCTGCTCGACGGTCTGCAGAAAATCCGCCGGTAACCTGATGTTCAGGCTGGCTTCGAGGTTTTCCAGGAAGCGCGAAGTCTGCTGGCCGAACGCCGTCTTCACGACAGGTGCGAAGTCGATGCCGGGAAAGGTGGTCGACAGCGTGTCGAGCATGACGTGATCGGCGATGACTTCGCTATCGACGAGGACGCCGTCGCAATCACAGATGAGGTGGTCGAGCAGCATGCGAAAAACGGGAGCGGAGGAGGAGTCGGCGGACTGGCCGGCCTGGGGACGCATCGGCCGGCACGGCTTAAAACGCCATCATACGTGGTTGTCCCGCGCGTACGCTTGCGAGCGCGTCGTGCCGGGGCGATCTCCCGTCCGTTTCGCGACGTCCGGATCTGCGCCGTCATCCGCGGCCCGTTCAATGCTCCGGTGAATCGGCCCACGCCGTTGCGGCACGCACGGCGCGATGCCAGCCGTCCATGCAGTTCTTCACGCTGTCCGGCTGCATCGTGGGCGAAAAGCGGTGGTCGAGTTTCCACTGGCTTTGCAGTTCACCGACATCCTTCCAGTACCCGACTGCCAGTCCCGCAAGATAGGCCGCGCCGAGCGCCGTCGTTTCGCTGACCTTCGGACGCACTGCATCGACGCCGAGAATATCGGCCTGGAACTGCATCAGCAGGTTGTTCGCGCACGCGCCGCCGTCGACGCGCAGTTCGCCGACGCGAATGCCCGAATCCGCTTCCATCGCCCGCAACACATCGACGGATTGATACGCGATCGAATCGAGCGCCGCGCGCGCGATATGCGCGGACGTCGTGCCGCGCGTGACACCGAACAGCGTGCCGCGTGCGCGTGCGTTCCAGTGCGGCGCGCCGAGTCCCGCGAACGCGGGCACGAGATAGACGCCGTCGCAATGCGGCACGCTGCGCGCGAGCGCCTCGATTTCCGCCGCGCTCCTGATGATGCCGAGCCCGTCGCGCAGCCACTGCACGACCGCCCCCGCGATGAAGATGCTGCCTTCGAGCGCGTAGTTGATCTGGTCGCCGATCTGCCACGCGATCGTCGTGACGAGATTGTTCTTCGACTCGATCGGTTTGTCGCCGGTGTTCATCACGAGGAAGCAGCCCGTACCGTACGTGTTCTTCACCATGCCCGAGCGCGTACACATCTGGCCGAAGAGGGCCGCGTGCTGGTCGCCCGCGATGCCCGCGAGCGGAATCTTCGACGCGAAAACCGTGGTCTTCGTCGGCCCGTAGACTTCAGACGAAGGCCGCACTTCCGGCAACATGCTGCGTGGAATGTCGAGCGCGTCGAGCAGTTCGTCGTCCCATTGCAGTGTGTGGATGTTGAAGAGCATCGTGCGCGATGCGTTGGTGACGTCGGTGATATGCAGGCCGTGCTGCGTGAAATTCCACGCGAGCCAGCTGTCGACCGTGCCGAATGCGAGCTTGCCCTGACGCGCCTTTTCGCGCGCGCCTTCGACGTTGTCGAGAATCCAGCGGATCTTCGTGCCCGAGAAATACGAATCGATCGGCAGGCCGGTTTTCGCGCGCACTTTTTCTTCGAGGCCCTGCGCCTTCAGCTGGTCGCAGAAATCGGCGGTGCGGCGGTCCTGCCAGACGATCGCGTTGTAGATCGGGTGCCCTGTCTCGCGATCCCAGACGATTGTCGTTTCGCGCTGGTTCGTGATGCCGATCGCGGCAATCGATGCACCGTTCAGGCCGGCGCGCGTGACGGCCTCGGCGGCGACGCCAGCCTGCGTCGACCAGATTTCCTGCGGGTCGTGTTCGACCCAACCCGGCCGCGGATAGTACTGCTGGAACTCCTTCTGCGCGATCGACACGACATTGCCGTCATGGTCGAACAGCATCGCGCGCGAGCTGGTCGTGCCCTGATCGAGCGCGAGGATGTACTGGTCCTGCATGGTGTCTTCTCCATGATTTTTTGTGACGCGGCGCGCCCGCGTGTATCAGGCGTGCATCACGCGGGCGGCGTGACGTCCTCGAGCGCGAACCACGCGTCGATCTCGCGGCTGACTTCGTCTAGCGTGCCCGGCTCGACGAGATGCAGGCCGAGCTTCGAACGCCGCCACAGCACGTCGTGTGCAGTGCGCGCCCACTCGGTATCGCGAAGATAACGCAGTTCCGATTCGTAGATGCCTGAGGCGAACGCGCGGCCGAGACCGGCGAGCGAGCGTGCCTGGCCGACAACGCTGGCCGCGCGCGTACCGTAAGCGCGCGCGTAGCGGCGCGCGAGGCCGGCGGGCAGCCATGCGTGCTGCTGCTGGAACTGCGCGGCGAAACGCTCGAAGTCAGCCTTCGCGATATCGCCGCCCGGCAGCGTCGCACCGGCCGTCCATGCCGGCGCCGGTGATTCGAGCGCACGGGAGAGTTCGTCGACGGCTTCTTCCGCGAGCTTGCGAAACGTCGTGATCTTGCCGCCGAACACCGACAGCAATGGCGCCTGGCCAGACGGCGCGTCCAGTTCGAGCCGATAGTCGCGCGTGACGGCCGACGGATTGTCCGCGCCTTCCTCTTCGAGCAGCGGGCGCACGCCGGAATACGTCCAGCAGACGTCCTTCGGCGTGATCTTCTGCTTGAAGTAGCGGTTGATCGAGTCGCACAGATACTGCGTTTCTTCGGCGTTGATCGCGACCTTGGCCGGGTCGTCGCGATACTCGATGTCGGTTGTACCGATCAGCGTGTAGTCGTGCTCGTACGGAATGGCGAAGATGATCCGCTTGTCCGGATTCTGGAAGATGTAGGCGTGATCGTGCGTGAAGAGACGCCGCGTCACGATGTGACTGCCTTTCACGAGACGCACGCTGTGCGTCGCGCCGCGCCCGAGCGCGCCTTGCAGCAGCTCGCCAACCCATGGCCCGGCGGCGTTGGCGATCGCGCCGGCGCGCATGTCGATGACGCGGCCGTCCGCGCTTTCGAGCCGCGCGTGCCATTCGCCGCCAGCGCGCACGGCGTTCGTGAGTTTCGTGCGGGTGAGGATGGTCGCGCCGCGTTCGGCAGCATCGAGTGCGTTCAGCACGACGAGCCGCGCATCGTCGACCCAGCCGTCCGAGTAGACGAAGCCGCGGCGAATCGAGTCGATGAGCGGCGCGCCGGCCGGATGGCGCCGCATGTCGATGCCGCGCGAGCCGGGCAACAGTTCGCGCCGCGCGAGGTGATCGTAGAGAAAGAGGCCGGCGCGGATCAGCCACGCCGGACGCAGGTCCGGCATGTGGGGCATCACGAAACGGAGCGGCCACATGATGTGCGGCGCGGCGTGCAACAGCGTTTCACGCTCCTGCAGCGCCTTGCGCACGAGCCCGAACTCCCGGTACTCGAGATAGCGCAGACCGCCATGAATGAGCTTCGTACTCGCCGACGACGTATGCGACGCGAGATCGTCCTGCTCGCACAGCAACACCGAAAGACCACGCCCGGCGGCATCGCGCGCGATGCCCGCACCATTGATTCCGCCGCCCACGACGAGCAGATCGTACCTCGCGCCTTGCGTCACCGGCTGTGTCCCCTGAATTCTGAAGGAAATTATGACGAAACCTTAATGTTCGTTTTCGAACTTTAAGGAGCATATTCGAAAAAGTAAAGTTCGATCCTCCGATGGCCATCCGGCCAGGGTGACACGGGATACGCTCGCAGACGATACTCACGAGACGAGCCATCAAGAGGTGAAACATGCGTGGAATCTGGATAGCCGGCGCGGCGGCGCTACTGGCGGGGTGCGTCGGCACGCCGAGCCTGAGCGGCACGATGGGCGCGCCATCGTTCGCTTCGCTGCAGGAAATGTGCGGCGGGCAGCCGGTCGACTACGGCAGCGATGCGCAATCGGTGTATTCGACGTTATTCGACGCTTACGTCGGCAGCCGGCGCGGGAAGCGATCGAAGGAAGATTACTGCGCGTTGCAGACAGGGCTCGCGCAGCAGTACGCGGCGCACGGCGCGAGCAGCGACCCGCAGGCGCGCAACCAGTGGGTCGCGTATCTCACTACACAGCGCGCGAAGGCGCTCAGCTGGCGCGCTGCGGTCGATCCGACCTTGCGCGGCGGCTAGGAAGCAGCAGCGCGGCGGTTGCCATGGCGAGCTTGCGGTGTGAAGGCGTGCGATATCCGCACGCCATGAGCGCTGGGAACGACGGTACTTACTAACGGTGGCGGTCGGGCTACGATCAGGAGAAGCGCTTGATTGCCCTGAGTGCAGAATCGCCGACTTCGGTGAGACGCCACTGCTGGAGGCCGGACGCAAGCTTTTCGAGCTGGACGAGCTGACGTTCGAGGAGCGCGTCGAGTTCGTCGCGTTCCATGTCGGTCTGATTGGGGGAGTCTTTTACGAGCAACAACGTGGCGAATTCATGCGGACTCAGCATTGTTCTCTCCATGTCAATGTTCCGGACTGCGCGCCAGGCAGCGGATCAGCGTGGACAGCTTGCTGAACGCCAGTGGCATGGGCAGTCCGCCAACGCACGGTATGGGCGTTGGGGAACTGGAGTGTAGTCAACCGCACGCAGAACACCAAACCGTCCCCGGAAAATTTTCCCGTTGACAGAATGATGTTCGAGAGGCGGTCTACATTCGCCGCCAGATTCTTGATTTCACTCGAAGTTTTGCGTGCGGTGCAGCAAACGCAACGCCTGTTCCCAGGAAACCCAGATCGGATCGCCGTCAGTCGGCGATGTAGACCTGCGTGCCGGCGGTGGCGAGCGTCTCGGCCATATCCGGCGGCGGAGCGGCGTCGGTGAAAAGCGCGTCGATCTGGTCGAGATGCCCTTGGCGCACCAGCGCCGGACGGCCGAATTTCGAGTGGTCGGCGGCAAGGAAGACGGTACGGGCGTGTTCGATGATCGCTTCCGCGACGCGCACTTCACGGGTGTCGAAGTCGCGCAGGGTGCCGTCGGTCTCAATGCTCGACGTGCCGATGATCGCGAAGTCGACCTTGAACTGACGGATGAAATCGATGGCGAGTTCGCCGACGATACCTTTGTCCCACGGCCGCACAATCCCGCCCGTCACCAGCACCTCGCAGTCCGGGTAGCCGCTCATCATGCTCGCGACATTCAGATTGTTGGTGATCACGCGCAGCCCGCGATGGCGGTTGAGCGCGCGCGCGACCTCTTCGGTGGTCGTGCCGAGGTTGATGAAAAGCGACGCCTGGTCAGGGATGTGAGTGGCCACCAACGTGGCGATGCGGCGCTTTTCGTCATGAAACATGCGCTGCCGCGCGGTGTATGAGACGTTCTCGGAGCTGGTCGGCAGGCTGGCGCCGCCGTGATAGCGCCGCAGGAGGTTGATGTCCGCGAGCCAGTTCACGTCGCGCCGGATGGTCTGAGGCGTCACGTCGAAGTGGGCGGCGAGGTCGTCCACCGTCACGAAACCGTCGCGCTGGACCCATTCGAGCAGTTCCTGCTGGCGTGCATTCAGGGTCAGGCGGGGGTCTCGGGTCATGGCGTCAAGGTCGATTGCCGGTGAGCCGCGGGCCGCATGTCGCGCCTCTGGCGGGCAGGTATTGGAGTCGACGTATTGTAAGACCTTCGGGCACCTTGCCAGCAAGGTTGCCGGACGTGTGCAGGCACCGGTGCGCATTCAGACGCCTGGCGCATTTATTCAGTCAATAAATGAATTTGTTTTTTGTGCCCGAACACGCTGCAATTTCGGGTTCCCGTTTCTAGCGGTTCGACATCGCATGGCGTGTCGGATCGCGTCCTTCAAAGAGTGTCTGACATGACCCGCTTCAACTGGCAAAACCCTTACCCGACGCCGCGTCTGCCGGTCTTCGCCCGCAACATCGTCTCGACGTCGCACCCGCTCGCGGCGCAGGCTGGCCTGCGCATGCTGTGGAAGGGCGGCAATGCGGTCGATGCGGCGATCGCGGCGGCAGCCGCCATCACGGTGGTCGAGCCGGTGTCGTGCGGGCTCGGCGGCGACGCGTTCGCGCTTGTCTGGGACGGCAGGAAGCTGCACGGGCTGAACGCGTCGGGTGTGTCGCCGGCAGCGTGGAACGTCGACTATTTCAAACAGAAGTACGGTGAGGAAAACGGCCTCGCGAAGCAGCCGAAGCGCGGCTGGGATGCCGTTACGGTGCCGGGCGTGATCGCCGGCTGGGAAGCGCTTCACCAGAAATTCGGCTCGCTGCCGTTCGCCGACCTGATGGAACCCGCGATCGAGATCGCCGAGCGTGGTCATGCGGTGGCGAGCATCGTTGCGTACAAGTGGGCTGCGGCGGTGCCGGAGCTGAGGGATCAGCCAGGTTTCGCGGAGACGTTCATGCCGCGCGGTCGCGCGCCGGAAGTGAGCGAACTGGTGCGATTCCCGGGTCACGCGAAGACGCTTCGCAAGCTGGCTGAGCTCGGCCCGCGTGCGTACTACGAAGGCGAGATCGCCGAACAGATCGCAGGGTTTGCCCGCACGAGCGGCGCGGCGCTGACGCTTGACGACCTGCGCAACTATCGCGCCGACTGGGTCGAGCCGATCGCCAAAGATTATCGCGGCTACACCGTGCACGAAATCCCGCCGAATGGCCAGGGCATCGCGGCGCTGATTGCGCTTGGTATCCTGGAGCACTTCGACATCAAGTCGCTCGCAGTCGACAACATCGAGTCGCAGCATCTGCAGATCGAGGCAATGAAGCTCGCGTTCGCCGACGTCTACCGCTACGTCGCCGATCCGCGCTCGATGGACGTCACGCCCGGGCAGATGCTCGACGATGCGTATCTCGCGTCGCGCGCGAAGCTGATCGATCCGAAGCGCGCAACGCAGTTCGACTTCGGCATGCCGAAGGCGGGCGGCACGATCTACATGTCGGTGGCGGACGAGCGCGGCATGATGGTGAGCTTCATCCAGTCGAACTACATGGGCTTCGGCTCGGGCATCGTCGTGCCGGACAGCGGCATCGCGCTGCAGAACCGCGGCTGCGGCTTCTCGATGGATCCGAAGTCGCCGAACGTCGTTGAAGGCGGCAAGCGGCCGTTCCACACGATCATCCCCGCGTTCCTCACACAGAAGGTGGAGGGCCAGCAGGAAGCGGTGATGAGCTTCGGCGTGATGGGCGGCGACATGCAGCCGCAAGGCCATCTGCAATCGATCGTGCGCATGCTCGACTACGGCCAGCAGCCGCAGGCCGCGTGCGACGCGCCGCGCTGGAAGGTCAACCGCGACTTCACGGTCGATATCGAAGCCACGCTCGACCAGCAGACCGCAAGCGCGCTGCAGGAACTCGGCCACACGATCAAGTCCGTCGACGATCCGTATATGGACTTCGGCTCCGGCCAGTACATCTGGAAGCTCGACCGCAATGAGCCGGAGCGCGGCTATGTGGCGGCGAGCGACAGCCGCCGCGATGGACTCGCCGCCGGATTCTAGACCACAGGTTCTGACGTTGCGCGCCGCGATTCGCATTGCGCGACGTCAGCGCAACAGCAATAAAAGCATCCACAGGCAAGGCAGGAGACATCATGAGCACTCACGCGTCGCACGTCGCGACCGCTTCCTCACAACTCGCGCTCGCGCCGCTTCCGAAAGCGACAGTACGGCGCATCGTGTTTTCGTCGTCCGTCGGCAACGCGCTCGAATGGTTCGACTTTCTCGTCTACGGCTACTTTGCGACCATCATCGCGAAGCAGTTCTTCCCCACGCACGACGAGTGGCTGTCGACGCTCCTCGCCATCGGCACATTCGGCATCTCGTTTCTGATGCGACCGCTCGGTGCCATCGTGCTTGGCATCTACGGCGACCGCAAAGGCCGCAAGGCGGCGCTGACGCTCGCCATTGCACTGATGATGGTCGGCACGCTCGCGATGGCCGTGATGCCGCCGTTTTCGGCGATCGGCATCGCCGCGCCTCTCATGGTTCTTTTCGCGCGGCTGGTGCAGGGCTTCGCGGTAGGCGGCGAGTTCGGCAGTGCGACGGCGTTCATGGTCGAGCACAGCTCGACGCGGCGCGGCTATTACGCGAGCTGGCAGTTCGCGAGCCAGGGTCTGGCCGCGATCACGGCTGCGGCGTTCGGCTCGCTGCTGACGGCCTGGTTGCCGCCTGAGCAGCTCAATGCCTGGGGCTGGCGCATTCCGTTCGTCTTCGGTCTGCTGGTCGGGCCGGTCGGCTATTACATCCGTTCGCATCTGGACGAGACGCCCGAGTTCGTCGCCGCACAGCGCGAGCGCGCGGCGGAAAGCAGAAGCCAGGTCAAGGATCAGGGCGCGTCATTCAGCAACCAGTGGGTCAACCTGATTCTCGCGATCGGCATCGTCGCGCAATCGACGGTCGGCGTGTATGTGCTCCAGCTCTACATGCCGCTCTATGCGGTGAAGCAGTTGCATATGCCGGCGGCTGCTTCGTTCGGCGTTGTCGTGCTGAACGGCGGCCTGCAGTTTCTGCTGTCGCCGGTGATGGGCGCGCTCTCCGACCGTATCGGCCGTATCCGCATCATGCTGACGACATCGGTGCTGATGGGCACGCTGATCTATCCGATGTTCGCACTGCTGCAAAGTCATCCGACGATCGGCTGGCTGTTGCTGCTGCAAGCCATGGCGGGCATTTTCAAGGCCGCGTACTCGGGGCCGATGCCGGCGCTGATGTCGGAGATCTTTCCGGTGCGCGTGCGCTCGACAGGTCTTTCGATCGGCTACAGCATCGGCGTGACGATCTTCGGCGGCTTCGCGCCGACCGTCGTCGAGACTTTCATTCATCTGACTGGCGACAAGCTCGCACCGAGTTACTACGTGTTGCTCGCGGCGGCGTTGTCGGGCGTGTCGCTCGTGATCGTCGCGTTGCGGATGCGGCGTGTGCGTCATGCCGTCTGATCGCCTGTAAAGCCGGACGGTTGAAGACGCGTGCCGCGGGACGCGTCAACCGCCGCGAGCCTGGGCGACCCTTTGCGTAATAGAATCAGGCAGCCTTCCAGGGGGCTGCCTGTTTTTTTGCGTTCGCATCGCGGCGATCGCAACCGGCTTTGAGCCCTGTTGCTTCGTTGTTTAATGACTCCGATCATCTCTGTGAGCGCTATCCCTGTATTCAATGGAACTGTGACGATCCGGCACGGTCTGTGCTGTGGTATCTGCACATTTGCGCAACATTGGCTAAGATGCAGTAAAGAAGGGGTTAAACATTTCAAAGCGCTGTATACGGCAGCGGTGAGCAGCTGGCCGGCCAGGGGCATACGGCCAGGCACGCTCCCGTCGCGCAACAGCTTTTGGGAGCACGAACAATGCAAACAGACTCCATCCACGTGATGCCCTGGCGTATCGAGGACATCGACCTCAGCCGGATCGACCGGCAGAAGGCGGTCGTCAACGAAGATCTGCTGTTGCTGCTGTGTGCGGCGTCGTTTATTGAAAGCGGCACCGATCTCTACACGAGCAACCTCAGCACGTTCTTCAACGGCGACCCGGAGGTGTCCGCGTGGCTCAACAACGAATGGGAACCCGAAGAAATGCAGCATGGGCGCGCGCTGAAGACATACGTCGCGCACGTGTGGCCGGAATTCGACTGGGATACGGCCTTCCATAATTTCTTCGAAGAATACAAACTCACCTGCTCGGTCGAGGACTTCGAGAAGACCCGCGCGCTCGAAATGGTCGCGCGTTGCGTGGTCGAAACCGGCACGGCAACGCTGTATCGCGCCATTGGCGAATGCTCGGACGAACCGGTGCTGAAGGAAATCACCGATAACATCCGTACCGACGAAGTGCGCCACTACAAGCACTTCTTCAAATACTTCAAGAAGTACAACAGGATCGAAGGCAACGGCCGGCTCGCGGTGCTGGGCGCGTTGATGCGTCGTGTGATGGAAATCAAGAACGAGGATTCGGAAATTGCGCTGCGTCATGTATTCGCGATCCGTTATCCCGAACGGGTGAATGATTCAGCCTATAACCGCGACCGCGCAGCGCGGGTCAACACGCTGGTGCGCCGTAATCTGTCGGCCGATATGTGTGTGAAAATGCTGCTCAAGCCGCTGGATCTTCCCGCGAAGATCCAGCCGGGCGTCCACTATCCGCTCGCGAAGATCACACAGCACGTGTTCTTTCGATAGTCGTTTGCAACGTGCGGCGCGTGTCGTCGTGCGGCAGTGACCGGATGGCCCGCCTGCGCGGGCCATTCTGTTTGTGAATTCCTTATGGAGCGACGTGATGAACGCCTCAACGGATCGCGAGCGAGCACTCGAACAAAGCGTATTCGACGAATGGCCGCCCGCATTGCGCGCGGCATTCGACGGCACGTCGCTGGAGACAAAGGTCGGCTTCACCGCGTCGCTCATCACGCGCGATGACAACGGTCATCTGCGGACATCGCTGCTGGGCGTCGGTGAACTGTATGCACCCGATTCGCGCACGCTGTGTCTCGCGCTGTGGCCGCAATCGCGCGCGGCACGTGCGATGGCCAAGGGCGGACGCGCGGCATTGACTTTCGTCTTCGACGACGCGTTCTATCAGGTGCAACTGGACATCGAGCCATTGCCCGACACCGGTGGCGGCCTCGCCTGTTTCACTGGGTCAATCGATACGGGAGAGGCGCAACGTGTGCGCTATGCGCGCCTCACAGGCGGCATCGCGTTCGAACTGGAAGGAGAGCGTGAGACGGTAATCGATCGATGGAAGCAGCAGATCGAGCACCTGAAAAAAACGGCCGGAGCAAGCCCCGGCCGTTAGTTCGCTGATCGCGATAAATCCAGCAAGCCTAGCGGCCGCGCTGGCCACCATTGCGCGCCGGATGCGCGCCACGCGGCTTGCCACCGCCGAGCAGTGCGCCCGGATTGCCGCCGCCAGCCTGCTGCGGCTTGCGCGGTGCATGCGTGTTCCCGTTGCCGCCTTCATGCGCGGCTGCACGCGGCTTGTCGTGATGACGTGTCGTCTCGTGTCGCGGATTGTCCTTACGCACCTGGGCCGGACCGTTGCTCAACGGCTTCGCGCCTTGCGGCTTCGCCTGCTGTGGCTGTTGCGATGCACCGCCACGCGAGTTCGCGCGCGGCTGCGCCGGCCTGCCTGACGATGATCCGCCGTCGCGCTTCGGTGCGCCGCCTTGCGATTGACGCGGCTGACGACCACCATTACCGCCGCCACCTTGCCCACGTCGCAGGATCGGCTCAGGCTTTGCAGTCGGATCCGGCTCGAAACCGGCGATGACTTCCTGCGGCACCGGACGCTTGATCAGCTTCTCGATGTCCTTCAGCAACTGCAGTTCGTCGACGCAAACCAGCGAGATGGCTTCGCCCGTCGCGCCCGCACGACCCGTACGGCCGATGCGGTGAACGTAGTCTTCCGGCACGTTCGGCAGATCGAAGTTGACCACGTGCGGCAGCTGGTCGATGTCGATACCCCGCGCGGCGATATCGGTCGCGACGAGCACCTGCAGCGTCGCGTCCTTGAACTCGGCCAGCGCGCGCGTACGCGCCGACTGGCTCTTGTTGCCGTGAATCGCGAGCGCGCTGATGCCATCCTTCGTCAGCTGTTCGGCGAGGCGGTTCGCGCCGTGCTTCGTGCGCGTGAACACCAGCACCTGGAACCAGTTGTGCTGGCGGATCAGATGCGTCAGCAGTTCGCGCTTCTTGTCGCGATCGACTGGGTGAATCTTCTGCGCCACTGTCTCCGCCGTCGTATTGCGGCGTGCGACTTCGATCAGCGCAGGGGAGTCGAGCAGGTTGTCGGCGAGCGTCTTGATCTCGTCGGAGAACGTGGCGGAGAACAGCAGGTTCTGGCGCTTCGGCGGCAGCTTCGCGAGCACGCGCTTGATGTCGTGGATGAAGCCCATGTCGAGCATGCGGTCGGCTTCGTCGAGCACGAGGATATCGAGCTGCGACAGATCGATCGTCTTCTGCTGCATGTGATCGAGCAGACGGCCCGGCGTCGCCACAACGATATCGACGCCGCGTCGCAGCGCGTCGATCTGCGGATTGATGCCGACGCCGCCGAACATCACGGTCGACTTCAGCTTCAGGTACTTGCCGTACTGACGCACGCTTTCTTCGACCTGTGCGGCGAGTTCGCGCGTCGGTGTAAGAATCAGCGCGCGCACGGCGCGCTTGCCCGACGCGTTGTTGACCGGCAGCATCGTCGTCAGACGCTGCAGGATCGGCAGCGTAAAGCCGGCGGTCTTACCCGTGCCGGTCTGTGCGCCGGCGAGCAGGTCGCCGCCATTGAGGACAGCAGGAATCGCCTGCGTCTGGATTGGAGTAGGGGAGGTGTAGCCCAGTTCGTGAACAGCACGGACCAGCGGTTCGGACAAGCCGAGGGAATCAAAAGACATAGAAACTCTTTGCAAATGCAGATGTGGCGACCCGCTTGTTCGCAGCCGGAAAGGCGCGATTGAAAGCCAAAGCTGAGGCCTGCGCCTGAAGCTGATCGCCGGGAAATCGGCGGCACGCTCGCTGGCGTACCGAATGCATCAACGCGCTATCAAGACACGTCGACTGGCGTTAAGTTGCATTTCGCCGCCGTGGAATGTCATGCGACGTAGCGCGCGACACTGACGAATTGACACAGACTGCCGGCCAGCACGAACAGGTGCCAGATGCCATGTCCATGCCGGATGCGCTCGTCGTTGATGAAGAAGTAGATGCCGACGCTGTAGATGACGCCGCCGGCCACGAGCCATGCGGTGCCTGCTGGCGGCAATGCTTCCACCAGCGGACGAATGGCAACGAGCGCGAGCCATCCCATCAGGACATACAGCACCATCGAAACGCTGCGGGTGCGTCGCCCGAGCGTGAGTTCCTGCGTAATACCGAGGGCTGCGAGCCCCCAGCTCACACCGAACAGCGACCAGCCCCACGGACCACGCAGCGTAACCAGCGTGAACGGCGTGTAACTGCCGGCGATCAGCAGATAGATCGCCGAATGGTCGCATTTCTGCAGGATCGCCTTCAGACGCGGATGGCGAACACTGTGATAAAGCGTGGAGATAGCATACAGCACGAACAGCATTGCACCGTAGACGGCGAAACTGACGACCTTGTACGCATCGCCATCGAGCGCGCCCATCGTGACGAGCGTCGCGAGCCCCGCCACCGACAGCGCGGCGCCGACGAGGTGGGTAATGCTGTTGAATCGCTCACCGAAATGCACGGTACTCTCTCCTGCCTGCCTTCAGGCGCTTTGTGCTACACGCGTGACCGGCAGTTGATCCTCGAAAGCAGAATTCAGCAAAAAGCAAAGGGCGCAGCCCGCGAAATCCGCTGGCCGCGCCCCGGGTGCACCCGGCGTCGCTTAATCGAGCGGCGCCGAACGCAGATCGCTAACCTGTTGCGGCGACACCGGCGTACCGTGGTTGCCCCACGACATACGGATGTACGTCACAACTGCGGCCACTTCCTGATTCGACAGCGACTGTGCGAACGGCGGCATGCCATACGGCTTTGGATTGCCATCCGTGCTCGGCGGATAACCACCGTTCAGCACCATGCGAATCGGGTTCACAGCCGACGGCATCTGGATCGACTGGTTGTTCGCGAGCGGCGGGAAGTTAGACGGCTGGCCGAGACCATTCGCTTCGTGACACTTCGCGCAGTTGTCAGCGTAGATCTTCTGACCTTGCTTCAACAGTTCGCCGCCGAACTTTTCCGACGTTTCGAGTTGCAGGCCTTCCGGCGCTTCGCTCTTCTGCGGAATCGTCTTCAGATACGTCGACATCGCGTGGATATCGTCATCCGACATGTACTGCAGGCTGTTGTGAACCACTTCAGCCATCGGACCAAACACGGCGCCACGGTTCGACACACCGGTCTTCAGCAGATCGGCGATGTCCTTCGTTTCCCAGTCGCCGAGGCCGGCTTCCTTGTTCGACGTCAGCGACGGTGCATACCAGTTCTGCAGCGGAATCAGGCCGCCTGCGAACGCCGCCGAATTCACCGGGCCACCCATCGCGTTGATCGACGTGTGGCACATGCCACAGTGGCCAAGGCCTTCGATCAGGTACGCGCCCCGGTTCCATTCGACCGACTTGGTCGGGTCCGCCTTGTACTCGCCTTCACGGAAGAACAGCGTGCGCCAGCCGATCAGCAGGTTGCGGTTGTTGAACGGGAACTTCAGTTCGTGCGGACGGCTCGCCACGTTGACCGGCGTGACCGAACGCAGGTACGCGTAGATCGCGTCCGAGTCGGCGCGCGTGACCTTCGTGTAGCTCGTGAACGGGAAGCCCGGATACAGCAGACTGCCGTCCTTCGAACGGCCCGTATGCATCGCGCGGTAGAAGTCGTCCTGCGTCCACTTGCCGATGCCGTATTGATCATCCGGCGTGATGTTCGGCGTGAACATCGTGCCGAACGGCGTCGCCATCGGCAGGCCGCCGGCGAATTCCTTGCCGCCGCGCACCGTGTGGCACGCGATACAGTCGCCGGCGCGGGCGAGGTACTCGCCCTTCTTGATCAGCGCGGCCTGGTCGGCGGGCGTTGCCGCGACGGCCGAGCCGTTATGCAGGTTGTCGCCGCCGGACCACAGGACCGGAACAAGCGCAGCGGCTGCGACGACGACAACAGCCGAAAGTGCGAACAGGGACTTGCGTTTCATTTGAATATCTCTCCCGGTGCCTTATTGCGGTTCGCTGCCGCAGGCAAGCGGAGTCTTCATCGAACGGGCAGGGGCCGGCACAGGGTTATGCGGAGCCGGTTGCGTGGAAAGCCATGCCGCGACGGCGTTCACATCATCGTCGGTGAGGCGCGTGGCGATCGTGTGCATGCAGTCAGGCTCGACCGCGTGACGCGAACCCGAGCGCCATGCGCCGAGCTGCGCGCTGATGTAGTCAGCATGCAGGCCGACCAGACCCGGGATTGCCGGTTCCATGCCCGTCAGGCCCTTGCCGTGGCAGGCCGCGCAGGCAGGAATCTGCTTCGATGCATCGCCGTTCAGCACGATCTGCTGGCCGCGCGAGAGCGTCGAGGCCGACACCGTCGGCTTCGCGGGCGTCGGGTATGGCGGACGCTGCTGCGAGAAGTACGTTGCGATCTGATGGAGGTAGTCGTCCGAGAGATACGTGACGAGGTAGTTCATCGGCGGGTACTTGCGACGGCCTTCGCGGAAATTCTGCAACTGGTTGAACAGATAGTCAGCCGGTTTGCCAGCGAGGCGCGGGAAGTAGTCGTTATCGGTGCCCTGACCATGGGAGCCGTGACACGCCGTACAGCCCTGCACGCGTGACTCCATCGTGTCCGGGGCTTTGGGCTGGGTCTGCGCATTCGCTGCGCTGAAGACGCCTGCACTGCCGATCAACAGAACGGCGAGCAATGGGCGGAAAATGCGTCTTGAAGACACGCGTAACTCCATCAAAATCGGGGACCTGACCGAACTTCGAGCGGCTCGGTGTGGAAGCCAGCCGGCGCTGCGGCGACGCAGCATTCTATCATCGATGATTGATGCTGACTATTTGACTCATTGACGTGAGTTCCGGGTGTATCCATCGATGCGACAGTTTGCCGCAGAACGCGGTCGACCCGCATCGCAGGGACCCGCAGGATATGTGGAACCGTCGCGCGTCGAGGGCATCGAAGCGTACACTCGCGGGTCTTGCCAGCCTATGCGCCCGCCGCCTGGCCTGCTTTCGCCTTCTATCTGTTTCGCTCTATTTCCTGATTTCATTCATGAAGCCAACTGATCTTGCCTGTCCGCCCCCGCATGCTGTGACATCATCCGTTTCGCACGAAGCCGCGCCGGATGCCGTCGTTCGCGCTGATAACGTGGGCGCCGCGCAATGAGCATCGATGGACTGTGGATCGGGCAGGTCGCGATGGCCGCGCTCATGAATATCGCGTTTGCGTTTGCCGTAGGGTCGGCGTTGCTGGCCGCGTGGCTCGCCAAAGATGGCGTGCAGACCGTCGCGCCGGCGCGTCCGGCACTGTTGCGTGCGCAACGATCGCTGGTGATGGGCGCTGTCGTCCTGGTGCTCGCCGATCTCGGCTGGCTCGTGTATCAGAGCGCCACGATGAGCGGTGTTGGACTGCCTGAGGCGCTCGGCGTCGTCCCTTCCGTCCTCACGCAGACGCATGTCGGCTTCGCGTGGAGTCTCGCGTTCGGCGGGGCGGTCGTGCTGCTGTTCACGTCGCTTGCAAGTCATCACGGCACGTTGCGCAATGCGCTGCTGTGGCTTGCGGTGATCGCGGTCGCGGCAGGCAAGGCGGCGCTGGGTCATGCGGCGGATGCCGGAATTGCTTCGGCCGCGATCGGCATGCACACGCTGCATGTGCTCGTCACCAGCGTGTGGGGCGGCCTCACGCTGTCGGCGGGACTCGCGGTGCTGCCGGCGCTGGATACGTCGACCGCGCGTGGTGTGCTGATCCGCACGGCGGGACAGGTGTCGGGCGTGTCGCTCATGGCCGTTGTGTTCGTGCTGCTGACGGGCGCGTTCAATGCGGCGCGCGGTTCGGGCGGTTCGCTCGAAGCCATCGAGTTCAGCACGTGGGGTCACGTGTTGACGCTCAAGCTTGCGCTGGTCGCGCTTGCGCTCGTCCTCGGCGGGCTCAACCGTTTTTCGGCGCTGCCGCGTCTGCGTCGTACCGCGTCGACCATGGATACACACACGTTCAACAACGTGATTTATCTGGAAGCGCTTGCGATGCTCGGCGTGTTCGTCGCGGCTGCCGTGCTGTCGCACAGCATTCCGGGCTTCGCTGCACTGGACTGATCCGGCTAATCGAATTCCACGCTGCCGACTCGCCGGCAAAAAGACACGTAAAGAGGCGCCGCACAGGAACGTGTGTGGCGCAAACACAGGGTCGCCCGGCGAGGAGCGGGCTATCCGTTACCAGGGCTGCTGCAGGGTGCCCGTTAAGCGGCGAATGCGTGCTGCGCGAGCACCCGCATTGCTTATAGAGCGTGACCGGCTACTCGTAGCCCAGCTTGTGGCCGAGAATCGGCGCGAAGAACAGCGCGATCGCGGCGCCCGCAACCTTGCCTTCGAGCTCAGCCGCCGCAACGCGCGTGCCGTACGCATGCGTGAGCAGATCGAACAGTTGCGGCACGCAGTACAGCACTGCTGCAGCAATGAAACATCTTTCGACGATCGAGATGCGCCAGCCGCGATCACACGCGACGGCCGCAAAGATGATCCGCGACACCGCGAATACGACGAGCGCGCCCACTGCAGCCTGTTCGCGGATCAGATAGTCGGGAAGAAATTCGCCCATGTCTGCCTCTGGTTGGTGTCCTTTCCATGCAGTTCAGCAAGGAGCAAGCCAGAAGCCGGGTGGAACGCAGCGCATCGGGCGTAAAGCGTTGCGCAGCAAGGCTTAAGCGAACCGGAGCGCAACCTGTGCGATGGCGCGCGCGGTCCCTCTTCAGCGAATATGGAGTGGAACGTTACGTAGCTGAAACGCTGCCAGCTTCACGCGAAAAAAACGCCGCCCGAAGGCGGCGTTTCTGCTCATGCATTCAAGCATTCAGACGGTCATGCGCTTACCACTCCGCGACGCTGCCGTCTGCGTGGCGCCACACCGGATTGCGCCAGCGGTGACCGACCTTCGCCATCTCGCGGACCTTCTCTTCGTTCACTTCAATGCCAAGGCCCGGGCCTTGCGGAATCGACACGAAGCCGTCTTCATATTTGAAGACCTCCGGATTCTTGATGTAGTCGAGCAGGTCGTTGCCCTGGTTGTAGTGAATGCCAAGGCTCTGTTCCTGGATGAACGCGTTGTAGCTCACCGCGTCGATCTGCAGGCAGGTGGCCAGCGCGATCGGGCCGAGCGGGCAGTGCAATGCAAGCGCGACGTCATAGGCTTCGGCCATCGACGCGATCTTGCGGCACTCGGTAATACCGCCGGCGTGCGACGCGTCCGGCTGGATGATGTCGACGTAACCGCCCGACAGGATGTGCTTGAAATCCCAGCGCGAGTACAGACGCTCGCCCAGTGCGATCGGCGTGTTCGTCTGATTGACGATGTCGCGCAACGCCTCGGCGTTTTCCGACAGCACCGGCTCCTCGATGAACAGCAGCTTGTACGGATCGAGTTCCTTCGCCAGCACCTTCGCCATCGGCTTGTGCACGCGGCCATGGAAGTCGACGCCGATGCCGATGTCCGGACCGACCGCTTCACGCACGGCAGCGACGTTGTTGATGACGCCCTGAACCTTGTCGAACGTATCGATGATCTGCAGTTCTTCCGAGCCGTTCATCTTGACGGCCTTGAAGCCGCGATCGACTACGGCGCGCGCGTTGTTCGCGACGTCGCTCGGACGGTCGCCGCCGATCCACGAATACACCTTGATGCGGTCGCGCACCTGGCCGCCGAGCAGCGCGTGTACCGGCACGCCATGATGCTTGCCCTTGATGTCCCACAGCGCCTGGTCGACGCCGGCGATCGCGCTCATCGTGATCGGGCCGCCGCGATAGAAGCCGGCGCGATACATCACCTGCCAGTGGTCTTCGATCAGCAGCGGATCCTTGCCGATCAGATAATCCGACAGTTCATCGACCGCCGCTGCCACCGTATGCGCGCGACCTTCGACAACCGGCTCGCCCCAGCCGACGATGCCTTCGTCCGTCGTGATCTTCAGGAAGCACCAGCGCGGCGGGACGATGAAGGTTTCGAGTTGGGTGATTTTCATGCTGAGAGTCTCCTGACTGCCGCTGCGGGCCAAATCGTGGAACGGTGGAATCGTGGATCCGGGGAGCACATCCTACAACAGAATCGCGGTTAAGTAGTATTAATAGTACTATTGACGTGGGCATCGTCCAGCTGTTCTGGCCGTCCGGTCTATACCGCCGGGACGTTCTGCCAGGCCGATGCTGGATAATCGCGGTCGTTCCAACAATAAATAACGCCGGAAGGCGTAGCGGAGAACCGTCATTCAGCATGATCTGCACGGGCGCGTCGCCCATCTGCTTGCGACCGCCATCCTGCGCGGCGACTACGCGCCCGACTCCATCCTGCCGCGCGAAGCGGAGTTGATGGAGTCGTTCGGTGTCAGCCGCACGGTGCTGCGCGAGGCGCTCAGGACGCTGACGTCGAAAGGTCTGATCGAGTCGCGGCCGCGGGTAGGCACGCGGGTACGTCCGAAAAGCGCGTGGAATCTGCTGGATGCGGACGTACTCGACTGGTATTCGCGCGTCGCGCCGCCGATGACATTCGCTCTCAAGCTGCAGGAAATGCGCGAGATGATCGAGCCGTATGCGGCCGCGCTTGCCGCGTCGTCGTGGAGCGACGATACGTTTGCCGCGCTGGACGCGGCGCATGCGGCGATGGTGGCGGCGCGCAATGTCGACGAATGGGTGCGCGCGGATCTGCAATTCCATCTGAACGTGCTGACGGCATGCAGCAATGAACTGCTGATCCCGCTTGGGACGCTGATCGAACGCACGCTTGAGGCGCAACTGCGGCTGAATGCGAAGCGGGCAGGCGTGTACAACGCGTCGCTGGCGGAACATACGGCGGTGTTCGAGGCGATCCGCGATCGCGATGCTGAAGCGGCGCGGCAGGCGATGGCGGGTTTGCTCGGTGTGACGCGTGGGCGTATTGAAGGGTAAGCGTGTGCGCGCTGCATGCTAAGGTCGGATGCCTGGGTTGCGACGCTGATGTTGCCGTTAGATGTCGATGCGTTCAATCAACCGTGCAAAGGAGAAAATCGTTCATGTCAGCCCGTTTTGCCGCGCTTACACTCACGTTCCCGCTCGCGATGGCTTCGCTGGCTGCTCATGCCGAGCCTGTGCCTGACAGCCAGTGGCAGGCCAGTCAGGTAACGCTGTTCACACTCGTGCAGGACGGCTACAGGATTGTGTCGGTGATCGACGAGCGGCACGGCGAGGCGAACTCGACGCAGACGTTTTATCTGCAGCGGGAGCAGGGCGCGTTCAAATGCGTCGAGCAGCATCAGGTCGAACCGAAGACGAGGACGCCAGAAGGGCAGTTTGCATGCTTCGAGCTGTCGCAGCCGCTTGCGACGCCGAAGGTGAAGTAGCCCTGCCTCGCGCCGGGCTCGCCACCCCGCCCGCCCTCCGCTGGCGAGCGAAAACAAAAAAGCCGCTGTTCCTTGCGGAACAGCGGCTTTTTCTTGCAACTGGTGGCGAATCAGGGACTCGAACCCCGGACCTGCGGATTATGATTCCGTCGCTCTAACCAACTGAGCTAATTCGCCGAAAGAAGCGAAATTATGCGGATGACGGCGGGGGCTGTCAACCCCCGCGCGTCACATTTGCTGACTCTCTATCCAGGAACGCCCTTAACCGGATGCGGCAGAGGGCGCCACAGCCACGCCGTCAATCTCTGGCGTAGATGTTCGAGTCCTTGGTCTCCTTCACGAACAGCATGCCGATCACGAACGTCGCCATCGCGATCACGATCGGATACCACAGCCCCGAATAAATATTGCCCTTCGCCGCGACGATCGCGAAGGCGGTCGCCGGCAGGAAGCCGCCGAACCAGCCATTGCCGATGTGATACGGCAGCGACATCGACGTATAGCGGATCCGCGTCGGGAACATTTCCACCAGCATGGCCGCGATCGGTCCGTACACCATCGTCACGTAGATCACGAGGATCGTCAGGATCACGACCGTCATCGGCCAGTTGATCTGCGACGGATCGGCCTTCGGCGGGTAACCGGCCGTCTTCAGCGCGGAACCGAGCGTCTTGTCGAACGTCTTGCCCTGTTCCTTCGCGTCGGCGGCCTTGCCGTCATAGGTGTTGATGATCGTGTCGCCGACCTTGATTTCCGCCAGCGTGCCCGCCGGAGCGGCGACGTTGTCGTAGTTCAAACCCGCCTTCGACAGCGCGCTCTTCGCGATATCGCACGAGCTCGTGAACTTCGCCGTGCCGACCGGGTTGAACTGGAACGAGCACTCATCCGGGTTCGCGACCACGACGATCGGCGACTTCTGCTGCGCGGCTTCGAGCGCCGGGTTCGCGTAGTGCGTCAGTGCATGGAACAGCGGGAAGTACGTGATCGCCGCGATCAGGCAGCCGGCCATGATGATCGGCTTGCGGCCGATCCGGTCTGACAGCGAGCCGAAGAACACGAAGAACGGCGTGCCGATCAGGAGTGCCAGCGCGATCAGGATGTTCGCGCTCGTGCCATCGACCTTCAGCGTCTGCGTCAGGAAGAAGAGCGTGTAGAACTGACCCGTGTACCACACGACAGCCTGACCGGCCGTCAGGCCGACCAGCGCGAGGATCACGATCTTCAGGTTCTTCCATTGACCGAATGCTTCGGTCAGCGGCGCCTTCGACGTTTTGCCTTCGGCCTTGATGCGCTCGAATGCCGGCGATTCATGCAGTTGCAGGCGAATCCACACCGAGATTCCGAGCAGCACGATCGAAGCGACGAACGGAATGCGCCAGCCCCAGTCGCCGAATGCGTCTTCGCCCATCGTCGTGCGCACGCCGAGAATCACGAGCAGCGAGAGGAACAGGCCGAGCGTGGCCGTCGTCTGGATCCACGCGGTGTAGAAGCCGCGACGGTTGGCCGGCGCGTGTTCCGCGACGTAAGTCGCCGCACCGCCGTACTCGCCGCCGAGCGCGAGGCCCTGCAGCAGGCGCATCGCGATGAACAGCACTGGCGAGATGAAGCCGATCGACGCGTAGCCCGGCAGGAAACCGACCACGCACGTCGACAGACCCATGATCACGATTGTGATGAGGAACGTGTACTTGCGGCCGACCATGTCGCCCAGCCGGCCGAACACGATCGCGCCGAACGGCCGCACGGCGAAGCCCGCCGCGAAGCCAAGCAGCGTGAAGATGAAGCCTGCGGTTGGGTTGACGCCGGAGAAGAAGCTCTTGCTGATGAATGCCGCCAGCGAGCCGGCCAGATAGAAGTCGTACCATTCGAAAACGGTGCCGAGCGACGAGGCGAAGATCACCCGCTTCTCCTCGTTCGTCATCGGCGCGTGCGAGATTTGCCCGCCAACGGTTGCCATATGTCGTCTCCAATATTGATATAAGCATGCGGGCCCGCCGGCAAGGCGATCCCGTGAGCCGATTATTGGAGCTAAAACTTACGGCGTACTGACGCTTATCCTGATATTGAGGGTGATATGTTACTCGCGTAAATGTGCGCTTCGTCTTCTAACGCGGTGTCAAATTGCGCCGAAAAGTTGGTAAGTACGTGCGCCTGCGTGCCATCGAGTTTGCTGGAAAGCCGTCAGTTAGGGTAAGTCCCGGCACGTTCCAGCATCCTCAAACTGACACGGACGAGCGTTCCGGCAAGCCGCGGCGACGCCTGATAGACGTTGTCCCCGATCGTCAGCGTGCCGCCGTGCATCGTCGCGATCTCGCGGACGATCGCAAGACCCAGTCCGCTGCCGTCGCCCTCGCGGCCGAGAATCCGGTAGAAACGCTCGATCACGCGATCGCGCTCGGCGGCGGGAATGCCGAGTCCCGTGTCTTCGACTTCGAGATGCACGAGTCGCGCGGCAGGTTCCGGCTTCACGCGCACCGTGATGCGTCCGCCTTCGGGCGTGTAGCGGATCGCGTTGTCGATCAGATTCGACAGCATTTCACGCAGCATCACCAGATTGCCGTCCACCTCGATGCGCCCGTCCGGCTCGTCGAGCCCTTCCGGGCCTTCGTAGCCCAGATCCATCTGCCGGGCGAGGGCGGCCTGAATCCAATCACGCACCGCGTTGCGCGCGACTTCCGTGATCTCGACCGGCGTGAAGATCTGCCCGGACATCCGGTTTTCGGCGCGCGCCAGCGCCAGCAGCTGCGTGACGAGCCTCGCCGCATGTTCGGAACTGGTCGCGATCTGCTCGAGCGAGCGATGCACTTCCGCCGACGCATCCTGCCGCAGCGCCAGTTCCGCCTGCGTGCGCAGACCGGCGAGCGGCGTCTTCATCTGATGCGCGGCGTCCGCGATAAAGCGCTTTTGCAGTTCCATGTTCTGTTCGAGGCGCGTCAGCAGATCGTTGAACGACGTCACGAGCGGCTCGATTTCCGGCGGCGCGCGCCGGGCTTCGAGCGGCGACAGATCGTCCGGGCGCCGCGCGCGGATGTTCGACTGCAGCGCGTGAAGCGGCGCGAGCCCGCGCGACAGCCCGAACCACACCAGCAGGATGGCCAGAGGCAGGATCACGAACTGCGGCAGGATCACGCCTTTGATGATGTCGTTGGCAAGCTGGCTGCGCTTGTCGAGCGTTTCGGCTACCTGCAGCAGCACCGGCTGTGCGCCCGGCATCTGCGGAAACTCGACCGTCGTGTACGCGACGCGGATGTCGTTGCCGCGCAGCACGTCATCGCGAAACTCGACAATGCCCGGCTGCGGCCGGTCTTCCTCATGCGGCAACGGCATGTCGTGGTCGCCGCCCACCAGTTCGCCACGCGTGCCGAGCACCTGATAGAACACGCTATCGATGTTGTCCGCGCGCAGGAAATCGCGTGTCGAATCAGGCAGCGACAGCTCGGCGACGCCGTTCACCGGATGAATCTGCCGCGCGAGCACGTAGGCGTCGGTTTCGAGCGCGCGGTCGAACGGACCGTTCGCGATCGATTTGGCGACGAGGTACGTCACCGCGAGACTCATCGGCCACAGCAGCAGAAGCGGCGCGAGCATCCAGTCGAGGATTTCGCCGAACAGCGAGCGCGGACGCGCCTCCGCGGCGGCTTCGCTTTCGTCGGGCGGCGCGAACGGGTTGGCGTAACGGGCGTCGCGGGCTTCGTCGTCGAGGCTCGCGATGGGCGGCGCGGCCTGCTCTACGCGAGGCGCGGCAGTGTGCTCGGCGCGAGCGGGCATGCGCGGTCCTACTTGAAGTGGTGGCTCGCAGGCATCGCGCCGGGAGCGGGCGCAGCGGGTGCGGTGGTTGAAGCAGTCGTGGCGGTAGTGGTCGCTCCGGCTGCCGGTGCTGGCGCGGCCTTTTCGAGGCAGTAACCGAGGCCACGCACGGTGATGATGCGCACGCCGCTCGGCTCGATCTTCTTGCGCAGCCGGTGCACGTAGACTTCGATCGCGTTATTGCTGACTTCCTCGCCCCATTCGCACAGGTGATCGACGAGCTGCTCCTTCGACACCAGCCGTCCGATCCGCTGCAGCAATACTTCCAGCAGACCCAGTTCCCGCGCCGACAGATCGATCACCTGGTCGTTGACGTACGCGATACGCCCGACCTGATCGAACGACAGCGAACCGTGCTTCACGACGGTCGGACCGCCGCCGGCGCCACGACGGGTGAGCGCCCGTACGCGCGCCTCGAGTTCGTTGAGCGCGAAGGGTTTGGCCATGTAGTCGTCCGCGCCGAGGTCGAGACCCTTCACGCGTTCGTCGACGCTGTCCGCAGCGGTCAGGATCAGCACCGGCAGGTTCGAATTACGTGCCCGCAAACGCCGCAGCACCTCGAGACCGGACATGCGCGGCAGGCCGAGATCGAGGATCAGGAGGTCGAAAGTCTGCATCGAAAGCGCGGTATCGGCTTCGACGCCGTTCTTCACGTGATCGACGGCATAGGCCGATTGGCGGAGTGATCGGACAAGGCCGTCCGCGAGTATGCTGTCGTCTTCGGCAATGAGAATTCGCATGAGGCGTTGAGGCTCTGGCATTGCCCGCGTCGTGGTGTCGCCCGGCGCGCGGCGGTCTCCGAAACAATCGTGGTGGCTTTGCACTGCCCGTGGCGCATGCGTTGAAATGAATGCGAAACGAGCTTGCCAAAACCACTGTTTTTTTATACAGTGTCTGCGTTTAGAGCGCCGTCCGCAAAAACGGACCGCAACCCTGCGTCAGACGCCGTTCATCATAGCAAAGGACGATTCATGGAAGAAAGCAAGAAAGGCCCGGCTGGACTGACTGCTGAAAAGAGCAAGGCGCTGGCTGCCGCGCTCGCGCAGATCGAAAAGCAGTTCGGCAAGGGGTCGGTCATGCGGCTCGGCGCGGGCGAGGCAGTCGAAGACATCCAGGTGGTCTCCACCGGATCGCTCGGCCTCGACATCGCATTGGGCGTCGGTGGTCTGCCGCGTGGTCGCGTCGTCGAAATCTACGGTCCGGAATCGTCGGGTAAAACCACGCTGACGCTGCAGGTCGTCGCTGAAATGCAGAAGCTCGGCGGCACGGCAGCGTTTATCGACGCAGAACACGCGCTCGATATTCAATACGCGGGCAAGCTGGGCGTGAACGTGTCCGATCTGCTGGTTTCGCAACCGGATACCGGCGAACAGGCGCTCGAAATTGCCGATGCGCTGGTGCGCTCGGGCTCGATCGACATGATCGTGATCGACTCGGTCGCGGCACTCGTGCCGAAGGCTGAAATCGAAGGCGAAATGGGCGACTCGCTGCCGGGTCTGCAGGCACGTCTGATGTCGCAGGCGCTGCGCAAGCTCACCGGCACGATCAAGCGTACGAACTGTCTCGTGATCTTCATCAACCAGATCCGGATGAAGATCGGCGTGATGTTCGGCAACCCGGAAACCACCACGGGCGGTAACGCACTCAAGTTCTACGCGTCGGTGCGTCTGGACATTCGCCGTATCGGTTCGATCAAGAAGAACGACGAAGTGATCGGCAACGAAACGCGCGTGAAGGTCGTCAAGAACAAGGTAGCGCCTCCGTTCCGCGAAGCGATCTTCGACATTCTGTACGGCGAAGGTATTTCGCGTCAGGGTGAAGTCATCGACCTTGGCGTGCAGGCGAAGATCGTCGACAAGGCAGGCGCGTGGTACAGCTACAACGGCGAGCGCATTGGTCAGGGCAAGGACAACGCGCGCGAATTCCTGCGTGAGAATCCGGACATCGCGCGCGAAATCGAAAACCGCATCCGCGAATCGCTTGGCGTGAACGCGATGGCAGACGTAGCCGTGGTCAGCGCCGAAATCGCGGGCGAAGAAGAGTAATCGTCGAGTGATACGTAAGGGCCGGCCTGCATCACCGCCTGAGCCACAACCTGAATCACGGTCTGTGGGACGTGCAGGACATGATGCGGACGGCCCGCATGAAGGTGACTCGTTTGATCCGTTCGAGTCGTTTGATGCGCATGATCGGGCTGCGGGGCGTCGTTCGTCGACTGCGTCTGCATCGGCGTCGGCGTCTGCATCGGCGTCCACATCGGCGTCTTCTCGCGGCGCCGGCGTCACAAGTGCTGCAAATACTGCAAGTGCCACAGGCGATCAAGAACCCGAAGCACCCGCAGAGCCCACCTACACCCGCTCGCGTCGCGCGCCCGGCGATCCGCCGCCCGCAGGTAAAGACCGCGACGCCAACTCAAAACGTCCCGCACGCTCGCTGAAAGGCCGTGCACTTGGCTATCTGTCGCGTCGCGAATACAGCCGTGCCGAACTCGCGCGCAAGCTGACACCTTTCGCCGAAGAATCCGACAGCCTCGAGCAGCTGCTCGATGTGCTGGAAACCGAAGGCTGGCTCTCCGACTCGCGTTTCGCCGAAAGCCTGATTCACCGGCGCGCATCGCGCATGGGCGCAAGCCGCATCGTGAATGAACTGAAGCAGCACGCCGTCGGCCAGACGCTGATCGAAGAAGCCAGTGCCCAGTTACGCGAAACCGAACTTGTCCGCGCCCAGGCCGTGTGGCGCAAGAAATTCGGGCAGGTTCCAGAAACGCCAGCTGAACGCGCAAGGCAGGCGCGTTTTCTGGCCGCGCGCGGCTTTTCGGGTGCGACGATCGGCAAGATCCTGAAGGGCATCGCCGAAGACTGGGCCGAAGGCGGCGAATAGCCGTAAATCGCCCGCCAGGCCTTGCCGGGCGGGGCTGCCGTATCCGAATAGTTTCAAATACCCAGTATGCTAAAATCCACTGGTTTCCCAATCCGGCCTTACCTCTCGCATGCCGCTTTCCCCGCCAGCCTCCCGTCAGTTGCGCCATCGTCGCGCAATACGAGCGGAAGCCTATGAGCGCGAGGATGGGCTGTGGGACATTGAGGCATGCCTCACCGACGAAAAGCCGCGCGATGTGGTGCTTGCGTCGGGCGTCCGGCCCAACGGTCTGCCGATCCATGAACTTTGGCTCCGCATTACGATCGATCGCAAGCTCAACGTCGTCGACGCCGAAGCGTCGTCCGACTGGGTGCCCTATCCGGGCATCTGTCAAACCGCCAGTCCCGCCTATCGGGCCCTTATCGGGCTCAACCTGTTCAACAACTTCCGTCGCGATGCCAACCGTTTGCTGGGTGGCACCGCTGGCTGCACGCACCTCACCGAATTGTGTGCGGTCCTGCCCACGGCCGCCATTCAGGCGTTCGCAGGCGATGTCTGGAATATCGACAAGGGCGCGCCAGGTGAGAAAGCAGACTCCGGAAACGCGGACGCCGGCGATGAGCATGCTGCGGCCGACGAAAAGTCTGACGAACAGTCAGACAAACGGGCCGACGAGCCGGCAGGGGAATCAACCGACAAACCGCCTTTCCAGCTCGGTCGCTGCCACACGCTGCGATTCGACGGTGAAGCGGTGCAACAGTTTTATCCGCGCTGGTACGGCCGTGCGCCCCGGGCAGCGGAGCGCGCGGAAGGTACAGCCGACCGGACAACCCGCGTGAGCGGCGCGTCCCGCACCAGCGATAAAAGCGGAAACGAAGTTCAATCCAACTCTCAGACTGAAGGGAATCACGCATGAAGATTCACGAGTACCAGGGTAAGGAAATCCTGCGGAAATTCGGCGTCGCGGTACCGCGCGGCAAGCCGGTCTTCTCGGTGGATGACGCGGTCAAGGCCGCAGAAGAGCTCGGCGGCCCGGTTTGGGTCGTGAAGGCTCAGATCCATGCGGGTGGCCGTGGCAAGGGCGGCGGCGTGAAGGTCGCGAAGTCGCTGGAACAGGTTCGTGAGTACTCGAACCAGATCCTCGGCATGCAGCTCGTCACGCACCAGACCGGTCCGGAAGGCCAGAAGGTGAATCGTCTGCTGATCGAAGAAGGCGCTGACATCAAGAAGGAACTGTATGTCGGCCTCGTGATCGATCGCGTTTCGCAGAAGATCGTTGTGATGGCATCGAGCGAAGGCGGCATGGACGTCGAAGAAGTCGCGGAAAAGACGCCTGAGCTGATCCACAAGGTTGCAGTCGATCCGTCGACGGGCCTGAAGGACGCTGAAGCAGACGACCTCGCGACGAAGATCGGCGTGCCCGCCGCTTCGCTGCCGCAAGCGCGCGCGATCCTGCAAGGTCTGTATAAGGCATTCTGGGAAACGGACGCATCGCTCGCCGAAATCAACCCGCTGATCCTGACCGGCGACGGCAAGGTCATCGCGCTCGACGCCAAGTTCAACTTCGATTCGAACGCACTGTTCCGTCATCCGGAAATCGTCGCGTATCGCGATCTGGACGAAGAAGATCCGGCTGAAGTCGAAGCGTCGAAGTTCGACCTCGCGTACATCTCGCTCGACGGCAACATCGGCTGTCTCGTGAACGGCGCTGGCCTCGCAATGGCAACGATGGACACCATCAAGCTGTTCGGCGGCGAACCGGCGAACTTCCTGGACGTGGGCGGTGGCGCCACGACCGAGAAGGTCACGGAAGCGTTCAAGATCATGCTGAAGAACCCGAA
Source organism: Paraburkholderia sp. GAS334 (assembly GCF_050436625.1). Lineage (NCBI taxonomy): Bacteria > Pseudomonadati > Pseudomonadota > Betaproteobacteria > Burkholderiales > Burkholderiaceae > Paraburkholderia > Paraburkholderia sp. GAS334. Next base: position 226,086 of record NZ_JBNDMO010000002.1, on the reverse strand, counting down.
CCTGACGGCGATTCTCGTGAACATCTTCGGCGGCATCATGCGCTGCGACGTGATCGCAGAAGGCGTGATCGCGGCCTCGAAGGCTGTCTCGCTGAAGGTGCCGCTCGTGGTCCGCATGAAGGGCACGAACGAAGACCTCGGCAAGAAGATGCTCGCCGAGTCCGGCCTGCCGATCATCGCGGCGGACAGCATGGAAGAAGCTGCGCAGAAGGTCGTCGCGGCCGCTCAAGGCAAGGCGTAAGCCAGCCCGGCGCTCACCACGGATTACGAATGGCGGCGCTCACGCGACGCGGGCGAAGAATATCTCGCCCACGCGCTTGCGGCGCCAGACGAACAGAGGTCAATACATGTCGATTCTGATCAACAAAGACACCAAGGTCATCACGCAGGGCATTACCGGCAAGACTGGCCAGTTCCACACGCGCGCCTGCCGTGAATACGCAAACGGCCGCGAAGCGTACGTCGCGGGTGTGAACCCGAAGAAAGCCGGCGAAGACTTCGAAGGCATTCCGATCTACGCAAGCGTCGCTGAAGCCAAGGCTGAAACGGGCGCGACCGTGTCGGTCATCTACGTTCCGCCGGCAGGCGCTGCTGCCGCGATCTGGGAAGCCGTCGAGGCCGACCTCGATCTCGCGATCTGTATCACGGAAGGCATCCCCGTCCGCGACATGATCGAGATCAAGGACCGTATGCGTCGCGAAAATCGCAAGACGCTGCTCCTCGGACCGAACTGCCCGGGCACGATCACGCCGGACGAACTGAAGATCGGCATCATGCCGGGTCACATCCACCGCAAGGGCCGCATCGGCGTCGTGTCGCGTTCGGGCACGCTGACGTATGAAGCAGTCGGCCAGTTGACCGCGATCGGCCTCGGTCAATCGTCGGCAGTCGGTATCGGCGGCGACCCGATCAACGGTCTGAAGCACATCGACGTGATGAAGATGTTCAACGACGATCCGGAAACGGACGCCGTCATCATGATCGGCGAGATCGGTGGTCCGGACGAAGCGAACGCTGCGCACTGGATCAAGGACAACATGAAGAAGCCGGTGGTTGGCTTTATCGCTGGCGTCACGGCGCCTCCGGGCAAGCGCATGGGCCACGCCGGCGCGCTGATCTCGGGTGGTGCGGATACGGCCGAAGCGAAGCTGGAAATCATGGACGCATGCGGTATCAAGGTCACGAAGAACCCGTCGGAAATGGCGCGTCTTCTGAAGGCGATGCTGTAATCGAAATATCGACGACGGCCCCGGCCGTCCCGAAATTTTGATACTCTTACGAATCCCTTTCGTGAGAGCGAAGTTTTAAAGCGAGGGAGCATCTGCTTCCTCGCTTTTTTTATTTGTCTTCGCGCTTTGTTTTCCGTTTGGCTTTCCGTTTCGCTTCCTTCTATTCTCCTTGCCATGCTCGAGTTCTTCGCCACGCTCCACTGGGGCGCCGTCATCCAGATCATCGTGATCGACATCCTGCTGGGTGGCGACAACGCGGTCGTGATCGCGCTTGCCTGTCGCAATCTGCCTCCTGCACAGCGTACGCGAGGTGTGCTGTGGGGCACGGCGGGCGCGATCATATTGCGCGTGGCGCTGATCGCATTCGCGGTGGTGCTGCTCGACGTGCCGCTGCTGAAGTTCGCGGGCGGATTGCTGCTGCTGTGGATCGGCGTGCGCCTGCTGGCGCCCGCGCACGACGCGCACGCCAACGTCAAGCCGGCCGACAAGCTGGTCGCAGCGATCAAGACCATCATCGTCGCCGACGCCGTGATGAGCCTCGACAACGTGATCGCGATTGCCGGTGCGGCCGAAGCGGCCGACCCGGAGCATCGCATTGCGCTGGTGATCTTCGGCCTCATCGTCAGCATTCCGCTGATCGTGTGGGGCAGCCAGCTGGTGCTGAAACTGCTCGACCGGTTCCCGATCGTCATCACGCTGGGCGCCGCGCTGCTTGGATGGATCGCAGGTGGGCTCATCATCAACGATCCGGCCGGCGATCGCTGGCCCGTGCTTGACATGCCAGCCGCCGAGTACGGCATGAGCATCGCGGGCGCGCTGTTCGTCGTGATCGTTGGCTATGCGGTGAAGCGCCGCAACGAACGCCGCGAAGCCGCGCAGGCGCCGCCTGGTGCGCATTGATGCTGTAACGTTGGCCATCCGGCCGACTGTATAGCGCGATCACCTCTGGCTACGATCGAAGCGCCTGCCTCAATACTGAAGCAGGCGTTTTTCGTTTCAGGAGCCTGTTGATGATCGTGTCTTTACCTTGTTCTGTATTGCCCTCTTTATCTTTGTCTTCATCGCGCCAGCCGGAGGCGCGTGCGTCGATGCGTTTCAGGCGCTGGCCTGTCCAGCTCGCTCGCGCATGCGGACAATACGCACGGTGGGGCCATTTCGGCTTCACGCTGATCGAACTGATGATCGTGCTGGCGATCGTCGGCGTGATAGCCGCGTATGCGATTCCCGCGTATCAGGACTATCTGGCGCGCAGCCGGGTGGGCGAGGGATTATCGCTGGCTGCATCGGCGCGTCTCGCGGTCGCCGAGAACGCCGCCAGTGGCAGCGCGTTTGGCGGTGGTTATGCGTCGCCGCCGGCCACGCGCAACGTTGAGTCGATCCACGTCGACGACGACAATGGCCAGATCACCGTGGCCTTCACGACGCGCGTCGCGGCAGCGGGATCGAACACGATCGTGCTCGTGCCTTCGGTGCCGGACAACGCTGACGCGCCCACTGCGCGGGTCGGGCTGGCCAAAGGGACGTTGCAGCCGGGCACGCTGACATGGGAGTGTTTCGCCAGCGGCAAGAGCGCGTCATCGTTGCCCGCACCGGGCGCTGGGCCGGGGCCGGCTGAAGCGGCGACGTTGCCGTCGAATCTCGCTCCACCTGAATGCCGTGCGTGACGATTGACCGGTAGCGGGCAGAAGGCGTAAGGGGCAATGTAATGGACGATGTGAGGGAGCATGTGAAGCGCAAGGGGGACGTGCGCCAGCATTCGTAATCTGGCGATATTTAGGCCAGCCGGCGCACAGGTCATTGATTTTTTTGTATAGTGCGCCGGTTGGTGCGACACGCACGCTCGTGTCCGTTCGCTCACGTTACGAGCATCGACTGCAGTAGATGTGCTTTAGGCCCCTAGGGGCAATTTCTAGTAGCTGAGTGTGTGGTCCTTCGGGACTACGCCCCATATTTGTGAAGCGTGACCCGGGCTTTTCCAGCCGGAGGATCGCATTGTATTGACCTGATTACCGTCAGGTCCCGCCCAGTCAGCGGCTTCATCCCCGCCGACAAGGCGGGATGTCGTGTGCAATTCCTGTGCTTTCAACGGCAACGGATTCGCAAACCGATACGAGCGAAAGCTCGGTGTGTCATTGTTTTGCCTCGCCTGATGTCCGGGTGAGGAAGTGAACCTGCTGTACGACCAGCAGTAGCCTAGGAAGACATGCGTCACTGGTAACGGTGGGGTGTGAAGCTCTTCTGACAATGTAGCCCCCGGACGTTTCGGGCAGATCGGTTCCGTGAGGAACGGTCTGGAGACTCCCAGCAGCAAGGGGGTCGAGGAGCTAGGCTGGCTGATAAGGTTAACGTAAGTGAACTGCTGATAAACCTCGTAAGCACTGAGGAGCCAAAGCTGCTTGAACATTGGGCTCTAACCAAAAGGTACGTGGCTGGTTACTCCGCTCAACCGTCGGATTACGTCGTCACTTAGCCACCGGGGAAGAGGCAGAACCTACGTCAGTCGTGTGACATGCCGGGAACGTGGTAAGCCTGTATGGTTGCCAGCGCAGTAAGGCTGGCAGGCGAACCGCAAGGGACGCTGTTGATTGTGCAGGTATGGGAGGACGGAAAACGCGAAAGCCGGGCTGTAATGGTTCGGATAGGGGTTGGAACATCACCCCACGCGAAAGCGGGCAGACTTCCGTCTGGTCTACCGTCGCAAGACGGCTGACTACCCTCTGTAACTTGGTCAGATGCAGGCGCATGCGCCTGCATTGAGTTTTGTTGTTCCCCAGCGGGGTGTATCTACCCCGCTGGGGGAGATGCGCCTTCTGTCTGGGGACTTTTCCAGGTAGGAGAGCAGCATGAAAGTATCTGGTCGAAAGACCGGATCTGCGCTTTCCCACGCGCCGGACAACTGGCACGCCGTAGATTGGCGTCGAGTTGAGAGGAACGTGCGAGGGATGCAGATTCGAATTGCGAAGGCGACGCGGGAAGGCGACTGGCGGAGGGTGAAAGCCCTGCAACGGATGCTGACCCGCACGTTGTCCGCAAAGCTGTATGCGGTGCGACGTGTTACGCAGAACCAGGGTGCGCGAACGGCTGGAGTCGATCGCGAGCTATGGGATTCGCCTGAAAGCCGGTGGCTTGCTGTCGGCAGGTTGAAGCGGCACGGATATAAGCCTCTGCCTTTACGGAGAGTCTTTATCCCCAAGGCCAATGGGAAGGCGCGCCCTCTGGGCATTCCGACCATGCGGGACAGGGCGATGCAAGCCTTGTATCTGCTGGCCTTGGAGCCGGTAGCAGAGTCGACGAGTGACCCGAACTCTTATGGGTTCAGGCTCAACCGTTCGACGGCTGACGCCATGTCTCAGATTTTCGTTGTCATGGCCCGTCGCAGTTCAGCGCAATGGGTGCTTGAAGCGGACATCAAGGGATGCTTTGACCACATCAACCACAAGTGGCTGGAAAACAATGTCCCGATGGACAGGGTGATCCTTCGCAAATGGTTGAAGGCTGGCCTGATTTACAAAGGGCAGCTAAAGGCGACGGAGGCCGGTACGCCGCAGGGAGGCATCATTTCCCCGACGCTGGCAAACGTGACGCTGAACGCGCTGGAACGTGAACTGATTGCGCACCTCGGTGCGAAATTTGGGATCGGGAAAGCGAAGAAGCTGAAAGTAAATGTGGTGCGATACGCGGACGACTTCGTCATCACCGGCGACTCGAAAGAGATGCTGGAACACGAAGTCAGGCCTTGGATAGAAACTTTCCTTGAAGTACGGGGATTGCAACTATCGGAGGAAAAGACCCGGATCGTTCACATTGACGAAGGCTTTGATTTCCTTGGGTGGAATTTCCGGAAGTATTCGGGAACGCTGCTCATCAAGCCGAGCAGGAAGAACGTGCAGACGTTCTATCGCAAGGTGGCGGATACGATCAGCGGTCACAAAGCGGTAAAGCAGGAGGAGTTGATCCGATTGCTGAATCCGATGCTACGAGGCTGGGCGCAATATCACAGCCCTGTAGTAGCCAAGCAGGCGTATAGCCGCATGGAGTCGTTGGTGTTTTACAGGCTCTGGCGGTGGTCGAAGCGGAGGCATCCAAACAAGAACGCGGAGTGGGTGAAACGGAAGTACTTTCACTCGCTCGGCAATCGGCATTGGGTGTTCGCCGCTCCCGTAGTTCAAGAGGACGGCAGCAAGGGTTTGCTTGAGCTGTACCAGATCAGCGGTACGGACATCAGGCGCCACAGGAAGGTCAAAGGGGAATTCAATCCTTTTGATCCATTGTGGGAGCAGTACAGCGAGCAATTGCGGCAGGATCGCATGGAGTATTCAATGCGCTATCGCAAGCAATGGGTGGCGCTGTACAAATCACAGGGCGGGTTGTGCGCGCACTGTGGTTGGGCTCTGACGAATGAGACCAGTTGGCACGACCATCATCTGGAATATCGGATGCATGGCGGGACCGACGCTCTGTCCAACAGGGTTTTGCTGCACCCCGACTGCCACCGGCAGGTACACGTTGGTAAACTTGTGGTAACTAAGCCGGCTCCGTCTTTGCACTGACGGGGCTTTGCAAAAGAAATATGTAGGCTTGAGCCGTATGCGGGGAGACTCGCACGTACGGTTCTTAGGGGGCCCCTCTTCCGCAAGGAAGGGGGGCTACCCTACCTGACGCCCCCGGTTACTCATGCCCACCCCATTCGCGCGCTATCTTTCTCTCGTTTTGCTGGCTCTGGCGTTGATTCTGCCCTACGCGGTAGTCAATCACACGTACCCGATACCGACGTTCTACGCCGAGTTCACCGCGCTTTCGCTATATCTGCTGACGGGTGCCGCCGTCGCGCTGCTGGTCACGAGCGCGCGGCCGCGGGTTTCGTTTGCTTCGCCGGTTGTCGCGCTTGTGCCGCTCGCATTTGGGCTCGTGCTGGTCGCGCAGTCGTTCGTGCTGCCGGTCGCGCAACCGTCGATGAACTGGCTCGGCGCAGGTTTCCTGCTGGCCGCGTTCATGGCGACACACGCGGGCTACGGCTTCGCGCGCGCGAACATGAGCGAGACGGCGTTGCGCTGGATGGCGGCTGCGTTGATCGTCGGCGGGCTGTTCGCGGTGTTCTGTCAGGTCGTGCAGCTGTTTCACCTGGAGGCCAAGGTCACACCGCTTGTGGTGGCCTACAACATTACGATTGATCGTCGGCCGTTCGGCAACATGGCGCAGGCCAATCACCTCGCGTCGTACATCGCGTTCGCGATGGCCGGTGCACTGTACCTCGTCCAGACACGGCGTCTGAATGTCGCGCTATGGGCGATCGTCTCGACGATTTTCAGTGTGGGCCTCGCGTTGACTGTGTCGCGCGGGCCGTGGCTGCAGATGGGCGTGATCGTCCTGGCCGGGTTCTGGATGGCGTTTGCCGAACGACGGAACGAGCCTGCGAACCGGCAGACAGGAAAGCGCAGCGACCGGTCGTGGCTGGTCCCGATTGCGCTGGCTACGTTATTTGTCGTCGCCAACGCGGCGATCCGCTGGGCGAACGTGCATTACCATCTCGACCTCGCCCGGTCGGCGGCCGAGCGCATGAAAGACGCCGGCCAGATCGCGCCGCGTCTTGCGTTGTGGAAATACGGCTGGACGATGTTCAAGATGCATCCGCTGATGGGCGTCGGTTGGGGTGAGTTTCCGCGCTTTCAGTTCGATCTCGCGAAGACGCTCGGCGGCGTGGAAATCGCGAACAACTCGCACAATATTTTTATCGATCTGCTCGCGAAAACGGGCCTGCTCGGCGTCGCGATTGTCCTTATCGGGCTGGTGAGCTGGCTGGTCCGCGTCGTTCGCGCACCGCACACGGCAGCGCGCATTTTCGGGCTGGCGATGATTGGCGTGCTGGTGATGCACGCGCTCGTCGAGTATCCGCAGCAGTACATGTTCTTCCTGCTGCCGGCGATGTTTGTTTTCGGGGTGCTCGAAACGAAGCCGTTGCGTCTTTTACCGCAAGGCGTCTCGTTCGGCATTTATGCACTTGTTGTTTTCGGCGGACTCGCTTCGCTGTATCCGGTTTATCGCGACTATGCGCGTGCCGAAGTGCTGTACTACGGAACGCGTCCGGCTGAGCAGTATCGGGCGGATCCTACGTTCCTGTTCCAGGCATGGGGCGAATACGGCATGGCGACGCTGCTGCCGATGAACGCTCAGGATCTGCCGCACAAGCTGGCCATGCACAAGCAGGCGCTCGCACTGTTGCCAGGCGAGACGGTGCTGCGTCGCTATGCTGTGTTGCAGGCGTTGAATGGCGACACCGAGGCTGCGTTCGACACGGTCGACCGTCTGAAGATTTTTGCGCAGTTGCTGAAGGACTGGCCGTCGCAACTCAGCTATCTGTATGACCTTTGCGACGAGCAGAAAACGCTCACCGGTTTCAAGGCCGAACTTGTGAAGAAGTACGGCACGCCGCCGAAAGACATCAATCAGGACGACGACGAATCCGGCGACGAGTGATGTCGTTAATACATTGACCGGGCGCTCACGTGCAATGTGTGCGCGCCCCTGAATCGCCTTTCAACTTCCCGCTGCAAACCTATACTTTCGCGTACCGAGCGAGCGCCGCGAAAGCGAATCGTACTGAAATCGTTCAATTTCCCTGCGGCATGCCCGTTTCATTTCTAACTCAAACGGGAGACAGGTCATGCAGATCGATCAGGACAAGCTGCAGAATTTCATGGGTCGGATGGTGGGCGAATTTGGCGCAGTCGCGTCGGCACCGCTGATCCTGCTGGGAGACCGGCTCGGACTGTACAAGGCGATGGCGGGGCAGGGGCTGATGACCGCAGCGCAGGTCGCCGAGGCCGCGCAGGTCACCGAGCGCTACGTGCGCGAATGGTTGCTTGCACAGGCGGCGGCCGGCTTCCTTCGCTACGATGCCGGCGCCGACGCCTTCGAACTCGAAGACGAGCAGGCGATGTGTTTCGCCGATGAGACGAGTCCGGTTTTCATACCGGGCTTCTTTCAGGTAGCCGAATCGATGTTCCGCGACATCCACAAACTCGAAGGCACGTTCCGCACGGGGCTCGGCCTCGGGTGGCATCAGCATGATCATTCGCTCTTTCGCGGCACCGAACGGTTCTTCCGTCCCGGCTACGCGGCGAATCTTGTCAGCGCGTGGATTCCGGCGCTCGACGGCGTCGAGGCGAAGCTGAAATCCGGCGGCGCGAAAGTCGCGGATGTCGGGTGCGGGCACGGCGCGTCGACGGTGCTGATGGCGCAGGCTTATCCGAATGCGACCTTCGTCGGCTTCGACTATCACGAGCCGTCGATTCAACGCGCGCGGCAAATGGCAGGCGAAGGCGGCGTGCGCGACCGTGTGACATTCGAAGTGGCGCCCGCGAAGGAATTCCCGGGCAACGACTACGACCTCGTAGCGTTCTTCGACTGCCTGCACGACATGGGCGATCCGATCGGCGCGGCGGCGCATGTGCGGCAGTCGCTGAAACCGGGCGGCACATGGATGATCGTCGAGCCTTTCGCCAACGATCTCCCCGCTGACAACATGAATCCCGTCGGACGCATTTTCTACTCAGCGTCGACGATGATCTGCACGCCGGCGTCGTTTTCGCAGGAAGGCCAGATGGGGCTCGGCGCGCAGGCCGGCGAAGCGCGGCTGCGCGATGTGGTGACGAAGGGCGGCTTCACACAGTTTCGTCGTGCAACGGAGACGCCGTTTAATCTCGTACTCGAAGCGCGGGCGTGAAACCGCGTGTGTCATAGCGCATCACAACGCAGTGAACGGTGGCGGCGCGTCCGCCACCCGATCCGCCGTGTTTCTCCGTTCCGCACTGCAGCGATCGGGGTCGTCGACGACCCCCTGGGGTGGTATCGCGAAATGCATTGAGGGAAAAGCGCATCCAGGACAGCGAATTAGCTCCCCGCCACCCAATCCCCCGACTTCCCGCCATGCTTCTCCAGCACCTTCACCTCGGTGATCGTCATCCCGCGATCCACCGCCTTGCACATGTCATACACAGTCAGCAGTCCGACCTGCACAGCGGTCAGCGCTTCCATCTCCACTCCCGTTCGCCCCAGCGTTTCGACCTGCACGGTGCAATGCACGCCAGGCAACGCTTCATCGAGCGTGAAATCGACTGCGACGCGGGTGAGCGCAAGCGGATGACACAGCGGGATCAGGTCGGCGGTGCGTTTCGCGCCCTGGATGGCCGCAATCCGCGCGATGCCGATCACATCGCCTTTTTTCGCGTTGCCGTCGCGGATCAGCGCGAACGTCTCCGGCAGCATGCGGATCGTGCCGCTCGCGATCGCGATGCGCTTGGTCTCCTGCTTGCCGCCGACGTCGACCATATGCGCCTGACCGGCCGCGTCGAAATGGGTAAGTTCCGGCATGGTTGGCTCCTTAGAGGGCGCCTATCATAACAGCGCCCATTCCACGGTGATTGACGGTGATTCTCCGCCCCTCGCGGCGTACGCGCAGCTTTCGCCCGAAACGGGCGCGACTGCTGGTGTGACCTCAGGCGCAACATCTCACGCCACAGCGCTCACGATACCGCCCCGCCACTGAGTACAATTGAAGCGCGCCCGACGCCGCCGCGCCGAGGCGCCCCGACTGGTTCCTGACCTTGCCTTTGCTCATCACGCAATGCGTCTGAAACAGCTTCTTGCAGTCTGTCTGTCGATCGCGCTCGCGGCGCCGCCGGGCGCGTTTGCGCAATCCTCGGCGCCAAAAACGACGCATGTCGCGTCGACGGACGCGCCGTCGCTCGAAATCGGGCCGATCAGTTCGTACGCCTCGCCGCTGATTCCCGACAATATCGCGCCCGGCGTGTTCGGCACGTACGGCGGCGCCCAGAGCCGCTTTGCCGGCACGCCGGGCGCCAACGTCAGTCTGCGCGCACCGATTTCGACGCTGCAACTGCCCGATCTCGGCGACGGCTCAGGCGGCACGCTCACGCCGCAAGCCGAGCGCAAGCTCGGCGAGCGCGTGATGCGCGAAGTCCGCGCCGATCCCGATTATCTCGACGACTGGCTCGTGCGCGACTACCTGAATTCGGTCTCCCGCAAACTGTCGACGGCGGCCAGCACGCTGTACATCGGCGGCTACCAGCCTGACTTCGACCTCTTCGCGATGCGCGATCCGCAGATCAACGCCTTCTCGTTGCCTGGCGGCTTTATCGGCGTGAACACAGGCCTCATCGTCACGACGCAAACTGAGTCCGAACTGGCTTCCGTGATCGGCCACGAAATGGGACACGTGCTGCAGCGGCACATCGCGCGGATGATCACCGCCGGTGAGCACAGCGGCTACGCGGCGCTCGCCGCGCTGCTGCTGGGCATTCTCGCTGGCGTCGCCGCGCACAGCGGCGACCTGGGCAGCGCGATCGTGATGGGCGGCCAGGCCTATGCGCTCGACAACCAGTTGCGGTTCTCCCGCGCGGCCGAGCACGAAGCCGATCGCGTCGGCTTCCAGATGCTGGCCGGGGCGGGCTACGACCCGTACGCCATGTCGACGTTCTTTGGGCGGCTCGACCGCGCGTCGATGGGCGACGCCGGCGTTCCGGTCTACGCGCGTACCCATCCGCTGACGGGCGACCGGATCGCCGACATGGAAGATCGCGCGCGACGCACGCCGTATCGCCAGCCGCGTCAGTCTCCGGAATACGGATTTGTACGCGCCCGGGCCCGGGTATTGCAGGACCGTTCGCGTAGCGACTACGCTGACGAGATTTCGCGGATGCGCACCGAGATCGAGGAGAAAACCGCGTTGAACGTCGCGGCTAACTGGTATGGCATCGCGTTCGCGCAGATGCTGCTCGAACGTTACGACGACGCCTCGGCATCGCTTGCCACGTCGCTGAAAACGTTCGACGCGACAGAGCGCAGCGAAGGCGCTGCGGCGCGCAGCTCGCCGAGTCTCGACGTGCTGGCCGTCGATATTGCGCGCCGCGCCGGTCGTAACGACGAAGCGGTGCGCCTCGCCGAAGTGGCGCAACGTCGCTGGCCGGACTCGCACGCCGCCATCGAAATGCGCCTGCAGACGCTGCTCAGCGCCCGCCGCTTTGCCGATGCGCAGGCGCTCGCGTTCAAGGAAACGCGTAGCGACCCGCAGCAGCCGCTGTGGTGGCGTTATCTTGCGCAGGCGAGCGTCGGCACCGGCGACGCGCTTACGCAGCATCGCGCGCTCGCGGAAAAATTTGCGCTGGAAGGGGCGTGGCCGTCGGCGATTCGCCAGTTGAAGGAAGCGCGCGACATCAAAACCGCCGGCTACTACGAGCTGTCGACGATCGACGCGCGTCTGCATGACTTCGAGACGCGCTACAAGGAAGAGCGCGAAGACGACAAGAATCGGGGTTGAGGCGGGATGGGCCCGATTGGGCCTGGGGTCGAGGCCGATAAACCTTAATGGTCCGCTTCGGCGGCAGGACTCGCGACAAAGCCAAAGCGTGCGGCGACTTCGGCACGCGGGATCGGCTGTAGCGGCAACGTCGCGTCGGCGCGCCAGTGGAATTCACCGCCGCTGCCGTCCGGCAGAACGACGGCGTGCTCCGAGAACAGATCGAGATCGTGGTCGTGCAACGCGGCTACGCGCAGCGGATTCGCCGCATCCGCGAACAGGATGCCGCCTTCATCGTCGAGAAACACCGCAGCGGGCACGAACGTGCCGCCGGCCTGATCAGTGAGCGCCAGCGCGCCTTCTGCATCCACGGCGAGGCGCACGATCCACGGCGTATAGACCAGCTCTACATACACGCGCTGCGGGCCGTTCTGAAAGAACCACTGGCCGCGCGCGTCGGATTCGTAATTGCGATTGATAAAGCCGAGCAGCGCCTCATGACGGATCGGTTCGCCAGGCGCGCCACGCGCCTGCGCGGCTTCGTCCCGCATCCGCCAGTTGCCGCGCCGGTCGAGCAGCAGCCAGCCGGTGCAATGCGGCACGTTTGGCCATTTGGCTAGCGCCTGTTTGACGATCTCATCCATGATGGGCGAAGGGTGCGAGGTAGCCGAAAACCCGCTGCGCGAGCCAGTCGATGCGGCCCGGGAACGGCCCGGTCATGAAGCCGACGTGACCACCGTGATCCGGCTGGTCGAGTTCCACCGACGCCGACACCTCATGCCGCGACGGCAGCACTGAGCCCGGCAGGAACGGATCGTTGCGCGCGTTCAGCACGAGCGTCGGCACAGCGATGTCAGGCAGCAGCGGACGCGTCGTCGCGCGGGTCCAGTAGTCGTCGGTATCGCGAAAGCCATGCAGCGGCGCGGTCACGACGTTGTCAAATTCGTACATCGTGCGACTTGCGAGCATCGTGTGACGATCGAACAGGCCAGGAAACTGCGTGAGCTTCTGATCCGCTTTCAGCTTCAGCGTCTTCAGGAAGTTGCGCGTGTAGATCCTGCCGAAACCCTGCGAGAGCGCGCGCCCGCCTGCGTGAACATCGAGCGGTGCGGAAATCGCGGCGGCGGCTGTGACAAACGACGCATCCCGACCGCGTTCGCCGAGCCAGCGCAGCAGCACATTGCCGCCAAGCGACACGCCTGCCGCGACAATCGGCCCGTGATGAATGCTGCGCAGACGTCGCAGCATCCAGTCGACTTCATTGCTATCGGCGAGGTGATAAAAGCGCGGCAGCAGATTGAGCGGCCCGCTGCAACTGCGGAAGTGCGGCACGACGGCGTCCCAGCCGCGATCGCGCGCGGCGGCCATCAACGCGCGGGCATAGTGCGACGCGGAACTGCCTTCGAGGCCGTGAAACAGCACGAACAGCGGCTTGTCTTCGTTGCGGGCATCTGTCGCACGCTCATGCTCGCCAGCGGCAGACGAAGACTCGCGAACCAGCCAGTCGAGTTCGATGAAATCGCCGTCGGGCGTGTCCCAGCGTTCGCGCCGGTAGGCGACCTCAGGCAGGCGTGCAAACAGCGCGGGAATGATGGTTTGAACGTGGCCGTTCGGTAGCCATAACGGCGCGCGATAGCGGAGATCGGCAAGCAGTTCCGCGACGTCCTTGATGGGCGACGGGGCAGAACCATTGTTGTTGTGCGTCGTACTCATACCAGCAACCAGCCAGATCAGATCGAATCGAATCGAAGAAACAGAAAAACAGCAACCGTCAGTGCAGCGGCCCCTGGCCGTGCCGCATCTTGGCCGCGAACTGGCTCGCCGCGGTGTCGGGCATCGGGCTCGCGTGAATATGCGCAATGCGCCATTCGCCGCGCTCATGAACCATCACGTAGGTGGTGAAAACCATCGCGGGCTGGGCGGTGGGATCGGCCGGGCGATGCGCTTCGGCGATCGCGTAAACCACGGTGCCAAGGCTGTCGTAGACGCGGATATCGAGCGGTTCGATGGACACCCGATTGACTTCGAGCTGCACGGAAAGGCCCGCGCGGATGCTATCGAGGCCATGCAGGTGCGAGCCGTCCGCCCAGATGCAGCTGACGAACTCTTCATCGATCCACAGGCCCATCAAGCTGTCGATATTGACCTCGGCGATGGCCTGATACCAGGCGTTGAGGGTGTCGGCGGCGGCTTCGAAGATATGGGCAAAACGTGGCATGGCTCGTCAGTCTCATGTGCGCGGCGCGCGCGGTTGCGTGTCCGGGTGCGTCTCCGGACGTCTCGACAGTCAGCGGCAAGGCCCCGGCAATGCAGGACTTCCGCGAGGATGCCCGCGCCGTGAGGCGCAGGCATGACGCGATGAAGCATGCGTATGGCGATCAGACGGTTCTAGCGTTGCGCGACCAGCATGCCGCGCAGGTCATCGAAAACCTGTTCCGCGCTGAGCTGCCGCAGGCAGTTCAGATGGCCGAGCGGGCACTCGCGCTGGAAACAGGGACTGCATTCGAGATGCAGCCATTGTACCTTTGCAAGCTCCGACAGGGGCGGGGTGTGGCGCGGATCAGTCGAGCCGTAGACGGCCACCAGCGGCCGGCGCAGCGCCGCTGCGACGTGCATCAATCCGGAATCGTTGGTGACGACGGCACTCGCCCGCGAGATGAGCGCGCACGCTTCGCCGAGCGCAGTCTGGCCGCACAGGTTGCGCACATTCGACGCACGGTCGGCAATCGCCTCTGCGATCGGCGCGTCTTTCGGCGAGCCGAGCGCGACGATCTTCGTGTAGGGAAACGACTGGCCGATCATCTTCGCGAGCGCCGCGAAATGCTCCGGCGGCCAACGCTTGGCCGGACCGTATTCGGCGCCCGGACAGAACACCACCAGCGGCACGCGCGTATCCAGATTGAAGCGCGCCGATACGCGCGACGCTTCGTTCAGATCGGCGTCGAGGCGCGGCATCGGCAGATCCTCGGGCACCTTCGCGCCGGGCGTGTACGCGAGCGCGGCGTACTGGCCAACCATCGGCGGACGCTCGTCCTTGCGCGGATTCGCGTGACGCACGTTCAAGAGACCATAGCGGCTCTCGCCGGTATAGCCGATGCGCAGCGGAATACCCGCCATCCATGGGATCAGCGACGACTTCAGCGAGTTCGGGAGCACATAGGCGGCGTCATAGCCGACGTCCCGCAGATCGCTTGCCAGTTGCCAGCGGCGCAGCATCTGCAGCTTGCCGTGTGCGAGATCGGTGGCGTAGACGTCGCGAATCTCGGGCATGCGTTCGAGCACGGGCGCGACCCAGCTTGGCGCAACCGCATCGATCGCGATGCGCGGATGCAGTTTCACGAGCCGCGAGAAAAGCGGCTGCGCCATCAATGCGTCACCGATCCAGTTCGGTGCGATTACCAACGCGCGACGCATCAGGGTGTGTTTCCGGTGTCGAAATGAAGCGCCGCGCACGGAGGCGCGCGGCGTTCAGGGTGTTAGGGGTAGACGGCTGGGCAAAGTGCGACAGGCCGGAACGATATCCGGCCCGGCGCGGCTGCCTGCCGCGACGCGTGCGAGCTCAGTGGCCTTTGACCACTTCGCCTGCGCGCAGCTTGTAGCGCGTGCCGCAGTACGGGCAGCGTGCTTCGCCGTGCGTGACGTCGATGAAGACGCGCGGATGCGTGCTCCAGCGCGGCATCGACGGATTCGGGCAATACGCGGGTAGATCTTTTGCCGACAGTTCAACCAGCGGCATTTCCTTGATTTCGCTCATGAGGACTTTCTCGTTGTATTCGGATGAAAACGCGGCGTGCGGTGGGTAGCGTGACGTAAGCAACGAACGAAGGCTTAAACCTTCGTCAGCCAGTTCGCGTACTTCGTGCTCTTGCCGTTCACGATGTCGAAGAAGCCGGATTGCAGCTTTTCCGTGATCGGACCACGCGCGCCCGAACCGATCGTGCGGTTATCGAGTTCGCGGATCGGCGTGACTTCGGCGGCCGTGCCGGTGAAGAACGCTTCGTCGCAGGTGTAGACCTCGTCGCGCGTGATGCGCTTTTCGATCACTTCGATGCCCGCGTCTTTCGCCAGCGTAATCACGGTGTCGCGCGTGATGCCGTCGAGGCACGATGCCAGATCGGGCGTGTACAGCTTGCCGTTGTTCACGAGGAAGAAGTTCTCGCCCGAGCCTTCCGACACGTAGCCGTCCACGTCCAGCAGCAGTGCTTCATCGTAACCGTCGGCGGTGGCTTCCTGGTTCGCCAGAATCGAGTTCACGTACCAGCCCGACGCCTTCGCGCGGACCATCGACACGTTCACATGGTGACGCGTGAACGATGACGTCTTCACGCGAATGCCCTTCTTCAGCCCGTCTTCGCCGAGATAAGCGCCCCACGGCCACGCGGCGATCGCCACGTGAATCGTGTTGCCCTTCGCCGACACGCCGAGCTTTTCCGAGCCGACCCAGATGATCGGGCGCAGATAGCAGGACTCCAGCTTGTTCTCGCGGACGACTTCGCGCTGCGCGGCGGCGAGCGTTTCGTGGTCGAACGGGACATCCATCTGGAAGATCTTCGCCGAGTTCAACAGGCGTTTGGTGTGTTCCTGCAGACGGAAGATCGACGTACCGCCGTCGGCCGTCTTGTACGCGCGCACGCCTTCGAAGACGCCCATGCCGTAATGCAGCGTGTGGGTGAGGACGTGGATTTTGGCATCGCGCCAGTCGATAAGCTTGCCATCCATCCAGATCTTGCCGTCGCGGTCGGCCATTGACATACGATTCTCCAGGCGGTGCGTAATGAGGTGTCCGTGATGCCGTCGGGACGATCTGGCCGAAACGCGCGGCGTCATCACGGGCCCAAAAACAGGCCAGGCGGCGCGGCGCAGAAAGCCAAAACACAGATTCGTCAAGCGGCGAAGTCCGTTATTTTAGCGTCTTTTGCACACGGAACGGGCATTCAGCCACCTTACGGACGCTATAATTCTGCGCACACATAAATCAGTTCCGGATGCGCCGGCGGATGTTTTCCGACACGGTGTGTCCTTTCTGCTACGGCGGCGCATCGCGCGGCGCCATGCTCCGTCCAATGCCCGCTCGCCTCTCTGATGTTGATCGCCGCGCCTTTCGCCAGGGCCTGCGCGACTATTCGCCAACCCTGATGGCGATTTTTTCCTGGGGGCTCGTCACGGGCATCGCGATGAGCAAATCCGTGCTGACGCTGCCTCAGGCGCTCGGCATGTCGCTCGCGGTGTATGCCGGCTCGTCGCAACTGGCCGTGCTGCCGCTGTTCGCTGCGAAGCTGCCGGTATGGACGATCCTGCTCACCGCCGCGATGGTCAACACACGCTTTGTGATCTTCAGCGCGGGCCTCGCGCCGCATTTCGCGTATCTGCCGCTGTGGCGGCGCATGCTGATCGGCTATTTCAACGGCGACATCATCTATCTGCTGTTCCAGAAGAAAAGCTTCCCGACCGGTTTCCAGCCGGGCAAGGAAGCGTATTTCTGGGGAATGGCGATTGCCAGCTGGACGTCGTGGCAGGTGTCCTCAGTGGTCGGCATCCTGCTCGCGAGCCTGTTCCCCGACAACTGGGGGCTCGAACTGGCCGGCACGCTTGTGCTGCTGCCGCTCATGGTCTCGGCGATCGTTACGCGCTCCACGGCGGTGGCGGTTGCCATCGCGGGCGTCGTTTCGCTGCTCGCGTTCGACCTGCCGTACCGGCTCGCGCTGCCGCTGGCGGTAATCACGGCGATCGTCGCCGGCAGCATCACCGATTCGATCGTCGAGCGCGCCGACCTGCGCCGCATCCGCAACAGCGCCGGAGATTCCAGATGACCACCACGCAGGTCTGGCTCGCCATTCTCGGCATGACGTTCGTCACCGCCTTCACGCGCGCGATGTTCCTGATCGGCGGCGAACGCACGGTCTTGCCGGAGCGCGTGCAGCGCATGCTGCGCTACGCGCCGGCGGCCGCGCTGGCAGCGGTTGTCCTGCCCGACGTGCTCGAAACGGCCAACGGGCTGTCGTTCGGCCTGTCGAACCACGAGTTCTACGCGACACTTGCCGGTCTCGCGTGGTATCTATGGCGACGCAGCATGCTCGGCACGATTCTCGTCGGTATGGCGGTGTTCACCTTCCTGCGACTGGTTGTCTAGCATTGGCTTGCCGGCAATGTTGCGTCGCAGCATGCTTTCGCCTGCGCTCAAATGCTGGACATTCGCGGCCGCGCGGGTAAGAACGTCATGGGTATCGGTTAAAATAGCTCTCTTCCGGATCACTGCGCGAAGCCGCGGCCGATGCCGCCGGCGCCTGTTCCGCCTGTTTTGCAGGTAGCGCGCGCTGTCCGTCACCGCCTTCCAATCAACTGCATCCTGACACCATGACCCAAGTGAAGCGTCTCACCGATCTGATCGCCGAAGGCAAGCTCGCCGGCAAACGCGTGTTCATTCGCGCCGATCTGAACGTGCCGCAGGACGATCACGGCAATATCACCGAAGACACCCGTATCCGCGCCTCGGTGCCTGCCATCAAGGATGCGCTCGACGCTGGCGCGGCCGTCATGGTCACCTCGCACCTCGGCCGTCCGACTGAAGGCGAACTGAAGCCGGAAGACTCGCTCGCGCCGGTCGCAAAGCGCCTCGCCGAACTGCTTGGCCGTGATGTGCCGCTCGTCGCGAACTGGGTCGAAAACGGCGTGAACGTCGCGCCCGGCCAGGTCGTGCTGCTCGAGAACTGCCGCGTCAACAAGGGCGAAAAGAAGAATTCCGACGAACTCGCGCAGAAAATGGCGAAGCTGTGCGACGTCTATGTTAACGACGCATTCGGCACCGCGCACCGCGCCGAAGCCACCACCTACGGCATCGCGAAGTACGCCCCGGTCGCCTGCGCGGGTCCGCTGCTGGCCGCCGAACTCGACGCGCTCGGCAAGGCGCTCGGCGCGCCAAAGCGTCCGCTGGTGGCGATCGTCGCCGGCTCGAAGGTGTCGACGAAGCTCACCATTCTCGATTCGCTGGCCGGCAAGGTCGACCAGCTGATCGTCGGCGGCGGCATTGCTAACACGTTCATGCTGGCCGCTGGCCTGAAGATCGGCAAGTCGCTTGCCGAAGCCGATCTGGTGAAGGAAGCGAAGGCGATCATCGACGCCGCCAAGGCCCGCGGCGCATCGGTGCCGATCCCGACGGACGTCGTCACCGCGAAGGAATTCTCGCCGACGGCAAAGGCCGAAGTGAAGGCCGTCGCTGACGTAGCGGACGATGACCTGATCCTAGATATCGGCCCGGACACCGCGAAGGCACTGGCCGCGCAACTGGAAAAAGCCGGCACGATCGTATGGAACGGCCCGGTCGGCGTGTTCGAATTCGACCAGTTCGGCAACGGCACGAAAACACTGGCTGACGCGATCGCAAAGTCGCCGGCGTTCTCGATTGCCGGTGGCGGCGACACGCTCGCGGCAATCGCCAAATACGGCATCCACGACAAGGTCAGCTACATCTCGACGGGCGGCGGCGCCTTCCTCGAATTCCTCGAAGGCAAGAAACTGCCCGCCGTCGAAATCCTGGAATCGCGGGCATAACGTGGTGACGCGCTCCCCGACGAAATCAGCCAAGGCGCGGCCCACGTCGCGCGCGACAGCCGCAGGGGAGCGCAGCGCGCGCCCCGGCAAGGCGGCGCCGGCGCCAGCCGGCGTAACCACCCTGGCGGCTCAGGACGATGCAGCATTGGCGCAGCAAACCCCCGTGCCGGCAACGCCCGTCACACCCGATCACGCAGCGCCGGTCCAGTCCGGCGCGCAGGCTCCAGACACTGCAGCACCGGCCAAAGCTGCTCTGCACACATCAAACAAAGCGACGCAGGCCCAAGCCAGCGCGCAACCCCAGGCAGCCGCTCACCCGGCAACGCCACCGAATCCGACTCGCAGCGCTCAATCCAGCGAACCTATCCAGACGAGGAGACTCATGCATCGCGCCACCAAGATTGTCGCCACCATCGGCCCGGCTTCCAGTACCCAGGAAATCCTGCTGCAAATGATTCAGGCCGGCTGCGATGTGGTGCGGCTCAACTTCTCGCACGGCACTGCCGACGACCATCGCCAACGCGCTGAGTTCGTCCGCGAAGCCGCGCGCCAGGCTGGCCGCGAAGTCGCCATCATGGCTGACCTGCAAGGCCCGAAGATCCGCGTCGGCAAGTTCGAAAACGGCAAGACGACGCTGATCGCCGGCAATTCATTCATCCTCGATTCAGCCTGCGAACTCGGTAATGACGATCGCGTCGGCCTCGACTACAAGGATCTGCCGCGCGACCTGAAACCAGGCGACGTGCTGCTCCTGAACGACGGCCTGATCGTCCTGAACGTCACGCGCGTGCTCGGCACCGAGATTCACACCACGGTGAAGGTCGGCGGCGAGCTGTCCAACAACAAGGGCATCAACCGCCAGGGTGGCGGCCTCACGGCGCCGGCGCTGACCGAAAAGGACATGGAAGACATCAAGACGGCGATGTCCCTGGGCGCGGATTTCGTCGCGGTATCGTTCCCGAAGAACGCGACCGACATGGAAATGGCCCGCCAGCTGGCCAACATCGCGGGCGCGCCTTACGGCATCAAGCCGAAGATGATCGCGAAGATCGAGCGCGCCGAAGCCATTCCGGCGCTGCAGGGCATCCTCGACGCTTCGGACGGCATCATGGTCGCGCGCGGCGATCTGGCTGTGGAAGTGGGGAATGCCGCAGTCCCGGCGCTGCAAAAGCGCATGATCCGTATGGCGCGTGATTCGAACAAGTTCGTCATCACCGCCACGCAGATGATGGAATCGATGATCCACGCCCCGGTACCGACGCGCGCCGAAGTGTCGGACGTCGCGAACGCCGTGCTCGACGGCACCGATGCGGTGATGCTGTCGGCGGAATCGGCGGCGGGCAAGTATCCGGTGCAGACCATCGAAACGATGGCCGCGATCTGCCTCGAGGCGGAAAAGTCGGAACAGTCGGAACTGGACAAGGACTTCCTCGATCGCACGTTTACGCGGATCGACCAGTCGATCGCGATGGGCGCGCTCTTCACCGCCTATCATCTCGGCGCGAAGGCGATCGTGGCGTTGACCGAATCGGGTTCGACCGCACTGTGGATGTCGCGTCACTGGACGCACGTGCCGATTTTCGCGCTCACGCCGCGTACCGGCAGCGAGCGCGCGATGGCGCTGTACCGCAACGTGACGTCGCTGCACCTCGACACCAACACCGACCGCGACACGGCGCTCGCGCAGGCGCTTGAGGCGGTGGTCGGCAAGGGCTATGCGTCGCACGGCGATATGGTGGTGCTGACGGTCGGCGAGCCGATGGGTCAGGCCGGCGGAACGAACACGCTGAAAATCGTGCGGGTGGGTGAACCGTACTGATCAGACTGGATTTTTGCACGATCGGCACGGCGGGCAGGCCGTGTTCCCGGGAGAGGCGGCGCGCCCCTGAGAGACGCTCAGGGAAGGCACGCACGGGATTGCGGCTTGCTTCGCGATAAAATCGTAAAAATTAGATGCCGACGGCACAGGTTTCGTTTCAATCTAAGGAGTTTCACCATGCCTCTCGTATCAATGCGTCAATTGCTGGACCATGCCGCCGAAAACGGCTATGGCCTCCCGGCATTCAACGTGAATAACCTGGAACAGGTGCAGGCGATCATGGCGGCGGCGGATCAGGTCGGCGCGCCCGTCATCATGCAGGCGTCGGCCGGCGCCCGGAAGTATGCCGGTGAGCCGTTCCTGCGCCATCTGATCGAAGCGGCAATCGAGTCGTATCCGCATATTCCGGTTGTGATGCACCAGGATCACGGGCAGTCGCCGGCGGTGTGTATGGCGGCGATGCGCAGCGGTTTTACGAGCGTGATGATGGACGGCTCGCTGGAGGCGGACGGCAAGTCAGTGGCGTCGTATGAATACAATGTCGACGTGTCGCGCAAGGTCGTGGAAATGGCGCACTCGATCGGCGTGACCGTCGAAGCCGAACTGGGCGTGCTCGGTTCGCTGGAAACGATGAAGGGCGACAAGGAAGACGGCCACGGCGCGGAAGGCACGATGACCCGCGAACAGTTGCTGACCGACGTCGAACAGGCGGCGGATTTCGTGAAGCTCACGCAGTGCGATGCGCTGGCCATCGCGATCGGTACGTCGCACGGCGCGTACAAGTTCACGAAGAAGCCGACGGGCGATATCCTGTCGATTCAGCGCATCAAGGAAATTCACCAGCGCATTCCGAATACGCACCTGGTGATGCACGGTTCGTCGTCGGTGCCGCAGGAACTGCTCGCGGAAATCCGCGAATTCGGCGGCGACATGAAGGAAACCTACGGCGTGCCGGTCGAAGAGATCCAGGAAGGCATCCGTAATGGCGTGCGCAAGATCAATATCGATACGGACTTGCGTCTCGCGATCACCGGTGCGATCCGTCGCGCGATGGCGGAAAATCCGTCGAAGTTCGACCCGCGCGATTACCTGAAGCCGGCGCGTGAAGCCGCGAAGAAGGTGTGCGTGGACCGCTACATTGCGTTCGGCTGCGAAGGCCAGGCTTCGAAGATCAAGCCGCTCTCGCTCGATAAAATGGCGGAGAAGTACAAATCGGGTGACCTCAAGCAGGTTGTCCGCTAGGCTCTTTGCCCAGCACTGACCTGGTCACCGGGCTGGCGAAGCGGCTAGCCATCCGGCCAGGTTGTTGTCAGACCGCCGTTCCCGCATGATCTGGGGAACGGCGTTTCCCTTTTGTTCCGGTCTTACTTTTTGCCTCATTTCTAGCGAACTACGACGATGTCTACCCTTTACGAATCCACGCTCCGCTCGCTGCCGCTGCTCGGCCGCGGCAAGGTCCGCGACAACTACGCGGTGGGCAACGACCAGTTGCTGATCGTCACGACCGACCGTCTGTCGGCGTTCGACGTCATCATGGGCGAGCCGATTCCCAACAAGGGTCGCGTGCTGAACCAGATGGCCAACTTCTGGTTCGACAAGCTGAAGCACATCGTCCCGAATCACCTGACGGGCGTCGAGCCGGAAACGGTCGTGGCGGCGGATGAAGTGGAGCAGGTGAAGGGCCGCGCAGTGGTCGTGAAGCGTCTGGAGCCGATTCTGGTGGAAGCGGTGGTGCGCGGTTATCTGGCCGGCAGCGGCTGGAAAGACTATCAAGCAACGGGTTCCGTCTGCGGCGTGGAACTGCCGCCGGGTCTGCAGAACGCGCAGAAGCTGCCCGAGCCGATTTTCACGCCGGCAGCCAAGGCCGAAATGGGCCACCACGACGAGAACATCACGTACAACGAGATGGAACGCCGCATCGGCACCGAACTGTCGGCCACGATCCGCGACATCTCGATCAGGCTGTACCAGGAAGCGGCTGAGTTCGCAGCCACGCGCGGCATCATCATCGCGGACACCAAGTTCGAATTCGGCCTGGACAATCACGGCAGGCTGTATCTGATGGACGAAGCACTGACCGCCGATTCGTCGCGTTTCTGGCCGGCGGATCAATACCAGGTCGGCACGAATCCGCCGTCGTTCGACAAGCAGTTCGTGCGCGACTGGCTCGAAACCCAGCCGTGGAAGAAAGAGCCGCCCGCACCGAAGCTGCCCGACGACGTCGTCACGAAGACGGGCGAAAAGTATCAGGAAGCGCTCGAACGCCTGACCGGGCAGAAGCTCGCTTAAGACGCCTCGGTCACTGAAGCCGCCCGATAAGGAAGTTCGTAAGATGAGCGAAGCACAGACTGCCCACACGCATCCCGCGCCACTCGTTGGCGTGCTGATGGGCTCCAGTTCCGACTGGGACATCATGAAACACGCCGTGGCACTCCTGCAGGAGTTTGGCGTGCCCTACGAAGCGAAAGTCGTCTCGGCGCACCGCATGCCCGACGAGATGTTCGAGTACGCGGAGCGCGCGCGCGAGCGCGGCCTGTGCGCGATCATCGCGGGTGCGGGCGGTGCCGCGCATCTGCCCGGCATGCTGGCCGCCAAGACGACGGTGCCGGTGCTTGGCGTGCCGGTGGCGAGCAAGTATCTGAAGGGTGTCGATTCACTGCATTCGATTGTCCAGATGCCGAAGGGCGTGCCCGTCGCGACGTTTGCGATTGGCGAAGCCGGTGCCGCGAATGCGGCGCTGTTTGCCGTATCGATTTTGAGCGTGACGTCTACGGAGTACGCGAACCGGCTTGCTGCGTTCCGTGTACGTCAGAACGAAGCTGCACATGCGATGGTATTGCCCGCGCTGTAAGCGCGAACCGATGTTTCCTGCCTGACCCCGGCCGTTGCGCATCAGACTTCCTGGCTGCCTGCGCTGCGGCCGCTGCCGACCACTGAGATGAATTCAGACAACACTCCGGTTTCACCGATTCTGCCTGGCGCATGGCTGGGCATGGTCGGTGGCGGCCAGCTTGGCCGCATGTTCTGCTTTGCCGCGCAGGCGATGGGTTATCGCGTCGCCGTGCTCGATCCGGACGAAAACAGTCCGGCGGGCGCCGTCGCCGACCGCCATCTGCGCGCGGCTTACGACGACGAAGCGTCGCTTACCGAACTCGCGCGGTTGTGCGCGGCCGTTTCGACGGAGTTCGAGAACGTGCCCGCCGCGAGCCTCGATTTCCTCGCGCGTTATACGTTCGTCAGTCCGGCTGGACGATGCGTGGCGATCGCGCAGGACCGTATCGCTGAAAAGTGCTTTATTGCAGCGTCGGGCGTGGCGGTTGCGCCTCATGTGGTGATCGAATCGTCCGCAGCGCTTGAAGCGATCGACGACGCGAAGCTCGAAGCGGTGTTGCCCGGCATTCTCAAAACGGCGCGACTCGGTTACGACGGCAAAGGCCAGATCCGCGTGCGCAACGCCGTGGAGGTCCGCGAGGCGCATGCGTCGCTGGGCGGTGTGGCGTGCGTGCTGGAAAAGCGTCTGCCATTGAAGTTCGAGGTCTCGGCGCTGATTGCGCGTGGCGCGAACGGTACGTCGGCGGTGTACCCGCTCGCGCAGAACACGCATCGCGACGGCGTGCTGTCGCACACGATCGTGCCGGCGCCGGATGCGAGCGCGTCGCTCGTGGAGCAGGCGCAGCAGGCGGCGATGCAGATCGCCGCGAAGCTGGAGTACGTCGGCGTGTTGTGCGTCGAATTCTTCATTCTGGAAGACGGCTCGCTGGTCGCCAACGAGATGGCGCCGCGTCCGCACAATTCCGGTCACTACACCGTCGATGCGTGCGCGACCAGCCAGTTCGAGCAGCAGGTTCGCGCGATGACGGGTATGCCGCTTGGCGATACGCGCCAGCACTCGCCGGCGGTGATGCTGAATATCCTCGGCGACGTCTGGTTCAAGGACGGCCCGAAGCGCGCGGCGGTCACCCCGCCATGGCACGAAGTGGCGGCGATGCACTCGGCGCGGCTGCATTTATATGGCAAGGAAGAGGCGCGACCGGGCCGCAAGATGGGCCACGTGAACTTTACCGCCGCGACGCTCGAGGAAGCGCGCACGGCGGCGCGTGACTGTGCGCGTCTCTTGCACATCCTCAAGAGCTGAGACGGCTGACACGATGCCGGAACAACCGAAATCGCGGGATCGAGGCGCGCTCCCAGTCGGCGAGGCGGACATCGCGAAGGCGGCGGCGCTGCTCGACGCAGGCGAACTGGTCGCATTTCCGACCGAGACCGTCTACGGGCTTGGCGGCGATGCTGAAAGCGCGGATGCGGTCGCGCGCATCTATGCCGCGAAGGGCCGGCCGGCGAATCATCCGGTGATCGTCCACCTCGCGCCGGGCGGCGATCCGGGCTATTGGGTCGAGCATCTGCCTTCCGAGGCGCAACGGCTCATCGATGCGTTCTGGCCCGGTCCGCTTACGCTGATTTTGAAGCGTGCCGCGCATATTCCGTCCGCCGTGAGCGGCGGACAGGATTCGGTCGGGTTGCGTTGTCCCTCGCATCCTGTCGCGCAGGCGTTGCTCACTGCGTTCAGCGCGCTGCGTGGCGGGCATGGCGGCGTCGCTGCGCCGTCGGCGAACCGGTTTGGTCACGTGAGCCCGACGACCGCGCAGCATGTGCGTGAGGAATTTGGCGATTCGATTCATGTGCTCGACGGCGGGTCGTCGGAGGTCGGGATCGAATCGACGATTGTGGATCTGTCGCGCGGATTTCCGGCGTTGCTGCGTCCGGGGCGCGTTACGCCGCAGGATATCGCCGACGTGCTGGGCGAGATGCCGCGCCTGCCGGATGGCTCGGACGCCACGGCGCCGCGCGCGTCGGGCACACTGAAGGCGCATTACGCGCCGCGTACACCGCTCGCGCTGCTGCCGTTCGAGGCGCTGGAGCCGATGCTGGAAGCGCGTCTGTCGGACGAGCGTGTCGCGTTAGTGGCACGCGTTTCGCGCGCGGGAGAATGGGCTGACGCCGACGGGGTGTATTTCGTCGCGGCGCCGGAAGATCCGCATGTCTACGCACGCGAGTTGTACAGCCTGCTGCGTGCGCTCGATCGTGCCAACGTGACGCGCATCCTGATCGAGAAGCTACCTGATACGATCGAGTGGATCGCGGTGAATGACCGATTGGGACGGGCGGCGGCGGCGTTTGAGGCGCAGGGCCAGGCGTAGACGCAGGCGTACGCGAGGAAGGACTCCGCTTGCGGAGAGCCCGACAGGTGTATGCAGCCGGCGTGGTCACGCCATCCACTGGATCGCGCAACGCCATCCAGCCAACGTAATAAAAAATGCCCGGCTCAACCGAACCGGGCATCGCTGATCAGCACACGAGCCGATCGCTAATCCAGCCACATCAGCTTACTTCCCAATGCCGTGCTGGGCGATCGCCTGCTCGACGGTCTGGGCGAAGAGCGCATGCAGGTGCGTGGACGGATGGACCTGATCCGCGAACATGTACGTCTGATCCGCGCCGGCCACCGTGTAGGTTTGCGGTGAGCAGAACAGCGACGAGCCAAACGAGGTGCCGAAGTCGCTTGCGGTCTGGCCCGGTGCCAGCACGCTCGGGTTCTGCTGGGCATAGGTGGTTGCCGACTGCACCATCTTCGCCAGCGCGCACCCCGTATCGGTGTTGGATACCGTGAAGCCCAGCGACTGGTAGTTGGCCAGTGACTGGTCCAGCCACGCATACGCGCTCACATAGATGACCTGCGGGACGTTGCTCAAATACTGTTTCAGCGCGTTGTTGTAGGGCACGACGAGTGAATCGAACAGCCCCTGAGCGGTTGCGCCGCCCTGAACACCTTCGGGCGTCAGTTTGATATCAGGCACGTCCGATACGACGACATGCGCCGCGCCCTTTGAAAGGATCAGCTGAACTGCCCCGACGAACTGCGTTGCTGCCGTGGTCATACCGGTAGTCGCTTGCGCCTGTGCCGCCGCCAGTGCCGAAGGCGGGGCCGTGCCAGCCTGGACGGCTGCGGCAGTTTTCTGGATGACCGTTGCCCAGTAGAAAATGTCGTTGGCACCACCGTTGATCAGCACCAGCTGGTTCGAATTGAACGTGCCGTGTTGCGTGATGTATTGATTGACCTGATCGACGATCGGCACTGTGGTCAGTTGCGCGTAAGGGGGCAGCGGCGGGCTCGCAAAGCCGATACCCGGCTGGGTCCCGACGCGTGATCCACCCTGGGCATAGCCTAGCCCGCTCGTCGCGACCAGCGGCTGGCCGAAACCACCCTGATTCGCCGCCGTCAACGTATCCCCATAGTATTCGGCAACCTTCTGGGTCCAGATCTCACCCGGATTGGTCGTAAATCGCCCGCCACCAAAACTCGCCGTAACCACCGGCGCATACGTACCCACGTCCGACAGGCTGTCCCCAAACGACACCACCTGCAGCTTCACTCCGCCCGGCGGCGTGCTGCTCGCGTTGTTGTTATCGCTACCGCCGCCACAGGCGGCGAGCAACGCAAACGCTGCGCCTGCGATCGCGCACTGCGCGACCCGCACCAATCCCCGGTGTCCGATTCCGTTGTGCTTCATGTTGACTTCATCTCCTCGTGTGTCTGGCCTTATGCCATGTGATGCAGGCAGCGTCCGCCGTTTCGACGGCGTGACGGGTGCTTACAGATTTTCTCTTTCATCGTGCGCTGTGCGAAACACGATCGCGTCTCCTCGCCGGCGACTGCCAGCATCGCTCGCATCATTCATACCCGACATCTGCGCGTGAAAGGCCGCGGCCCACGCGGGCGGGGCGAACAGCGCGCGCAGCCTGTTGCGCCATCCCGACACGCGCGCTGCATCGGCGAACATCGAACCCCACTCATGAAACGTCGCCTTCAGCGGGTTGAAGGTGTGAAGCGGCTCGACGATGCCGTACACCGGCGCATCGACCGGATCCTCGTCGACATAACTGCCGAACAGACGATCCCAGACCGACAGCACGCCCGCGTAGTTGCGATCGATATAACGGTCGTTGCGCGCGTGATGAACGCGATGCATCGACGGCGTGTTGAACACGTATCCGAGCCACCGGAGCTGACCGAACAGCTGCGTGTGGACGAAAAACTGAAAACCGAGATTGATCAGCACGATCGCGACGATCTGTGTCGGCGGAAAACCGAGTACCGCAAGCGGCGCCCAGAAAAGCCACATGCCCGCGACCGGATACATCAGGCTTTGCCGGAAGGCGGTGGAAAAATTCATGCGCTCCGACGAGTGATGCACGACGTGCGCGGCCCACAGCCAGCGCACGCGATGGCTGCATCGATGAAAGACGTAGTAGAAAAAATCCTGAGCGACGAACAGCACGACAAACGACGCCCAGCCTGCCTGCCACGTGAAGAGGCGGTAGTGGTCGTAGAAAAACGCGTAGACGGGAATGATCGCGGGCCATGCGAGCTTGTCCGCGGCCTGCTGAAGCAGCGCGAGCGCGGCGTTGCACAGCGTGTCCCGCCAGCTGTAGATGCCGGCTTCCGGACGCGTGCGATGGAGGTGCCACGCCTCCCAGCCGATGCATGCGAGAAACACGGGCGCCATGGCGAGCAGAAGCAATTCAGCATCGAATTGCATGGTCGTCTTCCTCCTCGTCCCCTGTACCTGTCGTTGTCGTTTGATTGCATCGCGCGGCGCCGGGCGGCGCACGATGTGGGTCCTCATGCGATTGTTTGAAGCTGCATCCTGGACGTTGTCCGACAGCGTACACGCTACATGCACGCGTCACGAATGGCTTCCGTAGAAGAATCCTTCAATGCCCGCCGCGCGGATGCGGGTTTTTCCTGGGCTTTGCACGTGGTGCGTCAGAAATATCCGACATCGGCATCGACGGCCCCTTATAGATCCATTCGAGAAGCGCGTCATGCGCGGCACGCGCGGCTTCGGCGTGCGGATCGTTGATGAAGCTCACGACGACGTAACTCACGCCATCCGCAGACGCCACGTAGCCCGCGATCGCGCGCACGTCGCGCAACGTGCCGGTCTTGATGTGCGCGTTGCCGTTGACGGGCTGCGACGTCAGCCGGTTGCGCATCGTGCCGTCGACGCCGGCGATCGGCAGCGATTCGACGAACACCTGCGCAACAGGACTCGCGTTAGCCGACTGGAGGAGGTCCGCTAGCGAGACAGCCGGGATATGCTCATCCCGTGAGAGACCTGAGCCGTTTTCGAGCTGCAGATATTCGGTGGGCAGGCCGCTGCGATGCATGAAGGTATCGATGGCGTCGACTGATTTTTCCGGCGTCGCGGGCGGCTTGCTGATCACGGCGCCGATCGTCAGGAACAGGTTGCGCGCCATCGTGTTGTTGCTGAACTTGTTGATGTCGCGAACGATGTCCGAGAGCGCTGGCCCCTGGTGAACGGCGACCGGTCTGGCGGTGGCGGGCACCGGCCCTTCGCGGGTCGTGCCCGTGAACGTGCCGCCGCTTTGCTGCCATAGCGCGAGGAAGCCGCCCGCGAAGAATGCCGTGTGATCGAGCACGGCGACGTTGACCGTACGGTCGCCGCAGCGCACCGGATAGTCGCCGCTGAACGAGGCCGACACGGTGCCGTTCTGCATCGGCGTCACCGTGGGTGTGACGGCGGTCAGGTTGCCGCGGCACGGGCCGTTCGTCGCGCGAAGCTGGTTGTCGATCTGCAGTTGCGCGAGCGCGGGCAACACGTCGATGGCGACGGTGCCGTCGGGCGAAGGTGTCAGCGAGAACGACAGCGATTTGAACGCGTACAGCAGCGGATCGGGGCCGACGTTGTACGGCGCGGTGGTGTCGTCATCGAATGGCGGGAGATCGCGTGTCGATGCGTCGAAGAAACGCTTGTCGAGCACAAGTGCGCCGTCGATGCCCTTGATGCCTGACGTGTGGATCTTCTGCACGAGGTCGATCAGTTCTTCTGGCACGAGCTTCGGGTCGCCCGTGCCCTGGATGTAGAGATTGCCGTGCAGTACGCCGTTGCCGTCGACGGTGCCGTCGGCGAAGGCACTCGTGCGCCAGCGATAATCCGGGCCGAGTATCGACAGGCCGGCGTAGGTCGTGACGAGCTTCATCGTCGAAGCGGGCATCATCGGTTTGCCTGCGTTGAGCGCGAGGATCGGCGTACGGTCGCCGATTTTCTCGACAACCACGCTCACCGACGAAAGCGGCACGTGCGCGCGCGCGAGTCCTGCCATGACGGACGCCGGCAGCACCGTAGTGACGTTGACGGCGGGGTTCTTCGCCTTCGTGCGTGCGTAGGCCGGTGCGGGCGTCGCAATAAAGGCGAGCGTGAGCGCAAGCGCAACGACGCCTGCAAAAGGCACGCGGGCCGCGAGTGGGATATGCGTACGCGGCGCGGCACGGAAACCGGAAGCCAGCGCGCCATCCGCCTCGGCCTGGCGCCACGACGTAGCAGCACGATCGGATAAAACACGGCGCAGCGTGAGGCTGCGCGCAACGGCGGAAAGAAAAGCGGTCGTCATGCGAGCGGGCGGGAGATCAGGGCCTGGTGGGGCTGCGCGTTGCGCGGGGCGGCCGGGCAATCAGACTGAAAGCCACGCGGCGTCACGCAAAAGCGCTCATTGTAGAGATAACCCGTGACGCTGCGCGAAAACGCAGGCATCGGGCGACCTTCAAACGCGTTCACGTCGTGCGTCGCCCGGTGGACGCTAGAATGCGTGATCACGAACACCACTGAATCATGGAACGGTAGAGCCATGCGGATACTGCTTGTCGAAGATGACCGGATGATTGCGGAAGGCGTGCGCAAGGCGCTGCGCGGCGAAGGCTTTGCGGTCGACTGGGTGCAGGACGGCGAGGCCGCGCTGAATGCCGTCTCGGGCGAGCCGTACGATCTTGTGCTGCTCGACCTCGGACTGCCGAAGCGCGACGGCCTCGATGTATTGCGCACGATGCGTTCGCGCGGTCTCGCGCTGCCGGTGCTGATCGTCACCGCGCGTGATGCCGTCGCCGATCGCGTGAAAGGACTCGACGCCGGCGCGGACGATTACCTCGTCAAACCGTTCGATCTCGACGAACTCGGCGCACGCATGCGCGCGCTGATCCGTCGCCAGTCGGGCCGCAGCGATTCGATGATCCGTCACGGTCCGCTCACGCTCGACCCGGCGTCGCATCAGGTGACGCTCGAAGGCGCGCCGGTCGCGCTGTCGGCGCGCGAATTCGCGCTGCTCGAAGCGCTGATCGCGCGTCCAGGCGCGGTGCTGTCGAAGAGTCAGCTCGAAGAAAAAATGTACGGCTGGGGCGAGGAAATCGGCAGCAATACGGTCGAGGTGTACATCCACGCGCTGCGCAAGAAGCTCGGCGCGGATCTGATCCGCAACGTGCGCGGCCTCGGCTATATGCTCGCGAAGGAAGCCTGACCTGATGCGTTCGATTCGCCGTCAATTGCTGTTCTGGCTGCTCGCGATCGTCCTTACGGGCGTGTGCATCGCAGGCTGGCTCATCTACCGTCAGGCGCTCGCAGAAGCGAACGAGCTGTTCGATTACCAGCTGCAGGAGATTGCCGGGGCCCTGCCATCCGAGTCGTTCTCGCAGGTGCTCGGTTCGCGCGACACCGGCGAAGAAGGCATCGTGTTGCAGATCTGGAATCGCAACGGCATGCTGATCTATTACTCGACACCGCGTGCGCCACTCGCGCCGCGCGCCGAACTCGGCTTTTCGACCCAACGCACCGAGCGTGGCGACTGGCGCGTGTACGGCGCGATCGTCGGCGACAACGTCGTGCAGCTTGCGCAGCCGCTCTCGGTGCGCAACCGGCTGGCCGCGAACGTCGCGCTGCGAACGTTGTGGCCGCTGATCGTGCTGCTGCCGCTGCTGGGCGTCGCCGTATGGATGGTCGTCGGGCGCGGGCTCAAGCCGTTGCGTCGCGTGGCCGTGGCGCTCGACACGCGTCATCCTGAAGCGCTCGATCCGTTGCCGGACCAGCGTCTGCCGCTCGAAGTGCAGCCGCTGGTGCGCGCGCTGAACGGGCTGCTCGCGCGTCTCGCCGCCGCGCTCGATACGCAGAAGGCGTTCGTCGCCGATGCCGCGCACGAACTGCGCACGCCGCTCGCTGCCGTGCAGATTCAGACGCAACTCGTCGCCCGCGCGCGGGATGACGACACGCGCCAGGAAGCGCTCACCGATCTGCAGGCCGGGGTCACGCGTGCAACGCGCCTTGCCGAGCAACTGCTCGCGCTGGCCCGCGCGGAACCCGACGGTCATGCGGCAACGACTGCCGTCGATCTGCAGGCGATGCTCGAAGAATGCGTCGCGTCGCGCGCGCCGCTCGCGCAGCAGCGCAACATCGATCTCGGCATTGAAGCGACCACGTCTGCCACGGTGGTCGGCGACCCCGAAGCGTTGCGTGTGATGCTCAACAACCTGCTCGACAACGCGACGAAGTACACGCCCGAACGGGGGCGTATCGATGTGAGTCTGAAGGTCGAGGGAGGACATCCGGTCGTGCGGATTGCCGATACGGGCCCAGGCATTCCCGTCGAAGAGCGCGACCGCGTGTTCGACCGTTTTTATCGCGCGGGCGCGGGCGTGAATCGCGTGCGTAGCGATGTTGCGGGCAGCGGTCTCGGGCTCGCGATCGTGAAGCGCATCGCGCTTCAGCATCACGCCGAGGTGACGCTCGGCGAATCGGTGTCCGGTGGTCTGCTCGTCGCCGTGCGGTTCTGAAAAGGCCGTCGGGATCGCTGAAACCCCTGACAGAAAAGGTTTTGCGGCATGTAGCGCACTTAAGACTCCTTTAAGTGAGGCCGCGTACGCTTCGAATCATTCTGGAGCACCCCTCTCTGTCAGGAGTACATGATGCAAGCGAAGACCATCAAACGTAGCGCCACGGCTCTGGCGGTTGCTGTTGCGCTGTCGGCGGGTTATGTGGCCGGTCACCGCAACGTTGCGCCGCCCGAAGTCATCGCGCCGGCACAGGCCGCGATGATGCCTGCCGAAGCGGCCGCCAGAACCGGCGTGCCTGATTTCTCGGGTCTCGTGGAAACGTACGGCCCGGCGGTCGTCAACATCAGCGCAAAGCACGTCGTCAAGAATGTCGCGCAACGCGGCGGTGGTAACGCCGGCCAGTTGCCGATCGACCCGAGTGACCCGTTCTACCAGTTCTACAAGCGCTTCTTCGGTGGCATGCCTGGCGGTCCCGGCGCAGGCGGCGGCGATCAGCCCGATACGCCGAGCGCGAGCCTTGGCTCCGGCTTCATCGTCAGCAGCGACGGCTACATCCTGACGAACGCGCACGTTGTGGACGGCGCGAACGTCGTCACCGTCAAGCTGACCGACAAGCGCGAATACAAGGCGAAGGTCGTCGGCGCCGACAAGCAGTCGGACGTCGCGGTGCTCAAGATCGACGCGAGCAACCTGCCGACCGTGAAGATCGGCGATCCGCGTCAGAGCAAGGTCGGTCAGTGGGTAGTCGCGATCGGGTCGCCGTACGGCTTCGACAACACGGTGACCTCGGGCATCATCAGCGCGAAGTCGCGCTCGCTGCCGAACGAGAACTACACGCCGTTCATCCAGACCGACGTGCCGGTGAACCCGGGCAATTCGGGTGGTCCTCTGTTTAACCTGCAGGGCGAAGTGATCGGCATCAATTCGATGATCTATTCGCAGACAGGCGGCTTCCAGGGTCTTTCGTTCGCGATCCCGATCAACGAGGCGATCAAGGTCAAGGACGACCTCGTCGCAACCGGTCACGTCAGCCGCGGGCGCCTGGGCGTCGCGGTGCAGTCGATGAACCAGACGCTCGCGGATTCGTTCGGCATGAAGACGCCGCAGGGCGCGCTCGTGAGCTCGGTCGATGCCAGCGGCCCTGCTGCGAAGGCGGGTCTGCAGCCAGGCGACGTGATCCTGTCGGTGAACGGCTCGCCGGTGTCGGATTCGGCGGATCTGCCGTCGCAGGTCGCGAGTCTGAAGCCCGGCACGAGCGCCAATGTGCAGGTATGGCGCAACAAGGCGACGAAGGACCTGAAGGTGACGATCGGCGCGCTGTCGGACGCGAAGGTGGCTTCGGCGGACGCGCCTGCGCAGGAGCAGGGGCGTCTCGGCGTCGCGGTGCGCCCGCTGACGCCGCAGGAAAAGAGCGGCACGTCGCTGACGCACGGCCTGCTGGTGCAGCAGGCGGACGGTCCCGCAGCAAGCGCCGGCGTCCAGCCGGGTGACGTGATCCTGGCGGTCAACGGCAATCCGGTCACGAGCGTCGACCAGTTGAAGCAGATGGTGGCGAAGGCCGGCGACAGCATCGCGCTGCTGATCCAGCGCGACGACGCGCAGATCTTTGTGCCGGTCGACCTCGGCTGATGTAAGAAGTACCGTCGCTGGTCTGTTTTCAGCGAGTGAGGCCCGCGTGTCGCATGACCCGCGGGCCTTTGCCATGGTGCGATCGCAGCCGTTGGCCGGCGCTCGGGCACGGAGCTTGCAGGCTAGTTTCCTGCACGAACCATAGCAAGGAGCGATGCACATGAAAACACGAGATACCCAGCGAAGGATCATGACCGCGGCTGTCGCGGCGACCCTGACGCTTGCCACCGTGGCCGGCGCGTACGCACAGCAGGCGGGCGATACCACGGGCGGCACCACGACGGATAACACCAGCGCGGGCAACGCCAACGGCGGTGGCCTGCCGCAGGTCCAGCAGCAGGGCGACGTGTCGTTCACATCGGGCGGCGTCGGTCTCGACGAATCGACGGCGTTGCAGGCCGCGCAAAGCCAGTGGCCGCTGTCGCTGCGTTTCACCGGCCCGGGCTCCGAGTTTCTCGCCGACGTCGCGGTGAAGGTCGTCGATGCGCATGGCGCCGAGGTGCTGGACACGAAGTCGCGCGGCCCGTACATGCTGGTCAGGCTGCGCCCCGGCCGCTACACGGTTCATGCGACCTACAAGGATAGCGACCAGAGCAAGGCAGTTTCGGTGACAGGTAAGGGCACGGCGCGCGCGGCGTTTTACTGGAACACGCCGTAAATACGCCCGTAATCGCTGCACTGCACAAACGGTGTGCGAAGGTACGCCGGAGTACGCAAAGGGCGCGCAAGCCGCCGAAGTTTCGCCGATAATGAAGCCACGGGCAGGCCCGTGGCTTTTTTTTCGTGAAGCCGCGCAGCCTGCCGGAAAGCGCACGCGTGATGCAGATCGGCAGCGGCTTGCAGCCGGATATCGCGCGGTTTCCCACCGCATCTCGGAGCTGGACATGATGGACGACGCCCCGGCAGGCAACGCAAGTCCCAACGCGGACGATGCTACCGGCAAACAGTCGGGCGAGCCGCCTGGCGCTGCGCATGGCAGCCAGGGCGGCGGCCATCGCGTTGACGTCGTCATCAACCGGCATCGCGTGCGGGTGATCCATCTCGGCGTCACGGTCGCCGATACGCAGGCGGCACTGACCGTCTCCGAGACGGGTCTTCCCGACGTCTTCTATTTCCCGCGCGCCGACGTCAACATGGCGCGGCTCGAGCGTTCCGCACACACCTCCCGATGTCCGTTCAAGGGCGAGGCGTCCTACTATCATCTGCTGACTGAGGAAGGCGTCGTCGAAAACGCCGTCTGGACGTACGAGACGCCGATCGACAGCGTCAAGCAGATCAAGGGCTATCTGGCGTTTTACACGTCGCGGGTGGACCGCATCGATCAGACGTCGTGATCTGGCGGTGAAAGAGGCTTATCGGGGAGGCCGTCATGGAACTGAACGATGCGTTACGGATTCCGCTTGCACCTTCGGATGTGTGGGAAGCGCTGCAGGATCTCGCGCTGCTGCGCGCGAGTCTCGACAACTGCGAGTCGTTCACGCGACTGCACGGTGGCGAATACGCGCTGACGATGACGGTGCCGCTCGGGCCGCTGCGCGCGCATTACGACGTGCGCGCACATATCGTCAGCCCGGACGGCGTGGAGCCGGAAACCATGCACCGGATGCTCAACTTCAAGGCGCGCGCGCAGGGCGTCGGCGCGTTGCGCGGGCAAATGGAGGTGCGGCTGCGCGCGGACGACCACTGGATCGGCGGCGCGAAACATCCGCACACGCGCATCGACTACTCGGTCTGGGCGACGCTGACCGGGCCGCTTACGCAACTCCCCTCCCGTCAGATCGAAAATGCGTTGCATGACCTCGCTGACACGTTCTTCACCGAGTTCTGCGAAGTCGTGCAGGCGAAACACGGCATGAAGCCGAACCGGGTGCACGGCACGCCGGCGCGGCGTCAGCATGTGTTTCTGCGGCCGGTCAACCTGAGCGCCCTCGCGCGCCGCGTCCGGCCGCATGACCACGGCGGCGCGATCACCGGACGCGCGGCGAGCACGATGCTGAGCGCGCGTGCGCATCACCACGAGCACGATCCGCACGCCGTGCCGAACTGGGCGTGGGCGGGGATGATCTTCTTCGTCGCGGTGCTGCTGTATCTGGCGCGGTGGTTCAGCCAGAACTGAACCGCACGACGCGGCGGTGCTCTCGCCGCCGCGTTTCTCTTGCTTCAATCACATCTCATCCGCCGCGAAATTCCCGGCGGTACGCCGACGGCGATGTCCTGAATGCATCGGCGAAATGCTGGCGCAGCGAAGCCGTCGAGCCGAAGCCTGCGCTGTCGGCGATTGCATCCACCGGTTGATCCGTCGTTTCGAGCAGTTGCTGCGCGCGCGTCAGACGCTGCGCGAGCAGCCACGCGCCGACGGTGGTGCCCGTCGCCTCGCGGAAGCGGCGCGTGAACGTGCGGCGGCTCATCAACGCGCGCCCGGCGAGGGTGTCGAGCGTGTGCGGTGCGTCGAGGTTGCGGCAGACCCAGTCGAGCAGGCCGGACAGCCGGTCGCCGTGGGCATTGTCGGGAACAGGCTGCTGGATGTACTGCGCCTGTCCACCCTGGCGATGCGGCGGCACGACCAGCCGGCGCGCGACGTAGCTCGCGGCCTGCGCGCCGCACTGTTTGCGCAGCACGTGCAGGCAGCAGTCGAGGCCCGCCGCAGTGCCGGCCGACGTCAGCACGTTGCCGTCGTCGATGTAGAGGACGTTCGCATCGAGCTTCACCTTCGGATAGCGGCGCGCGAAATCGTCGGCCCATGCCCAGTGCGTGGTCGCCGGGCGTCCGTCGAGCAGGCCCGCCGCCGCCAGCACGAATGCGCCCAGACACAGGCCGACCAGCTGCGCGCCGCGTGCGTGCGCCGCGCGCAACGCGTCGAGCAGCGCGGCCGGCGGTGGTTCGTCCGGATCGCGCCAGCTGGGCACGATGATCGTGTCGGCGTCAGCGAGCGCGTCAAGACCGTGCGACGCGGCGATCGAAAAACCCGCGGTGGTCGACAGCGTGCCAGGCTCTGACGCACAGACGCGGAAGTCGAACGCAGGCACGCCACCTTCGCCGCGGTCTTCGGCGAAGACAACGCAGGGCACCGAAAGATGAAACGGACTGATGTGGTCGAACGCGACCACAGCAATCACCGGCTTTGCGCCCTCCGCCCGGAGCGGAGTCGACGGACGGGCAGGCCGGGAATCGGCAGAAGAAACCGGACGGGTCATGACGGGTTCCGTAAGCGAGCGCAGGAAGGAAGCGACGCGACGCGACGCAAAACGCGCGCCGCAAAAACGCGATTGGCCCGATCTTATCGAAAGTTGTCATTCGGGTCACTATCATCGCAACGGTCAGCAGTGAAGAATGCAGTCATCGCCGCCGCACTGGAACGACCCGAACGGTCGACGCGCGGCGAACCACTCACCCGAAAGGAGTTTTGCCATGACAACGCCGCGCCGCGCCCTGATCGTCATCGACGTGCAGAACGAATATGTGACCGGCGATCTGCCGATCGAATTTCCGCCAGTCGAGACGTCGCTCGCGAATATCGGTCGGGCGATCGATGCGGCGCGCGCCGCGGCGGTGCCGGTGATCGTGGTGCAGAATCTGGCGCCGGCTGCGTCGCCGATCTTCGCGAGCGGGTCCGACGGCGCCGCACTGCACACGGTGGTCGCCTCGCGTGAGCACGATCACCTGATCACGAAAGCCCTGCCGAGCGCGTTCACGGACACCGATCTCGGCGAGTGGCTCGCGCGGCACGACATCGACACGCTGACGGTGGTCGGCTACATGACGCACAACTGTGACGCGTCGACGATCAACCACGCGCTGCACTCGGGCCTCGCGGTCGAATTCCTGCATGATGCGAGCGGTTCGGTGCCGTACGAAAACAGCGCGGGCTTCGCGAGCGCCGAGGACATTCATCGCGTGTTCAGCGTCGTGCTGCAGTCGCGTTTTGCGGCGGTGGCGAGCACGGATCAATGGATCGACGCACTCACCACAGGCAAGCCGCTCGGGCGCGGCTCGATCTATGCGTCGAACCAGAAGGCACGGGCGACGCAGGCGACGGCGTAAGTCAACCTCGCGCCTCCAGCGTCGCGTTGAAGCGACGCTGCGCATGAAAAAAGGCGGAGACCGCAAGGTTTCCGCCTTTCGCATTCAGGTCCGCACAACCCGCAGAAATTCAGGAGCCGGCCGCGCTGCCCCTGAGGAACGCTGGACTCGTGCGCAGCGCGTCGAACATGCCTTTGACCATGTGTTCGGCATGCTCACCGAAGTCGAAGGCGCCTGGCAGAAACAGCATGTCGCGCAACGACCCGCTGATGAACGCATGAATCATCGACGCCGCGCGCGCTACGTGGAGATCGGCCGGCAACTGGCCTTTCGAGATTGCGTTGCGCACACCGCCCTTGATGCCTTCCAGCCCGTCTCGCATGTTGTTCTGATAGCGCGCCATCACCGGTCCCATTTCCTCGACGAACTCGCATTTCAGAAACAGGATGTCGAACACGCGCCGGCGACGCGGGTCGTTGGCCGTATCGCGCAGACACACGATGCAGATATCGATCATGCGTCCGAGCGGATCGGGTTCCTCAGGATCGAGCGACGCGGCCTTCAGTTCGTCGAGCGGCAGCAGCACGCGGTCGAACATTTCGGTGAAGAGATCGCCCTTGTTGGCGAAATGCCAGTAGATGGCGCCGCGCGTCACACCGGCAACCTGCGCGATGTCCGCCAGCGAGGTGCGCGATACACCCTTCTCGAAGAAGACCTTCTCTGCGGCGTCGAGGATGCCGTTGCGCGTCTCCAGCGCTTCTTCCTTGGTTCGGCGAACCATATCTGTCTGCCCTGCGGTGTATGCGGGATTGCGGGTTGTCCCGGATGTTATTAAGTACGGCCGATGACAATCCGTTCAATAGCCAGCCTGTTTCCGGATTGATCTTGCCGCTACGGCACGCAGCACGTTACAAACGGTCTTTTACGTGCATTCATGAATGTATATATAATAGCACCCCATCGATCGAATAGCCCAAGCCGTGTCGACCGGTTAATATCCGACACTGTTGTCTTTTAAAACGCTTGCGAATCGCCTGAGAGGGCGTCGCAGTGCGGCATTTCCCGGTTTGGCGCGCTTTTGCCTGGATTCGGCCAGGGTCCGGCCACGCGTTGGCTACGATCTGGCTACGACTCGGGCCTGGAATTTACAGGGCTATCGATCAGGCGTCTCAAGACGCATGTGTGCGCCGTCGTCCCCGGGGTAGGGATGCGCGCACTTTTTCATTCTCAGTCTTTGACAGAGGTCGCTCCATGCGCGTCGAACGGGTTCCATTCCGCTTAATCAGTGCCGCGACGGTTGCAATATTTCTTGCAGCATGCGGACAAAAACAATCGGCCCCTCCGCCACAGACGCCCGAAGTCGGCGTCGTGACCGTCGAGCCGCAGGCTGTACCGGTCACCACCGATCTGCCGGGCCGCACCAGTGCGTTCCTCGTCGCGGAAGTCCGCGCGCGGGTCGACGGGATCGTGCTGCGCCGCGAATTCACGGAAGGCACTGAGGTCAAGGCCGGTCAACGTCTCTACAAGATCGATCCGGCGCCGTATATCGCGACGCTGAATAACGCAAAGGCGTCGCTCGCGAAGGCGCAGGCGAATCTTGCGTCTACGTCCGCTCAGGCCAGCCGCTACAAGGTGCTCGTCGCAGCGAACGCGGTCAGCAAGCAGGACTATGACAACGCGGTCGCCGCGCAAGGTCAGGCCGCGGCTGATGTCGCCGCCGGCAAGGCCGCCGTCGACAGCGCCCAGATCAACCTCGGCTATACGGATGTCACGTCGCCGATCACAGGCCGCATCGGCAAATCGTCGGTCACGCCGGGTGCATATGTGCAGGCGAGCCAGGCCACGCTGCTGTCGACCGTTCAGCAACTCGATCCGGTCTACGTGGACCTGACGCAGTCGAGCCTCGACGGTTTGAAGCTACGCCGCGAAATCCAGGAAGGTCGTGTGAAGACGAGCGGTATCAACGCCGCCAAGGTCACGCTGATACTGGAAGACGGCCGTGCCTATCCGGAAACCGGCAAGCTGCAGTTCAGCGACGTCACGGTCGACCAGACCACCGGTTCGGTCACGATTCGCGCCATTTTCCAGAACAAGGACCGCGTGCTGCTGCCGGGCATGTTCGTGCGCGCGCGCATCGAGGAAGGCGTGAACGAAAAGGCGCTGCTGGTGCCGCAGATCGGCATTACGCACGACCAGAAGGGCCAGCCGACGGCGCTCGTCGTCGGCCCGGACAACAAGGTGGCGCTGCGTCAGCTCGTGGCACCGACTACGTATCAGTCGAGCTGGGTCGTCGAGAGCGGCCTGAACCCGGGTGATCGTGTGATCGTGCAGGGCACCGAAAAGGTCCGTCCGGGCGCGACAGTGAAGCCGGTCGCCGCGCAACTGCCGGCCACCCCCGCCTCCGGCGTTACGGCTCAAGGCGCACCAGCGGCCAGCGGTGCGCAGACGGCTCAGGCTGCCTCTGCTGCATCGGGCGCGCAATAACAGGGAGCCCGCTTCATGGCAAAGTTCTTTATCGATCGCCCGATTTTTGCATGGGTGATCGCCATTATTCTGATGCTCGCGGGTGTCGCGTCGATCTTTACGCTTCCGATCGCGCAGTACCCGACCATCGCGCCGCCGGCCGTGCAGATCAGCGCAACGTACCCGGGCGCATCGGCGAAGACGGTTGAAAACACCGTCACGCAGGTGATCGAGCAGCAGATGAGTGGTCTCGACCACTTGCTGTACCTGTCGTCGACTTCGGACGATTCGGGTACGGCGACGATTACGCTGACTTTCGCGGCCGGCACCAACCCCGACATCGCGCAGGTGCAGGTGCAGAACAAGCTGCAGCTCGCCACGCCGCTGTTGCCGCAGGTCGTTCAGCAACTCGGTACGAAGGTCACGAAGTCGAGCAGCAGCTTCCTGATGGTGATGGCGTTCGTGTCCGAAGACGGCAGCATGAGCAAGTACGACCTGGCGAACTACGTCGCGTCGCACGTTCAGGATCCGGTCAGCCGTCTTGACGGCGTGGGCACGGTGACGCTGTTCGGCTCGCAGTACGCGATGCGGATCTGGCTCGATGCGAGCAAGCTGACCAACTTCGGTCTCACGCCGGTCGATGTGCAGACCGCGTTGCTGGCGCAGAACGTTCAGGTGGCCGGCGGTTCGCTGGGCGGCACGCCGTCGGTGCCGGGCCAGCTGCTGCAGGCCACCATCACCGAAGCGACGCTGCTGCAGACGCCGGAGCAGTTCGGCAACGTGCTGCTGAAGGTGAACCAGGACGGTTCGCAGGTCCGGATCAAGGACGTGGCGCGTATCGATCTGGGCGGCGAAAACTACAACTTCGACACGAAGTACAACGGTGCGCCGACCGCCGGTTTCGGTATCCAGCTCGCCACCGGCGCCAACGCGCTGGCAACGGCGAAGGCTGTCCGCGCCCAGGTCGACCAGCTGTCGAAATACTTCCCGCACGGTCTCGTCGTGAAGTATCCGTATGACACGACGCCGTTCGTGCGCCTGTCGATCGAGGAAGTGGTCAAGACGCTGCTCGAAGGTATCGTGCTGGTGTTCCTCGTCATGTACCTGTTCCTGCAGAACCTGCGCGCCACGTTGATCCCGACGATCGCCGTGCCGGTGGTGCTGCTGGGCACGTTCGCGATCATGGGGCTGGTGGGCTTCTCGATCAACACGCTGTCAATGTTCGGGCTCGTGCTGGCCATTGGTCTGCTGGTGGACGATGCGATCGTGGTGGTGGAAAACGTCGAGCGGGTGATGGCAGAGGAGGGTTTATCGCCTCGCGACGCAACCCGCAAGGCGATGGACCAGATTACCGGCGCGCTGGTCGGCGTGGCGCTCGTGCTGTCGGCGGTGTTCGTGCCGGTGGCGTTCTCGGGCGGCTCGGTCGGTGCGATTTACCGGCAGTTCTCGCTGACGATCGTGGCGGCGATGGTGCTGTCCGTGCTCGTCGCGTTGATTCTGACGCCGGCGCTGTGCGCGACGATCCTGAAGCCGATCCCGCAGGGTCACCACGAAGAGAAGAAGGGCTTCTTCGGCTGGTTCAACCGCACGTTCGATAAAAGCCGGGACAAATACCACGTCGGTGTTCACCACGTGATCAAGCGTTCGGGTCGCTGGCTCATCATCTATATGGTGGTGATCCTCGCGGTCGGGCTGCTGTTCGTGAAGCTGCCGAAGTCGTTCCTGCCTGACGAAGACCAGGGCACGATGTTCGTGCTGGTGCAGACGCCTTCCGGCTCGACGCAGGAAACGACGGCGCGCGCGCTAAAGGACATCTCCGACTACCTGCTGAACAGCGAAAAGAGCATCGTCGAGTCGACCTTTACGGTGAACGGCTTCAGCTTCGCCGGTCGCGGCCAGAACGCGGGTCTCGTGTTCGTGCGGATGAAGGATTACGCCGTGCGCCAGCATTCCGACCAGAAGGTGCAGGCGCTGGTGGGCCGGTTGTTCATGCACTTCGGCGGCTACAAGAACGCGCTGGTGTACCCGGTGAATCCGCCGTCGATTCCTGAACTGGGTACAGCAGCCGGTTTCGACTTCGAGTTGCAGGATCGCTCGGGTGTCGGCCACGAGGCGCTGATGGCCGCGCGGAACCAGTTGCTCGGCATGGCTGCGAAGGATCCGACGCTCGCTCAGGTGCGACCGAACGGCCTGAACGACACGCCGCAGTTCAAGGTGAACATCGACCACGAGAAGGCTGCGGCGCTCGGCGTGTCGCTGGCGGCGATCGACCAGACGTTCTCGATCGCGTGGGCTTCGCAGTTCATCAACAACTTCCTCGATACCGACAGCCGGATCAAGAAGGTGTACCTGCAGGGTGACGCGCAGTTCCGTATGACGCCGGAAAACCTGAGCGACTGGTACGTGCGGAATTCCGCGGGCGGGATGGTGCCGTTCTCGGCGTTCGCCAGCGGTACGTGGACGTACGGTTCGCCGAAGCTCGAGCGTTACAACGGTATCTCGGCGGTGGAAATCCAGGGCGCGGCAGCGCCGGGCAAATCGACCGGTCAGGCAATGACGGCCATCGAATCCATCGCGGCGAAACTGCCGGTGGGTATCGGCTACGAATGGACGGGTCTGTCGTTCCAGGAACGTCAGTCCGGTTCGCAGGCGCCGATCCTGTACGCGATCTCGATCCTCGTCGTGTTCCTGTGTCTCGCGGCGCTGTACGAAAGCTGGTCGATCCCGTTCTCGGTAATCATGGTGGTGCCGCTCGGCGTGATCGGCGCGCTGCTGGCGGCCACGCTGCGCGGGCTCGAAAACGACGTGTTCTTCCAGGTCGGGCTGTTGACGACGGTGGGGCTGTCGGCGAAGAACGCGATTCTGATCGTGGAATTCGCCCGCGAACTGCAGCAGTCGGAAGGCATGGGTCCGGTGGAAGCGGCGCTCGAAGCCTCGCGTCTGCGGCTGCGTCCAATCCTGATGACGTCGCTCGCGTTCATTCTCGGCGTGTTGCCGCTCGCGATCAGTAACGGCGCGGGTTCGGCAAGCCAGCACGCAATCGGTACCGGCGTGATCGGCGGGATGCTGACGGCGACGTTCCTCGCCATCTTCATGATCCCGATGTTCTTCGTCGTGATCCGCGCGAAGTTCGGCGGCGAGAAGGAAGACCCGGATGCTGCGATGGAACACTACAACCAGCACCATCCGCATGATCCGGAAGGCGGCGCGGGTGGCAACGGCTCGGGCAAGGAAGGGCATTGAGATGCAAAAACATTCTTTGATTGCAGTCGCGGTGGCGTTCCTCGCCGCGGGCTGCACGATGGCGCCGAAGTACGAGCGCCCGGCCGCGCCCGTGTCGGACAGCTTCCCGACGGGCGGCGTCTACTCGACGCAGCCAGGTGCGGCCGATCACGGCACCCGTAGTGCGAACGGCCAGGCGGCGACCGATATCGGCTGGCGCGATTTCTTCACGGATCCGCGTCTGCAGCGGCTGATCGAGATTTCGCTGAAGAACAATCGCGATCTGCGCGTTTCGGTGCTGAATATCGCGGCTTCCCGCGCGCAGTATCAGATCACGCGCGCTGCGCTGTTCCCGACGCTGGATGCTGCCGCTTCGGAGAGCAAGCAGCGCACGCCGAAGGACCTGTCGATTGGCCGCCAGACGATCTCCAACACCTATTCGGTCGGACTGAATGCATCGTGGGAAATCGACTTCTTCGGGCGGATTCAGAGCCTGAAGGATCAGGCGCTGGCGCAATATCTGGCCACGGCGCAGGCGCGCAAGGCGGCGGAAATCGCGCTGGTGTCGTCGGTTGCCGATCAGTATCTGACGCTGCTTTCTACCGACGACCTGCTGAAGGTCACGGAAGGCACGCTGAAGACCGCGCAGGATTCGTACAACATCACGAAGCTGCAGTTCGACACAGGCACGGGTTCCGAGCTCGATCTGCGTCAGGCTCAGACCGTGGTCGAGCAGGCGCTCGCGAGCCTGCAGGTACAGACACGGCTGCGGGCGCAGGCGGAAAACGCGCTGGTGCTGCTGATTGGTGAACCCCTTCCGTCCGATCTGCCGCCGGGCCTGCCGCTGACCGACCAGAATGTCCTGACGGACATTCCGGCTGGGTTGCCGTCAGACCTGCTGCAACGTCGTCCGGACA
This sequence comes from Paraburkholderia sp. GAS334, assembly GCF_050436625.1. Lineage (NCBI taxonomy): Bacteria > Pseudomonadati > Pseudomonadota > Betaproteobacteria > Burkholderiales > Burkholderiaceae > Paraburkholderia > Paraburkholderia sp. GAS334. The sequence goes on along the minus strand of NZ_JBNDMO010000002.1, from coordinate 181,247 downwards.
TCATGGAAGCCGAGCAGAACCTGCTGGCGGCCAACGCGAATATCGGGGCGGCGCGCGCTGCGTTCTTCCCGCGGGTTTCGCTGACCGGCAGCTTCGGCACGTTGAGTCCGACGCTGGGTGGTCTCTTCAAGGCGGGTTCCGCAGCGTGGTCGTTCGCGCCGCAGATCACGCTGCCGATCTTCGAGGGTGGCGCGAACATGGCGAATCTCGATCTCGCGAACGTACAGAAGAACATCCAGATCGCGCAGTATGAAAAGGCGATCCAGACGGCTTTCCGCGAAGTCGCCGATGGTCTGGCGGCGCGTGGCACGTTCGATCAGGAAATTGCAGCGCGCGAGCGCAATACGTTCGCCCAGCAACGCCGCTTCGAACTGTCGGACCTGCGCTACCGGAGCGGCGTCGACAGCTATCTGGCGGTGCTGACTGCACAGAACGATCTTTATCTGGCACAGCAGACATTGATTACCGCGCGTCTGCAGCGCCTGACGAACCTGGTCGATCTGTACCAGTTCCTCGGCGGCGGCTGGATCGAGCGGGCAGGCGAGCAGCCGCGTCCGGCCGATGCGCCGGTCGACTACGGCGCGGCTAGTGCGCCGGCAGCGGCTTCGGCGCCTGCTTCGGCGGGTTGATGCCTGGGGTCTGACTGATCCGGCGGGCTGTAGCTGTAATCGCTGGGATCGGAAGCAGCAAAAAAAACGCCACGGTTTCGTCAAACCGTGGCGTTTTAAGTTGTGGCGATCCGGCGAACCGGCGTTCGTTCGGTCCCGCGTTCCCCCACATCCCAACGTTCTGGCGCCCGCCGTGGATCGCGCGGTGCCCGCCCTTCAGTGCGCGTCTGCGGCACGCGCATCGAAATCGTGCGCGGTATGCAGCGTGTCGTCGCGCGACAGCAGTTCAGCGTTCACGCGGCCGTCGAAATCGTGGCCTGCGTGCCGGATCGCGTTCTTCGCCGCCCGCTCGCCTTTTACGCCGTTGAAGATCAGGTTCAGCACGACCGCAGAAACCGACGCCAGCAGGATCCCGCTATGCAGCAACGGCGACAGCGCGGGCGGCAGCTTCGAGAAGAAGTGCGGCGAGACGACCGGCACCAGGCCGAGCCCGATGCTCACCGCGACGATGAACAGGTTGTGGTGATTCTTCACGAAGTCGACCTTCGACAGCACCTTGATGCCGTTCGCCGCGACCATCCCGAACATCACGATGCCCGCGCCGCCGAGCACGAACGCCGGCACCGACGCCACCACCTGCGCCATCTTCGGAAAGAGGCCGAGCAGCACGAGGATCACACCGCCCATCGCGCAGACAAAGCGGCTCTTCACACCCGTCACGCCGATCAGGCCGACGTTCTGCGAGAACGACGTATGCGGAAACGAGTTGAAGATGCCACCGATCAGCGTGCCGAGACCGTCGACACGCAGGCCGCGCACGAGCGTCTTCTGATCCACCGGGCGATCGACCATGTCGCCGACCGCGAGGAACATGCCGGTCGATTCGATGAAGGTGACGAACATCACGGTGACCATCGTCGCGATCGAGAGCGGATCGAAGTGCGGCAGGCCGAAGTGGAACGGCATCACGAAGCCGACCCACGGCGCCGCCGTCACGCCTTCCATGTTGACGCGGCCGAGCAGCGCGGCAATCACGAAGCCCGCGACGATGCCGAGCAGCACGGAAATGTTCGCGATAAAGCCCTTGCCGAACTTGTTGATCAACAGGATCAGCATCAGCACGACAAACGACAGACCAAGGTAGACCGGGTTGCCATAATCCGGATTGCCGACGCCACCCGCTGCCCAGTTGATGCCGACTTCCATCAGCGACAGCCCGATCACCGAAATGACCACGCCGACCACGACTGGTGGAAAGAACCGCAACAGCTTGCCGATCGCCGGCGCAAGGAAAATGCCGACGATGCCCGCGGCGATCGTCGAGCCGAAGATATCGAGAATACCGAGCGACGGATTGGTGCCGATGGCGACCATCGGGCCGACGGCTGCGAACGTGCAGCCCATGATGACTGGCAGACGGATGCCGAAGATCCACAGCCCGAGCGTCTGGATCAGTGTCGCGATACCACATGAGAAGAGGTCGGCGCTGATCAAAAACGCGATCTGCTCTTTCGGAAGCTTGAGCGCGCTGCCGACGATCAGCGGGACGGCAACCGCCCCGGCGTACATGACGAGCACATGCTGAATACCTAACGTGAGCAACTGGCCGGCGGGCAGCCGCTCGTCGCACGGGTGAACCGTGTTCGATTGCATTTTGTCTCTCTCCACATCTCGTTTTCGGGATGACTCCAAGGTAGGGGGAATGAAAAGATGCAACAAGACCGCTGTGGCCTATTCCGGGCTTCGCGGCGATCATATGCCGGACGCGCGTTTGAAAGCCGTCCGAAATACGCGGGCGAGCCAATCCGGCGCTGAGGCCCGTGAGGCGGTGTGCAACGCGAATGCGGCCGGCGAGGTGCATATGACGCGATATGTGTGAAAATCGATGAGACGTATTCGGCGCAGCGCATAGTGTCGTTTCGACGCGCTCGTCCGCGTGGCGGGGTTAACCCGCGATTTGCGCTTTTTACGTCCCGACTGCGGCGCGTTGAACGCACCTCGCTTTCGCGTCAATTTCTCCATCTTTTTCATATTCCTCGCCCATGCGTTTTCTCGGCATCGACCTCGGCACAGGCTCACTGAAACTTTCGACCGTCGATGAGGAGGGGCACGAGCGTGCGACAGCGAGCGTCGCGTACGCAATCGCGACGCCGCATCCGGGCTGGGCCGAAATCTCCGTCGATACGTGGTGGCGCGCGCTCTGCGAAGCCGCAGCCAAACTGCCCGCCGACGAGCGCGATGACGTTCGCGCGATCGGCTTTTCCGGGCAGATGCACGGCGTCGTGCTCACCGACGCGCAGGGTCGCGCGGTGCGCTCCGCGATGCTGTGGCCCGATACGCGTGCGCTGTCGCTGCTGGATGCGTGGCCGGAGCCGCAACCCAATCCCGTTGCGCCTGGCATGGCTGGGCCGTTGCTGCGCTGGATCATGCTGAACGAGCCGCGCATGGCGGAATCCACGCGCTGGGCATTGCAACCGAAGGACTGGCTGCGCGTCGCGCTGGGTGGCGCGGTCGTCACCGATCCGTCCGATGCATGTGCGACCGCGCTTGCCGATCCGGCCGGCGTGTGGGATCACGCGCTGTTCGAGCGGCTCGGCGTGCCGCACGAATGGTTCGCGCCGCTTGCGCCTTCGTATGCGGCGGGGGGAGTGCTATCCGAAGCGGCAGCGCGCGCGCTGGGTTTGCGCGCGGGCATTACGCTTGCGACGGGCGCGGCCGATACGCCGTGCGCCGCGTTCGGCAGCGGCCTTGCAAACGATGGCGACGCGCTGCTTACCACGGGCAGTGGCGGCCAGATCGTCGTCCTCGCGACGGACGAGCCCAGCACATCGCGCGGTCTGCATCGCTATCGCGCGGCGACCGATCACTGGTATCGCATGGCGGCGATGCAGAACGTCGGTGTCGCGCTCGAAGCCGTGCGCGGCTGGCTGTCGTACGAATGGCCGGACGCCTATCGCGAGGCATTCGCCGATGCTGCTGCGCCCGGGCTCACCTTCCTTCCGTATCTCACCGGCGAGCGTTCGCCGTGGCTCAATCCGTCGGCGCGCGGCGGCTGGCTAGGCCTCGCGCTCGGTCACACGCGTGGCACGATGATGCGTGCTGCATTCGAAGGCGTCGCGTTTTCGCTGCGCGCCGGGCTCGACGCGATCCGTCGCAGCGGCGCCGAGGTCGCGTCGCTCAGGCTGGCGGGCGGCGGTTCCGTCGATGCGCGCTGGCGTCAGATGCTGGCCGACGCGCTCGATGTCGAACTGCACGCGGTCGATTGTCCTAACGCAGCGGGGCGCGGTGCGGCGATACTAGGCGGTCTCGCGAGCGGCCACTGGCACGCGTCGGATCTCGCGGCGCTTGCGCCTGCGACGACACGCGTCGCGGGTCCGCAAGGCGACCGTGCGCTGGCCGCGCGTTATGCGCGCTTCCTCGATCTATATGGACGCGTGGAGGACTGGTTTCCCGCACTTTCCACGGCTTCCACGCGAACCTGAACAGAACACGCAACATGTCGATCGACCCTGAAGGTCGATCTCCGCATTCACAGACTCAAAGGAGCATTCACGATGAAGACAAAAGCAGCCATCGCCTGGAAAGCCGGCGCACCGTTGACGATCGAGGAAGTCGATCTCGAAGGGCCACGCGCCGGTGAGGTGCTGATCGAAGTGAAGGCAACGGGGATCTGCCACACCGACTACTACACGCTGTCGGGTGCCGATCCGGAAGGCATCTTCCCGGCAATTCTCGGCCATGAAGGCGCGGGCGTGATCGTCGATGTCGGTCCGGGCGTCGGTACGCTGAAGAAAGGCGATCACGTGATTCCGCTTTACACGCCGGAATGCCGCCAGTGCAAGTTCTGCCTGTCGCGCAAGACGAACCTGTGTCAGGCGATCCGCTCGACACAGGGCAAAGGCTTGATGCCCGACGCGACGTCGCGCTTCTCGCTCGACGGCAAGCCGCTGTTCCATTACATGGGCACGTCGACGTTCTCGAACTACATCGTCGTACCGGAAATCGCGGTGGCGAAAGTGCGTGAAGACGCGCCGTTCGACAAGATCTGCTACATCGGCTGCGGCGTGACGACGGGCGTGGGCGCCGTGGTGTATTCGGCGAAAGTTGAAGCAGGCGCGAATGTCGTCGTGTTTGGTTTGGGCGGGATTGGCCTGAACGTGATTCAGGGCGCAAAGATGGTTGGGGCGGACAAGATCATCGGCGTCGATCTGAACCCGGGCCGCGTCGAACTCGCGAAGAAGTTCGGCATGACGCACTTCATCAACCCGAACGAAGTCGAGAACGTGGTTGACCATATCGTGCAGCTCACCGATGGCGGCGCCGACTATTCGTTCGAGTGCATCGGCAACACGAAGGTAATGCGTCAGGCGCTCGAGTGCACGCACAAGGGTTGGGGCCAGTCGTTCATCATCGGCGTGGCGGCAGCGGGCGAAGAGATCAGCACGCGTCCGTTCCAGCTCGTGACGGGCCGCGAGTGGAAAGGCTCGGCATTCGGCGGCGCGCGTGGCCGCACCGACGTGCCGAAGATCGTCGACTGGTATATGGAAGGCAAGATCAATATCGACGATCTGATCACGCATCGTCTGCCACTCGAACGCATCAACGAAGGCTTCGATCTGATGAAGAAGGGCGAGTCGATCCGCTCGGTCGTACTGTACTAACGTACCAGGGGCGTTTCATGCTCGAACTTCTGTCTTCGCACGCATGCTTCGGCGGCGTGCAGCGGTTCTATCGTCACGATTCGTCGACGATCGGCCTGCCGATGCGCTTCTCGGTGTTTCTGCCGCCGCAGGCGTCGCACGGTAACGTGCCGGCGCTGTTCTATCTGGCCGGTTTGACGTGCACCGAGGAAACGTTTCCGATCAAGGCGGGTGCGCAGCGCTTCGCAGCGCAGCACGGCATCGCGCTGATCGCGCCGGATACCAGCCCGCGCGGCGCCGGCATTCCGAACGAAAGCGCCGCGTGGGACTTTGGCGTCGGCGCGGGCTTCTACGTCGATGCGACGCAGGAACCGTGGTCGAAGCACTTCCGGATGTACTCGTACATGCGCGACGAACTGCGCGAAACCGTGTTGGCGAATCTGCCGGTCGATGGCTCGCGGCTCGGCATCTTCGGCCATTCGATGGGCGGGCACGGTGCGTTGATGATGGCGCTGCGTAATCCCGGGATCTATCGATCGGTATCGGCGTTCGCGCCGATTGCCGCGCCTTCAAGATGTCCGTGGGGCGTGAAGGCGTTCAGCGGATATCTCGGCGACGATCGCAACGCGTGGCGGCAGTACGATTCGAGCGAACTGGTTGCGAGTGCGTCGCACAGGTTCGCCGAAGGGATTCTGGTCGATCAGGGTTTGTCGGACCAGTTTCTGGCCGAGCAACTGAATCCGGATGTGTTCGAGGCCGCGTGCCGTGCCGCAGGACAGCCGCTGACGTTGCGTCGTCATGAAGGCTACGACCACGGCTATTATTTCATCCAGAGCTTCATCCAGGATCATGTCGCGCATCACGCGAAGGTGCTGCTCGGATAAAGCGTTGCGTTCGTGACGATGTGAAAAAGGGACGCCGGATGTTCTCCGGCGTCCCTTCTCCCTGGGCGCGAGAAGCGTTTAACGTCGGCCTAAAAAACTTCCACCGTAGACCAGCGCGGCGAGCGCGGTGATCCAGAAACTCGTGGGCCAGTCCGTGTAGAACGCGAGCGTCACGCCGAGCCACGCCTGCGCCAGCGCCAGCAGCGCGGCGAGGATGAGACCGGTGGAAAGGCGCGTCGTGAGATTCTGCGCGGCGGCAGCCGGCCCGACCATCAGCGTGAACACCAGAAGTACGCCGACGATCTGCGTACACGCCGCGACGGCGAGCGCCGCAATCGCGAGAAACAGCACGGACACGAGCCGCAGCGACACGCCTTTCGCTTCCGCGAGTTCCGGCTGCAACGATGCGAAGAGCAACGGCCGCATGATCGCCGCGAGCGCCAGCAGACTCACGATGCCAAGCGCGGCGAGCACCGCGAGCGTCGACGTATTCACGCCGAGCACGTTGCCGAACAGCAGCGCGGTGACCTGCGTCGCGTACGCGGTGAAGAAATGCAGAAAGAGCAAACCGAAGCCGAGCGCGAGCGACAGAATCACGCCGATCGCGACGTCGCGTCCGGCGAGCCGTTCGCCGAGCGCGCCCATACCGACGCCCGCCGCAAGCGTGAAGCCGATCATCCCCCAGATCGGCGAAATGCCGATCAGCACAGCGCCCGTCGCACCGGTGAAGCCGACGTGCGACAGCGCGTGGCCGGCGAACGTCTGCCCGCGCATCACCAGAAAATAGCCGACGATGCCCGCCAGCACCGCGACGATCCCCGAAGCGGCGAATGCGTTCACCATGAAATCGTATTCAAACATCGTGCGTGTGTCCGTCGCGGTTTGTGTGGCTGTGCGCCTTCGAGTGTGAATGCGAATGGCCGTTGTGGTCATGCCCGTGCGAATGTCCGCCGCCGTGATCGTCTTCGTGCTCGTGGTCGTGCTTTTCGACTTCGACGTCGCCAGACATCACGAAGATGCGGCCATTCACACGCATCACGTCGATCGACGAACCGTAGAGTCGCGACAGCACCGGCTTCGTGATCACTTCATCGACGGTGCCAAGCGCCGCCACGCCGCTGCCGAGATACAGAACACGATCCAGCGCATGCAGCAGTGGGTTCAGCTCATGCGCGGAAAACAGCACCGTGATGCCCAGTTCCTGCTGTACGCGTCGCACGAGTTCGACGACGCTCTTCTGATGATGCGGATCGAGGCTGATCAACGGCTCGTCGAGTAGCAGCAGACGCGGATTGCCAAGCAGGCATTGCGCGAGCAGCAGACGCTGGCGCTCACCGCCCGACAGCTCCGACAACGGCCGCAAGGCGAGATCGCGTGCGCCAACCAGATCGAGCACGCGATCGACTTCCGTCCGCGCCGCGGCGCCGCCATGCGGCAGACCCCAGCGGTGTCCGTCGGCGGCCATCGCGACGAAATCGCGCCCGCGCACGCGGCGGCCGGCGAGCGCGCTGCGCGTCTGCGGCATATAACCGATCGACGGATTACCGCGCTCGACCGGCTGCCCAAGCGCGCGGATCGCGCCGCTCGCAGCCGGCACGAGGCCGAGCACCGCGCGCATCAGGGTGGTCTTGCCCGCGCCGTTCGGCCCGAGCACGCCAATGAACTCGTTCTGGTTCACGACGAGGCTCGCGTCGTTCAGGATCGTGCGTCCGCCCAGTTCGAGCGTGACGTGATCGAGTTCGAGCACGGGAGCGGAGCCGCGCGGCGCGGCGCCAGTCGGTGTCATTGCGTAGTTCCTTTTGCCTTGTCGGCAGCGCCGCTCTTTGCCAGCGCCGCACCGAGGTCGTCGAGTTGCGACAGCATCCATTGCTGGAACGTCTTGCCCGCCGGTTGCGTCTCGGTGACGCTCACCGTCGGCACATTCGATTGCTGCGCGAGCTTCAGCATCCGTTTTGTCAGTGCTTCGGTGGCCTGGCTGTTGTAGATCAGCACGCGTACGCGCTTCTCGCGCAGATCGCGCTCGAACGCGGCGATATCCGACGCGCTCGCTTCAGTGTCGTTCATCGCGGCGAGCTGGAAGCGCTGGTTACGCATGTCGAGACCGATTGCGTCCGACATATAGCCGAACACCGGTTCCGTCGCGGTGACCGGCGCGTGCGCATAGCTCGCGTGCAACGCGGCAACCTTTGTATCGAGCGGCTTCAGCGAATCCAGAAACGTCGCGAGGTTCGCATCGTACGCCGATTTGTGCGACGGATCAGCGGCAATGAGCGCCGCGCTCACCGCGCGCGCAACCGCCGGCATCGTCGACGGCGCGTACCAGAGATGCGGATTGTCGCCGCTTTTCCGGCCGGTAAGGTCAGCGGCGACGATCGTTGTGCGCTTCCCGTTCTTCGATGCAGCGAGCAGCTTCGCCATCCACGGATCGTAGTCGGCGCCGTTGTACACGACAAGGCTGGCGTTCTGCAACGCGCGCGCTGTCTTCGGGCTGGCTTCGAACAGATGCGGATCCTGATCCGGGTTGCTGAGGATGCTCGTCACGCTGACGTAATCGCCGCCCAGCTGGTGCACGACGTCGCCATAAAAGTTCTCAGCCGCGACGACTGGAATCTTCGTATCGGCTGCGACGGCGGCGTGGCCAGTCATCAGCATGAGCGCGCCGGCCGCCAGACACGTCGACACAACGCGTGCACGGCGCACGCGATTCCATAGCGAATCGGCTGTTCTCATCGTCGGGTCCTTGAAAGGTGGGCGTTGACGTCCCTTCCGGCGTCAAAGCGCCGCGAGAGCGGAATGATATAACGTATCGCAAAATTATGACACGACGTGTACCTTAACCTGGCCAGCAGGCATGGCGCGAAGCGGGTAAACACTGCCGCGTTGCAGCATCGAAATCCTGCATTGCGCCTTGACATGACCCGATGCGTATCCGATCATTCGATCACAAGTAGAGCAATTGTTCGCGCATTGGGCGTTCGCTCACTGCGCAGAACGCAGAATGAAACCGGAGACAGCATTGAACGCGCGATTGCAGGACAAGGTAGCGATCCTGACTGGTGCAGGAAGTGGAATCGGCGAAGCGGTAGCCCGGCGTTATCTCGACGAAGGCGCGCGCTGCGTGCTGGTCGACGTGAAGCCCGCAGGCGAATTCGCGCAGGCGCTTACGCAAAGTCACAGCGATCGCGTGCTGACGATTTCCGCCGACGTCACGCGTCGCGACGATATCGAGCGCATCGTGTCGGCCACGCTTGAGCGTTTCGGCCGCATCGATATTCTCTTCAATAACGCGGCGCTGTTCGACATGCGCCCGCTCCTCGATGAATCCTGGGATGTGTTCGACCGCCTCTTCGCCGTCAACGTGAAGGGCATGTTCTTCCTGATGCAGCGTGTCGCGCAGAAGATGGTCGAAGAGGGGCGGGGTGGCAAGATCATCAACATGTCGTCGCAGGCGGGCCGCCGCGGTGAAGCGCTGGTATCGCACTACTGCGCGACCAAGGCCGCCGTGCTGAGCTATACGCAATCCGCGGCGCTGGCCCTCGCGCCGCACAAAATCAACGTGAATGGCATCGCACCGGGCGTGGTGGATACGCCGATGTGGAACGAGGTCGATGCGCTTTTCGCACGTTATGAAAACCGTCCGCTCGGCGAGAAGAAGCGTCTTGTCGGCGAAGCGGTGCCGCTCGGCCGTATGGGCGTGCCGGACGATCTGACGGGCGCGGCGCTGTTCCTCGCGTCCGCCGATGCCGATTACATCACCGCCCAGACGCTCAACGTCGACGGCGGCAACTGGATGAGCTGACCGAAATACGCCGTACCCATCCGCCAGAAGCATCACTCGAAGAACGACTAATCCAGAAGGAGACAACTCATGAAACCAGCCTTCCAGACCGCGCTCAAGCTATTTGGCGCCAGCGCGGCCGCGTGTGTCGCGTTGAACGCATCGGCCGCGACCGTCACGATCGCAGCCCTCAACAACCCTGACATGATCGAGCTGAAGAAGCTCTCGTCCAATTTCGAGCAGGCCAATCCCGACATCAAGCTGAACTGGGTGATTCTCGAAGAAAACGTGCTGCGCCAGCGCGCCACGACGGACATCACCACCAACAGCGGCCAGTTCGACGTGATGATGATCGGCACGTACGAAACGCCGCAGTGGGGCAAGCGCGGCTGGCTCGTGCCGATCACGGGCCTCTCCGCCGATTACGATCTCAACGACGTCGTGAAGACGGCGCGTGACGGCCTGTCGTACAACAACCAGCTGTACGCGCTGCCGTTCTACGTCGAAAGCTCGATGACCTTCTACCGCAAGGATCTGTTCGCGGCGAAGGGTCTCAAGATGCCCGACCAGCCGACTTACGACCAGATCAAGGAATTCGCCGACAAGCTCACCGACAAGGCGGGCGGCGTCTACGGCATCTGCCTGCGCGGCAAGGCCGGCTGGGGCGAAAACATGGCCTACGTGACGACGCTCGTCAACACGTACGGCGGCCGCTGGTTCGACGAAAAGTGGAACGCGCAGCTGACTTCGCCGGAATGGAAGAAGGCGGTGAGCTTCTACGTCGACCTGCTGAAGAAAGACGGCCCGCCGGGAGCCAGCTCGAATGGCTTCAACGAAAACCTGACGCTGATGTCATCGGGCAAGTGCGCGATGTGGATCGACGCGACGGTCGCGGCCGGCATGCTGTACAACAAGGCGCAGTCGCAGGTCGCGGACAAGATCGGTTTCGCCGCGGCGCCGACGGCTGTCACGCCGAATGGTTCGCACTGGCTGTGGTCGTGGGCGCTGGCAATTCCGAAGTCGTCGAAGCAGCCGGACGCCGCGAAGAAGTTCATCTCGTGGGCGACGTCGAAGCAGTACATCGAACTCGCCGCGAAGGATGAAGGCTGGGCATCGGTGCCGCCGGGAACGCGTGAGTCGACCTACGCTCGCCCTGAGTACCAGCAGGCCGCGCCGTTCGCGGGCTTCGTGCTGAAGGCGATCCAGTCGGCTGACCCGACGCGTCCGACCGCGAAGCCTGTGCCGTACACCGGCGTGCAGTTCGTCGGCATTCCGGAGTTCCAGTCGTTCGGTACGGTGGTCGGTCAGAGCGTCTCGGGTGCAGTCGCGGGCCAGATGTCGGTCGATCAGGCGCTCGCTGCCGGTCAGGCAACCGCCGAGCGCGCCGTGCGTCAGGCGGGTTACGCGAAGTGACTTCGATGTAATTCGCAGTAAAAGCGCCGGCTGGCGTTTAAACGCCAGCCGGATCGCAGCAGCACAGCGGGCCGCCCGCAACTTCGCGGTCCGCGAACTACCAGACAGGTGGTCCGATCATGCGTCATCTGCGCCTTCCTCTCATGCAAGTCCATCCCCAAACCGAACAGGAACGCGAAACCCGCAAGGCGGCGTCCGCACGATGGCTGGTCTCGCCATCGGTTGCCGTGCTGCTGTTGTGGATGGCGATTCCGCTCGCGATGACGATCTGGTTTTCGTTCTCGCGCTACAACCTGCTCAATCCCGATGTGAAGGGTTTCGCGGGCCTCGACAATTACAAATACCTCGCCAGCGATCCGGCCTTCGGTCCGTCGATCCTGATCACGCTGGAATTGATCGGCTCGGTGCTGATCATTACGGTGGTCGGCGGGATCCTGATGTCGGTGCTGTTCGATCGCAAGTTCTACGGCATGGGCGTGGCGCGGCTGCTCGCCATCGCGCCGTTCTTCGTGATGCCGACGGTCAGCGCGCTCATCTGGAAGAACATGATCCTGCACCCGGTGTACGGTCTCGTCGCGCAGGGCATGCGCGCGATCGGGCTCACGCCGATCGACTGGTTCGCCAACTATCCGCTCACGGCAGTCGTGATGATCGTCGCGTGGCAGTGGTTGCCGTTCGCGTTTCTGATCCTGTTCACGGCGATCCAGTCGCTTGACCAGGAGCAGAAGGAAGCGGCGCGTATCGACGGCGCCGGTCCGTTCGCGATGTTCTTCTTCATCACGCTGCCTCACCTGCGACGGGCGATCGCGGTGGTGGTGATGATGGAAACGATTTTCCTGCTGTCGATCTTCGCTGAAATCTATACGACGACGGGCGGTGGCCCGGGCACGGCGACGACCAATCTGTCGTACCTGATCTACTCGCTCGGCCTGCAACAGTTCGACGTCGGTCTGGCTTCCGCTGGCGGGATTCTCGCGGTGGTGCTGGCGAATATCGTGTCGTTCTTCCTCGTGCGTATGCTCGCGAAGAACCTGAAAGGGGAGTACGAAAAATGAGCCAGCTTGCTGCCACTTCAGCTGCACCTGCGTCGTCGATCAACTCGCCGATGGCGAAGCTTCGACGCGGCATTCCTGGCGTCCTCGCGTGGCTGGTCGCGCTACTGCTGTTCTTCCCGATCTTCTGGATGACGATCACGGCATTCAAGACGGAGCAGCAGGCGTACGCGTCGTCGCTCTTCTTCATCCCGACGTTCGACAGTTTTCGTGAGGTATTCGCACGCAGCAACTACTTCTCGTTCGCGTGGAATTCGATCCTGATTTCGGCGGGCGTGACGGTGCTGTGTCTGATACTCGCCGTGCCGGCCGCGTACGCGATGGCGTTCTTCCCGACTCGCCGCACACAGAAAGTCCTGCTGTGGATGCTGTCGACGAAGATGATGCCGTCGGTCGGCGTGCTGGTGCCGATCTATCTGCTGTGGAAAAACAGCGGCCTGCTCGATACGGTGTCGGGTCTCGTGATCGTCTACACGCTGATCAATCTGCCCATTGCGGTATGGATGTCGTTCACGTACTTCGCGGAAATACCACGCGACATTCTCGAAGCAGGGCGGATCGACGGTGCGGCGACGTGGCAGGAAATCGTCTACCTGCTGATGCCGATGTCGCTGCCGGGTCTTGCATCGACGGCGCTGCTGCTCGTGATCCTGTCGTGGAACGAGGCGTTCTGGAGCATCAACCTGTCGAGTTCGCACGCGGCGCCGCTGACGGTTTTCATCGCGTCGTATTCGAGTCCTGAGGGTCTCTTCTGGGCGAAGCTGTCGGCGGCCTCGCTGCTGGCCGTCGCGCCGATCCTGATCGTCGGCTGGCTGTCGCAGAAGCAACTTGTGCGTGGCCTTACGTTCGGTGCGGTCAAATGACCGTGTCGAATCACGCGCTGATCTGCGACTGCGATGGTGTACTGATCGACAGCGAAGCCATCGCCGCGCGGATGCTCGTGCACGAACTGGAATCGCGCTGGCCCGGCGTGGACGTCGAGCCTGTCCTGATGCCGCTCCTCGGCCTGCGCACCGAGCGCGTGCTCGATGCGACGGCCGCGCATCTCGACAGAACGCTGAGCCCCGCCGACGTCGACGCGATCCGGGACGCGGTCAGCGCCGGTGCGATGGAGGCGCCGCTCGTCGAAGGCATCGTCGCGGCGCTCGGGCAGATTCCGTTGCGCATGGCCTGCGCGAGCAACAGCAACACGGCGTATGTGCAGGCCGTGCTGGCGCGCACCGGGCTCGTCGCGTTTTTTGGCGAGCGGGTGTTTTGCGCCGACAGCGTGGCGCAACCGAAGCCCGAGCCCGACGTCTATCTGGCCGCGGCGCGTGGGCTGAATCTGACGGCTGACGCGTGCCTTGTCGTCGAAGACAGCGTGACCGGTGTGACGGCCGCGAAGGCCGCGGGCATGACGGTGATCGGTTTTATTGGCGGCGGTCATGCGAATGAAGCGCAGATCGAAGCGCTGCGCGCAGCGGGCGCGGTGCATGTGTTCGACGATATGCGGCAACTGCCGGTATTCGTCACGCAATGGATGGAGCGCGTCGCCATCGGTTCGCACTGATGCGAATGCGGCGCGCACGATTAACGTGGAAGTGGAAGCATAAAGCAGCACCATCGGGAGACACATCATGGCAAGCCTGACCCTGCGCGGCATCGCGAAGCGCTACGACGAAACCGAAGTGATGCGCAACATCAACCTCGACATCGCGGACGGCGAATTCGTCGTGTTCGTTGGCCCGAGCGGTTGCGGAAAGTCGACGCTGATGCGGATGATCGCCGGCCTCGAAGACATCAGCAGCGGTGATCTGAACATCGACGGCACGCGCGTCAACGACATTCCGCCCGCCAAGCGCGGCATTGCGATGGTGTTCCAGTCGTACGCGCTGTATCCGCATATGACGCTGTACGACAACATGGCGTTCGGCCTGAAGCTCGCCGGCACGAAAAAGCCGGAAATCGACGCAGCCGTGCGCAACGCGGCGAAGATCCTGCACATCGATCATCTGCTGGATCGCAAGCCGAAGCAGCTTTCAGGTGGTCAGCGTCAGCGCGTTGCGATTGGCCGCGCGATTACGCGCAAGCCGAAGGTGTTCCTGTTCGACGAACCGCTGTCGAACCTCGACGCCGCACTGCGCGTGAAGATGCGCCTCGAATTCGCGCGTCTGCACGACGAGCTGAAGACGACGATGATCTACGTGACGCACGATCAGGTCGAAGCGATGACGCTGGCCGACAAGATCGTGGTGCTGTCGGCGGGGAACATCGAGCAGGTCGGCAGCCCGAACCGGCTGTATCACGCGCCGGCGAACCGCTTTGTCGCGGGCTTCATCGGCTCGCCGAAGATGAATTTCTTCGAAGGCACGGTACAGTCTGTTTCGGCGGAGGGCGTGGTGGTGCGCTACGAGACTGGCGAGACGCAGCGCGTGGCGGTGGAGCCTTCGAAGGTAAAAGAGGGCGACAAGGTGACGGTGGGCATCCGTCCTGAACATACGCACGTGAATTCTGGTGAGAATGGTGTGTCGGTGACAACGATGGCGATCGAATCACTCGGCGATGCGGCGTATCTGTATGCCGAAAGCAGCGTGGCGCCGGATGGCGTGATTGCGCGCATTCCGCCGCTGGAAAGACATGACCGCGGTGAGACGCTGAAGCTTGGGACGACACCGGATCATTGTCATCTGTTCGATGCGAATGGGCAGGCGTTCGAGCGGAAGATTGTTGAGGTGTTGGCGGCCTGACTGGCAACTGACTGCTGCGCCGCCTTACTTCTCCGGGGCGGCGCAGTTTTTTTAGCGTTTGCGCGCGGGTTTTGGCGCGCCTTGTGTTCCCTCTTCCAGCGCGGCCCGCGCACATCGTTCGTCGGTAACCAGCCCCGACAGCCAGCCGCCTTTCAGCGCGGCGATCACCGCATCGCGTTTCCGCTCACCACCTGCAAATCCAATCGTCGGGCGCTTAGGCGGCGAATCAAGATACAGACTCGTCACGCGATTACCCGTCGGCGACGCGACACGTGCACCTGAAGCGTTGATCGGCAGCCCAAGCATCTCCGCCACCGCGCCACGCTGCACCAGATCTTTCACCTCAGCCGACGTAATAAACCCGTCCTCATGAAGCGGACAGTTCGGCCCGATATTGCCGATCCCGACAAACGCGACATCCGCCGACCCCGACAGCGATTCAACGATGCGATACAGCCGGTGATTGACCCACTGCGCGCGCTCGGCCTCGCTATCCGCAATCAGTGGCGCTGGCAGCAGAAAATGCTTGCCGCCGGTTTTCTCGGAGATATGCAGCGCGACGTCGTAGCGGTTCGACGAACCATCCTGTGCGATCGCGCCGACCATCGATACAAGCCGATGCTGCGGCCGGTCCAGCTGCGCGATCTGGTCGACGGCTGCCTTCAACGTGCGCCCGCTGCTCACCGCGACGATCATCGGTTTTTCTTCGAGCAGATAGCGCTCCATCACCTGCGCGCCGGCCACTGCGAGTTTGCGATCGATCTCTTCGGGACTGTCGTCGTCGATCGGCACGATCTCGCAGGACGTCAGTCCATAGCGCTTCGACAGCTGATCAGCAAGCGCGAGGCAATCGGCCAGCTGATGATCGACACGCACGCGGATCAGGTTCTTCTCGACCGCGAACGCGACGAGCCGTTGCGCGACCGGGCGCGACACCTGCAGCTTTTCCGCGATCTCGTTCTGCGTATTGCCCGCGACGTAGTAGAGCCACGCAGCGCGGGTGGCGAGATCGAGTTTTTCGGTAGACCTGGACACGATGGATCTTTGACGTGAGCGGCTTGCGCCGCGTGACAGGGTTCGGTGCGTCGACGAACGTGAATGGATCGCGCGCGGATGATAGCAGTCGCTTCTCTAAAACCAGGCGCGCGTTCAGACTGCGAACGCGCTCACACCAGGCGCTCGCGCGCGGGATCGAACAGCGGACGCACGTGGCGGTACAGCGCGCGATACGTATCGAGCCGCGCGCGCAACGCCGCGTGGCGCGCGGCATCCGGGATGAATTCGATTTCGACGGGCGGCTTGGTCAGCACCGTCGCCGGGTCGCCACCCGCTGCCAGCCAGCCCAGCCGCGCCGCGCCCAGCGCCGCGCCGGTTTCGCCGCCGCCGTGCTTGCGCGTCGGTGTATTGAGCGCGTCGGCGAGCAGTTGCGCCCAGTAGCTGCTGCGCGCTCCGCCGCCGATCAGCGACAGTGCGCGCGCCTCGGTGCCCGCGGCACGCAGCGCGTCGAGGCCATCGGTGAGCGCGAGCGTCACGCCTTCGAGCACGGCGTAGCCGAGCAGCGCGCGATCAGTCGCGTGCGTCATGCCGAAAAACACGCCCTGCGCGTACGGATCGTTGTGCGGCGTGCGTTCGCCAGAGAGATACGGCAGAAACAGTGGCGCAGTGGCCAGCGCTTCCGGTTCGAGCGCGGCGACTTCGGCAAGCAAGGTCGGTTCGTCGGTCGAGGTGAGCTTGCAGACCCAGCGCAAGCAGCTTGCCGCCGACAACACCACGCTCATCTGATGCCAGCGGTCGGGAATCGCGTGACAGAACGCGTGCACGGCAGAAGCCGGATTCGGCCGGAACCGGTCGCCGACGACGCACAGCACGCCCGACGTCCCGAGCGACACGAAGCCGTCGCCCGGCTGGATCGCACCGATGCCGATCGCGCTGGTCGCGTTGTCGCCGCCGCCTGCCGCGACCACGACGCCATCCTGCAAGCCAGATTCACGCGCCACGTCCGGCCGCAGCGTGCCGGACGGCGCGCTGCCTTCGGCAAGCCGCGGCATCTGCGCGCGACGCATGTCGCACGCGGCGAGCAGGGCGTCCGACCAGTCGCGCTTCGCGACGTCGAGCCACAGCGTGCCGGCCGCATCCGACGGATCGGACACCTTCTCGCCGGTGAGCATCAGACGCAGGTAATCCTTCGGCAGCAGCACGCAAGCAGTCTTGCGGAAAATCTCCGGCTCGTGCCGTTGCACCCACAACAGCTTCGGCGCCGTGAAGCCGGGCATCGCGAGATTGCCCGCAATGCGATGCAGATCCGGCGCGCGCGCGGTCAGTTCGTCGCATTCCTCGACGCTGCGCATGTCGTTCCACAGGATCGCCGGGCGCAACACGCGATCTTCCGCGTCGAGCAGCACCGCACCGTGCATCTGGCCGGAAAGGCCGATGCCGCGGATCTGCGCGAATTCGTCGGGATGGCGTTCGCGCAGCGCGGCGAGGGCGGCGCGCGTGCCGTTCCACCAGTCGGCCGGATTCTGCTCGGCCCATCGTTGATGCGGACGCGAAACGGTAAACGGTGAGCCGGCGGTGCCGATCACGCGTCCGGTGGGCGCGAGCAGCAGGACTTTTACTTCGGACGTGCCGAGGTCGATGCCGAGATACATGGGCGCGGAACCTTCGTCATTAGGATGCGCTACTTTAGCCGCACGCGGCGCGCAAGGCCATGCGCATTAGACCTGGCTCACGTGCGTGGCCCGCTGGAAGGCTTTTAACAACGTGCGTTCATCCACGCTCATCCGCGCTCACCCGCGCTTCGCAAGCCATGCATCGACGCGGCCCACAGCCGCCCTCAGCGCGCTTTCCAGTGCCGTTGTCTGCGCCATGCTGCCCCACAGCAGGCGATCGGCACAGAAGGCCTTTAACGGGTCCGGCGCGGTAAAGAAACCGCGTGCGACGCGCTCGTCCATCACGCCATCCTGATACGCGTACGGCAGCTTGCCGGATTGCCAGCGGTCGAGGAAACGGAAGAACAGCGCCGGCAGCATGGCGGTGGCCGCCGGTTCGACGCCGCGTGCGAGGCATTCCGACAGCGTCGGCGCAATGAAGCCGGGAATCTTGGAGAAGCCGTCGGCGGTGACGCGCTGGTTCGTATCCTGGATGAACGGATTGCTGAAGCGTTCCAGCACGACATCGCGATAGCGTTCGAGATCGAGCGGGCTCGGCGTGAGACACGGAATCACGTCTTGCGTCACGTACTCGTACGCGAACTTCTGGATGTCGACGTCGATCGTGCCTTCGTGGATATAGCGCAGCCCGACGAGTGTCCCCGCCCACGCGATGCAGCTGTGCGTCGCGTTCAGGATGCGGATCTTGGCTTCTTCATATGGCAGCACGGACTTGACCAGCTCCGCGCCAACCTTCTCCCAGGCGGGACGTCCCGCACGGAAATTGTCTTCAATGACCCACTGGATGAACGCTTCGCCCATCACCGGGCAGGCATCGTCGAAACCGGTCGCCGCGAGCACGCGTTCGCGGACATCGGGAGTCGGGCGCGGCGTGATGCGGTCGACCATCGAATTCGGCGATGTCGTGTTTGCGTCGAACCATGTGCGAAATGCGGTGTCGCCGCGTCGATCGAAGAATTCGCTCATGCCCGCGTGAAAACGCTCGCCGTTGCTGCGCAGGTTGTCGCAGGTTTGCAGCGTGACCGGGCCGGCGTTGCGCTTCATCCGCGCTTCGAGGATCGCGGCGAGCGCGCCGTAGATCGTCGTGCGGCCGCCCTTGAGGTCGGCGGCGAGGTCGGCGTTGGCGGTGTCGAGATGGTCGTGTTCGTCGAGATAATAGCCGCCCTCGGTCACGGTGAACGCGATGATCTTGCAGGCGGGATCCGAACCGGCTTCGATCAGCCCGGCGAGATCGGCCGACCACGGCAGTACGCGTTCGATCGAGCGGATGGTTTCGTAGGCGCGTTCGCCGTGCGGCGTGACCGTTTCGAGCGTGTAGACGCCGTCCTGCGCGGCGAGCGCCTCGAGCACCGCATTCATGTCGCTGCGGATATTGCCGACCGTGAGCGACCAGCGCGGTTCATCTGCGGCGCGCGCCTCGTTGAGCCGGTGCAGATACCATGCCTGATGCGCGCGATGAAACGATCCCGCGCCGATGTGCAGGATCACCTGGACGTTCGCGTCGCTGCTCATATTCGTCTCCTGAAGACTGGTGCGCACGTCTTGCACGGGCACTTTTTCGATGTGGAGCATTTGCTCTGTGTGTGAACGAATGATCGTATCCGGCGAATCGAAAGTCAAGGCAATGCGGGATGCTTTTTGTGGCGCAGCGCGGCGTGAAAGGCTTTCGCGACCGATGAGGGGGCGGCGTGCAGTGCGCCACATCGGCGACAAACCTTGCTGCTGCGTTGCATCAAATTTGATTTTTTCCGGGTCGGTGGGATTGTCACGCGCGGGTTTTCGCAGGAAGAATGGAATGAAGCGATCCGGCTAGCGAATTCGCTCGATCCGATCAAGGTGTTGATGAAGCCGCGCCAGTTCGCACGCGGTTAACTGGAGAGTGTATGGAATACGTTATCGGCGTCGATATTGGTACGCAGAGCACCAAGGCGCTTCTGGTCGACCGGAACGGGGCGGTAATCGCGCAGCACGCCGCGAGCTATCACCCGGATACGCCGAAACCGCTATGGGCCGAGCAGTGGCCTTCGGTGTGGTTCAACGCCGTGACGGAGTGCATTGCGCGCTGCGTGAGCGATGCGAAAGCGAAGGGTATAGCGGCGCGAACAATCAAGGCCGTGTGCGTGAGCAGCCTGTACGGCGGCTCGGGCATTCCGGTCGATAGCGAAATGCGGCCGTTGTATCCGTGTCTGATCTGGATGGACCGGCGCGCCACCGCAGAAGTCGACTGGGTGCGCAACACGGTCGATCTGGACCGTCTGTACGCGATTACCGGTAACAGCGTCGACAGCTATTACGGCTACACGAAGATGTTGTGGCTGCGTGAGCAGGAGCCGGACGTATGGGCGAATACGCGCTACTTCCTGCCGCCGAACGCGTACGTGATCTATCTGCTGACCGGCGAAGTCGCTGTCGATCACAGTTCGGCGGGCAATATCGGCGGCGTGTACGACATCGCGCGACGCGACTGGTCCGACGAAGCGCTCGACATGCTCGGCATTCCCGCGACGATGATGCCGGAGCGGCTCGTCGATTCGTCGGAAGTGGTGGGCGGCCTGCTGTCGCAGTGGTGCGAACACCTTGGGCTTGAGGCGGGCACGTCGATCGTGGCGGGCGGCGTTGACGCAGCGGTCGCGACGTTCGCTGCAGGCGCGACGCGCGCCGGGCAACACGTCGCGATGATCGGCACCAGCATGTGCTGGGGCTACATCAACCAGAGTGTCGATGCGCGGCATGGGCTCATCAGCATGCCGCACGTGTTCAACGGCATGCAGGATATCTACGTGTTCGGCGGCGCGATCACGGCGGGCGCATCGGTGACATGGTTTCGCGACCAGTTCTGTCAGGCCGAGATCGAAGCCGCACGCGCGACGCCGCACGGCGATCCGCACCGTCTGCTCGAAGACGCGGCCGCGCGCATTCCTGCAGGCTCCGACGGCGTGATGTTCCTGCCGTATCTGATGGGCGAACGTAGCCCCGTGTGGGACGCGAAGGCGAGCGGCGCATTCATTGGACTGAGCCTCTTTCATACGCGCGCGCATCTGTATCGCGCGGTGCTGGAAGGCGTGTCGTTTGCGCTGCAACACAATATCGAAGCCGGCCGCAAAGGCGCGAAATCGCTTGATGACAAGCTGATCGTCGTCGGCGGCGCGGCGCATTCGGATCTGTGGATGCAGATCATCGCGGATATCACGGGTTATCCGGTGTACACGATCAAGGAGGAAGTCGAAGCCGCGATGGGCGCCGCGTTGCTGGCTGCTTTAGGCGCGAAGCTCGTGACGCATGAAGCCGCGCACGAAGGCTGGGTGACGCTCGTGGAACGCGCGCAGCCGGATGACGCGCGAAAGCAGGTGTACGCCGGGCGCTTTAAGGTCTATACCGATCTTTATCCGGCGTTGAAGCCGCTCATGCACCGTCTGCAGCCGACATGAACACGATCTTCGATTTCCCGGACCGCTCGATTCATGTGACGGGCGCGTCGAGTGGTATCGGCCTGTTTTTGTTGAGCGATGCCGCTTCGATGATCAGCGGCATCACTTTGCCGATCGATGGTGGTTATACGGCGCGGTAAGGATTGAAGCCAACGGCTAAAGCACCGTCCGCACGTGCCACAACTCCGGAAACAGCACGACGTCGAGCATCTTGCGCAGATACGGTGCGCCGGTCGTGCCGCCCGTGCCCTGCTTGAATCCGATGATCCGCTCGACGGTGGTGACATGCCGGAAGCGCCATTGGCGGAACGCGTCTTCCAGATCCACCAGCTCTTCGGCCATCTCGTACAGCTCCCAGTGTTGCGACGGATTGCGATATACCTCGAGCCACGCGGCTTCGACCGACTCATCGTGCGCCGTGGGCTGCGTCCAGTCGCGGTTTAGCCGTTCCGGGTTGATCGCGAAGCCGCGTCGCGCAAGAAGACGGATCACTTCGTCATAGAACGAAGGCGCTTCGAGCGTCGCCTGCACTTCGGCGAGCACCTCCGGCCGGTGCGCATGCGGCTTGAGCATCTGCACATTCTTGTTGCCGAGCAGAAATTCCAGCTGCCTGTATTGATACGACTGAAACCCGGACGACGCGCCAAGATAAGGCCGCATCGCCGTGTATTCGGATGGCGTCATCGTCGAGAGCACGCTCCACGCCTGCACCAGCTGTTCGAGAATCCGCGACACCCGCGCCAGCATCTTGAATGCAGGCGGCAGGTCATCGCGATGCACGGAGCCAAGCGCTCCACGCAGTTCGTATAGCGCGAGCTTCATCCACAGTTCGCTCGTCTGATGCTGGATGATGAAGAGCATCTCGTTGTGATCCGGCGAAAGCGGATGCTGCGCCGACAGGATCGAACCGAGCGACAGATAGTCGCCATAGCTCATCGACTGCGAAAAATCGAGTTGCGCTTCGTGCCAGCCTTCCGCGTTTGAAGGCGGAACGTGAGGCGCATGCGCGCCTGCGGCGGCACCCGAAGCACCGGCACCATGCCCGAAGGGACAGCCTTGCGAAGGTTCATCGCCAGGCAACTGCATGTGATCGGTCATTGCGCTCTCCTCAGGTCACCGCGCCGCGCGTCGCGAATTCGGGCGCGCGCCAGATTTCGTTTGCGAGCACATCGCGCAGCGTTTCGACTGCGTCCCACACGTCGACATAGCGCGTATAGAGCGGCGTGAATCCAAATCGCAGCACATGCGGCTCGCGATAATCGCCGATCACGCCGCGCGCGATCAGCGCCTGCATCACTTCATAACCATTCGGATGCTCGAAGCTCGCGTGCGAGCCACGCTGTCTGTGGTCACGCGGCGTGACGAGCGTGAGCGGGAATTCGCTGCAACGCGACTCGACCAGCTCGATGAAGAGATCCGTCAACGCCAGCGATTTTTTGCGGATCGCCTGCATGTCAGTCTGCAGAAACACGTCGAGACCGGATTCGACGAGCGCCATCGACACCATCGGCTGCGTGCCACACAGAAAGCGGCCGATGCCGTCGTCCGGACGATACGTCGGGTTCATCTCGAAGGGCGCGCGATGGCCCCACCAGCCGGACAGCGGCTGCGAAAACGCGTTCTGATGTCGTTGCGCGACCCACACGAAAGCCGGCGAGCCCGGCCCGCCGTTCAGATACTTGTACGTGCAGCCCACCGCATAGTCCGCGTCCGCGCCGTTCAGGTCGACCGGCACCGCGCCCGCCGAATGCGCGAGATCCCACAGCGCGAGCGCACCCGCTTCGTGGATCAGCTTCGTCAATGCGGCCATGTCGTGCATGTAGCCGGTGCGGTAATTCACATGCGTGATCATCGCGACGGCTGTGTCGTCGCCGAGCGCGGCGGGCAGTTCGGACGGATCGTCGATCAGACGTAGCGTGTAGCCGCGATCGAGCTGTTCGATCAGACCTTGCGCGATATACAGATCGGTCGGGAAATTCGAGCGCTCGGACACGATCACGCGACGCTTCGGATCACGCTGGTTCTGCAGCTTCAAAGCCGCCGACAGCAGCTTGAAGAGGTTGATCGAAATCGTATCGGTGACGACGACTTCGTTTTCCGCCGCGCCGATCAGCGGCGCGAGCTTGTTGCCAAGACGACGCGGCAGCGCGAACCAGCCGGCGCTGTTCCAGCTGCGGATCAGCCCTTCGCCCCATTCGGCGGCGATGACGGTCTGCGCGCGTTGCGCGGCGGCTGCCGGCGCCACGCCGAGCGAGTTGCCGTCGAGGTAGATCGTCGCTGCCGGCAACGCGAATTCGTTGCGCAAGGCGGCCAGCGGGTCGGCGCTGTCCAGCGCCAGGGCTTCTTCACGGGTATTCATGGTGGTCCAGTCGAAAGGAATCAGGGTTATTCACCGTCGGGTGCTCAAAGGGCACGCAGCACGGCGCGTACCGGGCTCGCATCGAGCGTCGTGAATTTGAGCGGCAGCGCGATGAGTTCGTAGTCGCCTTCCACGACGGCATCCAGCACGATGCCTTCGAGGATTGCCATCCGGTGCGCGCGGATGCGGTGATGGGCGTCCATCGTTTTCGATTCCTGCGGATCGAGCGAAGGCGTGTCGATACCGATCAGCTGGACGCCACGCGAAGCGAGCAGATCGATCGTCTCCGGCGCGACGGCGCAGAACGCGCTGTCCCACTCGCGTGTCGGCGCGCGTGCGTAGGTGCGCAGCAGCACGCGCGGCGGGAGGCTTTCGTCGAGATCAAGCGCGCCGGCAATATGCGCGGGCGTCACCAGCGGCGCGGCGCCGATGCAATGAATCACCCGGCAGCGCCCGATATACGCATCGAGCGGCACGACGCCGATTGCGGCGCCTTCGGCGTCGTAGTGCAGCGGCGCGTCGGTATGCGCGCCGGTGTGCGGCGATAGTGTCATCCGCGCAACATTCACCGGCGACCCCGCTTCCATGCGCCAGACGCGTTCGATGCCGACCGGCGTATCGCCCGGCCAGACGGGCGTCGCGGGGTCGATCGGCGGGGTGATGTCCCAGAGTCCGTTCATGTCTCCATCGCCATATCAGTCCAATCCTGAAATGATAGGCGTGACGTCGCGAAATGTGATTGCGAAAAAATCACCTTCTTTGACCTGTCCTGGAACATAATTTGAGATAAATGGGAAAGGGAGACCGAATATGAACGCGATCTCGCTCGACGCCACCGATTGCCGTATCCTGGCGGTGCTTCAGCATGAAGGACGGATCAGTAACCTCGATCTGGCAGAACGGATTTCGCTGTCCCCTTCCGCCTGTCTCAGGCGGTTGCGCCTGCTGGAAGAGCAGGGCGTCATCGAACGCTACCGGGCGTGCCTGAACCGCGAGGTGCTGGGTTTCGAGCTGGAAGCATTCGTCCAGGTATCGATGCGCAACGACCAGGAAAACTGGCACGAGCGTTTCGCGGCGGCGGTGCGGGACTGGCCGGAAGTGGTCGGCGCGTTCGTGGTCACGGGAGAAAGCCATTACGTGCTGCGGGTGCTGGCGCACAACCTCAAGCACTATTCGGATTTCGTCCTGAGCCGGCTCTACAAGGCGCCCGGGGTGCAGGACATCCGCTCGAACATCGTGCTGCAGACGCTCAAGGAAGATTCAGGCGTCCCCGTCGAACTGGTGGCGGGCGCGGGCGCAGGTGTGGCGACGGTGAAGTAAAGCCGGCTAAAACCGCTCAGAGCGGCGCGAGGCCGTGAAATTCGCCGTTCTGGAATACGAGCGGCTGGGTGTCGCCCGCCTGCTCGATCACGCCGCAGCGTTCCACTTCGCCGACGAAGATCACGTGGTCGCCTTCTTCATAGCGGCTGCGGTTGTGGCATTCGAACCACGCAAGCGCGCCGTCGAGCACCGGCATGCCGGAGTCGCCGGCCGCGTGCGAGACGCCTTCGAAGCGGTCGCCCTTCACGGTGGCGAAGCGTTTGCACAGATCGAGCTGCGACGCTGCCAGCACGTTCACCACATAGTGGCTGTTCTCCCGGAACACGGGCATCGACGCCGATCGGGTCGCGAGACTCCACAGCACCAGCGGCGGCGCCAGCGAGACCGAGTTGAACGAACTCGCGGTAATGCCGATGAGCTTGCCGGACGCCGCGCGCGTCGTGATGACGGTGACGCCGGTGGCGAACTGGCTGAGTGCGCGCTTGAACGCGTCCTGATCAAAATTGGGCGGGCTCGCGGGCTTCATCGTACGAAGGCTCCGGATGCCGGCCGCGCAATGCAGCCTCGCGCGGGTGCGGAAAGCTGGGCAAGAAGCCAGGCGGGAAGAATTGATTCGAAAGTCATGTAGAAAATTGGCGAATTGCCCCAATTCTATCGGAATCGCGGGCAGGCCAGCCGCGCACCTCTGCCGGCGCACGCAAAAGCCGCTAAGCTCTACAGATTCCGCCGAAATCGCTGCGCGGGCGGTGCGTGTGACGCGGGAACCAAAGGAGTGATCAGATGAGTCAGGCAAGTGAAACCGCCACCCTCGGCGGCGGATGTTTCTGGTGTCTCGAAGCGGTGTATCTGGGTGTCGACGGCGTGAACGCCGTGGAATCCGGCTACGCGGGCGGCCAGGTTGACCAGCCGACCTACGAACAGATCTGCGACGGCGAAACCGGTCATGCGGAGGTCGTGAAGGTCGACTTCGATCCGTCGAAGATCAGCTATCGGGAGATTCTCGATATTTACTTCGCGATCCACGATCCGACGCAGTTGAACCGGCAGGGTAATGACGTCGGCACGCAGTACCGGTCGGTGATCTTCACGCACTCGGATGCGCAGCGCGATACGGCCGGACAGGCGATCCGCGAGATCGCAGCAGAGGGCATCTACGACGGCAAGATCGTCACGCAGGTGCTGCCGCTCGACGGCAATTACTGGCCGGCCGAAGCCTATCATCAGAACTATTTCGCGCAGCATCCGGATCAGGGCTATTGCGCATTTGTCGTCGCGCCGAAGGTTGCGAAATTCCGCCAGAAGTTCGCGCACCGGATCAAGGCGGGTTAATCAGCCCGACGCGTCCCGCAGCCGTTCCCATGCTTCGGCGATGCCCCGGGCCAGTTCGACGCACGTCAGCGGCGCCGAGCCTTCCGCCTTGTTGTTGATCGCGACCAGCACGGGCTGCCCGGCGATCGCGTAGCGCGCGGCCAGTTCGGCGAGCGCGGCGCGTGTCGTCGGGTCTTCGTCGACGAGGCGGTCGAACGGGTCGTACTTCGCCTTCGCCTGCTCGTATTTGAAGCCGCCATGCAGGCTCCAGCGCACGATCAGCGGCCCGGCGGGCGTGCCGCCGTCGAGCAGCGCGAGCGCCGCCGCCTGACGCAGTGGGTCCGGCATCCGCGCATGTATGCCCACGCAGTAACGGATACCCGTCGTACGCAACGCCCGGATGAAACGCGGCGTCAGCAGGCACGCATCGCGGATTTCCACCGCGTAACACGGGCCGCCATCGGGTTGCGACGGGTGCGACGGCAGTGGCGGCAGCGCAGCCAGAAACGCCGCCAGCCGGTCGATGAAGATCGATGGCTCCCCGAGCATCTCGATGGGCAGCGGCGAGATCTGGAACACAAGCGCGCCGGCCTTCGCGCCGAGGCCGTCGAGACAAGGCCGCACGAAGTCGTCGATGGCAATCCGCGCGTTCAGGAAACACGGGTTGAGCGCGACCGGTTCGCCGCGTTCGGCGCGCACGGTGGCGTCGGTCACCGATTGCGGTGCCTTCACGATGAAGCGGAAATGGTCCGGCACCTGTTGCGCGTAGCGGAGGTAGTCGGTGATCGTCAGCGGCGCGTAGAACGACCTGTCGATGCTGACTGTGCGCAGCAGCGGATGCGCGCCGTAGGCGGTAAGGCCGTCGCGGGACAGCTTGCTGTTGCTGTAGTCGTCGCCGTAGACGATGCCGCGCCAGCCCGGAAATGACCACGACGACGTGCCGAGATGCACATGCGAGGGCAGTGCGCCGGCTATGGCGAGCACGTCCGCGGAAGGCTCCGCGGCGAGTACATCGCGGGTGCGGCGTCGGGTTTTGGGTTCTGGCTTCGTGGCAGGTAAAGGCGTGGCGGAAGGCGCCACAACCGGCATCCCAAACAGATCGAACTGCCCGGCGCCGGTTTCGTCGTCATTCGCCTGCGGCGCCTCGTGGACTTCGCCGGTTTCGCCCTCGTCCATCGATTCCTGTACCTGGTTGCTGTAGCGATACGATTGTTTCACCGGACAGGCGCGGCGCGCTGCGGCTGCCCGCCACGGAAGCGCCCGCGCACCGCCCGGCGTCACCGCATCACCGCGACCTGTCGTACATAAAGCGCCGCGACCACGGCAGCGTTTTCGCGCTGCGTCCGGCCTTGCGGCAGACCACCTGATAGATCGATACGTCGTCGTTCTCGAAAGCGTACGCGCAACCCGCCAGATACACGCGCCAGATGCGGAATTTCTCGTCATCGACGAGACTGCGTGCGGCTTCCGCATGCGCTTCGAAGTTCTCTGCCCAGATATCGAGCGTGCGCGCATAGTGCCGCCGCAGGCTTTCGACGTCAACCGCCTCCAGGCCGCTGCGCTGCATCGCTTCGAGCGCGAGGCTGATGTGCGGCAGCTCGCCGTCCGGGAACACATAGCGGTCGATGAACTCGCCGCCGCCCAGCGCCGTCTCGCCGCTGTTGTAGTCGGTCGAGGTGATGCCGTGATTCATCGCGACGCCGTCGTCGACGAGCAGATCGTGGATCTTCTGGAAGTAGCCCGGCAGATTCTTGCGCCCGACGTGCTCGAACATCCCGACGCTCGTGATGCGGTCGAACTGGCCTGCGATGTCGCGGTAATCCTGCAGACGAATCTCGATCTGACCTTCGAGTCCGGCCGCTTTCACGCGCGCCGTGGCGAGATCGAACTGGTTTTGCGACAGCGTCACGCCCGTGCATTTCGCGCCGAACTTCTGCGCGGCACGCAGCACGAGCGCGCCCCAGCCGCAGCCGATATCGAGCAGACGCTGCCCCGGCTGCAACTGGATCTTCGTCAGGATGTGATCGATTTTCTTGATCTGCGCGGTGGCGAGATCTTCATCGCCGTTCTCGAAGTACGCGCACGAGTACACCATGTTCTCGTCGAGCCACAGCCTGTAGAACTCGTTCGAGACGTCGTAGTGATACTGGATGGCCTTCTTGTCCGACGTCTTCGAGTGATTGAAATAACGGCGTACCCGCGCAAGCTTGCCGGCACTCGTGACGGTATTGCGCGCCAGCGAATAGCTGACGTTGATGATGTCCGACAGCTTGCCTTCGATGTCGATCTTGCCCTTCACGTACGCCTCGCCCAGATTGTCGAGGCTCGGTTCAAGCAGATACGGTAACGCTGTCGCGCTCTTCACGTGCAGCGTCACTGCGGGCGCGGCGAACTGCCCGAAGTCGTGTTGCTGGCCGTCCCACAGCACGAGACGTGCGGGCAGGTTGGCCGTGCTTCTTACATCTTCTACCCACTGCGCCAGCTTCTTCTCCCAGAACATGTGATTTCTCCGTGTCCAATGAAATCAAAGCAAAGCCTGTGGATCGCTGCGTGCCGCGGCGTTACTCCGACGCCTGAATGGCGACGCGATCCGGCCGGTCGACGCGGCCGCCAGCAAGGCGTTCCGCGCACCGGCGTTCAATATAGAGTTAAGGCGACAACCGCGCGATCTGCCAGTCGCCGCCGGGTGTGCGCGTGTATAGCAGACGGTCGTGCAGTCGCGACGGCCGGCCCTGCCAGAATTCGATAGCGTCCGGCACAAGCCGGTAACCGCCCCAATGCGGCGGACGCGGCGGGTCATCGCCAAAGCGTGCGCTGAAATCGCGTTCGCGTGCTTCGAGCACTGCGCGGCTTTCAATTACCTGACTTTGTTCGGATGCCCAGGCACCGATGCGCGAGCTCGCTGGACGCGACGCGAAGTACGCATCGCTTTCTGCTTCGCTCGTTTTGACGACGGTGCCCTCGATGCGCACCTGTCGTTCGAGTTCGATCCAGTAAAAGAGAAGGCTGGCGTACGGGTTCTCCGCGAGCGCGCGGCCCTTGCGGCTTTCGTAATTGGTAAAGAAGGTGAAGCCGCGCTCGTCTACGCCCTTGATCAGAACGATGCGTGCCGAAGGCCGGCCGCGACCGTCGACGGTCGCGAGTGTCATTGTGTTCGGTTCGGGGAGCTTTGCGTCGACCGCCTGTGCGAACCAGGTGTCGAATTGCCGGATCGGGTCGCGATCGACATCGGCTTCGTCCAGCGAACCGAGCGAGTAATTCTTCCGGAGTTCGGCGAGGGTCGTCATGTTCTTATGCGAGCGCTACAGTGAGGCCAGTATAGCGAAGGAACGAAATTTCTGCGTTGTGCAGCGTCAACGGGCTACGGAGTCATAGCCGTGCCATAGCCGTGCCGTAGCCGCGTGAAGCGGCCAGGCGGCGTCCGACCTGCAAGCACATGTTCAGGCAGAATACGGGCTTCGCTGTCCAACCCGTTGCAGCCGGTCCCAAGCCGTTTCAGCCCGTCCCAGCCAGTTATCGCCAGGTCCCCGATCATGTCCACGCCGCACGCCACCGCTTCTTCCGACGCCTTGTCCGATGTTACTACCGGCATTGACGGGAGTGAATCCGCCGACCGCGCGCGGCGCTTCGGCGGCGTCGCGCGGCTGTACGGCGCGCCGGCGCTGGCTGCGTTCGAGCGGGCGCACATTGCGGTGATCGGCATTGGCGGTGTTGGGTCGTGGGCGGCCGAGGCGCTCGCCCGTAGCGCCATCGGTGCGCTGACGCTGATCGATCTCGACAACGTCGCCGAAAGCAACACGAACCGGCAGATCCACGCGCTCGACGGCAACTTCGGCAAACCGAAAGTCGAAGCGATGGCCGAACGTATCAAGCTGATCAATCCGCAGTGCGATGTGCGTCTCGTCGAAGATTTTATCGAGCCGGATAATTTCGCTTCGGTGCTGGGCGGCGATGATTTCGACTACGTCGTCGATGCGATCGACAGCGTGCGCACGAAGACCGCGCTGATCGCCTGGTGCGTCGAGCAGAAGCTGCCGCTGATCACCGTCGGCGGCGCGGGCGGTCAGCTGGATCCGACGCGTATCCGCATCGATGATCTCGCGCTGACGATCCAGGACCCGCTGCTGTCGAAGGTGCGCGGGCAGCTGCGCAAGCAGCACGGTTTTCCACGCGGACCGAAAGCGAAGTTCAAGGTGAGCGCCGTCTATTCCGATGAGCCGCTCATCTATCCGGAAGCCGCCGTCTGCGATATCGACGAGGAAGCGGAGCACGTCACGACGTCGCCGGGTCACACGGGCCCGGTCGGGCTCAATTGCGCGGGTTTTGGATCCAGCGTGTGCGTGACGGCGAGCTTTGGATTCGCCGCGGTCGCGCATGTGCTGCGCGCGCTGGCGCAGCAGACGAAGGCGAAGTAGTTTCCGGCGCGAAGCAAGGGCGAAAAAAACGCGGCCATTAAATCAGGCCGCGTCTTTTCATCCGGTCAGTCGAACCCAGTTCAGTTCAGGCGCTCAGTTCAACGCCGCGCTCAGCTTGCGTCGCCACTGCGCGACGAGTTCCGGCTGATGCGCCGCCAGATCGAACACCGACAGCATCGTCTTGCGGCCGATATCCTCGCGGAACGCGCGGTCGCGTTGCACGATCGCCAGCAGATGCTCCAGCGCTTCGGCGTACTTGCGTCGCGCGATGAATGCGTTCGCCAGATCAAAGCGCGCTTCCAGATCGTCTGGATTGCCGGCGACTTTCGCTTCCAGTGCATCGGTGGGCGGCAGGTCGGCGGCAGCATCGACAGCATCGAGCCTCGTCTTGATCGCATTGAAGCGCGCGTCGGTACCTTGCGTCGTTTTCGGCGACAGCAGATCGACCTCGTTGCGCGCTTCGTCGAAGCGATTCTGCGACAGCAGCAGTTCGATCAGGTCCATGCGCGCGTCGTCGTAACCCGGATCGAATGCGAGCGCGGCTTTCAGATGATCGTGCGCGTCGTCGAGCCGTCCTTCGGCGATCGCGATCTGCGCGTTGTCGCGCTCAGCGTCGGCGGAATCGGGAACGAGACGATCGAGAAACTCGCGCAGCTGGCCTTCGGGCAGCACGCCGACGAACTGGTCGATCGGGCGGCCATCCGCGAACGCGATCACGTGCGGAATGCTGCGCACCTGAAAGTGTGCGGCGAGTTCCTGATTCTCATCGACGTTCACCTTCACGAGCTTCCATTTGCCGGCGTACTCGGCTTCGAGCTTCTCGAGCATCGGCCCGAGCGACTTGCACGGGCCGCACCACGGCGCCCAGAAATCGACCAGCACCGGTGCAAGCGTCGAGCCTGCGATCACGTCTTTTTCGAATGTGGCTAGCGTGGTGTCCATTGCGTCCTCGTCGGAAAAACTGTCTCGGGGGAAATTGGGGGCGTTTCTCCCGAATTCAATGCAGGGTCAGTGCGCCTTGCGTTCGGGCAGGGGTATCCATTCAGTTTCGCCCGGCACGTGACCCATTTCCTGATTCGTCCACGCGGTTTTCGCGCGCTCGATCTTCTCACGCGAACTCGCGACGAAATTCCATTCGATGAAGCGCTCGCCGTCGAGTTTTTCGCCGCCCAGCAGCATGACGGTCGCGCCGCCCGTGCTAGCGAGCGTCACCGTTTCGCCGGGTGTGAGCACAGCCATCTGTCCGGCTTCGAGCGTCTCGCCGTCGATCTGCAGATCGCCTTCAACCGGATACACGCCGCGTTCATCGTGTTCCGGTTCGAGCGCAAACGCGCTGCCGGGCGTGAAGCTCGCGGCGACATAGAGCGTGCCCGAAAAGGTCGTCGTGGGCGAAGCGTGACCGAATGCCGTGCCGGCGATCACACGCAGCGTGACGCCATTGCGTTCGATCTCCGGCAACGTGGATGCCGCGTGATGCTCGAACGACGGTTCGTCGTCTTCGTGCGCGAGCGGCATGGCGACCCACGTCTGGATGCCATGCATCGCCTGTTCGCGGCCGCGATCCTCCTCGGGTGTGCGTTCCGAGTGGACGATGCCGCGGCCGGCGGTCATCCAGTTCACGTCGCCGGGGACGATCTTCTGCTCGGAGCCGAGACTGTCGCGATGCATGATCGCGCCTTCGAACAGATAGGTGACGGTCGCGAGGCCGATATGCGGATGCGGGCGCACGTCGAGCCCGACGCCGGGCGCGAGCGTCGCCGGACCCATGTGATCGAAGAAGATGAACGGCCCGATGAGACGCGCGGCCATCGCGGGCAGCACGCGCCGCACGGTGAGGTTGCCGACGTCGCGCAGATGGGGCTTGAGAACCGCTTTGATCGAGGAAGACATGGAGTAGGTTCCTGGCGGGTGCGGTTGAGGGGACAGGTCATTTTAACGCCCGCCCGCGTCGAATGCCGGCTGGAGGGAACGCATGCCCTGGCGCGTGCCACGCGACCCTTTAAAAAGCGCAGGAATGGACATGCGAGCCCGGCGCCACCAGGCGATTTCCGGCGAATGCTCCGCTACACTTCGAGGCTCAGAACAAGAAGGAGGGCAGGTATGTCGCCGAAGGATCTATTACTGGCGCTCGTCGTCGTCGTGGCGTGGGGCGTCAACTTCGTCGTGATCAAGGTCGGTCTGCACGGTGTGCCGCCGATGCTACTCGGTGCGTTGCGTTTCCTGCTGGCCGCCATGCCCGCCGTGTTCTTCGTCAAACGTCCGAAGTTGCCGCTGCGCTGGCTGCTCGCTTACGGCGCGACGATTTCGTTCGGGCAGTTCGCGTTTCTGTTCACCGCGATGTATGTCGGCATGCCGGCCGGGCTGGCTTCGCTCGTGCTGCAGGCGCAGGCGTTTTTCACGCTGCTGTTCGCGGTGATGTTCCTGCACGAGCGCCTGCGCGCGCAGAACCTTATCGGACTGTTGATCGCCGCCGGTGGCCTCGCGCTGATCGGCCTGCAGGGCGGCCATTCGATGACCGTCGCGGGTTTCCTGCTCACGCTGTGTGCAGCGGTGTCGTGGGCCCTCGGGAATATCGTGACGAAGAAAGTCGGCAAGGTCGATCTGGTCGGGCTTGTCGTGTGGGCCAGCCTGATTCCGCCCGTGCCGTTTTTCGTGCTGTCGTATGTCATCGAAGGTCCGCAGCGGATTGCCGCCGCGCTGACGGGCATCGGCGGCGCGTCGATCTTTGCCATCGTATATCTCGCGTTCATCGCGACGCTGCTCGGCTACGGGCTGTGGAGCCGTTTGCTGTCGCGCTATCCGGCGAGCCAGGTCGCGCCGTTCTCGCTGCTCGTGCCGATCATCGGGCTGGCGTCGGCGTCGCTGCTTCTCGATGAGCATCTGTCGTCGGCGCAGATTGCTGGCGCCGCGCTGGTGATGGCCGGACTTGCGGTGAATGTGTTCGGCGGATGGGTCGTGCAGCGCTTTGCATCAGCACGCTGACGGGCTAACAGGCGAACCCACGCTCGCACGTTCGATGCTCCATCGTGCGCAGGCGTACTGCAAAAAAAACGGCTGCGCAGAGCAGCCGTTTCCACACAACGCGCGGTATTAGACCGAACGCCCTACGTCATCCGGTTCTTCGCCAGCGGCGGATTCGCGGCGAAGTAACGCTTGATGCCCGTCATGATCGCGTCGGCCATCCGGTCGCGATAGGCGTCGTCGTTCAGGCGCTTCTCTTCGTCCGGGTTGCTGATGAACGCGGTCTCGACGAGGATCGACGGAATATCCGGCGCCTTCAGCACGGCAAACCCCGCCTGTTCGACCGATCCCTTGTGCAGCTTGTTGATGTCGCCGATTTCCTTCAGCACGAAGTTGCCGTAACGCATCGAATCGCGAATTTGCGCGGTCGTCGACATATCGAACAGCGCACGGTTCACGCTGGCATCCGCCGACTTGATGTTGATGCCGCCGATCTGGTCCGATGCGTTTTCCTTGTTCGCCATCCAGCGCGCGGCCGCGCTCGATGCGCCATGCTCCGACAGCGCAAACACCGACGAGCCGCGTGCGGAAGGATCGGTGAACGCATCGGCATGAATCGACACGAACAGGTCCGCGCCAACGCGACGCGCCTTCTGCACGCGCACATTGAGCGGCACGAAGAAGTCGGCGTCGCGGGTCATCATCGCGCGCATGTTCGGCTGCGCGTCGATCTTCGCGCGCAGTTTCTTCGCGACGTCGAGCGCGATGTGTTTTTCGTACGTGCCGCCGCCACCGATCGCGCCTGGATCTTCGCCGCCGTGTCCCGGATCGATCGCGACCGTCAGAAGACGAACGGTGCCGCCCTTGCCGGACTTCGGCGCGGTGAACCTGTAGGTATCGTCGGCGCCGTCGTCATCGTCGTTGCCTGCGATGGCGGTGGGCGGCTGCGCCGGCTTCGGTACAGCGGGTCGCGGCACAGGCGTCGGCGTGATGTGCGCAGGCGGCCGCGGCACGTCCGGCGATGGCGTCGACGGCCCGTTGTCCTGCGCGTAACGCTGAAAGAACGCGTCGCTGTCGCCGGGCGTCGGCGTGGTCGCGGCCGGGCCGCTGAGCGTGGCGGGCGGCGCGCTGTTTTCGTTGAGCTTCTGCTCCTTGCGTTCGGTCTGCGCGAGCAGATCCATCAGCGGATCAGGTGCTACGGCCGGATACAGATCGAACACGAGGCGGTATTTATACGTGCCGACCGGCGGCAGCGTGAACACCTGCGGCTTCACCGAACCCTTCAGGTCGAACACCATCCGCACCACATGCGGCTGATACTGCCCAACGCGCACCGACTGGATCTGCGGATCGTTTGGCGTGATCTTCGAGACGAGATCGCGCAGCGCCTGGTCGAGATCGAGTCCGTTCAGATCGACGACAAGCCGGTCTGGACCTTGCAGCAAATGCTGCGCATTCTCCAGTGGCTGGTCCGATTCGATCGTGACGCGTGTGTAATCGCGTGCCGGCCAGACGCGCACGCCGAGCACCGAGCTCGCGAACGCAAGACGCGGCGCGACGAGTCCGAGCACGAGCGTCGACGCACCCGCGCGCAGAATCTGCCGGCGACGCCAGTTATGCGTGGCGGTCGCCGCCGATTCGATCGAGCGGAACGGTTTGATCAACATCTTTCGAGGCATGCCTTTCCTGATTCGCTGAATGCGCGCGCGACGAGAAGGCGTCCTTCGCCCTCCACATCGAGCGAGAAGACGAGATCCGGCACGCCCAGCAGCGCGCCCGCGCGTTGCGGCCATTCGACGAGGCAGATCGCGCCGCTGTCGAAATATTCGCGAAAGCCCGCGTCGGCCCATTCAGCCGGATCGGTAAAACGGTAGAGATCGAAGTGATACAGCTCAAGTTCCCCATCCGGCCGTTCGACCGCGTAGGGTTCGACGAGCGTGTAGGTGGGGCTGCGTACGCGTCCGGTGTGACCGAGCGCGCGCAGTGTCGCGCGAACCAGTGTGGTTTTGCCGGCGCCGAGATCGCCCGCCAACTGCACCTGCAAGCCCTGAAATGCACGCGTGCCGCCGGCTTCAGCGGCGGCTGCGCGCACGCCTCCGATGGCGCTGGCGAAGCGCGCGCCGAAGGCGTTTGTGGCGGCTTCGTCCGCGAGCGCGAAGTGGCGTTCGAGCAGGACGGGAGCAGCGGGCGTGGTGACTTGATCAGGCTGGTCGGGCATTCTCGTAAAATGGCGTGATGAACCGAAGTCCGGAGTCCCCTGAATCCTGCACGCCTGCGTCTCACGACGATGCGCGTGCCATGCGTCATTTCGATGAAGCGGCGCTGGAAGCGCTCGCGCAGCGCATCAAAACGTGGGGCCGTGAACTCGGTTTCAGTGCGATCGGCATCAGCGATACCGACCTCACGGCTGCCGAGGCGGGGCTCGCCGCATGGCTCGAAGCGGGCTGCCACGGCGAGATGGATTATATGGCGAAACACGGTATGAAACGCGCGAGGCCGGCCGGGCTTGTGGCCGGCACGCGACGCGTGATTACCGCGCGAATCGCCTATCTGCCCGCCGGAACGATGGCCGGAAAGCGCGACGAAAGCAATACCGATAACACGTCGAAACTCGCTGAAAGCGCCGCGCAGGCAGGCCCGTACGACTGGCGGGCGGTCGAGCATCAGCGGCTCGCGGACCCGTCGGCGGCCGTTGTGTCGATCTATGCGCGCGGCCGCGACTATCACAAGGTGATGCGTAACCGTTTGCAACAACTCGCGGAAAAGATCGAAGCGGAGATCGGTGCATTCGGCTTTCGCGTGTTTACCGATTCCGCGCCGGTGCTCGAAATCGAACTCGCGCAGAAGGCGGGCATCGGCTGGCGCGGCAAGCATACGTTGCTACTTCAGCGCGACGCCGGCTCGCTGTTTTTTCTCGGCGAGATCTACGTCGACATTCCGTTGCCGACCGACGCTGAAACGACACCTGAACGCGCACCCGAAACGCCCGGCGCGCATTGCGGCAGCTGTACGCGCTGCATCGATGTATGTCCGACGGGCGCGATCGTCGAGCCGTATAAGGTCGACGCGCGCCGCTGCATTTCCTATCTGACGATCGAACTGAAAGGCAGTATTCCCCAGGACTTGCGGCCGCTGATCGGTAATCGTGTGTATGGTTGCGACGATTGCCAGACCGTGTGTCCATGGAACAAGTTCGCGCAAGCGGCGCCGGTCGCGGATTTCGATGTGCGGCACGGACTCGATCGCGCGACGCTCGTTGAGCTGTTTGCCTGGAGCGCCGGAGATTTCGACACGCGCATGCAGGGCAGCGCGATCCGCCGTATCGGTTACGAATGCTGGCTGCGCAATCTGGCGGTCGGCATGGGCAACGCGTTGCGTGCGGACCGTGCGAGTCTTTCGGTCGATGCGCGCGCGGCGATTGTCGAAGCATTGCGTGCTCGCGCTGACGATGCGTCGGCGCTGGTCCGTGAGCACGTGGAATGGGCGCTCGAAGCAGCGTAAAGTAGCGGGATTCCGGCGTGGCATGTGCATCGTGCCGCGCTGTTTGGTCAATCAATGCGGAAACCGTACCTGCACCGTCAAGGAGGCAATCATGTTCAACGCAGTCATGGATGCGCCGTTCGGCAAGGTCGGCATCCGGATCGAAGCGAACGCTGTGCGCGAGATCGTCTATCTGCCCGATTCGGTGCGCAACGTCGAACCCGATTCGCCGCTCGCAAAAGAAGCCGTCGAGCAGATCGAACGCTATTTCGAACGTGCGTCGGCGACCTTCGATCTGCCGCTGGCTGACGTTGGCAGCGCGTTTCAGCGTCGCGTGTGGCAGGCGATCAGCGATATTCCGCCGGGCGTCGTGCGTACTTATGGGCAGGTCGCGAAGCAGATCGGCAGCGCGCCGCGCGCGGTCGGTCAGGCGTGCGGCGCGAATTATTTTCCACTGGTGATTCCGTGCCATCGTGTAGTGGCGTCGGGCGGCATCGGCGGCTTTGCGAATCACGACGACGACGGCTATTTCCGCAAGGTCAAACGCTGGCTGCTCGCACACGAAGGCGTCCCCTACGCATGAATCGCACGACCGGCATGAGTGAAACCGTCCTGGAAGATGCACCCGCCGGGTCGCCGCTATTCATCGCGAGTAACGCGTCCATCGACGCATTCTGCGACGCGCTCTGGCTCGAACACGGCCTGTCGCGCAATACGCTCGATGCGTATCGCCGTGACCTCAAGCTCTTTGCCGGATGGCTCGCGAGCACGCGCAGCGGCTCGCTCGATACCGCAAGCGAAGCCGATCTGAACGCGTATAGCGCGGTGCGGCAGAAGGACAAATCCACGTCCGCGAACCGGCGTCTTTCGGTATTTCGCCGTTATTACGGATGGGCCGTGCGCGAGCATCGCGCGTTGGCGGATCCGACGCTGCGCATCCGTTCTGCCAAACAGCCGCCGCGTTTTCCTTCGACGCTCACCGAAGCGCAGGTCGAAGCACTGCTCGGCGCGCCGGATATCGACACGCCGCTCGGTCTGCGCGACCGCACGATGCTCGAACTGATGTACGCAAGCGGGCTGCGTGTGACGGAGCTCGTCACGCTGAAAACGGTGGAGGTGGGTTTAAACGAAGGTGTTGTGCGTGTGATGGGGAAGGGCTCGAAGGAGCGGCTGATACCGTTCGGTGAGGAGGCGCACGGCTGGATCGAGCGTTATTTGCGTGAAGCGCGGCCCGCTTTGCTCGGCGCGCGTGCGGCCGATGCGCTCTTCGTGACGTCGCGTGCGGAAGGCATGACGCGTCAGCAGTTCTGGAACATCATCAAGCGCCACGCCGCAGCCGCGGATGTGCGCGCGCCGCTGTCACCGCATACGCTGCGGCATGCCTTTGCCACGCATTTGCTGAATCACGGCGCCGATTTGCGCGTCGTGCAACTGCTGCTCGGTCACACCGATATCTCGACGACGCAGATCTACACCCACGTCGCGCGCGAGCGGCTGAAGTCGCTGCACGCGGTGCATCATCCGCGCGGGTGATGCCGGGCGCGATCGGTGAGCGTTGAGGCCGGATCAGGTCAGATCGCGAAGACGATGCTTGAGGATCTTGCCCGTCGACGCTGCCGGTAACGCCGCCAGCACGCGCACTTCTGCCGGGCGCTTGTAAGGCGCGAGACGCGCACCACACCATTCGATCAACTCAGCCGGCGTTACCTTCGCACCGGCCGCG
Source organism: Paraburkholderia sp. GAS334 (assembly GCF_050436625.1). Classification (NCBI taxonomy): domain Bacteria; kingdom Pseudomonadati; phylum Pseudomonadota; class Betaproteobacteria; order Burkholderiales; family Burkholderiaceae; genus Paraburkholderia; species Paraburkholderia sp. GAS334. The sequence goes on along the minus strand of NZ_JBNDMO010000002.1, from coordinate 142,483 downwards.
AGTTCGACGAACGCGACCACTTCCTCGTTGCCCTCGACCGCACGTCCGATGACAGCCGACTGCACGACCTCGGGATGCGCATTTAACGCGTGCTCGACCTCGGCCGGATAGACGTTGAAGCCCGAACGGATGATCAGTTCCTTGCTGCGTCCGACGATCGAAAGCGTGCCATCCGCTTCCTCGCGCGCCAGATCGCCGGTCTTGAGCCAGCCATCTTCAGTGACGGTCGCGCGGGTCTGTTCCGGGCTGCGGTAGTAGCCGAGCATCACGTTCGGCCCGCGCACCCACAGTTCGCCGATCTCGCCGCGCGCCACCCCGACGCCATCGAGCCCGACGAAACGCACCTCGACGCCCGGAATCACCTGTCCGACGGACACGTCGGCGCGCGGTGCGTCAAGCATCGTCTGCGATATGGTCGGGCTGCTTTCGGTCATGCCGTAGCCGTTGTGCAGCGCCACGCCGTAGACGCCTTCGACGCGCGCTTTCAGCGCGGCGTCGAGCGGCGAGCCGCCCGAATAGGCGAACCGCAGACGCGGCGCCGACCACGCGTGGCCATGCGTCTGCAGATGTTCGAGCAGCTTTGCGTGCATCGCGGGCACGCCCTGGAAGATGGACACGTTTTCTTCGGCAAGCGCGCGACGCACCGCTTCCGGCGAAAACCGCGACGCGAGCCGCAGCGTGGCGCCCGCGTGCAGGCTGCCGAGGCACACCGACGCAAGCCCGTACACGTGCGAAATGGGAAGCACGGCATACACGACGTCATCAGGACCGACGCGCCGCAGCGTGCTGGAAATCGTCGCGATGAACATCAGGTTGCGATGCGAGAGCATCACGCCTTTTGGCGTGCCCGTTGTGCCCGTCGTGTAGATCAGTGCGGCGCACTGCTTTTCGCTGGCGGATTCGGCGGGTTCGGCGCTCACGGTTGCATCGGCGAGCCACGACCACGCGCCGATATCGATTGCCGATGCGGGCGCCGGCTGCGCGCCGTGTCGCTGGGCATGTTCGCGCGCATCGGGCGAGGTTTCGACCGCGTACGCAATCACGCGCGGCGCTGCATGCGCACGGATCGCGTCGAGTTCCGCCGCGGAAAGCCGCGCGTTCGATACGAGCGCCCACGCATCGAGCTTCGCCGTCGCGAACAGCAGCACCACCTGCACGACGCTGTTTTCCGCGACAATCATCACGCGATCGCCCGCCCGCACGCCCATCTCGCGCAACTGTGCGGCGGTTTGATCCACTGCACCGACGAGTTGCTGGCGTGTGAGCTGACGCGCGTCTTCGATCAACGAGACGCGCTCTGGGTCGCGCGCGGCGGACAGCGCCGGAATATCGGCGATGCGCCGCGGCAACGCGGCAAGCAGCGCGGGGATATCGAATGCGTGGGCATGCGGGGCGGTGTCGGCCGTCACGGCTGTCTCCTGGATGCGTCGCGTGGCGGCGGCGGGATATTCTCGAACGATCGTGCCACATTCAACTGGCGCGCACAATTCAGGTTTGAGCAAATAGCTGTCGCGCGGCGACGCCATTACAATGCGCCGATGAGCAAATCCAGACACGTTTCCGAAACGCCCGCGACGCAGTTTCTGCGACGTCATGGCGTCGCGTTCGGCGAGCATCCCTACGATTATGTAGACCATGGCGGCACGGCGGAATCGGCGCGTCAACTGGGCGTCGACGAGCATCAGGTCGTCAAGACGCTCGTGATGGAAGACGAACACGCGAAACCGCTCATCGTGCTGATGCATGGTGACCGCACGGTATCGACGAAGAATCTCGCGCGGCAGATCGGCGCGAAGCGCGTCGAGCCATGCAAGCCGGAAGTTGCGAACCGCCATTCAGGGTATCTGATTGGCGGCACGTCGCCGTTCGGCACGAAGAAGGCGATGCCGGTGTACATCGAATCGTCGATTCTCGAACTCGACCAGATCTGGCTGAATGGCGGACGTCGCGGGTTTCTGGTCAGCATCGCGCCGAAGGTGGTGACGGATCTGCTGGCTGCCAGACCCGTGCAGTGCGCGAGTGTCGATTGATGGCAATACGCGGGCAACCTGATGGTAACGAGCGCCGGTGCGGGTTTCGCTGACGGCGTTCGGTAGAATATGCGCCTTCCTGTTTGTGCTGCATTGACGGCTTCGCTTTCGTAACCCCTTCGCCTTTCCGGCGCATTACAAAAAGAGTTCCCCAGCATGGAAAACCTGATCGTCGCCGCCGTGGCCTACCTGATCGGCTCGGTATCGTTCGCCGTGATCGTGAGCCACGCGATGGGGCTCGCCGACCCGCGCTCGTACGGCTCGAAGAATCCGGGCGCCACCAACGTGCTGCGCAGCGGCAACAAGCTCGCGGCGATCCTCACGCTGCTCGGCGACGCGTTCAAGGGCTGGCTCGCCGTGTGGCTCACCAGCCACTTCGGCCCGCGCTACGGCCTCGATGATCCTGCGATCGGGCTCGCGGCCATCGCCGTATTCCTCGGCCATCTGTATCCGGTGTTCTTCCGCTTCAAGGGCGGCAAGGGCGTGGCGACGGCAGCCGGCGTGCTGCTCGCGATTCACCCGGTGCTTGGCATCGCGACTGCGCTGACATGGCTCATCATCGCGTTCTTCTCCCGCTATTCGTCGCTGGCGGCGCTGGTGGCCGCGGTATTCGCGCCGTTGTTCGACGTGTTTCTGTTCGGTGCGAATATCGTCGCGCTGGCCGTGCTGGCGATGAGCGCGCTGCTGATCTGGCGTCACCGCGCGAACATCGCGAAACTGCTCGCCGGCCAGGAGAGCCGTATCGGTGAGAAGAAAAAGCGCAACGCGCCGCCCCCAGCGGGCAAGGCGCATTGAGCTTCAGGATGCGTCTTGATGCGCTGCCTTGCGTTCGGTTGCGTGACCGCTTGCTCAGTGGCGCCGCGGCGCGTCCGGCGGTTTAATCGCGGAAGTTGTTGAAGTCGAGCGGCGTATCGGTGACGTCCTTTCGCAACATCGCGATCGTGCTCTGTAGATCGTCGCGCTTGGTGCCTGTCACGCGTACCGCGTCGCCCTGAATGCTCGCCTGAACCTTGATCTTGCTGTCCTTCACGAGCTTGACGATCTTCTTCGCCAGATCGCCTGAGACGCCTTTCTTCACCGTGATGACCTGCTTGACCTTGTCGCCGCCGATCTTCTCGATCTTGCCGTAGTCGAGGAAACGCACGTCGACATTGCGCTTCGCCATCTTCGACAGCAGCACGTCCTTGGCCTGCGTGAGCTTGAAGTCGTCGTCGGCGTAGGCGGTGAGCTCGCGCTCCTTCTGCTCGACGCGGGCGTCCGAGCCCTTGAAGTCGAAGCGGGTGGAAATTTCCTTGTTGGACTGCTCGATCGCGTTCTTGACTTCGATCATGTTGGCTTCGCTGACAACGTCAAACGATGGCATTGCGTTCTCCCAATAGTGCTGCGAGGCGGACGCGACCGGCAGGCCGCGCGTGACGCACTCGCTATAATCACGAACCGGACGTCATTTTACCGACGCCGCTCCCATTTGCCCAAGGCTGTTGCGCGATAGTGCGCGGCGCGGTCCTGAAGATCCTGCCTGTCGGGTGACCTTATGCGACAGGCTTATGCAGCAAACTCTCCAGCAATCCTGATGCCTCACGCCGCTCCTGCTTCGTTCGTTTCGCATTTTTCGCTCAAGGCGCACAACACGTTTGGCTTCGACGTGGCGGCGCGCTATGCCTGCAGCATCGAGCAGGAGACGCAACTGGCGGATGCGGTAAACGATCCGCGCGTGGCAGGGTTGCGGCGGCTGGTGCTGGGCGGCGGCAGCAACGTCGTGCTGACGGGCGATTTCGACGGTCTCGTACTGCTGGTCGCGTTGCGCGGCCGGCGTCTCGCGCGCGAGGACGACGACGCATGGTACGTCGAAGCGGCGGCGGGTGAGAACTGGCATGAGTTCGTCGCGTGGACGCTCGCGCAGGGTTTCCCGGGGTTGGAGAACCTGGCGCTGATCCCTGGGACGGTCGGCGCGGCGCCGATCCAGAACATCGGCGCGTATGGCCTCGAAATGTGCGAGCGCTTCGCATCGCTGCGCGCGGTGGAGCTGGAGACGGGCGAAGTCGTCGAGCTTGAAGCCAGCGCGTGCCGCTTCGGTTACCGCGACAGCTTCTTCAAGCGGGAGGGGCGTGATCGCTTCGTGATCACGTCGGTGACGTTCCGTCTGCCGAAAGCGTGGGCGCCACGGGCCGGGTACGCGGATATTGCGCGTGAACTGGCGGCGCGCGGTCTGGGTGACGTTGCAGCGGATGCGCAGGCGATCTTCGCTGCAGTCGTCGCCGTGCGGCGCGCGAAGCTGCCCGATCCGATGATGCTCGGCAATGCGGGGAGTTTCTTCAAGAATCCGGTGATCGATGGCGCGCGGTTCGAGGCGTTGCAGCAGCGCGAGCCGGACGTCGTGTCTTATCGTCAGCCGGATGGCAGCGTGAAACTCGCGGCGGGCTGGCTGATCGACCAGTGCGGCTGGAAAGGGCGCGCGATCGGCGCGGCGGCTGTCCACGACAGGCAGGCGCTGGTGCTGGTGAATCGCGGCGGCGCGACCGGCGCGGACGTTCTTGCGCTCGCGCGGGCCATTCAGGCGGACGTGGTTGCGCGGTTTGGGGTGGAACTGGAGCCGGAGCCGGTTTGTTTGTAGCGCGAATGGCCGCTGGCCCGCTCGCGAGATGAGCGTCTGCGGCAGTTAGCGTCGCTTGCGCGAAGTCAACCACCGCAGAACGCCAGCATCAACCCCGCTTGCGACGCGCGTTCTCGGCGATGCGCATACGCAGCGCGTTCAGCTTGATGAAGCCGCCAGCGTCCGCCTGGTTGTAGGCGCCGCCGTCGTCATCGAACGTCGCGATGGTCTTGTCGAACAGCGTTTCCTTCGAATCGCGTGCCACCACCGACACGCTGCCCTTATAGAGCTTCACACGCGTCCAGCCGTTGACCTTTTCCTGCGTATGGTCGATCAGCACCTGGATCGCACGACGCTCCGGCGCCCACCAGTAGCCGTTGTAAATCAGCGAAGCGTAACGCGCCATCAGGTCGTCTTTCAGATGTGCGACTTCGCGATCCAGCGTGATCGACTCGATGCCACGGTGCGCCTTCAGCATGATCGTGCCACCCGGCGTTTCATAGCAGCCACGCGACTTCATGCCGACGTAACGGTTCTCGACCAGATCCAGACGGCCAATGCCGTGCTTGCCACCCAGGCGGTTCAGTTCGGTCAGCATTTCAGCCGGCGAAAGGCGCTTGCCATTCAGCGCGACCGGGTCGCCGTGTTCATATTCGATATCGAGGTACTCGGCCTCGTCCGGCGCTTCTTCCGGCGAGACCGTCCAGCGCCACATATCCGGTTCGGCTTCGGCCTTCGGATCTTCGAGGTGGCGGCCTTCGAACGAGATGTGCAGCAGATTCGCGTCCATCGAATAAGGCGCGCCGCCCTGCTTGTGCTTCATTTCGATCGGAATGCCGGCCTGTTCGGCGTACGCGAGCAGCTTTTCGCGCGACAGCAGATCCCATTCACGCCACGGCGCGATCACCTTGATGCCCGGTTCGAGCGCGTAGTAGCCGAGTTCGAAGCGAACCTGATCGTTGCCCTTGCCAGTCGCACCGTGCGAGACGGCCTGCGCACCGGTGGCGCGCGCGATCTCGATCTGGCGCTTTGCGATCAGCGGACGCGCGATCGACGTACCCAGCAAATATTCGCCTTCGTAAATCGTGTTCGCGCGGAACATCGGGAACACGTAATCGCGGACGAATTCTTCACGCAGATCTTCAATGAAGATGTTGTCCTGCTTGATGCCGAGTTGCAGGGCTTTCTTGCGCGCCGGTTCCAGCTCTTCGCCCTGGCCGATGTCGGCCGTGAACGTGACGACTTCGGCGTCGTAGTTGTCCTGCAACCATTTCAGGATGACGGAGGTGTCGAGGCCGCCCGAATAGGCGAGCACGACTTTCTTGATATCGCTCATGGTGAACTCGTAGCTGGAAAAATGCTGGAAGACAGGGCGCGCCGGCTGATCCGGGCACGTAAAAACGCTATTTTGACACTAAACCGCGGGCAGACCCGCGGTTTTGGGCCTGAACGCTCAGTGGTTGAGCTTACCGAGCAGCAGGAATTCCATCAGCGCCTTTTGCACATGCAGACGGTTTTCCGCTTCGTCCCACACGACGCTTTGTGGCCCGTCGATCACTTCGGCGCTCACTTCTTCGCCGCGATGCGCGGGCAGGCAATGCATGAACAGCGCGTCCGGATTCGCGCGCGCCATCATGTCGGCGTCGACGCACCAGTCAGCAAAGGCCTGCTTGCGCGCTTCGTTTTCGGCCTCGAAGCCCATGCTCGTCCACACATCGGTGGTGACGAGATCGGCGCCCGTGCAGGCTTCGTTCGGGTCGTCGAATTCCTGCCAGCTGGTCGCGCTTTCCGGCGCGACGAGCGCGTGATCGAGCTTGTAGCCGGGCGGCGTGGAGATGCGCAGTTTGAATCCGAGGATGTGGGCGGCTTCGATCCACGTGTAGAGCATGTTGTTCGCGTCACCGACCCACGCGACCGTCTTGTCGCGAATCGGCCCGCGGTGCTCGAAGTACGTGAAAATATCTGCCAGCACCTGGCACGGATGATATTCGTTCGTCAGACCATTGATGACCGGCACGCGCGAGTTATCGGCAAAGCGCTGGATGATGTCCTGGCCGAACGTACGGATCATGATGATGTCGACCATGCGCGAGATGACCTGCGCCGCGTCTTCGATCGGCTCGCCGCGGCCGAGCTGTGTATCGCGCGTGCTCATGAACACGGCGTGGCCACCGAGCTGGAAGATGCCCGCTTCGAACGACAGGCGCGTGCGCGTCGAGTTTTTCTCGAAGATCATCGCGAGCGTGCGGTCGTGCAGCGGGTGGTAAGTCTCGTAGTTCTTGAATTTGCGCTTCAGAATGCGGGCGCGCTCAAGCACGTACTCGTAGTCTTCGAGCGAGAAATCCTTGAACTGCAAATAATGACGAATTTTCTTGGCGGTCATGAAACAAATACGGCGGTCTCACCCGGCAGAATTGCCGGACGGCGCCGCCGTCGTTTGTGGTAACTCAATGCAGCATAAAGGATTTTGCCTGGTTTGACGAGTCGGCCGGATGGCCAGGCGCGCGCCTGACACAGGCCTGTCATGCCGCGCGCGGCATTGTTTGCGTGTGTGTCTCTGGCCCTGTGTGCAATGCGGAAAGACACCTGCTGCGCTATAATCTCAGGGTTTTCCCAAGCCCGGCAGGCATGCGCCGAGCTTTCGGGACACGGCTCGCGCGCGTGGAGCCATGCAGTTCCTGTGGCGTGCTGTGCTCACCGCCTGGCGGCGTGTTTCAGGGCGTCGCAGCGCGGTCTGCGCCCGTTGTTCCGGATCTTCCGGCAGCCTCATGAGTCCACGCAGGGTCCGCACAGGGCACGCACTTTCCAGGGCAGTCATACAGGTATCCCTACATGGCCGAAGCACCTCCAACCGAGTATTTCATTCAGGGCATCACGTCGAAAGGAAGGAAGTTCCGTCCGAGCGACTGGTCGGAACGGCTTGCCGGCGTCATGTCGTGTTTTGGTCCGGGCGCGAAAGGGCCGAACGCCCGTCTTCAATACTCGCTCTACGTACGCCCGACCTTGCTCGGCGATCTCAAGGTGGTCATTCTCGATTCGCGGCTGCGTGACATCGAGCCGATGGCTTTCGACTTCGTCATGAACTTCGCGAAAGATAACGATCTCGTCGTGACCGAGGCGTGTGAACTGCCCGCGAATCACGGCACGCAACAGAAGATCACAGAGAAGGCGTAACGGGCAGGACCTCAGGCCTCGCTGGCGCGGTGATACGAGACAGCAGCAGGCGCAGTGCCCGAGCGAACAAAAACCCGCAGGAGCGGGTTTTTTTGTGCCCGCGTCTGGTGAGAAAAACCGCGTGGGAACAGGCGGCATGCGGACGGCGCGCAAAAACAAAAAAGCCCGCCAAAGCGGGCTTTCATGACGCAGCGGAAACAGGAGGTAGCCCGCCGTAGCGGGCTGACCGGATTTACTGCGCTGCGGGCGCTTGCAGACCCTTGATGGCTGCAGCGAGGCGGCTCTTATGGCGAGCTGCCTTGTTCTTGTGAACGATTTTCTTGTCGGCGATGATGTCGATGGTCTTCGACGATGCCTTGAAGAGTTCGGCGGCCTTGGCCTGGTCGCCGGCGTCGATCGCCTTGCGGACTGCCTTGATCGCGGTGCGGAACTTCGAGCGCAGCGCCGAGTTGTGCGAGTTGGCCTTGGCGGCCTGGCGGGCGCGCTTGCGTGCTTGTGCGGTATTTGCCATGACGGTTCCTTATCCTGTTCCTGTTTCCAGAGCCCGCCCTTCAAGTGGGCCGGCGCTGCTTTGATCCGAACCTCTGAGAGCGATTGCCCAGAGGCGCAAAAGAGTTCGATTGGGTCTGACTTCGAAGCCGACTGAGAGGCAAAACGCCAGGCAAACGATACGCAAAAGCGTGCCTGATTCAGTCTGCCCTTCGTCTGCTTTTCGCCCGCTTTTCACCTGCCTACCGTCTGTTTCACTCTGCCTCTATACCTGCGAGGACGTGATCTGACGGCCGAGCGAGCCTCGAAACCGGCGATTATAGCAACAAAATCAGACACGTGGCAACGGAAATAGCCCGCCGGGCCCGATGCCGCGCAGTATGGGCGCTCTGGCGGGTGAACTGCGGTCGGGCGTGCAGGATCGCACAGGCAGGTCGCAACCGTGTCGGCGGCCCACTGCAACAAACCACGCATCCGACGAAAATTTCGCGAACGTCCATCGCCGGAAACGGTCCGACTCGCGTTCCGGCTCGTCCCGTCCGCCCGCTCACGCGAGCGGCACCCGTATAATAAGCGCCCCATGAATCTATTCCGAGCCCTGCTGACGGTCAGCGGATTCACGCTGCTGTCGCGCGTGACCGGCCTGGCCCGCGAGACGCTGATCGCCCGTGCGTTCGGTGCCAGCCAATACACCGACGCGTTCTACGTCGCCTTCCGTATCCCGAACCTGCTGCGCCGCATTTCCGCCGAAGGCGCGTTTTCGCAGGCCTTCGTGCCGATCCTTGCCGAGTTCAAGAACCAGCAGGGCCACGACGCCACCAAGGCGCTCGTCGACGCCACGTCGACGGTGCTCGCCTGGGCGCTCGTGGTGCTGTCGGCGCTGGGCATCGCGGGTGCGTCGTTCGTCGTCTTCGTCGTCGCATCCGGTCTGAGGGCGGACGGGCAGGCGTATCCGCTCGCCGTCGCGATGACGCGGATCATGTTCCCGTACATCATTTTCATCTCGCTGACGTCGCTCGCGTCGGCGGTGCTCAATACGTACAAGAACTTTTCGCTGCCCGCGTTCGCGCCGGTGCTGCTGAACGTCGCGTTCATCGTCGCGGCCGTGTTCGTCGCGCCGCACATGAAAACACCGGTCTATGCGCTCGCGTGGGCCGTGATCGCGGGCGGCGTGCTGCAGTTTGTCGTGCAGCTGCCGGGCCTGAAGAAGATCGACATGATGCCGCGCATCGGGCTGAACCCGGTCCGGGCGCTCAGGCATCGCGGCGTCAAGCGCGTGCTCGCGAAGATGGTACCGGCGATGTTCGCGGTCTCCGCGTCGCAGATCAGTCTCATCATCAACACGAACATCGCGTCGCATATCGGGCCGGGCGCGGTCTCGTGGATCAATTACGCCGACCGGCTGATGGAATTCCCGACCGCGCTCCTCGGCGTGGCGCTCGGCACGATCCTGCTGCCGAGCCTCTCGAAGGCGCACGTCGATGCGGACCCGCACGAATATTCGTCGCTGCTCGACTGGGGGCTGCGCGTCACGTTCCTGCTCGCCGCGCCGAGCGCGATCGCGCTGTTTTTCTTTGCCGAGCCGCTGACGGCCACGCTCTTCCACTACGGCAAGTTCGACGGCAATTCGGTCGTGATGGTCGGTCGCGCGCTGTCGGCGTATGGGGTCGGGTTGATCGGGCTGATTCTCATCAAGATCCTGGCGCCTGGTTTCTACGCAAAGCAGGACATCAAGACGCCGGTGAAAATCGCGGTTGGCGTGCTGATCATCACGCAGATGAGCAACTACGTGTTCGTGCCGATTTTTGCGCACGCGGGGCTCACGTTGAGTATCGGGCTGGGTTCGTGCGTGAACGCGGGGCTTCTGTTCGTGATGTTGCGCCGCCGCGGCATTTACATGCCGTCGAGCGGCTGGCCGCGTTTCTTCGTGCAGCTGCTCGGCGCGTGTCTCGTGATGGCGGGTGTCATGCACTGGTTCGCGATCAGCTTCGACTGGATCGGCATGCACGCTGAGCCGGTGCGGCGCATCGCGTTGCTGGCCGCGTGTCTCGTACTGTTCGCCGCGCTATATTTCGGTATGCTCTGGCTGATGGGGTTCAAGTACGCGTATTTCAGAAGGCGGGTGAAGTGATCACGACGACGCGGGTTCTCGACTATTTCAGCACGCTTGTAGCCGAAGACGACAGCCTGCCGCTCACCGAGGCGGCGCTATCGCTCGCTCAGGATGCCTACCCGGATCTTGATCTGACGGGCACGCTCGCCGAGATCGACGAACTGGTGCTGCGTCTGCGACGTCGCATGCCGGAAGATGCGGACCTCAAGCAGAAAGTCGGCATCCTGAACCGCTTTTTCTTCCGCGAACTGGGTTTCGCCAGCAATCTCAATGACTATTACGATCCCGACAACAGTCATCTGAATATGGTGTTGAGGCGTCGTCGCGGCATTCCGATTTCGCTGGCGGTGCTGTATCTGGAGATGGCGAGCCAGATCGACGTGCCGGTGCGCGGCGTGTCGTTCCCCGGGCACTTCCTGCTGCGCGTGACAATGCCAGATGGCGACGTGATGCTCGATCCGACCACCGGACATTCGCTGTCCGAATCGGAAATGGTGGAGATGCTGGAGCCTTATGTCGCGAAAGCCGGAGAATCGGTGGGGCGCGCGTTGCGCATGCTGCTGCAACCCGCCACGCGCCGCGAAATCATCGCGCGCATGCTGCGCAACCTGAAGAGCACGTATCTGCAGACGGAACGCTGGCAGCGGCTGCTTGCAGTGCAACAGCGTCTGGTGATCCTGCTGCCGGATAGCATCGAAGAGGTGCGTGATCGCGGCTTTGCTTATGCGCGACTCGATTACCTGCGCCCGGCGCTGGAAGATCTTGAACGTTATCTTGGCGATCGTCCGGATGCGGAGGATGCGACGGTTGTCGAATCGCAACTGCATGAGTTGCGGCAACGCACGCAGCATGACGATCGGGATTGAGTTCCTCCGGTTCGCCCGGTTCACACATTCCCACACGACATAACAAAACGCCTGCGACTCAAATCGCAGGCGTTCTTTTCTTCACGGCACGCGTCGCAATCCGATGCAACGCGACGCTCCGAAGGCGACGCAACGGATCGCGTCATCACGCAACGCACAGCCTCACGCCGATAAAACCCTACTTCGGCTGCATCCGGATCGCACCATCCAGCCGGATCACTTCGCCATTCAGCATCGGATTGTCGAGAATCTGTTTGACGAGCATCGCGTATTCCGCCGGTTTGCCGAGACGCGGCGGGAACGGCACCATTGCGCCGAGCGCGTCCTGCACCTCCTGCGGCATGCCGAGCAGCATCGGCGTCTCGAAGATACCCGGTGCAATCGTCATCACGCGGATCGCGTTGCGCGACAGATCGCGCGCAATGGGCAGCGTCATGCCGACGACGCCGCTCTTCGACGCCGCGTACGCCGCCTGACCAATCTGCCCGTCAAACGCAGCCACCGACGCCGTGTTGACGATCACGCCACGCTCGCCATTCGCGTTCGGCTCGTTCTTCGACATCGCCGCGGCGGCGAGGCGGATCATGTTGAAGGTGCCGATCAGGTTGATCGAGATGGTTTTGACGAAGGAATCGAGCGGATGCGGGCCGTCCTTGCCGACGGTCTTGATCGCCGGCGCGACCCCCGCGCAGTTGATCAGGCCGCGCAGGGTGCCGAGCTTCGTGGCGGCAGCGACTGCGTGCGTCGCGTCGTCTTCACGGCTGACGTCGCATTTCACGAACACGCCGTTTAGCTCGTTCGCGAGCGCGTTGCCGGCGTCCACGTTCAGGTCGGCGAGCACGACCTTGCCGCCGTTTTCAACGACGAGGCGTGCAGTGGCCGCGCCCAGACCCGATGCACCGCCGGTGATGAGAAATACGTTGTCGCGGATCTCCATGACTGCTCCTGTTGTATCGGTCGTCGACCGGTCGCGTTTCGATATTCAGTTGATCGATGATTGTAACGGCTGGAAATTCCGCCGCAACAACCCGGATGGGGTGGCTACGCCTGCTGGCATATCCAGAGGGGAAACAAAAAACCCGCCATGTCGGCGGGTTTTCTGGTGGCATTCGAATGTGCTTACTTCAGCGCATCGAACACACGTGCGCGGATTTCATCGACCAGACCCAGGCCCGAAATGCGGCGATATTGCGGCGCCTTCAGACCGTTTTCGTCGCCGCGGGCTGCCCAGTCGTTGTAGTACTGGATCAACGGCCTGGTTTGCGCGACGTACACGTCCAGACGCTTCTTGACGGTTTCTTCCTTGTCGTCGTCGCGCTGGATCAGCGGTTCGCCGGTGACGTCGTCAACGTTGTCGACTTTCGGCGGGTTGAACTTCACGTGATACGTGCGGCCCGACGCCGGATGCATGCGGCGGCCGCTCATGCGCACGATGATCTCGTCGAACGGCACATCGATTTCCAGCACGTAATCGATCGCGACGCCGGCCTGCTTCATCGCTTCAGCTTGCGGCAGCGTGCGCGGAAAACCGTCGAACAGATAACCGTTCGCGCAATCCGGCTCGCACAGACGTTCCTTCACGAGGTTGATGATGAGTTCGTCTGTGACGAGTTCGCCTGCATCCATGAAGCGCTTTGCTTCGAGGCCGAGCGGCGTGCCGGCCTTGACGGCCGCGCGCAGCATGTCACCCGTCGAAATCTGCGGGATGCCGAACTTTTCCTTGATGAAGTTTGCCTGGGTGCCCTTTCCCGCGCCGGGGGCGCCCAACAGGATCAAACGCATGGTGATATCTCCAGATCTATGTGAATTCTGTGGCGGCGCGAGGCAGACGGAATGTCGGCACAACTTCGCTCAGTGCGTTTCTGAAACCCGCGCGCAATGCAGCGGCGTACCTCGCGCAGCACGTCTTGAACGACGGCGCTGCAAGGCAGCCAGCGGCACAAACGGGGGAAACCCTGATGAAGAATGGCTCCGGGCGGCTCGCGCAACCGTTCGATTATGCCATGGGTTTTTACGCTCGCGACCCGAATAACGCCTGTACGCGAGCGAGATCAGCAGGGGTATCGACGCCTGGCAACGGCGCGTCCAGCGTGACGAGCACTGCAATGCGCTCGCCATGCCACATCGCGCGCAACTGTTCGAGCGCTTCGGCCTGTTCGATCGGCGAGAGCGTCAGCGTCGGATACGTGCGCAGGAATTTCGCGCGATAGGCATAGAGGCCGATGTGCCGGTAGACCGTCGCAGGCGCGGGTGGCGCGGGCATTGTCGCGACGTCGGGCCAGTGCGCCTGATACGCGTCGCGTGCCCACGGAATGGGTGCGCGCGAAAAGTAGAGCGCGACGCTCTTTGCGTCGAGCACGACCTTCACGACGTTCGGATTGAAGACTTCGGCGGGATCGGTGATCGGGTGCGCCGCGGTGGCGATCGCGCAGCCACTGCTGGCTGCAAGATGCGCTGCAACGCCGCGCACGAGTGCCGGGTCGATCAACGGTTCGTCGCCTTGTACGTTGACGACGATCGTGTCGTCGCTCCAGCCGAAATGCGCAGCGACTTCGGCAAGCCGGTCCGTGCCCGACGGATGGTCGGCACGCGTCAGTACCGCTTCGATGCCATGCGCGCGGGCGACGTCGAGCACCGATTGCGCGTCCGACGCAATCAACACCTGCTGTGCACCCGACTCGAGCGCACGCTCGGCCACGCGCACGACCATCGGCTTGCCGCCGATGTCCGCGAGCGGTTTATTCGGCAGACGCGTTGAGGCAAGCCGTGCCGGAACGACGGCAATGAACGGCTGGGCGGCAGGACGTGCGGATTGGGTCATCGGAAGGGCGGACAGCGGATGAGAACCGTGGACGCGCGTTCGATGTTCGATGAAGCTGCTGGCTCGACAGCGAACGCGCAAAGGCTAAAGCGAAGAAAGCGAAGCCCGGAGGCCCCGCAGGCGCACGAACGTTACGCGCCCGACGGCGGATTCAGCGGCTCGACCAGCGTGCCTTCGACAGTCTGACGCGCCTCGTCGACAAGCATCACCGGGATGCCGTCACGGATCGGGTAGGCCAGCTTGTCGGCATTGCAGATCAGTTCCTGCGCGGCGCGATCGTAGCTAAGCGGGCCCTTGCAGATCGGGCAGACGAGAATTTCAAGCAGGCGAGCGTCCACGGACTTTCTCCACGACTAAAGCGATAAGGCGGTGATCCAGCGCGGCTTCGACCGGGACAACCCAGATCCGCGCATCATGCCAGGACCCCAATTTTACCGCATCCTTTTCGGTTATCAGGATGGCGTCGGCCTCGACGTCGGCGAAAGGATTGGTGGTGTACGCGTAATGGTCGGGCAGCGCGCGGGTCGCGGGCGAAAGGCCGGCCGCGCGCAGCGTCGCGAAAAACCGTTCCGGCGCGCCGATGCCGGCGGCGGCCAGCACGCGTTCACCGGCGAACTGCGCGAGCGGACGGCGCAGCGCCGGCTGGTCGAGGTGCCATGCATCGCCCGGCGTGAGCGCGAGCGCGAACGTATTGGGCCACGGCGGCAGCGCGCGGTCGTACGGATTGTTGATCAGCGTCGCGTCACGCTGACGGGACAACGGCTCGCGCAACGGCCCGGCAGGCAGCAGGAAACCATTGCCGCCCAGCCGGTGATCGAAGACCACCAGTTCGACATTGCGCGCAAGCCGGTAGTGCTGCAGGCCGTCGTCGCTGACGATGATGTCGACATCGGTGTGCGCCGCGCACAGCGCCTCCGCTGCGGCGACCCGGTTGGGACAGACCCAGACCGGTGCGCCCGTGCGGCGCGCGATGAGGAGCGGCTCGTCGCCGGCCACATTCGCCGACGACGCCGGTGTAACCGCCGTCGGGCGCGAAATTTTCGCGCCGTAGCCGCGCGACACGATGCCTGGCGTGAAGCCTGCTGAACGCAGCGCGTCGACGAGCGCGATCACGGTCGGCGTCTTGCCCGTTCCGCCGACCGTGACGTTGCCGACCACCACGACGGGCACCGGCACGCGCACGCTCTTCATCCAGCCAAGCGCGAACGCGGCGCGGCGCGACGCGGCGATTGCGCCGAACAGACAGGCAAACGGCGTCAGCGCCCACGCGAGCGGGCCGCGGCGTTGCCATTCCTGCGCCAGACGCGCTTCGATCCGGGATTTCAGTCCGCTCATGATGGGAATGTCGGGACGGACAGCACGACGGGCGCGGAACAAAACCCACGACGTACACCCAGGGCGCGAAGTGCGTGCAGAAAGAGGAAGGCGCGGAGGACAGACAGGGCGGGCAGGGCAGGCAGCAACGCAGATTCTCCGGGCGGTGAATGGGCAACGGCAATCGGCCGGTCGAGCCGGACGCCGCACAGGGCGACGACGACCTGAAAGTGACGCGAAACCGGTCGGCGCCTGAGCGCTTCGGGAAGCCGGCACTCTAGCGCGCGGGCGGCGTGCGCCGCAAGTCGGCTAGCGCAAAACGTGCCCACGAAGATCGTCAAAACGGTGCATTCGTGCCTGTGGATAACTTTGTGGAGAACCTGCCTGCCGTTGCCCGCAAAGGGCCGCCTGGCTCGCTGCGCGTCGGCGTAGCTCACGCTTTTGGAAATGCAAAACCCATAAAAATCAAATACATACTACGAACTTACGGCCTTCCCGGCGATGCTAATCGGGTCGTCCGCACGATAGTGCGCCAATGTGGACACTTCCCATATTCTGCGCGGTGCGCTGGACGCGAATGGCCAGTCGGTCTATCGTCTGTCCTGCCTGTCAAAACCCATTCCTCGCATGAATTCCGAAAGTCCTTTTGCGTCGTCCGGCGAGCCCGGCGGCGAGGTCGTCGTACCGGTGTCGGCATTGAATCGTGCGATCGGCTCGATGCTCGAACGCTCGTTTCCGCTCGTCTGGGTGGCCGGCGAAGTGTCCAATTTCACGCGCGCGGCGAGCGGCCACTGGTATTTCTCGATCAAGGACGCGCAGGCGCAGATGCGCTGCGTGATGTTCCGCGGTCGCGCGCAGTACGCCGAATTCACGCCGCGCGAAGGCGATCGCATCGAGGTGCGCGCGCTGGTCACGATGTACGAGCCGCGCGGCGAACTGCAACTGAACGTCGAAGCGGTGCGTCGCACGGGCCAGGGCCGTCTTTACGAAGCGTTCCTGAAGCTGAAGGCGCAACTCGAAGCCGAAGGCCTGTTCGCGCCCGAACGCAAACGCGCGCTTCCGGTGCATCCGCGTGCGATCGGCATCGTCACGTCGCTACAGGCCGCCGCGTTGCGCGACGTGCTGACGACGCTCCAGCGTCGCGCGCCGCATATTCCGGTGATCATTTATCCGGCGCCGGTGCAGGGCGCGGGCGTCAGCGCGAAGCTCGCGGCGATGGTCGAGACGGCCAGCGCACGGCGCGAAATCGATGTGCTGATCGTGTGTCGCGGCGGCGGTTCGATTGAAGACCTGTGGGCGTTCAACGAAGAAGTGCTCGCACGCGCGATCGCTGAAAGTGCGGTGCCGGTGGTGAGCGGCGTGGGCCACGAAACCGACTTCACGATCGCCGACTTCGCCGCCGACGTGCGCGCGCCGACGCCGACCGGCGCCGCCGAACTCGTCAGCCCGCAACGCGTGCTGCTGCTGCGCGATCTCGATCATCGGCACGCCACGCTCGCACGTGGCTTCGGCCGCATGATGGAACGTCGCGCGCAACAACTCGACTGGCTCGCGCGCCGCCTCGTTTCGCCTGCCGAACGGCTCGCGCGACAGCGCACGCATCTGCATCAGCTTTCTGTAAGGCTGGCGTCGGCGGGTGCGCGTCCGGTTCGCGACGCGAGGGGGCGCTTCTCGTTGCTGCAGATGCGCTGGCAGCGCTGGCGTCCCGATCTCGTCGCGCATCACACGAAGGTAGATGCGCTCGCTGAACGGCTCGAGCGCGCGCAGCAACGTCTGCATGAGCGGCAGACGGCGCGCGTTGCGACACTCACCGCGCGCCTCGAAGTGTTGAGCCCGCAGCGCACGCTTGAGCGCGGCTATGCTGCGTTGCTCGATGCGCAGAACGGTCGTGCGTTGCGCGCGCCGTCAGCGCTGAAACCGGGCCGCCGTCTCACGGTTCATCTCGCCGAAGGCTCGGCCGATATCGCGCTTTCCGACGTGCAGCCGCGTCTCACTGAAGGCTTTTGATTCCGTACTTTTGACCTCGTCACACGGGTTGCACGAGCATCTTTTACGCTGCGGGTGCAGCGCGTTTGCGCGATCCCCGTCATAAAGACCGGCGGTTTGCACGGTTATTCCGGGTCGCCTACAATCGAGTGCTCTACAGCGTTATCCGCAGACTCCCCATAACACGATACAAGGAACGCAATCATGGAACATACGCTCCCGCCGCTGCCGTTCGCGAAGAACGCGCTCGCTCCGCATATGTCGGAAGAGACGCTCGAGTTTCACTACGGCAAGCATCATCAGACCTATGTGACCAACCTGAACAAGCTGATTCCTGGCACCGAGTTCGAGAACCTGTCGCTGGAAGAGATCGTCAAGAAGTCGTCGGGCGGTGTGTTCAACAACGCAGCGCAAATCTGGAATCACACGTTCTTCTGGAACAGCTTGTCGCCGCAAGGTGGTGGCGCGCCGACTGGCAAGCTCGCTGACGCGATCAACGCGAAGTGGGGCTCTTACGACAAGTTCAAGGAAGAATTCACGAAGGTCGCAGTCGGCACGTTCGGCTCGGGCTGGGCATGGCTCGTGAAGAAGACCGACGGCTCGCTCGATCTGGTTTCGACCAGCAACGCTGCAACGCCGCTGACCACCGATGCGAAGCCGCTGCTGACGATCGACGTGTGGGAACACGCGTACTACATCGACTATCGCAATGCGCGTCCGAAGTTTGTCGAAGCGTACTGGAACATCGTGAACTGGGAATTCGCTTCGAAGAATTTTGCGTAAGCGGTTCGCGAATCGAAGTTGAAATGAAAGCCCTCCAGTGTGAGGGCTTTCTGTTTTCTGCGCGTCGGATCCGCTGCGGCCATCATGTCGCGTCGCGTCACGTCGCGATCTGCACGGGCCGGAACGGCGGCGAGCGGATAAAACCTTTCAGTTTGTCGCCTGAAGCCATGCACGTTCGCAAAAGCGGTGGCATTCTGCGGTTTGCGGCGAGCCTGCCCAGACTTCAACGCAACGTCCACCCGTACTTCGAGCCAGATCAACATGGAACCTCAAGACGACGACCTCAAGCACTTCGAAGCGCACGGCGCAGCGCCGCTGCCTGTCACGCGCGATCAAGGCTACGTAGACAACGACGGTGCCCGAATCTGGTACGCGACGTATGGTGCCGGCTCACCGGTGATCCTGCTGCACGGTGGCCTCGGCCATAGCGGCAACTGGGGCTATCAGGTGCCGGCGCTGGTCGGCTCGGGCCATCGCGTCGTAATCATCGACAGCCGCGGCCACGGCCGTAGCACGCGCGATTCAAAGCCCTTCCTGTACGAACGGATGGCGTCCGACGTGCTCGCCGTGATGGACACGTTACAGCTCGAAAAAGCCGCCGTGGTGGGATGGAGCGACGGCGCATGCACTGCGTTGATCCTCGGGATGAAAGCGCCCGAACGCGTTGCGGGCGTCTTCTTCTTTGGATGCAACATGGACCCGAGCGGCACAAAGGCATTCGTGCCCACGCCGCTCATCGACCGGTGTTTTGGCCGGCACCGCAGAGACTACGAACAGCTATCCGCCACACCGGATCAGTTCGATGCGTTTGTCGGCGCGGTCAGCGAGATGATGCGGACGCAACCCAACTATTCCGCGCACGATCTGGCTGCGATCCGTGTGCCCGTCGCGATCGTGCAGAGCGAGCACGATGAATTCATCAAGCCGGAACACGCCGAATATCTCGCGCGGAGCATCCCCGGTGCGGAACTCGTCCTGCTGCCTGGCGTGAGTCATTTCGCGCCGCTGCAAAGGCCCGGACTGTTCAATGGCGCGGTGCAGACTTTTGTCGACAAGGTTCTTTCCTGAATTTCGCCCTGCGGTGTTTCGTTCGCGAGCTTCTTCCATGGCGCGTGCCGGCTCCGGCTGCCGAAACAGCCGGCTCGAGGCCTGTTACGACGCCTGACCCAGCGCTTCGACATATCCGGCCGTGGAGCGCACGCGGCCCATCACCCGGAACACACCTTCGGTACTGGATTTGTGCGCCTCGGCGCTCATGCTCGACATGGCGTCTTCGATAAAGACAAGGTCGTAGCCCTGGTCGAACGCCGCGCGCGCCGTCGACTCGACGCCGAAATTCGTCGCGATGCCGGCCATGACGACCGTGCGAATGCCACGGCGACGCAGGTGCAGTTCGAGATCGGTGCCGTAGAACGCGCCCCATTGGCGCTTCGTCACCACCAGATCGCCAGGCTGTACGCCGGCTTCCGGCACCAGCTCAGATGCAATCGCGGGCGGCGGCGGGGTGTTCGGCGCCTGCGGTGCGGCGTCCGTCAAGCGCTGCAGCAGTTCTGTCAGCAGCACGCGCACGAATACGACGGTGCCGCCCGCGGCGCGCGTTGCCTCGGCAAGACGCACCGAATTTTCGACGACCTGGCTGCCCGAATAGGGCGCCAGCTCGCGGCCGACGATGCCATGCTGGAGGTCGATCAGAACCAGCGCGGTGGTCTTCGGATCGAGTGAAAGTGCTTGCGTCATATGTCGCCTTTATGTGAGGATGGCCTCATATAATCATACGCTCAGAATGTGAGAATGTCCTCAGCTCTGTCTGGAACCGCGCGGCGGGTGCCGCAACAGGAGCGCGCCGCGCGGCGCGTCGATGCACTGCTCGAAGCGGCGGGCGCGGTAATTGCCGAGCGCGGTTTCGACGCCGCGACCATGACTGCCATCGCGGAGCGCGCGGGCGCGTCGATCGGTGCGGTGTATCAGTACTTTCCGAACAAGGAAGCGCTCGTGTTCGCGCTGCGCACGCGTTATGCCGAAGAGATGGAAGAGCGCTGGACCGCGCTCAGCGTCGCGGCTGAAGGGATGACCGTGCCGGAACTGGTCGGCAGCCTGTTCGAGATGATGGCGGCGTTCATGGCGACCCGTCCTGCCTATATTCCGCTGCTGTCGGTTTCGCTGAATTTCAAACGCGATGCGGCAGCGCGCAACCGGCTGCGCGGCCGTTTCGCCGAACTGTTCCAGCGCTATCAGCCGGCGCTTTCAGGCGACGAGGCCTTTCGCATCGCTGAGGTCACGCTTCAGGTGGTGAAAAGTATGAATCCGCTGTACGCCGTCGCGAGACCCAAAGAGCGCACGCTGCTGCTCGTCGAGTACAAACAGGTCGTGGCGTCGTATCTGGAATCGCGGCTCGCGTAAGCGGTAAACGCGACAGGCGCTTCGGGCCGCACACGGGTGCGCCCGAAACCCGCCAGCCGGCCCGTCACATCTCGTTGTGCTTCACATCCTTGGGCAGTTCGGTGCGTGTCGTCAGCACACTGTCAATCAGGCCGTACAACTGCGCACCTTCGGCGGACATGTAGTTGTCGCGGTCCGTGTCCTTTTCGATCTGCGTGATGCTCTGGCCCGTGCGTTCGGCGAGTACTGCATTCAGGCGTTCGCGCTGGTACAGCACTTCCTTCGCCTGGATCTCGACGTCGGCGGCCGTGCCCTGTCCGCCGCCTGAGGGCTGGTGAATCATGATGCGTGCGTTCGGCAGCGCGTAACGCTTGCCGCGCTGGCCGGCCGCGAGCAGAAACGTACCCATGCTCGCCGCGAAGCCAGTGCACAGCGTCGACACTTCGGGCTTGATGAACTGCATCGTGTCGTAGATCGCGAGGCCGTCATAAACCGAGCCGCCCGGCGAGTTGATGTAAAAGGAAATATCCTTGTCAGGATTCTCGGACTCGAGAAACAGCAACTGCGCGACGATCAGGCTCGCCGACTGGTCATTCACCGGCCCCACCAGAAACACGATCCGCTCACGCAGGAGCCGCGAATAGATGTCATAGGCGCGTTCACCGCGACCGGACTGTTCGATGACGGTCGGCACGAGGCCGAGACCCGAAAATGACGGGGGCGGATACAGGTATGACATGCGTTCCTCGTTGGGTTGTTGGTGGATTCCGCGCACGGCTGACGTCGCGCAGAATCCTGTCTGCAAGACGCGGGAACGCCGTATCGCGTGACACGATTTATTTTGTCGGGCGACTGTCACATGGGGGCGCGCTGAACCGTCTATGAAGGCGGGGCGCGAATCCACGGCGCCGAAGTGTTTTCTCCACGATCACGGAGCATCACGCATGACGGAAGATGAAATGGACAAGGCCGCGACGTTCGCGGCATCGCGGGGAAAGCTGATGGCGCTCGCGTACCGGATGCTGGGCAGTCGCGCGGAAGCCGAAGATGTCGTGCAGGACGCGTGGCTCAAATGGCATCTCGCCGACGCCAGCGACATTCGCGCGCCCGCAGGCTGGCTCACGACGATTACGACGCGTCTTGCGATCGATCGCCTGCGGCATCTGCAGATGGAGCGCCTGTCGCGTGCGGCAGGCTGGCTGCCAGAGCCGTGGCTCGATGGCATCGTGCCGTCGGCGGAAGAAATGGCGCTGCGTGCGTCGGAGATGTCGTACGGTTTGCTGTTGATGCTCGAACGTCTGACGCCGGATGAGCGCGCGGCCTTCGTGCTGCACGAGGCGCTCGATTGCGATTACGCGGACATCGCGCAGATCATCGGCAAATCGGTGGCGAACTGCCGGCAGATCGTCCATCGCGCGAAAACGCGCTTGCAGCGTGAAGGCGGCGAGCCGAAGCCGGCCGTCGATCCGTCCGCGCATGCGCAGGTCGTCGAGCGGTTGCGCGCGGCAATCGAGGCGCAGGATCGCGCGCAGTTGATGCGCCTGTTCAGCGAAGAAGCGGTTGTGCTCAGCGATGCGGAAGAAGAAGCCAATGCCGGTGAGGCGATTGCTTCGGCGCGCTGGGTGGATCAGCTGACGTCATCTACGCGCAATGCCGCGCCTGTGACGATCAATGGCATGGCGGGCGTTGCGTTGATGGCGGAAGGGGAGGTGACGGGCCTGCTTGACGTCGCGGCCGCCTGCGATGGACGCATCGCGCGGCTGTGCGTCGTGTCGTCAGCGGTGAATCTGCGTGCGGCGAATGCGGCGTGGGGTTCGCGTGCTGTCACTCGCCTGCTTGAACGGATTGGCCGCGCCGAACCGGTCATGTGCTGACCGGCCTGCGCGCGCCGTGCCGCTTTCACTCAACAAAACCGCATCCCTCAATTCCGGTGCGCGGCGACTTCCCAGTTGATGTCGACGCACAGCACCTGCAACCCACGCGCCGTTTCCGCGGCAATCGACGCCGTCACGCACAGGTGCGCCTCGTTGATCGACAGATACGGCGGCGTCAGCTGAACCTTGCCCGGCTCGCGAACGGCCCGGATGAAATACGGCCGGCGCTCCCAGCTCGCGCCTTCGGAATGCAGCAGCGGGCGGAACCGTTTTGCGCGTTGCGATGCGCGGCCATGCGGCAGCACGTTGTCGCCGATCTGCCGGCCGGAGGCGTCCAGCACGAAACAGCGCGCGGTTTCGCCGAGCGCCAGCAACGGCGCTGTCGCGTGAGCGACCGTCCCGCCGGCGAAAAGCTGGGCGCTGGCGGCTTCGAGTGCCTTCACGTACGGCGCAAGCCGCGAAACCTGCGCACGCTCGCGCGCCGATACGCGCTCCCGCAACGCCGCCGACAGCGCATCCATCAAGCCGGCCGCAGCTTGCGGCTTCACCGGATCGACGCTTGGGCCCGCGAAAAACGCGCCCTGCACGAAATCGACATTGCATTCGAGTGCGATCAGCGCGTCGCGCTCGGTCGAAAGTCCGCCCATCAACACCAGTTGCCCGGATTCATGCAGCATCGAAACGAGGCCGGGCAACACGCGTTCGATATGTGAATGCTCGCTCGCCTGCGCAAGAATGCAGCGGTCGAGCGTGACGATGTCGGGGCGCAGCTGCCACACGCGGTCGATGTTCGAATGCTTCGCGCCGAAACCATCGAGCGCGATCAGGAAACCGGACTTGCGCAGCGCGTCGATGATTTCCGAGAAACGCGTCGTCTCGCCGCCGGCCTGTTCGGACACTTCCAGCACCACGCGTTGCGGCGGCAGGCCGAGCGCCTTCAGCCCGGCGAGCAACGCGTCGCCATAGCTCGTGTCCATCAGTGCCGCAGGATGCAGGCTCAGGAAAAGCCACTCGTCGTGGCTGTCGAATGCATTGAAGTTGCCGAGATGCAGGGATTCGGCAAGACGCCCGAGTTCAAGCAGATCGCCGCGCCGCGCGGCCTGCGTGAAGACTTCGTGCGACGGCACATGGCGCGCGTGTTCGTCGCGCGCACGCAGCGACGCGTGATAACCGATCGCGCGACGGTGCGACACCGAAAACACCGGCTGGAAAACGCTGAAGACGGTATAGCCGCCGTACAGGACGGTGCGGCGCGCGCCTTCGTCGCCCGCCATCGGACGCGGCGGCTGGAAGCCGGGGGGATCGAGGTCGATCATGCTCATCATATCGGTCGTGTAGTGGTCAGCTGTGGCGCACAGCCCGCCGAAAGCGCAAGTTTACAGGATAGGCCAGCAAGAAGTATGCGCATCCGAAAATGACACCTGCGTGCGGCTGGATTCGTCAGGCTGCGTGCCGGCTCGCACTTCGCGGCCGCGCGACGCACAGCGATGGTGCGCGTGACGCCCTGCTGCGGGTACTCGTGCACGGTGTTTCTGTGCCGAAACCCGCGAACCGTCTGTGCCATTACGCCGGCACGAACCGCGAAAACGCGACGTCACCTGGCGCCCTGACGCGATACCGTCGTTACGTCCGCTCCGACGGGTCGGTCTTTTTCGCCCGCGAGCGGATATCCGGCGAGAGTTGCGCGAAGATCCACGCCGAGCCCGCCGTGATGATGCCGACGCACAGGAACGTCGCGTGGAATGCCGGCAGCGAATTGGCTTCGGTGACGCGTGCAATCAGCCCTGTGAAGGTCGCGAGCAGCGCGCCCGCGACGGTGACGCCGAGACTCATCGACAGCATCTGTACAAGCGAAAACAGGCTGTTGCCGCTGCTCGCGCCGCCGGTGCCGAGGTCTTTCAGCGTGAGCGTGTTCATCGCCGTGAACTGCATCGAGTTCACGCCACCGAAGAACGCAAGCTGCACGAGCCGCAGCCAGAGCGGCTGGCCGGCGCTCGTCAGCGCGAAGCTCGCCATCGCGAGGCCGACGAGCACGGTGTTTGTGACGAGCACGCGTCGGTAGCCGTATTTCATGATGAGCGTCGTCGCGAGCCGCTTCGACGACATCCCCGCCGCCGCAACCGGCAGCATCATCATGCCCGCCTGGAACGCGCTGTAGCCGAGGCTCACCTGCAACAGCAGCGGAATCAGATACGGCATCGCGCCGCTGCCGATCCGCGCAAACAGGTTGCCGAGCAGACCGACGCTGAACGTGTGGATCTTGAACAGATCGAGCGAGAAGATCGGTTGCGGCGCGCGCACCGCATGCAGTCCATACGCAACAAAACACGCGAGGCTCAGGATCAGCAGCACCAGCACGGTTGCGTGCTGGATGCCCAGTTCCGTGCGGCCATCGAGGGCGAACGAGATCGCGACCATGCCGACGATCAGCAGCAGATAGCCTTTCAGATCGAACTTCGGCGTATCAGGATTGCGGCTGTCCGGCATGAAGATGAACGTCGCGATGCAGCCGGCGATGCCCACCGGCACGTTGATCAGAAAGATCCAGTGCCACGACGCGATCTTCACGAGCCAGCCGCCGAGCGTCGGACCAATGAGCGGACCGATCAACCCCGGAATCGCGACGAACGACAGCGCCGGAAGATAACGTTCAGCCGGAAACGTGCGCAGCACGGCGAGTCGCCCTACGGGCAGCAGCATCGCGCCACCCACACCTTGCACGATGCGGTACACCACCAGCTGGTTCAGCGTATGCGCGTTCGCGCAGAGGAGCGAGCCGACCGTGAACACGAGGATCGCACTCAGGAACACGCGCCGGACGCCAAGCTTGTCCGCGAGCCAGCCCGACACTGGAATCATCACCGCCATCGTCAGCGAATACGCGATCACCACCGACTGCATGCGCAGCGGCAGTTCGCCGAGACTCGTCGCCATCGCGGGGAGCGCCGTGTTGACGATCGTCGCGTCGAGCGTCTGCATGAAGAAGCCGGTGGCCACCAGCCACAGCAATACGGTGAGGGATTTCGAAGACGGGGCGGACGCGGTCTGGGCGATGGACATGAGGGCAGAGGAGGGCGCAGGCGGCGCGCAGTCTGGCAACGCGGCGAGCCGTCATTTTAACGGCAAGCGTCACAACGCCGCCGGGAATCGCGCCGGGTGGGTGCCTTGCCGGTTGCGGCGGGCGTTGCCCGGTGGCACCGGGTACGCCGCGGACGCAGCGGACGCAGCGTCGTGCGTCAGCCCGGAAGCGCGGCGGCAGCGTCGAAGAATGCCCGCGCGCGCGGGTCGTGGGTGAACGCCGCGTTGATCCGGATCCACGGGCTCGGTTCGGCGTTCGGGCGAAAGTAGCTGCCCGGCGCGACCGTCACGCCGAGCGGCGCGCCACACTCGACGAGCCGCGTCGCGTCTTCGACATGCGGCACGCGCGCCCACACGAACTTGCCGCCGAGCGGTTTATCGAAAAGATCCCACCCGCTGTCTTCGAGCGTCTGCACGGTAAGGCCGAGCGCATCGCGCATCCGGCGACGCAGCCGTTCGAGATACTTGCGATACATGCCGCGCTCCAGCAGCGCGACGGCTACCGCTTCCGCGAAACGCGAGCCGCCGATGCTCGTCAGCATCTTCACGTCGGCGAGATCCTTGACGATCGCCGGGCTCGCCACCAGATAGCCGATGCGCAGCGAAGACGACAGCGTCTTGGACAGGCCGCCCACATAGACAACGTGTTCGAGCTGGTCGAGCGTCGCGAGGCGGTCGGTCGGCTCGGTCTGGAAGTCGGCGTAGATGTCGTCTTCGATGATCGTGAACTGGTGCTCGCGTGCGAGCTGCAGCAGGCGAAACGCGACGGGCGGCGAGATCGTCGTGCCGGTCGGGTTGTGGAACACCGTATTGATGAAGAAGAGGCGTGGACGATGCTCTTTCAGCATCGCCTGCATCGCGTCGAGATCGGGGCCGTTGCGCGTGCGCGGAATGCCGACGAGCCGCACGCCATGCAGCTTCAGCAGACCGTTCAGGTTGTAGTAGCCCGGATCTTCGACGAACACCGTGTCGCCGGCCTTCAGCATGTAGCGCATCAGCATGTCGAGCGCCTGGCTCGCGCCGTTCGTGATCAGGATCTGCGACGCGTCGGCCATGATGCCGAGCTGCGCGATGCGGCCCTGCAGGTGGTCGCGCAAGGTCGCGTTGCCGAGCGGCGTTGCGTAGTCGATCAAGCTTGAACTGTCGACGCGCGAGACGTGACGGATCGCCTGGCCGATGCTGTCCATGTCGCGCCACGCTTCGGGGATGAAGCCGCTGCCGAGCTTCAGCGATTCGCCCGGATGGTTGAACTGCTGGAGGATGTGGACCGACTCTTCGTCCGCGCGACGCGGGTCGGACGTGCCTTGACCCGCGAGCATCGCGCGCGAACGTTCGGCGACATAAAAGCCCGAACCATGCCGTGAATCGATGAAACCGAGCGACACGAGCCGGTCGTACGCCTCGATCACCGGGAAGCGGCTGATCTGGTAATCGGTGGCGAACTGGCGGATCGAGGGCAGTTTCGCGCCCGGATGCGCGACGCGCGACCGGATCCACGTCTGAACGCCGTTGACGATCTGCTCGGTGAGCGGCACGCCGTTTTCGCGGTCAAGTTCGAGTTTCATACCACCTCACTGTCCGGCCTGTTGTCCGGCTCATTGGCTGGCTCATTGTCTGGATTAGCGGCTACTGTCTGGTTTTTCGACTGTACAGTTTCGATGAAACTGTCCGGAAGTGTGCATGGGGTTCCGGTCGTCGCGCCGCAATAATGACTCAATCATAAAGTCGTTTCAAGGAGCACTGCGATGCGCGAAATCCGTACTTTCGAACTGCAACATGACGAGCCGGCGGCCGCATGGCGCGTCGTCCGGCCGCTCATCCTGAAGGTGATGGCCGGGGAAATCTGGATCACGCTCGATGGCGATCCGGAGGATTACTGGCTCGCCGCCGGTGAAACATTTGAGTTGCCGCGCGGCGCGCGGGCGTGGGTGAGCGCCGGGCCCGGCAACGCGCGCGTCGCGTTGACGTTCGCCGGCTGCGAGCTGCGTGAGCGGACGCTGTCGGCCGATGCTTCGCGGCTGTTCACGCTCTCCCGGCGATCGCTGCGCGCGTGGATGCCGCGCTGGTTCCCGGCGGCGTGAGCGCAGGCTGCGGCGGGTTTTGTGCCTTCCGGCAGGAACGGGGCGATCGTTTTACGATCGAACAGTGAGTTCCATCAATGCGCCCGCTTCGTCGCGGGCGCTTGCCCCTGCTCATGACACCGCGACTCGCGCTTGAACATCTCTGGTCGCTGGCGGCCTGCAGCCCCGCGGCGCTTGACGCCGTCTCGCTCGCAGGCGAAGACCCTGCGTTGCCGTCGGTCTATCGCGTTGGCACGCTGGCGTCCGCGACGATTGCGGCCATGGCGCTTGCCGCCGCGGAATGCTTTCGCCTGCGTACCGGCCGGCAGCAGCGCGTCGACGTCGACGTGCGGCGTGCGCTTGCCACGTTTCGCAGCGAGCGGTATCTGCGGGTGAACGAAGGGCTGCCGCCTGAACTGCGCAATCCGGTCACCGGCTTTTACGCGACGCGCGACGATCGCTGGATCCAGCTTCATACCAACTTTCAGCATCATCTTGACGGTGTGCTGAAGGTGCTCGGCTGCGCCAATGATCCGAAGGCCGTCGCTGAAGCGATTCGCGGCTGGGACGGCGCGACGCTGGATCAGACGCTCGCCGACGCCTGTCTGTGCGCTGCGCTGATCCGCGCGCCCGACGAATGGGCCGCGCTCGATCAGGCGAAGGCGATCGCGTCCCTGCCGCTCTTCGAGATCGAACGGATCGGCGATTCCCAACCCGAGGCACCGGGTCGCGGCGACGCGTCCCTGCCGCTTGCCGGCACCCGTGTACTCGACCTGTCGCGGATCATCGCGGGGCCGGTTGCCGGGCGCGCGCTCGCGCAGCACGGCGCGGATGTGTTGCTGATCAACGGTCCTCATCTGCCGAATATTGCGCCCCTCGTGATCGACAATGGTCGCGGCAAGCGCTCCGCGACACTCGATCTGCGCGACGACCCCGCGCGCGTGCGGCTGCGTGCGCTGGTGGCGGGCAACACGGATGTGTTTCTGCAGGCCTATCGTCCGGGCTCACTCGCGGCGCGCGGGTTTGCGCCGGAAGAGCTGGCGCGGCTGCGTCCGGGCATCGTGTGCGTGTCGATATCGGCATATGGCCACACCGGGCCGTGGGCGCTGCGACGCGGCTTCGACAGCCTCGTGCAGTCGGCGAGCGGCATCGCGTGGACGGAGAGTCTTGCGGCGCGCGGCGAAGGCGGTGGTTCAGACGCGCAAAGCGGCATGCCCAGGCATCTGCCGTGTCAGGCGCTCGATCATGGCGCGGGCTATCTGGCTGCATTCGGCGCAATGGTCGCGCTGGCCAGGCGGGCAACCGAAGGCGGCAGCTGGCACGTCCGGCTTTCGCTGGCGCAGACGGGCCACTGGCTGACGTCGTTCGGACAGGTCGCCGACGGCTGGCGCACGCCGGACGTCACGTTCGATGACGTGCAGGATTGTCTGGAAACCGTCGACTCACCGTTTGGCCGCGTCACAAGCGTGATGCCGGCGGAACGGCTGTCGGAGACACCGCCGTTCTACGCCCGCCCGCCCGTGCCGATTGGCACCGACGACGCCCGCTGGGCATAGCGTGCCATCAGCCTACTTGCGAAGCTCCGCGACGAAATCGTAGTAATCGTTGCGGCAGTAGGTATCGGTGAGTTCGATCGCGCGCTGGTCGGCGGTGTAACCAACGCGCGTGATCAGCAGCAGCGCCTCGTTCGGCGCGATGCTCATCTGCTGCGCGATTTCTTCGCTCGCGTTGACCGCGCGGAAGTGCTGCAACGCGCGCACGATCGACAACCCACGTTGCTCGAGATAGCTGTACAGCGAATCGCCGATCGCCTGCGGATCGGGAATCACCGAAGACGGAAACGTCGAGTTTTCTACCGCCATCACGATGCCGTCCGCGAGCCGCAGACGCCGCAGACGTGTCACCGCCGCCGCCGGCGACAGACCCAGCTGGATCACTTCATCGCGATTCGCCGGCTGGATTTCGCGCGACAGCCATTGCGAACTCGGCGTGAAGCCGCGTCGCCGCAGCATTTCGCTGAAGCTCGACAGTCGCGACAGCGGATCTTCATAGCGCGGCGTGATGAAACTGCCCGCGCCCTGCGTGCGCCGGATCAACCCCTGTTCGACGAGCAGCGCGATGGCCTTGCGCGCGGTGATGCGTGACACGCCCAGCGCGTCCGACAGCACGCGTTCGGAGGGCAATGCTTCCCCGGCGTTCCAGCGGTTCTCGTGGATCGCGTGACCGAGCTTGCGGGCGAGTTGCAGATAGAGCGGGGTGTCGTTTTCCGGGTCCGGGCGCAGGTCGCGCCAGCGGTCTTCCGAGGCAGAGTTCATGTGACGGACGCAAGAAGGGCAAGCGGCAATTCTATGTCATTGGCGCCCTCGCGTTATAGCGGGCTTTTGCGGGTGGGTCTCTACGCGCCTTCGTGAACGGATAAACTCGTTCGAATTGTCATCGCCGCGGCGCGTCCGCATGCGCGCATGTCCGCGCTGTCTGTGCGGCGAAGAAACCCGGAAACAAGGAGTAACCATGACGAACGAGATCGCCAGCGTGAGCCTGCCCGATGGTGAGCGGATTCCGAAGCTGGGGCAGGGCACGTGGGAAATGGGCGAGCAGCCTGCGCGCCGCGCTGCCGAGATAGCAGCGCTACGCGAAGGCATCGAACTGGGGATGACGCTTATCGACACCGCCGAAATGTACGGCGACGGCGCCACCGAATCGCTGCTGGGCGAAGCATTGCACGGCGTGCGCGACGACGTGTTTCTCGTCAGCAAGGTCTATCCGCACAATGCAAGCCGGCGTGGTGTGCAGGCTGCCTGCGAGCAGAGCCTGAAGCGTCTGAAGACTGATCGCCTCGATCTGTATCTGTTGCACTGGCGCGGATCGGTGCCGCTTGCGGAGACCGTCGAAGGATTTGAGACATTGCGTCGGGCGGGCAAGATCCGTCATTGGGGCGTCAGCAACTTCGACACCGACGACATGGAAGAACTTTTCGACGTGCCAGGGGGCGACGCCTGCGTGACGAACCAGATTCTCTACAACGTCGCGCGACGGGGACCCGAGTTCAACCTGCTGCCTTGGCTCGCGGAGCGCGCGATGCCGGCGATGTCGTACAGCCCGGTTGATCATGCGCGTCTGCCGAAACGCTCGCCGCTCGACGACATCGCCAGCGCGCGTGGCGTGTCCGTGTTTCAGGTGGCGCTCGCGTGGGTGCTGCGCCGGCCGGAGGTCTTCGCGATTCCGAAGTCAGGCCGCATCGAGCATGTACGCGACAACCGCCGCGCGCTGGACCTGCAACTCACCGTCGACGAATACGCCGCCATCGATGCGCATTTCCGGCCGCCGCGCAGCAAGCGGCCGCTCGAAATGCTGTGAGGTGTGTCTGCTCATGCGCGTGTGCAACGCGCATGGATCAGTTGCAGGGGTGATGTGAATGGACGGAGCCGAGCACGGCGACTTCGGCGGGCGCGCGCTTGAGAGCATCGTCGCTGACCTGACCGGCGTCCTTAAGAAAATCGTCGACGATGGTGGAGACCTGCGTGTCGCGCAGGCATAGCGATACGCGTTGGGTTTCGTTCGGGGGCAGCGACGCACGCTGGCCGAGAAACAGCACGCCGTACTGATAGCCGCGGATGATGCCGCGAATCGCGCCGACGCATTGACCTTGCGCGACGTTATCCGATTTCTTCTTGCAGCGTTGTGCGAGCGAATACGCGGAGAAGGACGGATCGACGGGTGGCGCCACGGCTGTGGCCGGGGCAGCAGGTTGAGCAGGCGTCTGCGCGTTCGCGAGCGAGGCGAAGCCGAGCGTGGTGGCCATCAGCAGGGCTGATGCAGTGCGCGCGACGGGTGAGGGGACATGTCTTTGCATCGTGTTGTCCTCATGCTGAACGTTGAGTTCAATATGAGGCGATCCATGCCATTTGGTTCCGGCTGCCGCGCGATGCGCTGTCGGAACTGTCGGCGCCGTTGAAGCTGCCGATGCCGTTGAGGCGAAAGGGAAGGGACCACAGAAGGGAAGTGTCCGGCCCTGGCGGCGACGTCCGACCGGGGGATCGGGACGTCACCGCCAACACAGGCTCGGACCGGCAAGGAGCCGAATCGTTTCGGATCTGCGGAACGGCACGGGGGCGCCGTTCCGTTGCTACGGATCTAATGTCCGTTGCCACTGCCGTGGCCACCACCGCCGGAGCCGCCGCCATACCCTCCGCCGAAGCCGCCACCACCGCCGAAACTACCGCCAAACCCACCGCCGGGACCACCCGCACCGAAGCCACCGCCAGGACCGCCGGCGCCAAAGCCACCGCCGTGACCGCTACTGCCGCTGCCGCTGGAGCCACCGCCGCCGCAGCCGCAACCGCCGCTGCCACCACCACCACCGCCACCACCACCACCACCACCACCACCACCACCACCACCACCACCACCACCACCGCCACCACCGCCACCACCGCCACCGCCACCGCCACCACAGCCACCACCGCCACCGCCACCGCCACCGCCACCACCACCACCTTTGCCTCCGGCGGACGCGCTGCCGTTCGAGCTCCCCGCCGATGCGCCCGCGCCACCGCCACCGCCGCTGCTGTTGCTGCCACTACTACTGCTGTTTGCGCCGCTCGACGCCGCGCCGCTGCTTCCACCGCGTCCGCCGTTCGCCTGTTTCGGATCGCAGATGCCGACTGTGTTGCCGCGACATTCCCGCGTCGTCTGGAAGACGGCCGCTGCATCGTCGGCTGCTGTTGTGCTGGCATCGGATGGTGCGCCGGTCGCGAGCGTGCCCCGTTGCGCGAGAACGGCCGCGCCGTCCGCAGCGCCGACCGCGTCAGCGGAGTCGCCGCTGCCCGGCAGCGATGCGTCTGCCGTCAGGCTGCTTCCCACGAGAGGGGAGCCCGCCGCGACGCCTTTTGCCGACGACTGGGTCGCCGCGTTGTAGGCCGGTGTCGCGGGCGTAGCAGACATAGCCGCTGGAGTACCGGCCTGTCCGCCGCTTGCCGGCAACGGCGCATCGGCGACGAGAATCCATTGCGGGATCACCTCGTTCGTCGATGCGGCGTGCGCGACATGCACTGCCATTAAAGTCGCCGCGCCAGCAATACACACTGCCGCATCCCGTAACCCGTAGTAGTGCTTAGTTAACTTCGTGTTATTCATCACATCTCTCCCGACGAGAGGGCGACGCCTCGTCTGCCGCCGTCTCTTATTGGCCGCCTCGTATGCGGAGGGCCCGTCATAACGCGAGCCTTGTTGCTCCCCGTGTCTGGTCCGCACAGTGCGCGCCTCGCACACTATCGGCGAAGCACGAAGCCGTTATCTGCATCGGCCAACCGTGTCGGAAAGCTCAACCCCGTTGTCGCTGATCGCGTGCCGGTTGCCCGCACCTCCCGTAGCGACAACCATGCCACTGCCCGCAAACCCGCGTCGTACATGGCGCGCACGTACCGCACCCGATGCAGGCGTTCAGGAATCGCATAAAAACGTTTCGACGGTGAAACGCACGACGTGAATCGCCGCGCGAGACGTGTCATCGATGAAGCGTCCGCATTCAGCAGACAAACCGACGCGTCGCGCTATCTCACGTCACGCTTCGCTTCGCGTCGTATCGCGCTGGAGCACGCGAAGTTCTTCGACGGGGATGTGGCAGCGGATGTGATGACCGTCGCCCGCATCGTGCATCGGCGGATCCTGCTGTTCGCAGATCGCGCCGAGCCTGCGCGGGCAGCGCGTATGAAAGACGCAGCCCGAAGGCGGCGCCGACGCCGAAGGCAGGTCACCGGACAGACGGACGCGTTGCGCGCCGCTGTTTGAATCGAGCGTTGGGATCGAAGAAATCAACGCTTCGGTATACGGATGATGCGGACCATCGAACACCGCGCCGGCCGGCCCGATCTCCATCAGACGACCGAGATAGAGCACCGCGATGCGATCCGACAGATAGCGCACGACGTTCAGATCGTGCGAGATGAACACATAGCTCACCCCGCGTTCGCGTTGCAGGTCCGCGAGCAGATTGAGGATCGCGGCCTGCACGGAGACATCGAGCGCGGAAGTCGGTTCGTCGCAGACAACGACGCGCGGATCACCCGCAAACGCGCGCGCAATCGCGACGCGCTGCTTGAGCCCGCCCGACAGCTGCCGCGTACGCACGCCAAGATAGCGGTCGGGCAGGCGCACTGCCGCGGCGAGTGCGGCGAGCCTCGCGCCGTGCGCCTGACCGCGCAGCGAACCCAGCCGCGACAACGCGCGGCCGATCAGCCGCTTCACCGAATGCGCGCGGTTGAGCGCCGAATCCGGGTTCTGGAACACGATCTGAAGCGACTTCACCTGCTCGTCGTTGCGTCGGGTGACGCGCGCCGGCAACAACGCGCCGTCGAGTTCGATGACACTGCCTGCGTCGGGCGAAACGAGGCCGAGCAGCAGTCGCGCGAGCGTCGTCTTGCCGCTTCCCGATTCGCCGACGAGGCCGAGCGTCTCGCCCTTCATCAGTTCGAGCGAGACGTCATCGACGGCGCGTAACGCTGCGCCCGACACGTGGAATGTCTTCGATACATGTTCCGCGCGCAGCACCAGCGCGCGTTCATCCGTGCCATCGCTCGCGGATTGTCGCGCGAGCTCCGGCTTCTCGCCGGTATTGCGAGGCAGATCGATCGCGCGCTCGTGATAGTGGCACCGCGACATCTGATCGCCGTGCGCAGCGCTCACGCGATAAGGCGGCGGTGCTTCGCGCCGGCAGCGATCGTCGGCGAGACGGCAGCGGTCGGTATAGATGCAGCCTTGCATCACCGAGCCTGCGAGCGGCAGTTGACCGGCGATGGTATCGAGCCGGTCCGTGTCCTTGCTGCGGCCGGGCGTCGGCAGACAGCGCAGCAGGCCGACCGTATACGGATGTCGCGGACGGGCGAAAACATCGCGCGTCGTGCCTTCTTCGACGAGCTTGCCCGCATACAGCACGCCGACGCGCTCGCACATCCGTCCGATCACCGCGAGGTTGTGGCTGATGAACAGCACCGCCGTGCCGAATTCCTTGCGCAGTTGCGCGACCAGATCGAGCACTTCAGCTTCGACGGTTGCATCGAGGCCAGTCGTCGGTTCGTCGAGGATCAGGAGCGCGGGATTCGAAGCGAGCGCCATCGCGATCACGACACGCTGCTGCATGCCGCCCGACAGCTGATGCGGATAGCTGTCCATCACGCGCTCCGGTGACGCGATTCGCACCCGGCGCAGCATTTCAAGCGTGCGTTCGAGCGCTGTCGCGTACGATGCGCCCGCAGCTTCGAATGCTTCCGACACCTGACGCGCGACGGTGAGCGAAGGATTGAGCGCGCGTGCAGGATCCTGATACACCATCGAAATCGACTTCGCGCGCATCATGCGCAGCGCGTCGGCGTCGAGCGCGTTCGGATCCTGGCCGGCGATCAGAATGCGGCCGGCCTTCACCTTGCCGTTGCGCGGCAGGTAGCGCAACGCGGCCATCGCGACCGTCGACTTGCCGCATCCGGATTCACCGACGAGCCCGTACGCTTCGCCGCGCTTCACGCGAAATGAGACGTCCTGCAGCACCTCGCGATCGCGTCCGCGGGAACGGTAACTGACCGTGAGGCCGACGATTGTCAGCGCGTCGGTGCGCTCGCTCTTCGAGACGTCGAAGGCGGGAAAAGCGGAGGGCGGCGGCGCATTCATCGGTCGAGCACACCTTCGACGCTATCCGCGATCAGATTGACGCCGACGACGAGCGATGCGATCGCCGCCGCATCGAACACGACGGTCCACCACGCACCGCCCGCCATCAACGTGTACGACTCCGATAATGCGAGCCCCCAGTCAGCCGAAGGCGGCTGGATGCCGAAGCCGAGAAACGACAGCGTCGCGACCGCGAAAATCGCATACCCGAGCCGCACGTTCGCTTCGACGATGATCGGCGGCAGCACGTTGGGCAGGATCTCCGCGAACATGATGTACGTCGCGTTTTCTCCGCGCAGCTGCGCCGCGGCGACGTAGTCGAGATGACGTTCGGCCAGCACGGCGGCGCGCACGGTGCGCGCGGTGATCGGCGTGAACGTGATGCCGATCACGAGAATCACCGTGAAGTTCGACGTGCCCACGGCCGCAAGTGCAAGCAGCGCGACGATGACAAGCGGCAACGCGAGCACGGCATCGATCGCACGGCCGATCACGTTGTCGACCCAGCCGTCGAAATAGCCGACGACCAGACCGAGCGCCGTGCCCGCCAGCGTGCCGAGCAACGTCGCGAGTGGCGAGATCGTGAGGATGTCGCGGGCGCCGACGATCACGCGCGAAAACACATCGCGGCCGAGCTGGTCGGTGCCGAACCAGTGCGTGTGATCGGGCGGCGCCAGCGAGTTGAGCGGATCGGACGCGTACGGATCGAGCCGCACGATCCACGGCCCGGCGATTGCGCACACTACCCAGCCAAGCACGATCAGCACACCGACGATGAACGTCGGCGAATGCAGCAGGGCACGCAGGCGGTCGTAGCGCGGCTCCTGGATGCGGGCCGCTTCCGGCGGCGCGACGGCGTTCATTCGGCCCCCTGCACACGCAGACGCGGATTGAGCAGCACGTGCAACGCATCGGCGACGAGATTCGCCACCGTGTACACGACGCCGATGGTCAGCACGCCGGCTTCGAGCATCGGAAAGTCCTTCGCCTTCGCGGCGTTGTAGATCAGCGAGCCGATGCCCTGATAGTGAAAGAGCGTCTCCACGACGACCAGTCCGCCGATCATGTAGCCGAGCTGCGTAGCGGCGACGGTGATGGTCGGCAGCAATGCGTTGCGCAGCACGTGTCGCCAGATCACGATGTGCTGCGGCAGACCTTTGAGGATCGCGGTGCGCGTGTAGTCGGCGTCGAGCGCCTCGACGGTGCCGGCGCGGGCCATCCGCGCGATGTAGCCGAAGAAGACGAAGACGAGCGGCAGCACCGGCAGGATCAGATGCCTGAGTTGCTCGAACACGCCGGCGCCAGGCGGATACGAGGCCTCGATCGGCAACCACTGCAGCCAGATGCCGAAGATCAGGATCAGCACGATCGACGACACGAACTCCGGCACCACTGTCGCCGACAGGCCCGCGATGCTGATGGCGCGATCGATCCAGCGTCCCGCATGCATCGCCGCCCACACGCCGCCCGCGATCCCAAGCGGCACGACGACAATGAACGCGAGCAGGCCAAGCTTCGCAGAATGCCCGAGTGCCTGGATGACAAACGGCCCGACCGGCGTGCGGAACACGTACGACATGCCCATGTCGCCGCGCACGAAATGCGTGATCCAGCCGACGTATTGCGTTAGCAGCGGCCGGTCCGCGCCGAGCTGATGATTGAGCGCGGCGACAGCGCGTGCGTCGGCAAGCGGCCCAAGCACCGCGCGGCCGATATCGCCGGGCAGCAACTGGCCGCCCGCGAACACGAGCACTGACAGCAGCCACAGCGTGACGAGCGAGAGCGCCATGCGCGTTGCCAGAAAACGCGCGACGCGGCCCGCGTTGCCGCTACCTGTTTGCGGCGCGTTCGGTGCGGAAGGAAAAGCCGGAGTCGACATCGAATGCTCGCGTGAAGTGCTGGCGCCGAATGCGATGTGGATTGATCGCGCCGGCGCTTAGCCGGCCAGTACCGCGCGATCGAAATACAGCTGCGCGATCGCGGTGAAACGCACGCCGCCGAGCGCGCTGCGCGTGGCGATCAACTGGTCGTAGAAGTACGGGATGATGATCGGCGTTTCGTCGAGCAGCAGCGTTTCGATCTGCCCGGCGATTTTCTTCTGCGATGCCACGTCGAGCGCACCCACGAAATCTGCGACGAGTTTGTCGTACTGCGGGTTTTTGAAGTGCGCCGCGTTCCACGTACCGCTGCTTGTGAGCGGCGCGTTGAGGAACACGTTCGGCACGCCGCGGTGACCGTAATCGGTGATGCCGAGCGGCGAGTCGAGCCAGTCCGACTTGCCGGGCGTGCCCGCGCCGTAGTACAGCGACTGGCTTTCCACCTTCAGATTGATCCGCACGCCGATCGCCTTCGCCGCGTTTTGTATGACGACGGCGAGGTCCGGAATCTCCATGTACTTTTCGGTGGTCAGCGTGACGTCGAAACCGTTGGCGACGCCCGCCTGCGCGAGCAGCTGCTTCGCCTTCGCAACGTCGAGCCTGCGCTGCGGCACGCTCATATCCGACGACGGAAAGACGGAGGCAAACGGGCTGTCGTTGGCGACCATCGCGCGGCCCTTGAAGAGCCCGCGCACCATCACTTCGCGATCGAGCGACAGCGCGAGCGCCTGGCGCACGCGCTTGTCCTTGAAGAGCGGATTGTCGTTGCGCATATGCATCTGACGATGCGCGCTCGACCGTACGCCGATCACCTTGAATTCCGGATTGTTCACGATGCCGGAGCCGCCCTGCACGGTGAACGTGCCCATCACGTCGGCCTGACGGCCTTGCAGCGCGAGAATCTGCGCCTGTTCGTCGGCGTAGAACGAAAACTGCACGCGTTGCGGCAGTGCTTTGTCGCCCCAGTAATCGGGATTGCGCACGAACGAAGCGCCCACCTTCGGCTGATACGTTTCGAGCCTGAACGCGCCGGTGCCGATGAAGGTCTTTTCGTAGTTGCCTGCGTAATTCGCCGGCAGGATGATCGCGTTGTAGTTGTCCGAGGAAACGTAATACGGAAAGTTGCCGTTCGGCGCGTCGAGATGGAACGCGACGGTCTGCTCGTCGACGACTTTCGCGCCGCCTTTCGACAGCACGCCTTTCAGCACCGAGAGGGCGGCTGAACCGGTTGCCGGATCGGCAAGGCGGTCGAACGTGGCGACCACGTCCTTCGCGCCGAAGGTCTGACCGTCGTGGAATTTCACGTTCTGACGCAACTTGAACGTCCACACGTCGCCCTTCGCGTTCGGCTGCCATGACAGCGCCAGAGCGGGTTGCAACTGTGAGTGCTCGTCGTCGTTGATCAGGAATTCTCCGGTCTGGTTCAGCAGCGCGAGGCCGCCGGCGTCGGTGACGGTCAGCGGGTCGACGGCGCCGCCCGGCATCAGGTGCGCGACGCGGATCGTCGCGTTGGCGCCTTTCGGTGCACCCTGTGCGTGCGCGCGCGGCGAAGCGAGCAGGCCGCCGCCCGCCAGCGAAATCCCGATCACGCCTGCGTAACGCAGCAGTTCGCGGCGCGAGAGGCGGCCGGCGAGGAATTCGTCGATGGCGTGGTTGCCGAGGTCATCGGCGGTGCGTCGTGCAGCTTCGAGTGCGAGGCGGGCTGAATGGCGATCCGCGGAATTCTTCATCGAATGGTGTTCCGTTGGGTTCTATCGGACAACGCGCCCGGTTGGGCGCGTCAACGCGAGCCGTGGTGCGGCGACGTGGGCGATTTCAGTGTAAGCGATTGCCCGTGGAATCGGAACGCCATGCGCCGCGCAAATCCCGTTCGCGCGGGTGAAACAGGAGAACGTGTGTCGTGATGACAACGTTCGTCGGCGTGATAACCGGGTCGCCGTGTCAGGCGGGCAGCTAAGGCGTGCTGCGTTAGCGCCCGAAGCGGCGCCACGACGACGGTACAGGCCGGCGCGCAGGCGAACCGATTGCTGCGCCGCGCGACTACCGTGCCGTGACCGCAGGACGACGCCAGCGGTGAAACAGCACCGAGCCGATCCAGCACGCCGTGAACATCGCGACGATCCCGTAGCCGAGCATGCCGAAGCGCGCGTTGACCGCAGCCGCCGCGTCCCACGCGCCGCCCGTGAGGCCGAGCGTGTCTGACAGCAGGCCCAGCGCTTCAACGCCGCCAATCACGATCGCCACCACCGCCGACACAAACGTGATGCTCGCGTTGTAGTAGAGCTTGCGGCGCGGGTCGTCCATCGCCCAGCCGTAGGCGTGGACCATCAGCACGTTGTCGGTGGAATCGACGAGCGTCATGCCGGCCGTGAATAGCGCGGGAAACACGAGGATCGAATACATCGGCAGGCCTTTGCCCGCTTCGGCGGCGGCGATCGCGAGCAGGCCGATTTCGGTGGCCGTGTCGAAGCCGAGACCGAACAGCACACCGACCGGGTACATGTGCCAGCTTTTCGACACGAGGCGGAAGAGCGGTCGCAGCGCGCGCGACAGCAAACCGGCGGGCGCGGGCGTCGCCGCGTCCGGCGGTAGTTCGCCGCCGCGCTGCACGTGCCGGTAGCGACGCCACACGTCGCGCAGGATCATCAGGTTCACGCCGGCGAGCACCAGCAGAAATGCCGCTGAAACGGCGGTGCCGATTGTGCCGCCTACCGCCTTGAAGCTGTCGAAGCGGTCATGCATCGAGACGGCAGTCAACGCGATGCCGATGGTCGCGGCAATCACGATCGTCGAATGGCCGAGCGAGAACGACAGGCCGACTGTCAGCGGGCGCTTGCCTTCCTGCATCAACTTGCGCGTGACGGCATCGATCGCGGCGATGTGGTCGGCGTCGACCGCGTGGCGCAGGCCGAAGCCATACGCGAGCAATGCCGTGCCGAGCAGCAGCGGATAGTGACGAAACGCGAGCAGCGCCCACGCCCACGCCGCCAGATTGGCAGCGATCAGCACGGCGTAGAGCGTGAAGAGGCGAGGGCGCAGCGCGGCAGTAGTTGGCGTCATGAAGGGCGCTTTCTGTCGATCTCTAGTGATCGTGCGGATGTTTGTGGATCGGATCGACCCAGTAGACCGTTTCGGGTGCTTCAACGGCATCGATGTTCAGGTTCACGACCACCGCCTCGTTGTCGCTGCGCACGACCACGCATTCGAGCGGATCGTCGGTGCTCGCGTTGATCTCCTGATGCGGTACATACGGTGGCACGAAGATGAAGTCGCCAGGGCCAGCTTCGGCCGTGAATTCGAGGTGCTCGCCCCAACGCATGCGCGCCCGGCCGCGCACCACATAGATCACGCTTTCGAGCGCGCCGTGATGATGCGCGCCGGTCTTCGCATTCGGATGGATCGTGACCGTGCCGGCCCAGATCTTCTGCGCGCCGACGCGGGCTGCATTGATTGCTGCGGCGCGGTTCATGCCGGGTGTCTGTGCCGTGCTGGTGTCCAGCTGGTCGCCGCGGATGACTTTCACGCCATTTTCCCGCCAGTCGGGATGGTCGCCGCCGGGCTCATGCTCATGGTCGTGCGGGCCGTCGTGGGAATGATCGTGGCTCATGATTGTCTCCTCTCTCGGGGCGTCCCGGTATTCTGGCACGTTCAAAAATCGCCCGTGTCGGACCGGTCATTTGCCATCGACGTGCGGGCCGCCCGGATAGAAAAAAGCCCGTTCACCAGGAACGGGCTTCACAACCACTCAACCGCTTCGAACGCGATTACTTGTGCTTCGAATTGACGATTGCGTCGGCCACATTCGACGGCGTTTCAGCGTAGTGCTTGAACTCCATCGTGTACGTGGCGCGACCCTGTGTAAGCGAACGCAGGGAAGTGGAGTAGCCGAACATCTCGGCGAGCGGCACTTCGGCGCGCACGAGCTTGCCGCCACCGCCAGCGATGTCTTCCATGCCCTGCACGATGCCGCGACGGCCGGACAGATCGCCCATCACGTTGCCCATGAAGTCTTCCGGCGTTTCGACTTCGACAGCCATCATCGGTTCGAGCAGCACCGGTTTCGCGCGGCGCATGCCTTCCTTGAACGCCATCGAGCCGGCCATGCGGAACGCGTTTTCGTTCGAGTCGACATCGTGGTACGAACCGAACGTCAGCGTGACCTTCACGTCGACGACCGGATAGCCCGCGAGCACGCCGGCCTTCAGCGTTTCGATGATGCCCTTGTCGACCGCCGGGATGAATTCGCGCGGCACTACGCCGCCCTTGATCGCATCGACGAATTCGTAGCCCGTGCCCGGCTTCTGCGGTTCGAGCTTCAGCACGACGTGACCGTACTGACCACGACCGCCCGACTGCTTGACGAACTTGCCTTCGACGTCTTCCGCCGTCGTGCGGATCGTTTCGCGATACGCGACCTGCGGCTTGCCGACGGTGGCCTCGACGCCGAACTCGCGCTTCATCCGGTCGACGAGAATTTCCAGGTGCAGCTCGCCCATGCCGGAGATGATCGTCTGGCCGGATTCCTCGTCGGTCTGCACACGGAACGACGGATCTTCCTGCGCGAGACGATTGAGCGCGATGCCCATCTTTTCCTGATCGACTTTCGTCTTCGGCTCGACGGCCTGCGAGATCACCGGTTCCGGGAAGATCATCTTTTCAAGGATGATCACGTTGTTCGGATCGCACAGCGTGTCGCCCGTTGTGGCTTCTTTCAGGCCAACCGCAGCGGCGATGTCGCCTGCGTAGACTTCCTTGATTTCCTTGCGCTCGTTCGCATGCATCTGCAGGATCCGGCCAAGGCGTTCCTTCTTTTCCTTGATCGCGTTGTAGACGGTGTCACCCGAATTCACGACGCCCGAGTACACGCGGAAGAAGATCAGCTGGCCGACGAACGGGTCAGTCATGATCTTGAAGGCGAGCGCCGAGAACGGATCGTCGTCTCTGGGATGACGCTCGATCTCGTTGTCGTCTTCATCGTGACCGGTGATCGCGGGCACGTCGACCGGCGACGGCAGATAGTCGATTACGGCGTCGAGCATTGCCTGCACGCCCTTGTTCTTGAACGCGCTGCCGCACAGCATCGGCACGATCTCGTTCCTGATCGTGCGGCTGCGGATGCCGAACTTGATTTCCTCTTCGGTCAGCGTACCGCCGTGAAGGTACTTGTCGAGCAGTTCCTCGTTCGCTTCGGCAGCGGCCTCGACCATCTTGTCGTGCCACGTCTTCGCGGTGTCGACAAGCTCAGCCGGAATCTCCCTGTACTCGAACTTGATACCCTGATTCTCTTCGTCCCAGACAATCGCCTTCATCTTGACAAGGTCGACCACGCCCTGGAAATGATCCTCGGCGCCGACCGGAATCTGGATCGGCACCGCGACGCCTTTCAGGCGATCGCCGATCTGTTTCTGCACGCGGAAAAAGTCAGCGCCGACGCGGTCCATCTTGTTGACGAACGCAATACGCGGCACCTTGTACTTGTTCGCCTGACGCCACACGGTTTCGGACTGCGGCTGCACGCCGCCGACCGAGTCGTAGACCATGCACGCGCCGTCCAGCACGCGCATCGAGCGTTCAACTTCGATCGTAAAGTCGACGTGCCCCGGGGTGTCGATGATGTTGATCCGGTGTTCCGGATAGTTGCCGGCCATGCCTTTCCAGAACGCCGTGGTGGCCGCCGACGTGATCGTGATGCCGCGCTCCTGCTCCTGTTCCATCCAGTCCATCGTCGCCGCACCGTCGTGAACCTCGCCGATCTTGTGGGTCACGCCGGTGTAGAACAGGATGCGTTCCGTAGTGGTGGTTTTGCCGGCATCGATGTGAGCGCTAATACCAATGTTCCGGTAGCGTTCAATGGGAGTCTTTCTGGGCACGTGATTCTCCTTGGAAAGGCGCGCCGGTGGAAGGCGCCGGGCTGTGCGTTGCTCCGCCCGGTCGATCGCGGTGCTGCTGTGATAAGACCATAAGCATAGCGCTACCGTCAGGCTTTTGCAGGAATCTTGCCAGGCGCGGCGGACGGGGGAGCCGGGTGGCGCTTTTGGGTTGCCGGCGGGGTGCCCGCGGGTCGCCCGAAGTTCACCCGGAAGGAGTCTGTGCGCTGCATCATCGATAGATTTCGGGCGACAGCCGTCGCTCCGGACGCAAAAAAGCCGGTGCACCTTGAAGGTGTCACCGGCTTCCCGATGGACGGCAGGCGATCCCGCACGGACCGCTGCTGTTTTTTATTGCGGCGCGGGCAGTCCCTGAATCTTCATGCCCGGCGTGATGCCCTTCGACGTGAACCAACCCTTGCTCATCTCGAGCACATACACGCCGTTGTGCTTCGGGCAGTGATTGTTGGTGGTTTCGGCCTGCATCTCGTCGATATCGGTGATCGTGCCATCGGCGCGAATAAACGCGACGGACAGCGGAATCAGCGTGTTCTTCATCCAGAAGCAGTGCACGGCGTTTTCGTTGAAGGCGAAGATCATGCCTTCGTTCGGCGCGAGTGTCGTGCGATACATGAGTCCCTGTTCGCGGTCCGCATCGTTGGCGGCGACGGCGGCGTCGATCACGAACATGCCAGCGGTGAGCTTGACGCGCGGGAAGTCGCCAGGCTGT
This sequence comes from Paraburkholderia sp. GAS334, assembly GCF_050436625.1. Taxonomy (NCBI): domain Bacteria; kingdom Pseudomonadati; phylum Pseudomonadota; class Betaproteobacteria; order Burkholderiales; family Burkholderiaceae; genus Paraburkholderia; species Paraburkholderia sp. GAS334. The sequence goes on along the minus strand of NZ_JBNDMO010000002.1, from coordinate 98,787 downwards.
TTTGCACCGGGCGGCATCTGCTGCGCGTATGCGTCGTTCGAACCGGTGGCGACGAACAAAAGGGCCGCGACGGGCAATGCAATCGCAAACGCGAAACGCGCGACGAGGGAGCGCAGGGTGATTCGCACGGCGTGACTCCTAGCTGGAAAATAACCCGCGCATGTTACGCGAGCGCGTCAAAAAAGAAAAAGGCAGAGTGCCTTGCGGCCTTCTGCCTTTCAACGCCGTAAGAACGGCAGTACTGCTAGTTCTTGACTGCGTTTTTACAACAAACTTACTCCGAAGCGCCCGAAGCTGCAGCTGCTGCTGCTGCCTTCTTGTGCGACTTCTTGTGTGCGTGCTTCGTGGTCTTCTTTGCCGACGAAGCTGCTGCTGCCGGCGCTGCCGAAGCTGCTTCCGGTGCCGAAGCTTGTGCGAATGCTGCCGTTGCGAAGAGGCCAGCGACCAGAGCGGCGATCAGTTTGTTCATTTTGTAAATCCTCAGCATGAGTTGCGGTAAATTAACCAATGACCCGGTTCTTGAGTCAGATCGGTAAACGTGCCATCCACCTTTCGGTTGACAGCCGTATCGAACAAATTTTCGATGACGTCTGCCAGCGTCCGGACCCACTGTGTTTGCCGCGAGAGTGGCTTGCACAAAGGCCTTTAAGGCTGAATGCCGGATAGCTTCGGAGGGCATCTGGGTCGAATAACGCGTGAGGTTACGACGCGGTTGACGCGAATTTTCGCGAATATTTCTGCGTGGCTGCGAATACGCGGACACATACTGATGTGCCGCTCGGCATCAGCGAGAAAAATGACTGACGGTACAACGGGTTAGATCGCGAATACGCGTTGTGCATGCGCGTGGAAAATCACACGACGCCATTCCACGGTGCCTGCAATGGCACGTCGATATGCTCGCCAGGTGCGAGCCCCAGCGCAAAAATATCAAGCGCACCGACACCGACGCGCACGAGTCGCAGCGTCGGAAATCCGATGGCCGCTGTCATGCGCCGAACCTGGCGGTTCTTGCCTTCGGTAATGGAGAGTTCGATCCACGTAGTGGGAATTGCCGCGCGAAAGCGGATCGGCGGCGTGCGTGGCCAGAGCGTTTCCGGTGGCTCGACGAATTCCGCGCGACACGGACGCGTCACGTAATCGCCGAGATCGACGCCGCGCGCGAGCTTTTTCAGATCGTCGTTCGATGGTGCGCCTTCGACCTGCGCCCAGTAGCGCTTGACGAGCTTGTGGCGCGGTTCGGCGATGCGTGCCTGGAGGGCGCCATCGTCGGTGAGCAGCAGCAGGCCTTCGCTGTCGGAGTCGAGTCGTCCTGCGGGATAGACGCCGGGCGTCATGACCCAGTCAGCCAGCGACGCGCGTGTTTCGTGCGGCGAGAACTGGCAGATCGTGCCGAATGGCTTGTTGAGCGCGATAAGACGCATGCAATAAATTCCGACGGAAGTTCCGCGCCGTCGCGTATCTGGCATGTGGCGCAGACTGGAGAATGCGGCGCGGGCGCTGTGGCAAATGGCGAGATATTAATGCATAATATGAAACGCCAAGTCTTAGGTCTTATATAAGACATAAGAGAGGGGGCGCCACTCCAGCTACATTCGTGTTGCCCGGTTTCGCCACGCGTTCTCGCCGTCATATCCCGGCCGTGCGTGCAGGGCAGCGTGGGCTAGAATAACTGCCTGGCCGCTTGCAGGCGTCCGGCATTGCGCGTAGCGAGGAGCGCCCGGTTTCGCAGTCCCCATCAGCTTCCAATCGCTGTTTCTACCAGCACAGCTATCACTGGAGTCCGATCATGCCGTATCAGCACATCAAGGTTCCGACGGGCGGTGACAAGATCACTGTCAACGCGGATTACTCGCTCAACGTGTCCGACCAGCCAATCATTCCTTTCATCGAAGGTGACGGCACCGGCGTCGACATCACGCCGGTGATGATCAAGGTCGTCGACGCAGCGGTCGAGAAAGCGTATGCGGGCAAGAAGAAAATTCACTGGATGGAAATCTACGCGGGCGAGAAGGCGACGCGCGTGTACGGCCCGGATGTGTGGCTGCCGGAAGAAACGTTCGAAGTGTTGAAGGAGTACGTCGTCTCGATCAAGGGACCGCTGACGACGCCGGTCGGGGGCGGCATCCGTTCGCTGAACGTGGCGTTGCGTCAGGAACTCGACCTGTACGTGTGCCTGCGCCCGGTGCAGTACTTCAAGGGCGTGCCTTCGCCGGTGCGTGAGCCGGAGAAGACCAACATGGTGATCTTCCGCGAGAACTCGGAAGATATCTACGCCGGCATCGAATGGGCGGCGGAATCGGCAGAAGCGAAAAAGGTCATCAAGTTCCTGCGCGAAGAAATGGGCGTGAAGAAGATCCGCTTCCCGGACACGTCGGGTATCGGCATCAAGCCGGTGTCGCGCGAAGGCACGGAGCGCCTGGTTCGAAAGGCGATCCAGTACGCGATCGACAACGATCGCCGCTCGGTGACGCTGGTCCACAAGGGCAACATCATGAAGTACACGGAAGGCGCATTCCGTGACTACGGTTACGCGCTGGCGCAGAAGGAATTCGGCGGGGAACTGATCGACGGCGGCCCGTGGATGAAGGTCAAGAACCCGAAGACGGGCGGCGACATCGTCGTGAAGGACGTGATCGCCGATGCGTTCCTGCAGCAGATCCTGCTGCGTCCGGCTGAGTACGACGTGATCGCCACGCTGAACCTGAACGGCGACTATGTGTCGGACGCGCTCGCAGCGCAGGTCGGCGGTATCGGTATCGCGCCGGGCGCGAACATGTCGGATTCGGTCGCGATGTTCGAAGCGACGCACGGCACGGCGCCGAAGTACGCAGGCAAGGATTACGTGAACCCGGGTTCGGAAATCCTGTCGGCGGAAATGATGCTGCGTCACATGGGCTGGACCGAAGCGGCGGATGTGATCATCGCAGCAATGGAAAAATCGATTCTGCAAAAGCGCGTGACGTATGACTTTGCGCGTCTGATGGAAGGCGCGACGCAGGTGTCGTGCTCGGGCTTTGGTCAGGTGCTGATCGAGAATATGTAAGCGTCTCTTCGCTGTTCCGAAGAAACCCGCGAAAAACCCCGGCGTACACGTTGTCGCCGGGGTTTTTCAATGGCGTGTGTTCTTGTTGCGTCGTGTCAATATCCAGACGGTTAGGCCATCGCTTGCGCTATCATCGTTCGCATGTCGGTTCTTCGTGGCGTATTCCCTGCCATCCGTTTCGCAATGACTTCGCTGTGGCGCCTCTTTATCGTGCTGTCGCTTGCCTTGCTCACCGCGCAGGGCGCGTTCGCAAACGAGCATGCCACGCAGCGAGCGGCCGTCGGTCAAATGATGCAGCTGGACGCAGCGAACGCCGCGGCAGATGCGCCGTCACATTGCGCTGATATGGCCGCGTCGCGCGAACCATGCCGTCACGATCATTCCATCTGCTGTATGGCGACCTGCGGTGTGCATTGCGCCGCGCTGTTCGTCACATTCCGTTTCGAACCTCGTGTACCTGATGCGCTGTTGCCCCGTTCTTTACCGGAACCGCGGCACGAAGGCGTCACCCATGTGCCACCGTTGCGTCCACCGATAGCCTGATCGTTCCAGCCCGCACGTACTTCCAGTGCGAAGAAATATCGATGACCCGCGAGCTTGCTTCTACGCCCGGGCCATCGGACGATCACGCACGAGCGGGCCGCGCCTTGCGCCCGTTCGCTCGCAACAAGGAAACCAACATGATTCGCAGGCAATTTCTCGCCCGCTCGCTGAGCGCCGCCGTTGCGTCGCTGTTCGCGCGCGACGTCTTCGCGCAGCACGCTGGCCATTCGATGCAGGGCATGGAAGACATGGAGGGCATGGACGACATGTCGGGCATGTCCGGCATGCAGCACGCAAAGCCGTCGCCCAAAGCGCCGCCTCAGGGCGCACTCGCTCCCGCCGACGCGCTTCCTGCCGGCGCGCCGCTGCCCGACCTCCGCAGGCTCGCGAACGCGGGCAGCGAGGCCGGCACGTTCCGCGCGACGCTTGTCGCCGAGCCCACGCAGCACAGGTTGCTCGCGGGCCGGTCGACCACCTTCTGGCAATACAACGGATCGGGGGCGGGCAGCGCACAGGACCCGGTCACCGGCCCGCTGATCGACGTCCGCGAAGGCGATACCGTCGAAATCCGCTTCATCAACCGCCTGCCGCAGCCGTCGACGATTCACTGGCACGGCCTGCCGGTCCCGCCGGATCAGGACGGCAACCCGTCCGCGATGATCGCGCCCGGCGCCACCCATGTGTACCGCTTCACCTTGCCGCCGGGCAGCGCGGGCACGTACTGGTATCACCCGCATCCGCACATGATGTCGGCGGAGCAGGTGTTTCGCGGGCTCGCCGGACCGATCATCGTTCGCGCCGCCGACGATCCGCTCGCCGGCTTCCCCGAGCGTCATCTGTTTTTCTCCGACCTGAAACTGGCCACCGACGGCTCGATTCCCGCGAACGACATGATGGACTGGATGAACGGCCGCGAAGGGCAGTTCGTGCTGGTGAACGGCGCACGCCGTCCGCGCATCACTGTGAAGGAGGATGAGCGGTGGCGTCTGTGGAATGCGTGCAGTGCCCGCTATCTGAGATTTTCGCTCGGAGAACAGCAGCGCTTCGTTCAGGTCGGCACGGATGGCGGTCTGCTGGAAAAGCCACGCGAAGGTCTGACCGAGCTGCTGCTCGCGCCCGGCGAGCGCGCGGAAGTGATCGTGCGCGCCGGCGGCGCGCCTTCGCAGGCGACGCTCACCGCCGATGTCTACGACCGCCGCAAGATGGCGATGTCCCACGGCAGCCTGCCGCCCGATCCGGCGCACGCGCTCGCCGACGTCACCTTCCAGCCGCAGACCGATGCCCGCGCCGGGTCCAGCGCACGTTCAGTTCCTGCAACGTTGCGGACCATCGTGCCGTTTCCTGCACCAGTCGCGCAGAAGTCGGTGATTTTCTCAGAAGCCATGGACATGGCTGCGATGCACCGTCCTGGCGCATCCGTCCACGGCATGCCGGCCGGCATGCGCTTCATGATCAACGGCGCCGGGTTCGATCCGAAGCGCATCACGCTGACAAGCCGGCGCGACGAAGTCGAGCAATGGACGATCGAGAACCGCACGGACATGGACCACCCGTTCCATCTGCATGGCACGCAGTTTCAGGTGATAGGGCGGGAGCGGGGCGGCGTGAAGACGCCCGAGCCATATCTGGCTTGGCGCGACACGGTGAATGTCCAGCCGGATGAGATCGTGCGCATCGCCACGGTCCAGACGATGGCAGGCGAGCGGATGTTCCATTGCCACATCCTCGAACACGAGGATCTCGGCATGATGGGCACGCTCAAGGTGATCTGATCAACGCCATCGCCACGGCGGGACGTCGAACAGCAAGGCCAGAAACGAAAAAACCCGGCACGAAGCCGGGTTTTCAGGGTCCGGGTATCGAACAGAATCAGGCGGCAGCCTGGATATTCGATGCCTGTTTGCCTTTGGGGCCTTGCACGACCTCGAAGCTTACTTTCTGGCCTTCCTTGAGCGTTTTGAAACCGTTCATCTGGATAGCCGAAAAGTGTGCAAACAGATCCTCACCGCCTTCGTCGGGCGTAATGAATCCGAAACCTTTCGCGTCATTGAACCATTTGACCGTACCAGTTGCCATGCCAACTTCCCCTGTAACTCATGTTCCTGCCACGAGCCCCTCGAAAAGCTTAACGACCGCAGTTGCTGTCGCTCCTCGTTACAAGCTCACCACGGCATTTTTCCGTTATTCCGGCTGGGTGGAAAAAAGTGCCAGCTTGATTGTTGAGGCTCTTAATTCGACTGTCAAGAAAATTTTGAGACGGCCGTAGACACGTTGTAAAGACCCAATTTCCAGGGTTTTTCCTTCTTTTCTTATGTGCGGTGGCGCAAGCGGCGCATCTTGAAAAGACGCATAATCGACTCACATGAGGTTCAGACCAGACGAGCATCGCGGTCGTCTCCAGCCTGATCGGGTGGGTTGTGCGATACTCGTTTCGACTGCAGTTTTTCGGGATGGGTTTCAGGTCAGTCCCGTGAGCCGGATCCGCAATCGGCTCGGTGCAGAACTCACGCGTGACAAGGCTGTACGGTCAGGCGGTGGCGAACCGATCGCCGACCAGCCGGTCGGGTTTTGGCAGGATTGCGGGCCTGCCCGGGTTGTTTAGAATTGGATGTATGGCGATTATCCCGGACAAGCAGGACGGCACCGTACTGGAGCGGCAGGAACAGAAGCTGAAACCGCCGGCCATGTATAAGGTGGTGCTGCTGAATGACGACTTCACGCCGATGGAATTCGTCGTGATGGTCGTGCAGGAGTATTTCAATAAAGATCGTGAGACCGCAACGCAGGTCATGTTGAAGGTGCATCGCGAAGGTCGGGGGGTTTGTGGGGTCTACACGCGGGACATCGCGTCGACCAAAGTCGAGCAAGTCGTTACCCACGCACGGCAGGCCGGGCATCCGCTGCAGTGTGTGATGGAGGAAGCATGATTGCCCAGGAACTGGAAGTCAGCCTGCACATGGCGTTCATGGAAGCACGCCAGGCACGGCACGAGTTCATCACGGTCGAGCATCTTTTACTGGCCCTGTTGGACAATCCGACGGCAGCAGAAGTGTTGCGCGCATGCGCGGCCAATATCGAAGACCTGCGTCAGAACCTGCGCAACTTCATTCATGACAACACGCCGACCGTGCCAGGCACGGACGACGTCGATACGCAGCCGACCCTCGGCTTCCAGCGCGTGATCCAGCGCGCAATCATGCATGTTCAGTCGACATCGAACGGCAAGAAGGAAGTCACCGGCGCGAACGTTCTCGTCGCGATTTTCGGCGAGAAGGATTCGCACGCGGTCTACTACCTGCAGCAGCAGGGCGTGACACGTCTGGACGTGGTGAACTTCATCTCGCACGGCATCGCGAAGACGAACAGCACCGACGCCGCGAAAGCGAGCGACGCCAGCGCCGAGTCTGACGAAGCCGCTGCGCAGAAGGAAACCCCGCTTGCACAGTTCACGCAGAACCTGAACCAGATGGCGAAAGACGGCCGCATCGATCCACTGATCGGACGCGAGTCGGAAGTCGAGCGTGTGGTGCAGGTGCTGTGCCGTCGTCGCAAGAACAATCCGCTACTGGTCGGTGAGGCTGGCGTCGGCAAGACGGCGATCGCCGAAGGCCTCGCATGGCGCATCACGCGCGGCGAAGTGCCGGACATTCTTGCGGATGCGCAGGTGTATTCGCTCGACATGGGCGCGCTGCTCGCCGGCACGAAGTATCGCGGTGACTTCGAACAGCGCCTGAAGACGGTCCTCAAGGAATTGAAGGAACGCCCGCACGCGATTCTCTTCATCGACGAAATTCATACGCTGATCGGCGCAGGTGCTGCGTCGGGCGGTACGCTGGACGCTTCGAATCTGCTGAAGCCGGCGCTCTCGTCGGGCACGCTGAAGTGCATCGGCGCGACCACGTTCACGGAATATCGCGGCATCTTCGAAAAGGACGCGGCACTGTCGCGCCGTTTCCAGAAGATCGACGTAACCGAGCCGACCGTCGAACAGACGGTGGCGATCCTGCGCGGCCTCAAGTCGCGCTTCGAAGAACATCACGGCGTGAAGTATTCGTCGGGTGCGCTGTCGGCGGCGGCCGAACTGTCGGCACGCTTCATCACGGATCGTCATCTGCCTGACAAGGCGATCGACGTGATCGACGAAGCGGGCGCGGCGCAACGTATCCTGCCAAAGTCGAAGCAGAAGAAGACGATCGGCAAGGGCGAGATCGAGGAAATCATCTCGAAGATCGCGCGCGTGCCGGCGCAAAGTGTTTCGCAGGACGATCGCAGCAAGCTGCAAACGCTCGATCGCGATCTGAAGAGCGTCGTCTTCGGGCAAGACCCGGCGATCGATGCGCTTTCCGCCTCGATCAAGATGGCGCGCGCTGGCCTTGGCAAACTGGACAAGCCGATTGGCGCGTTCCTGTTCTCTGGCCCGACTGGCGTCGGCAAGACCGAAGTGGCGCGGCAGCTCGCGTTCACGCTCGGCATCGAGCTGATCCGTTTCGACATGTCGGAGTACATGGAACGTCATGCGGTGAGCCGGTTGATCGGCGCGCCGCCGGGCTATGTCGGTTTCGATCAGGGCGGCCTGCTCACCGAAGCTGTCACGAAGAAGCCGCATTGCGTGCTGCTGCTCGACGAAATCGAGAAGGCGCATCCGGACATCTACAACGTGCTGCTGCAGGTGATGGACCACGGCACGCTGACGGACAACAACGGTCGCAAGGCAGACTTCCGCAACGTCATTATCATCATGACGACGAATGCGGGCGCTGAGTCGATGAACAAGTCGACGATCGGTTTCACGACGCGCCGCGAAACCGGCGACGAAATGGTCGATATCAAGCGCATGTTCACGCCGGAGTTCCGTAACCGTCTGGATGCGACGATCAGCTTCCGCTCGCTCGATGAAGAAATCATCATGCGCGTGGTCGACAAGTTCCTGATGCAACTCGAAGACCAGCTGCACGAGAAGAAGGTCGACGCGCTCTTCACCGACGCGCTGCGCAAGCATCTCGCGAAGCACGGTTTCGATCCACTGATGGGTGCACGTCCGATGCAGCGTCTGATCCAGGACACGATCCGTCGTGCACTGGCTGATGAACTGCTGTTCGGCAAGCTGATGAGTGGTGGCCGCGTGACGGTCGACGTCGATGCTGAAGACAAGGTGCAGTTGACCTTCGACGAACAGCCGGCGCCGCGCAATCCGAATCCGGAAGCGATCGAAGTCGAGTAAGTTTTTCGCTGTACGTGAAAGCAGAACGGCGCGGGCTGAAATCCGCGCCGATCTGCTTTTTGCGTTTGCTGTTTCGACCGAAGCTAGTGCTTGCCCGTGCTGCCAAACCCACCGTCGCCGCGCACGCTTTCTTCGAAGTCGTCGACGATATTGAACCTGGCCTGCACGACCGGCACGATGACGAGTTGCGCGAGGCGTTCCATCGGATTCAGCGTGAACTCGGTCTGACCGCGGTTCCACGTCGAGATCATCAACTGGCCCTGATAGTCCGAGTCGATCAGCCCGACGAGATTCCCCAGCACGATGCCGTGTTTGTGACCAAGCCCTGAGCGCGGCAGGATCAGCGCCGCATAACCCGGATCGCCGACGTGGATCGCCAGACCTGTCGGCACCAGAGCGGTTTCGCCGGGCTTCAGCGTCAGCGGTTCATCGAGGCAGGCGCGCAGGTCGAGGCCCGCGCTGCCGGTTGTCGCGTAAGCGGGCAGCTGTTCGCGCATGCGCGCGTCGAGAATCTTCAGGTCGAGTTTCATGCAGGTTCGGTGTGAATTGAAAAAACCTCAGCGTGCCAGCTGGAACGCGTCGGCGAGGAGTTCGTAAGAGCGAAGCCGCGCACGGTAACTGCCCGCGACGGTAAGAACGATCAGTTCATCGGCCTGAAACTGCGCTTGCACGGCGAGCATCCGTTCCGTGACGGTTTCGGGCGTGCCGATGATGCTGCGCGGTTTCTCGCGGTCGATCACCAGTTGTTCGCGTTCGCCGTATTCCTGCGCGAGCCCCTGTTCGATCGACGGGATCGGCGCGTTCAATCCATACGCCATCTGCACGCGACGCAGGTCCACGGCTTTTTCGAGGTCGGCGGCTTCCTGTTCAGTGTCCGCGCAGATCACGAACATCGCGGCAGCGAGATACGGCTTCGCCTCGTTGCCGGCCGAAAAGCGTTCGCGATAGACCTGTGCAACCTGACGACCAAAGTGCGCGTTGATGAAGTGCGCGAACGAAAAACGCAGGCCCAGTTGCGCCGCGAGCATGCCGCCGAAGTCACTCGAACCCAGCACCCATAATTGCGGCCGGGTTTCGACTGCCGGTTGTAGCAGCACATCATGCGCGATGTGTTCCGACGACAGCGTGCCGTTCATCAGCCCGACGAGATCGGCGACCTGCTGCGGAAAAATATCGCCGCGGTTGTACGTGCCCGCGGCAACGGCCTGCGCGGTGCGCATGTCGCCGCCGGGCGCGCGGCCCACACCGAGATCGATCCGGTTCGGAAAGAGCGCTTCGAGCATCAGGAACTGCTCAGCAATCTTGAACGGGCTGTAGTACGGCAGCATGATGCCGCCGGAGCCGAGGCGGATGCGCTTCGTCATACTACCGAGTCGCGCGAGCATGACCTCGGGGCAGGGGTTCGAAACGCCGCGCAGGCCGTGATGTTCGGCGCACCAGTAGCGCGTGTAGCCGAGATCGTCGGCGAGTTGTGCGAGTTCGACGGTGGCGGCGACCGCGTCGGCTACCGAATACCCGTCGATCACGGGCGTTTGATCGAGCACGGAAAGTAGCGTCATGGCAGTACCGCTCCGGTTCAATATTTAATGCAACGCGCGCGACGTTACGGGATCAGGCGCGTGTCCGGCAGGCGCTTCGCAATTTCAGCGATCAACGCGCGCGCGAGCGTCTGCTTGTCCGCGCGCGGCAGTTTTGTTGTGCCTTTGCCTTCGAAGAGAATGACTTCGTTGTCGTCGAGGCCGAAGGTCAGTGGACCAAGATTGCCGATCAGCAAAGGCACGTTCTTGCGAACGCGCTTCTCTTCGCCGTGTACTTCGAGGTCGCCGCTTTCCGCCGCGAAGCCGACGCAGTAGGGCGGATGCGGCAGCTTCGCCACCGACGCCAGAATGTCCGGGTTCTCGACGAAGGTGAACGTGGGCAACGACTTGTCCGCGTTCTTCTTGATCTTGTGTTCGCTGACGTGATCGATGCGCCAGTCGGCAACCGCCGCGACACCGATGAAGATGTCGTAGTCGGGCACCGCGCGCATCACGGCGTCGTGCATCTGCTGCGCGGTCTGCACATCTTCACGATACACGCCCCACGGCGTTTCCAGCGAAACCGGGCCGGCGACGAGGTGGACGTCGGCGCCAGCCTGCTGTGCGGCGCGGGCGAGCGCGAAGCCCATCTTGCCGCTCGAACGGTTCGTGATGCCGCGTACAGGATCGAGTGGTTCGAACGTCGGCCCGGCGGTCAGCAGCACGCGGCGGCCGGCGAGAATTTTCGGTGTAAAGAACGATGCGATCGCATCGTATGTCGCTCCGGGTTCAAGCATGCGGCCGTCGCCCGTTTCGCCGCATGCCTGAGCGCCCGAATCCGGCCCGAGTACTTCGATGCCATCGGCACGCAGTTGCGCGACGTTACGTTGCGTCGCCGGATTCATCCACATCTGACGGTTCATCGCAGGCACGACGAGCAGCGGGCAATCGCGCGCGACGCACAATGTGGACAGCAGATCGTCGGCCATGCCGTGCGCGAGCTTCGCGAGAAAATCCGTCGAAGCAGGCGCGATCACGATGGCATCCGCTTCGCGCGACAGATCGATGTGCGGCATGTTGTTGTCGATGCGCGTATCCCACTGGCTCGTGTAGACGGGCCGGCCGGACAGCGCCTGCATCGTGACGGGCGTGATGAACTGCGTCGCCGCTTCGGTCATCGCGACCTGCACGGTCGCGCCGGCTTTCGTCAGGAGGCGCGTGAGTTCAGCGATCTTGTAGCAGGCGATGCCGCCTGTCATGCCGAGGACGAGATGTTTTCCAGCGAGTTCTGCGGTTGCCAACGCGAGCCTCCGACAAAGCATGATGGCCGGCGCACATGACGTCGCCGACCTTTGTACCCATCAACACTCGCGCCGCCCGACGCGAACGCTCAACGCGCGCCGCGCACCCGCCGCAGCTCGTCGAACACGAGCAGCGCTGCACCGATCGTGATCGCGCTGTCGGCGAGATTGAACGCCGGCCAGTGCCACGCGCGCACGTGAAAATCGAGGAAATCGATCACGTGGCCGTACGCGATCCGGTCGATCACATTACCCAGCGCGCCACCGAGAATGAGCGCCAGCGCCGTGCAGAAGAGCCGCTGGTTACCGTGGCGCTTCAACAGATAGCAGATCACCAGCGCCGCGATCACGCCCAGCGCCGTGAACGCCCAGCGCTGCCAGCCGCCCGCTGCCGCGAGGAAGCTGAATGCCGCGCCGCGGTTGTACACGAGCACGAGGTTGAAGAACGGCGTCAACGCGACCGACTGTCCGTACGCGAACACCTTCGCAATCGCGATCTTCGACAGCTGGTCGAACAGAATGACGATCAGTGCAACGCCCAGCCACGGAAGCAGCGACGAGCCGCCAGCAGGTTTCGACATGGTTCTGGCCATTATGCCGCGCTCCTTGCTTCACCGCTGCCGAAGAGGTTGCTGAAGCAGCGGCCGCACAGCGTCGGATGCCCGGAATGAGCGCCGACGTCCGTGCGATAGTGCCAGCAGCGTTCGCACTTCAGATACTTCGACGCGATCACTTCAACGCCTTGTTGCTCGGCGGTTTCGACCTTCACCACCGTCGCCGCCGACGTGATCAGCACGAACTTCAGATCGTCGCCAAGGCTGGCCAACGCGTTGTAACGCGCGTCGCTCGCGCGGATTTCCACTTCGGCCTGCAACGACGAACCGATCAGGTTCGCGACGCGTGCTTCTTCCAGCGCCTTCGTCACGTTGCCGCGGACTTCGCGCAGCAGCGTCCACTTGTCGACGAGCGCGGCGGATTGCGGCACGTCCGGATAGGCGTGATACGTCTCGGTGAAGATCGTTTCGCCGGCAGGCTGGAATACCTTCCATGCCTCTTCGGCGGTGAACGACAGGAACGGCGCCATCAGACGCAGCAGACCGTGCGCGATGTGATACAGCGCGGTCTGTGCCGAACGGCGCCCGACCGAATCGGCCGCCGTCGTGTACAGACGGTCCTTCAGCACGTCGAGGTAGAAGCCGCCGAGATCTTCCGAGCAGAACGTCTGCAGCTTCGCGACGACAGGGTGGAACTCGTACTTCTCGTAATGCGCGAGCACGTCGGCCTGCAGGCCGGCCGTCATCGCAACCGCGTAGCAGTCGATTTCGAGCCAGTCGCTAACCGGGCGCGCGTCTTTCGCGAAGTCGAAGTCCGACAGGTTCGCGAGCAGGAAGCGCAGCGTGTTGCGGATGCGTCGATAGCCTTCCGTCACGCGCTTCAGGATTTCCTCGGAGATTGCGAGTTCGCCCGAATAGTCGGTCGAGGCGATCCACAGACGGATGATCTCCGCGCCCAGCCGGTTCGCCACTTCATGCGGATCGATGCCGTTGCCGAGCGACTTGCTCATCTTGCGGCCTTCGCCATCGACCGTGAAGCCGTGCGTCAGGAGCGCGTTGTACGGCGGACGGCCGTCGAGCATTGAAGCCGTCAGGAGTGACGAGTGGAACCAGCCGCGATGCTGGTCCGAGCCTTCGAGATACAGGTCGGCCGGGAATTGCAGCTCATCCTTGTGCGAGCCGCGCAGCACGTGCCAGTGCGTCGTGCCGGAATCGAACCAGACGTCGAGCGTGTCGCGATTCTTTTCGTACATGTTGGCGTCGTCGCCGAGCAGTTCGCGCGGGTCGAGCGACTGCCATGTTTCGATGCCGCCCTGTTCAACGCGCTGTGCAACCTGTTCGAGCAGTTCCAGTGTGCGCGGGTGAAGTTCACCCGTTTCCTTATGGACGAAGAACGCCATCGGCACGCCCCATTGACGTTGACGCGACAGCGTCCAGTCCGGGCGATTCGCGATCATGCTGAAGAGGCGCTGCTTGCCCCACGACGGATAGAACGCCGTCGCTTCGATACCTTCGAGCGCGGTTTCGCGCAGGGTTTTATCCGTGTCCTTCGGCTTGACGTCCATGCCGGCGAACCACTGCGACGTCGCGCGATAGATGATCGGCGTCTTGTGGCGCCAGCAATGCATGTAACTGTGCGTGTACTTCTCGCTGCGCAGAAGCGAACCGGCCGCGTCCAGCGCCGCGACGATTTTCGGATTCGCGGCCCAGATCGACAGCCCGCCGAAGAGCGCGAGCGATTCGATGTAACGGCCATCGCCCATCACGGGGCTGATGATGTCGGAATCGGCCATGCCGTGCGACTTGCACGACACGAAGTCTTCCACGCCATACGCCGGCGACGAGTGCACGATGCCCGTGCCGGTTTCCGTCGTCACGTAGTCGCCGAGGTAAACCGGCGACGTGCGGCGGTAATCCGGATGCGCGGACGCGAGCGGATGATGGAAGCGCACATTCGCGAGGTTCGCACCCGGCGCAGTTGCGACGACATGGCCATCCAGACCGTACTGCTGCAGGCAGGCTTCGACGCGTTCTTCCGCGAGAATCAGCAGACCACGCGGTGTATCGACCAGCGCGTACGCGATCTCCGGATGAACGTTGAGCGCCTGGTTGGCGGGGATAGTCCACGGCGTCGTCGTCCAGATGACGATGCCGCCTTCGCTGCGCGGCAGCGACTTGAGGCCGAACGCGTGCGCGGTTTTCTCCGGCTCGGCGAAACTGAAGAGAACATCGATCGTCGGGTCGGTCTTGTCCTTGTATTCGACTTCCGCTTCGGCCAGCGCCGAGCCGCAGTCGAAACACCAGTTCACCGGCTTCAGACCGCGGAACACGTAGCCCTTCTCGATGATCTTCGCGAGCGCGCGGATTTCGCCGGCTTCGTTGGTGAAGTTCATCGTCCTGTACGGGTTGTCCCAGTCGCCGAGCACACCCAGACGCCGGAAGCCCAGCTTCTGCTTCTCGATCTGCTCGCCCGCGTAGGCGCGCGCCTTCTGCATCACCTCGATAGCCGGCAGCGACTTGCCGAACTGCTTTTCGATCTGGATTTCGATCGGCATGCCGTGGCAATCCCAGCCCGGCACGTAGACCGCGTCGAAGCCCGCGAGATTGCGCGCCTTGACGATCATGTCCTTCAGGATCTTGTTCACCGCGTGGCCGAGGTGGATGTCGCCGTTCGCATACGGCGGGCCGTCGTGCAGGATGAACTTTGTTCTGCCCTTGCTGGCGGCGCGGATCTTTTCGTAGATCTTGCGTTCCTGCCATTCCTTGACCCATTGGGGTTCGCGTTTGGGCAGGTCGCCGCGCATCGGGAACGGCGTGTCGAGCAGGTTGACCGGGTAGCGGGACTGCGGTTTCGAATCGGCTTTCTTGTTGCTCATGATCAGGTCGCGGTGAATGCTGTGTATCGCGGAGTACGCGGGGCGTGGCGCGCTTCAGGCAGGCTGGTCGCATGGGCGACTGGCGCTGTCCGGTGCGCGCGGCGAGGGTACGTGCTGCGCCTGCAGCCGCACGTACCGCGGCGGTTATCTAATTCGGTCGGTGGCCGAGGTGGCGAAGCCGGTCGACCGGCTGCCCGGCGCACATGCGCCAACGGCGGCAAACCACGCACGCGCATTGGCGACGTCGCGCGAGATCGCAACGGTCAGCGTTTCGAGGTCGACGTATTTCTCCTCGTCGCGCAGCTTCTTCAGGAATTCGACGCGCACGAGTTTGCCATACGCGTCGCCGTGCCAGTCGAGCAGGTGGACTTCGAGCAGCACGCGGCCGGAATCGTCGACGGTCGGACGCAGGCCCAGGCTTGCGACGCCCGGCAGCGGCTCCGCTTCGACGCCATGCACACGCACAATGAAGATGCCCGCCAGCGCCGGCCGCTTGTGGGCAATCGGCAGGTTCAGCGTGGGGAAGCCGAGATCGCGGCCGAGCTTCATACCGTGCACGACGTGTCCGCTGATCAGGTAATCGCGGCCGAGCGCGGCGCGCGCCGAATCGAGATCGCCCGACACCAGCGCCGTGCGCACGCCGGAACTGGAAATGCGCGCACCCGACGGATCGGCCACCGTCGCCATCTGTTCTACTTCGAAACCGTGCTGCTCGCCCGCCGCCTTCAGCGAATTGAAATCGCCGGCGCGCTTCGCGCCGTAGCGGAAGTCATCGCCGATCATCACCCAGCGCGCGTGCAGACCGTTGACGATGATCCGCTCGACGAACGTGTCCGGCGACTGGCTCGCAAACGTGTGGTTGAAATGCTCGACGACGACGCGGTCGACGCCGTTCATGCGCAGCGCTTCGAGCTTGTCACGCAGCATCGCGATACGGGGCGGCGCGCCGGCCGGATTGAAGAATTCGCGTGGGTGCGGCTCGAAGGTCATCACGCAGACGGGCAGGCCGCGTGCATCGGCGGCCGCGCGGACGTGCGCGAGCAAAGCCTGATGGCCGCGGTGGACACCGTCGAAGTTGCCGATGGTCAGTGCGCAGGGCGCACGGCTTTCGGCATTGGGAAGACCGCGGAAGACTCTCACGATAGCGGGTGTGGCGAGTTTGAGTAGAGTGGGCCAGATGCCGCAAAACAAACGATTATAAACGCTCGGGAGCCAGCACGGCGGCGCGGGCCGGTTTGCGGGCCCCTCGAATGTTAAAATCCGCGGATGAAAAAACTCGTCATCCTGATTTCCGGACGGGGAAGCAACATGGAAGCCATTGTCCGCGCGTGTTCGCGCGAGCGCTGGCCGGCTGAGGTCGCCGCCGTGATTGCCAACCGTCCAGACGCCGCGGGTCTTGCTTTCGCGGCGTCGCAAGGCATTGCCACGGTGGTCGTCGACCACCGCCAGTTTCCTGACCGCGCGGCGTTCGACGCCGCGCTTGCACTCGAAATCGACCGCTTTTCGCCCGATCTGCTGGCGCTCGCCGGCTTCATGCGCGTGCTGACGCCCGGTTTCGTCGACCGTTACGCAGGCCGGATGCTGAACGTGCATCCTTCGCTGCTGCCGAGCTTCCCGGGCCTGAAAACCCATCAGCAGGCGCTCGAAGCTGGCGTCCGTCTGCACGGCGCGTCGGTGCATTTTGTCACGTCGCAGCTTGATCATGGGCCGATCGTCATTCAGTCGGCGGTGCCCGTGCTGGCCGGCGACGACGCCGCGGCGCTGGCCGCGCGCGTGCTTGCCACCGAACATGTCATTTATCCGCGTGCCGCACGCTGGTTTGTCGAAGGGCGTCTTGCCCTCGATGGCCTGCGCGTCACGCTTACGCCGCCGGAGCCCCAATGGCTCTTCGCCGGTCAAACCGCCGGGGAGGGCGTATGAGGCTGCATGGTTTTCTGATTGGACAGACTGAAACGCTGCTCGCGGACGTGCTGAAGTTCGCGGGCCCCGCGGACGCCGCCACGAGCCGCTTTTTCCGCGGGCATCCGAAGCTCGGGCATGGCGAGCGCGGCGTGATCGCCGAAGCCGTCTTCGCGGTGCTGCGTCGCCGGATGGAATTCGCGCATCTGGCCGAAAGCGGCACGGGCAGCCCGGCGCGGCGTCTTGCGCTGCTCGGGTTGATGCAGACGGCAGGGCGGTCGGCGCTGAAGCCGTTCGTCTCCGAAGCCGAATCGACGTGGCTCGAACACGTCGCGAAGATCGACCCGGAAAGCCTGCCGCTGCGGATTCGCCTGAATCTGCCTGACTGGATCTATCAGGCGCTCTCGACGCGCTTCGAACCCGCGGAACTGGCGCAACTGGCCGCGGCACTGAATTACCCGGCACCGCTGGATCTGCGCGCGAACCCCATCAAGGCGAGCCGTGACGAACTGCTCGAAACGCTCGGCAAGGCCGGCATCGAAGCCGGCGCGACGCCGTTCGCGCCGTTCGGCGTGCGCGTGGTCGGCAAGCCGCCGCTCACGAAGCTCGACGCGTTCCAGAATGGCTGGGTCGAAGTGCAGGACGAAGGCAGCCAGCTGCTGTGTTCGCTCGTCGCGCCGAAGCGCGGCGAGATGATCGTCGACTTCTGCGCGGGCGCCGGTGGCAAGACGCTCGCGCTCGGTGCCGCGATGCGCTCGACGGGCCGTCTCTACGCGTTCGATATCTCCGAGCGGCGTCTCGCCAAGCTGAAGCCGCGCCTCGCGCGAAGCGGCCTGTCGAACGTGAACCCGGTGCTGATCGACAGCGAACACGACGCGAAGATCAAGCGTCTCGCGGGCAAGATCGACCGCGTGCTGGTCGATGCGCCTTGCAGCGGCCTCGGCACGTTGCGTCGCAATCCGGATCTGAAGTGGCGCCAGTCGCCGGATTCGGTCGCCGAACTCGCGCCCAAGCAGGCGTCGATTCTGGCGAGCGCGGCGCGTCTCGTGAAGAAGGGCGGCCGGCTCGTCTACGCGACGTGCAGCATTCTCGAAGCCGAGAATGAAGCGATCGTGAAGCAGTTCCTCGACGCCCATCCGGACTTCGTGCTGATTCCGGCCGGCGAAGTGCTGGCTGAACAACGCATCGACATGCCGATGGGCGACTACCTGTCGCTGTGGCCGCATCTTCACGCGACCGACGGCTTCTTCGCCGCTGTGCTGGAACGCAGGGCGCCCGCTGCTGCCGCGGTGGCTGACGCCGCTCCCGCGACCGACGCGACCGAGTGACCCCGATGGCGCCCGCCGCCGCATGACGCGCGCGGCAGGGCGCCGGACGGGCAATGATATCCATGGAAGAACGTCTTTTTTCTCACATGTTCGGCGACATCGTGCGCGACTTCGGTCAGCCGGTGATCCTGTGGCAGGCGGCAATCCTGGTGGGCACGCTTGTCGCCGCGTGGCTCGTCGCGCGGCTGTTGCGCCGCACGCTCGACCTGCGACGCCAGACGCGCTACCAGAAGCTGCGTTTCGGCGCGGAGAGCCTTAACAAGGCGTTCTTTCCGCTGGTTGGCGGCGTGTTTGTGTGGATCGCGAGCACGATCACCGCGCATTTCATGCACACGGCGCTGCTCGACCTCGCGCTGGTACCGCTCTTCGGCATTGCCCTGATCTACATCGTGTTCTACTTCGCGCGACGCGTCTTCAGCAGCGACGGCGAGGCGCACGGTCTGCTGTTTCTCGTCGAGAAGGTGGTGTCGGTCGTCGTGTGGATCGGCATGGTGCTGACCGTGATGGGCATTCAGGACGCCGTGCTCGCGTGGATGGGCAGCGTGAAATTCCGCGTTGCGAATGCGCATATGACGCTGCTGTCGCTGTCGACGGGGCTGCTGTGGGTCTGCGTGACGATGATTGTCGCCATGTGGCTCGGCTCGACATTCGAAGACCGCCTGACGCGTTCGACCACGCTCGATGCGAACCTGAAGGTCGTGCTGGTGCGCGTCGGACGCGCGCTGCTGATGCTCGCGGCGGTGCTGGTCAGTCTCTCGCTCGTCGGCATCGACGTGACCGTGCTCGGCGTATTTGGCGGCGCGCTCGGCGTCGGGCTGGGGTTTGGCCTGCAGAAGATCGCGAGCAACTACGTGTCGGGCTTCATCATCCTGATCGACCGGTCGCTTCGCATCGGCGACACGATCAACGTCACCGGACTGCAGGGCATGGTCACGCAGATCCGCACGCGTTATACGGTGGTGCGCGGACTGGATGGCATCGAAACGCTGATTCCAAACGAAAAGCTCATCACGGATGTCGTACAGAACCAGTCGTCGTATCTGACGCGCGGTCACGCGAAGGCGGCGGTGCAGATTGCCTACACGTCCGATATCGACAAGGCGATGGCGCTGCTGGTCGAAGCCGCGAAGGACGTGCCGCGCGTGCTGCAGGAGCCCGCGCCGACGCCTTATCTGGTCGGCTTCGGCACAGACGGCGTCAATCTCGAACTGGGCTTCTGGATCGAAAATGCGGCGCAGGGAACCGCGGGCGTACGCTCGGCGGTCAACCTGAACATCTGGCGGCTCTTTGCGGCGAACGGCATTTCCATCCCATTCGCGCAACGCGAAGTGCGGATCGTCGGCGGCGCCAGCGACATGCTGTCGCATGCAGTAAATCTGACCGGTGAAACGATACATAAAGGCGACAACGGCGCCTGATAGGGCTGGGCGGCGTTGCTGCCCTCCATCTGTCCTCCGATTTACCTGGAATCTGGGCTTTCAAACCGCATATTCTTTGCGGTGCTACAAAAAAATCCTCATTTGTTACAAACACTTGGAACGGTTCTAGTAAAATGCCGTCGAATCCTGATGCATGCTTTCACTTTCTTGACATGGGCCCTTTCGGTCGATGTCGCACGTCACACAGGTAAATTGACTTGTTGAACTCCCTGCTCGACTTTCTTGCCCACGGCCTGCTTCGTCTTTCGTGGTGGCAACTCGTGCTTTACACGCTGGCGGTGACGCACGTCACCATCATTGGCGTGACTGTCTATCTTCACCGCTGCCAGGCGCACCGTGCGCTTGACCTGCATCCCGTCGTCAGTCACTTTTTCCGTTTCTGGCTGTGGATGACCACAGGCATGCTGACGGCACAGTGGGCCTCGATTCACCGCAAGCATCACGCGAAGTGCGAGACCGAAGAAGATCCGCACAGCCCGCAGACGCGCGGTATCTGGAAGGTGCTGCTCGAAGGCGCGGAACTGTATCGCGCCGAAGCGAAGAACGAAGAAACGCTGCGCAAGTTCAGCCACGGCACGCCGAATGACTGGATTGAACGCAACGTTTACACGAAGTACCCGATTCTCGGCATCAGCCTGATGATGGTGTTGAATGTCGCGCTGTTCGGCATCGTCGGCCTGACCATCTGGGCTGTGCAGATGATCTGGATTCCGTTCTGGGCCGCAGGCGTTGTCAACGGTCTAGCGCACTGGTGGGGTTACCGCAACTTCAACTCCGCGGACGCAAGCACGAACATCTTCCCGTGGGGCATCCTGATCGGCGGCGAAGAACTGCATAACAACCATCACACGTACGCAACGTCTGCGAAGCTGTCGAACAAGTGGTACGAGTTCGACATTGGCTGGATGTACATCCGCATCATGTCGACATTCAAGCTGGCAAAGGTGAAGAAAATTGCCCCGACGCCGCGTCTCACGTCGGGCAAGCTGGTACTCGACCAGGACACGCTGCAGGCCGTGCTCGCGAACCGTTACGAAGTGATGGCCCGCTACGGCAAGGCGCTCAAGCGCGCGTATCGCCAGGAAATGGCGCACCTGAAGGAAGTGGGTGCGCGTGAAAAGTATCAATTGATGCGCGGCGCACGCAAGTGGGTCCACAAGGAAGAAGACGGGCTGGACGAACCGCAGAAGCGTCAGCTTCCGCAGATCTTCGCGAACAGCCAGAAACTGCGAACGTACATCGAGCTGCGTAGCGAACTCGCGGCGATGTGGGAACGGTCGAATGCTTCACGCGAACAGTTGCTGGTGCAGTTGCAGGACTGGTGCCATCGTGCCGAACAAAGCGGCATCAAGGCGCTCCAGGAATTTGCGCTGCGACTTCGTCGTTATGCCTGATCCCGGCTGATCCCGAAATACTTTAAAATTTCGGAACGTCACAGAACCCCGCGTTGGCGGGGTTTTGCTTTTTGGGCCGCCGAAAACGTACGCCATGTACGTGGCGCCAGATCAGCAGGGCAGAGGAGATCATGAATCAGGTAATCAGGAGCGTCGAATACGACCGGCCGCAGACGCAGGGTTTGACGTGCGGCGTCGGTCAGGCATGGGCGAAAGTACCCGACGTGCCCTCGGCGGAAGAGAAAGTTGCGCTGAAAGCGCGCATCCGTGCGCTGCTCGCGCGCGAAAAGGCGGTGCTCGTCGCCCACTACTACGTGGACGCCGAGCTGCAGGAACTGGCGGACGAGACAGGCGGTTGCGTCGCCGATTCGCTGGAGATGGCGCGCTTCGGCCGTGATCACGAAGCGCAGACGCTGGTCGTTGCCGGCGTGCGTTTTATGGGCGAGACGGCGAAGATTCTGAGTCCGGATAAGCGCATTCTGATGCCGGATCTCGATGCGACCTGTTCGCTTGATCTCGGCTGTCCCGTCGACGAGTTTTCGGCATTCTGCGATGCGCATCCGGATCGCACCGTGGTCGTCTATGCGAATACCAGTGCGGCCGTAAAGGCGCGCGCGGACTGGATGGTGACGTCGTCGATCGGGCTCGAAATCGTCGCCGATCTGCACGCACGCGGCGAAAAGATCATCTGGGCACCGGATCGTCACCTCGGCGGCTACATCCAGAAGAAGACCGGCGCCGACATGCTGTTGTGGCAGGGTTCCTGTCTCGTTCACGACGAATTCAAAGGTATCGAACTCGATTTGCTGCGCGCCGAGTATCCCGGCGCGAAGGTGCTGGTGCATCCGGAGTCGCCAGAAGGTGTGGTCGCGCAGGCGGATGTCGTCGGCTCGACCACGCAGCTGATCGACGCCGCGAAACGTCTCGATGCAACGCACTTTATTGTTGCCACTGATCTGGGCATCCTTCACAAGATGCGGCTCGCGGCACCCGGCAAAACGTTCATCGAAGCGCCGACGGCCGGCAATAGCGCGACCTGCAAAAGCTGCGCGCATTGCCCGTGGATGGCGATGAACGGTCTTGTCAATCTCGCCGATGTGCTGGAGCGCGGACACAACGAGATTGCCGTAGATCGCGCGATTGGCGAGCGTGCGCGTCTGCCGATCGACCGGATGCTTGCATTCGCCGCGCAGCATAAGAAGCGCGTGCAGGCGAGTGGCGATCTCGCGCGCGATACGTCGTTGTTTTCGAATGTAGGGGCGGCATGATGGGCGCGTCTGAATTTGCCTGGTCGGAGGCGATTTCTCCGCTCTTCGCGGAAATCCGCGCCCAGTACGGCGACGCTTTTGATGCGGCGATTGTTCGCAATGTCACCGATGCACTTGCCGAAGACGTCGGCGACGGTGATCTGACCGGCCTGCTCGTGCCCGCTGATGATCTGCGCGATGCGCGGATCATCGTGCGCGAAGATGCTGTGTTGTGCGGTGTGTCGTGGTTCAACGAGGTCATGCATCGGGTCGACCCGCGTATCGACGTGAAATGGCGTTATCGCGAAGGCGATCGCATGACAGCCGACACGACGGTGTGCGAAATGCGCGGGCCGGCGCGCGCACTTCTGACGGCCGAGCGCAATGCGATGAACTTCCTGCAACTGCTGTCGGGCGTTGCCACTGTGACGCGGCGCTACGTGGACGCGATCGCTCATACGCACACGCGCATCCTTGATACGCGCAAGACGCTACCGGGTCTGCGGCTCGCGCAGAAGTATGCGGTGCGGGTCGGCGGCGGCGCGAACCAGCGGATCGCGTTGTACGACGGCATTCTGATCAAGGAAAACCATATCGCCGCAGCCGGCGGCGTCGGTTTGGCGATGAACGCGGCGCTTGCATTGAACGCGGGCGTGCCGATCCAGATCGAGGTCGAGACGCTCGCGCAACTAGAGACGGCGCTTGCGCATCGCGCCCAGTCGATCCTGCTCGATAACTTCAGGTTCGACGCAATGCGAGATGCCGTTCGTATCACGGCGGGCCGCGCGGTGCTCGAAGTCTCAGGCGGCGTGAATTTCGACACGGTACGAACCATTGCGGAAACCGGTGTCGATCGCGTGTCGATCGGTGCGCTCACGAAGGACGTCCGGGCGACCGACTACTCGATGCGCTTGCTCTGATTCGACCAATTCGCGTTGGCCGTAAAAAACCCGCATCGCTGCGGGTTTTTTTGCGCCTCAAATCGTGCGATTCGGTACGCGTTCCGGTGAGAGCACCGTGGGAAGTGCTTTTGGCAGCGCCGCCGGCCAGTCGCGGCTGAAGTGCAGGCCGCGGCTTTCGCGACGCGAACGCGCGCTATCGACGATCAGCGAGGCCACGTCGACCAGATTGCGCAGTTCAAGCAGATCGCGACTCACCTTGAAGTTCGCGTAGTACTCGTGGATCTCGTCGCGCAGCAGCGCTAGCCGATGCTTTGCGCGCGCAAGCCGCTTGTCGGTGCGCACGATGCCGACGTAATTCCACATCAGTCGCCGCAGTTCGTCCCAGTTATGCGCGACGACGACTTCTTCGTCGGGATCCGAGACCCGACTTTCGTCCCAATCGGGCAGTGGCGCGTGGACGGCCGCACCGAACCCTTCCTCCTCGATCGCCGCCGCCGCAGATCTGCCGATAACCAGACATTCCAGCAGTGAGTTGCTGGCCAGCCGGTTCGCGCCGTGCAGGCCGGTACACGAGGTCTCGCCGACCGCGTACAGACCGGCCAGATCAGTGCGCCCGGCAAGATCGGTCACGATGCCGCCGCACGTATAGTGCGCCGCCGGTACGACCGGAATGGGCTCTTTCGTGATGTCGATGCCGAATTCGAGGCAGCGCGCAAGAATGGTCGGAAAGTGTTCCTGCAGGAACGCAGCTGACTGATGGCTGATGTCGAGATAGACGCAGTCAATGCCGCGCTTCTTGATTTCGAAGTCGATCGCACGCGCGACGATGTCACGCGGTGCCAGTTCTGCGCGCTCGTCGTGATTTGGCATGAAGCGGGTGCCGTCGGGCAGCTTCAAAATACCACCTTCGCCGCGCACGGCTTCGGAAATCAGAAACGACTTCGCGTACGGATGGAACAGACAGGTCGGATGAAACTGGATGAATTCCATGTTCGACACGCGACACCCTGCGCGCCATGCCATCGCTGTGCCGTCTCCCGTCGCCGTGTCGGGGTTGGTGGTGTACAGATAGACTTTGCCCGCTCCGCCCGTCGCGAGGACGGTGTGGGGTGCCTCGATGGTCACGGTGCGGCCACTCGCGATATCGAGCGCGTACAGGCCGTGACAGCGCCGGCCTGGCAGGCCGAGCCGGTCTGAGGTAATCAGGTCGATCGCGCAGTGGTCTTCGAGCAGCGTGATATTCGGATGGTGACGCACGCGCTCGCTGAGCGTCGTGACCACGGCGTGGCCGGTGGCGTCTGCGGCATGAATGATGCGGCGATGGCTGTGGCCGCCTTCACGCGTCAGGTGGAATCCCAGTTCTGCGGCGTCGTCTTTGGTGAATGGCACGCCCTGCGCGATCAGCCACTCGATGGCCGCGCGCCCGTGCTCGACGATGTGGCGGGTAGCGGCTTCGTCGCAAAGGCCACCTCCGGCGATCAACGTGTCGCTGACGTGATTCTCGACGCTATCCGCGGAATCGAGCACTGCGGCAATGCCGCCTTGCGCCCAGTCGCTGGCGCCTTCGGTCATTGAGCGTTTGGCGATGACGGCGACGCGCCGCGTCTCGGCGAGATTCAGCGCGACACTCAGACCAGCCAGCCCGCTGCCGACAATCGCTACATCGAAATTCATGTCCTGCCTCTCCGTGTCTCTTTCTCTCTTGTTTGCGACGTGAACGCGCCAAATGGCACGTCGGTAAGCATTAGAGGATACCGCGTCGCGCAACTGGAGGGAAAGCTGGCCGAACGGCTAACGAAGAACCACCGTATCGGAAGGGGAGTGCGGGCGCGGAAAAACAAAAAGCCCCGCACAGGTGCGAGGCTTTTTGTCGTCAAACCGTCGTCGAACAACGGAAAGCAAGATTACTTGATCTTGGTTTCCTTGTACTCAACGTGCTTGCGGACGACGGGATCGAACTTCATGATCGCCATCTTTTCCGGCATGTTGCGCTTGTTCTTCGTGGTGGTGTAGAAGTGACCCGTACCAGCGGTCGATTCCAGCTTGATCTTGTCGCGTGCGCCTTTTGCCATGATCTACTCCTTAGGCTTCGCCGCGTGCGCGCAGATCTGCGAGCACGGTGTCGATACCGTTCTTGTCAATCAGGCGCAGACCGGCGTTCGAGACGCGCAGACGCACCCAACGGTTTTCGCTTTCGACCCAGAAACGGCGGTTCTGCAGATTCGGGAGAAAACGACGCTTGGTCTTGTTGTTCGCGTGGGAAACGTTGTTGCCGCTCATCGGCGCTTTCCCAGTTACTTGGCATACGCGTGCCATGAGAGCACTCCTAATACGCTAATTCTGAGTTCGAACGCCGTGAAAGTATCCAGGAAAGAAGAGCGATGCTTGAGATCGTTCGGCGCTTCCCGGAAGGCCTTGGTGGCTTCGGAACAGGGTTGGAAACAGGCAAACCGTGATTCTAGCAGGAAAAAACCCGATAAATCAAACCTTATTTGCGGCTGGCAACAGGCTGTGACACCTGTCCGCGACGCCCTTGCAGGGTCGCAAAAAGGCGTTCAGGCCCATCCGGCGCGGGCAAAGGAGAACGTTTCGTGCACGCCAATCACAAGATGATCGATCAGCTGCACATCCACCAGAGCCAGCGTCTCACGGAGGACGCGCGTGAGGCGGCGGTCGCTGGCACTGGGCTTGACGGCGCCGGAGGGGTGATTATGCGCCACGATCAGGCTCGCCGCATTCAATGTGAGCGCCCGACGCACGATTTCGCGTGGATAGACCGCGATGCGAGTGAGCGAGCCGCGCGAACTTTCTTCCGAGCGGATCAGTCTGTGCCGCGCGTCCATGAAAAGGCAGACGAACACTTCATACGGCCGTGCGCCGATCAGTAGCCGCAGGTAATCTTCGACTGCGCCAGGCGAATCGATCAGCGGCCGCTCGCGCATTTTTTCGGCCAGCCCGCGGCGCGCCATTTCGACGATGGCGAGTAGCTGTGCGGTCTTGGCCGGCCCGATGCCGCGCAGGCCGTCAAAATCGGCTGGCGTGCCGTCGAGCATCGCTCGCAATGAGCCGAAACGGGCCAGCAGCGCCCGCGCCAGCTCGAAGACGTTCTGTCCAGGTAGCCCTGAGCCAAGCACGAGCACGATCAATTCCGTATCCGACAATGCGCCCGGGCCCGCTTCCAGGAGGCGCTCACGCGGCATGTCGCGCGAAGGCCAGTCGCTGCAGCGGCTCGGCGCGGCCGGCCCGGGCGGGCCTTCGATGGTGAGGTCGCTGGACATCGTGAGGTCATCGGTGTCATGCATGATGTCGTCCTTCGGGAGAGGCCGTCTGAGCGGCCGTTGCTGGCGGCATGCGGGGAAGCGCACGACCGCCACTGGATATGTGGCTTACAATAGTGCCTTTGCGCACGGCACTTCCGTTGCCACCGCGCGCATCGCGCCCCTGGCGCACGCGCAGCGCGTCGACCGAACGAGTACTGCATGAGCATCATCGACATTTCCGAAGTGAAACCGGGTTCGCACATCACGCTTCACTACCGGCTTTCGCTCGCCGATGGCGCCGAGATCATCAATACCTTCACCGAGAAGCCCGCCACGCTGCTGCTGGGCGCGGGCCAGCTGGCGCCGCCACTGGAAGATATTCTGCTGGGATTGAGGGTCGGCCACCATTCGACCTTTCAGCTAGCACCGGGGCAGGCCTTCGGCCCGCGCAATCCGGAGTTGATCCAGCGCGTGTCGCTCGCCACCCTGCGCGAAAACAGCATGATTGGTGAGGATTTTTCTCCCGGCGATCTCGTCGAATTCAATGCACCTGGCGGCGGACGCTATGCGGGCGTGCTGAAGGAAGTGGGCGAAACGTCCGCCCTGTTCGATTTCAATCACCCGCTCGCTGGCCAGGCGCTGGCGTTCGAAGTGAAAATCATCGGAATCCTGTAAACATGAGCATCACGGATACGACTCTGGCCGAAGCCGAAATCCTGCTGGCGCAGCCGCGCGGGTTTTGCGCAGGCGTCGATCGCGCGATCGAAATCGTTGAGCGCGCCATCAAGCTGCATGGCTCGCCGATCTATGTGCGTCACGAAATTGTCCACAACGCCTATGTTGTCGAGGACCTTCGCAAGAAGGGCGCTATCTTTATCGAGCAGCTTGAGGAAGTACCGGCTGGCAATACGGTGATCTTCAGCGCGCACGGCGTGTCGAAGGCGGTGCGCACGGAAGCCGAGTCGCGCGGGCTGCGCGTGTATGACGCGACCTGTCCACTCGTGACCAAGGTGCACATCGAGGTCGCGAAGATGCGCGCCGATGGGTTCGACATCGTAATGATCGGCCACAAGGGTCACCCTGAAGTCGAAGGCACAATGGGGCAGGCTGGCGAAGGCATGCATCTCGTCGAAGACATCGACGACGTGCAGGCGCTTGCGCTGCCAGACCCGGAGCGTATTGCGTTTGTCACGCAGACCACGCTTTCAGTCGATGATGCGGCCGAAATCATCGCCGCGCTGAAGGCGAAGTATCCGGCGATCCGCGAGCCGAAGAAGCAGGACATCTGTTACGCGACGCAGAACCGTCAGGATGCGGTGAAGTTCATGGCGCCGCAATGCGACGTCGTGATCGTGGTGGGCAGCCCGAACAGTTCGAACTCGAACCGGTTGCGCGAAGTGGCCGAAAAGCGCGGCATTCCTTCCTATATGGTGGATTCGCCGACGCAGATCGATCCGGCCTGGATCGAAGGCAAGCGCCGGATTGGCGTGACCGCTGGCGCGTCGGCGCCGGAGGCGCTCGCGCAGGCCGTGATCGCGCGTCTGCACGAACTGGGTGTGCGCAACGTGCGCGCACTTGAAGGCATCGAAGAAAACATCGCGTTTCCGCTGCCGCGCGGGCTGGGGCTGCCGGCCTGACCCCGGTTTCGTCTGGCTGCACAACAAAACGCGTCCACCAGGGCGCGTTTTTTTTATCTTCCGCCGACAGGCGACGGCTTTCGAAAAATAGT
Source organism: Paraburkholderia sp. GAS334 (assembly GCF_050436625.1). Lineage (NCBI taxonomy): Bacteria > Pseudomonadati > Pseudomonadota > Betaproteobacteria > Burkholderiales > Burkholderiaceae > Paraburkholderia > Paraburkholderia sp. GAS334. Next base: position 70,531 of record NZ_JBNDMO010000002.1, on the reverse strand, counting down.
GCCACACCACGTCAAAAGCATCGATCGAGGACCTCGGCACGCAAATTTCCGCATATTTTTTGATAAATTTTTTTGCCGCCAATTACGATTGAGCCCCAATTTCGTATCAAACGAATCGATCAAGTACGATTAATTGCACCAACATAGTGCGGCGGAATCGGCCTTACAGATAAATCGCAAATCCAATAGAAGCGCGCTGGCATCAGGCGTCAAAAAAGATTGCTGCAACACTTGATGCCCGGGGCGGCGATGCTGGTGCAACTGATGCACGGATAAATGTCGCAACCGGGTTGCGCCAATTCACCACTATTGATCCCAAAATACGGTTGCAATGCAGGAAAACCCTGCCGGTTCAACAATATTGCCTATCGCATAATTGGAGTTACAATGCGCGCGTTCTCAGGGCCTCCGGGCCCCAGACATTGGATTTTGCAAGGCGCAGGAGACCTATTTAATGCGAGTCAAGTTTGCTCACGTTGTGACCGTCGCAGCCGCGGTTGCGCTGCTGGCCGCGTGCAGCAAGAAGAGTGATGGCGAGGCGGGCACGGCTGCTTCGGCTGCGCCGGCAGCGGCTGCGCCCGCCAGCGATGCGACTATCGTCAAGATCGGTCATGCCGCGCCGTTGACGGGCGGCATTGCGCACCTTGGCAAGGATAACGAGAACGGTGCGCGGCTCGCGGTCGAAGAGATCAATACTCAGGGTCTGACCATTGATGGCCGCCGGATCCACCTTGAACTCGACGCGCAGGACGACGCTGCGGACCCGAAAGTGGGCACGGAAGTTGCGGAAAAACTCGTCGGCGATCATGTCGTCGCCGTGGTCGGGCACCTGAATTCAGGTGTTTCGATTCCGGCGTCGAAGATCTATAGCGATGCAGGCATCGTGCAGATCTCGCCGTCGACGACGAATCCGGGTTACACGCAGCAAGGTTTCAAGACGACCTATCGCGTGGTCGGGACCGACGCGCAGCAGGGCCCGGCGCTTGCCAACTACGCGACGAAGACGCTCGGCGCGAAACGCATCGCGATCGTGGACGATGCGACCGTCTACGGCAAGGGACTGGCCGATGAGTTTGCGAAGACAGTCGAGGCAAGCGGCGCGAAGATTGTTGCGCGCGAAGCCACGTCTGAGCGGACCGTGGACTTTGGAACCATCCTCAGGAAGATCAAGAGTGTTCAGCCGGACGTGATCATGTACGGCGGCATGGATGCAACGGGCGGGCCGTTCACGAAGCAGGCGGCGGCGCTCGGAATCAGGGCAAAAATCCTTGGCGGCGACGGTGTGTGTACCGACAAGGTAGGGGAGCTGGCGGGAACCGCCGTGCAGAACCTGGTCTGTTCGGAAGCGGGACTGGCGCTTTCGAAGATGGACAAGGGAGCGGACTTCGCGAAGAAGTACGACGACCGCTTCCACACGCCGGTGCAGATTTACGCACCGTTCACGTATGACGCTGTGTACGTGATCGTCGATGCAATGAAGCGCGCCAATTCGATCGACGCGCCCAAGGTGCTGGCTGCGATGCCCTCTACCGATTACAACGGTGTAATCGGCCACATCGCATTCGACGACAAGGGTGATTTGAAAGAGGGCGCCATTACGCTTTACGACTTCAAGGACGGCAAGAAAGCGGTTCTCGACGTCGTGAAGATGTGATGACGGGATAGTCATAGCCTGACGGCACCGAACCACCTAACGGTGCCGTTTTTGCATCCGCATCGGACGAGCCGGCTGCTGCAACACAGTCGCCACGCGAATCCGGAGCGGATAACCCTTACCGGTCTTTTATCAGTACCCGCAGTGCCGTTGCGATTCCGTGATGCATCCTCGCCCACCGGCCGGATGACGAGCGCGAATCCAGTCGCACGGGCTAAGGAGCATTAAATGGATATCTTCATCCAGCAGATCCTCAACGGACTGGTGCTTGGCAGCGTTTACGCCATCATCGCACTGGGCTACACGATGGTTTACGGCATTCTGGGCATCATCAACTTCGCGCACGGCGATGTGTTGATGGTGGGCGCGATGGTTGCGCTCTCAGCCATCGGCGTGCTGCAGAACCACTTCCCTGGCCTCGGCAACGCGGCCACGCTCTGCATCGCGTTGATCATCGCCGCTGTCGTGTGCGCGGTGGTGGGCTACACGATCGAGCGGGTCGCCTACCGTCCGTTGCGCAAGGCACCGCGTCTCGCCCCGCTGATCACCGCCATCGGCGTGTCGATCCTCTTGCAGACGCTCGCGATGATGATCTGGTCGCGTAACCCGCTGCCGTTCCCGCAGTTGCTGCCCACCGATCCGATCAACGTGATCAAGGCCACCGATACGACGCCTGGCGCCGTGATCTCGGTGACTGAAATCGTGATCATCGTGGTGGCGTTCCTCGTGATGGGCGGCCTGCTGCTGCTCGTGCACAAGACAAAGCTCGGCCGTGCAATGCGCTCGATCGCCGAGAACCCGAACGTCGCGAGCCTGATGGGCGTGAACCCGAACTTCGTGATCTCAGCGACGTTCATGATCGGCTCGGCACTGGCGGCGCTGGCCGGCGTGATGATCGCGTCCGAATACGGCAACGCGCACTTCTACATGGGCTTCATCCCCGGCCTGAAGGCCTTTACCGCGGCGGTGCTGGGCGGGATCGGCAACCTTGGCGGCGCGATGGTCGGTGGCGTGCTGCTCGGGCTGATCGAACAGCTCGGCGCGGGCTACATCGGCAACCTGACCGGTGGTGTATTCGGCAGTAACTACCAGGACGTGTTCGCATTCATCGTGCTGATCATCGTGCTGGTGTTCCGTCCGTCGGGCCTCTTGGGCGAACGTGTCGCGGATCGAGCATAAGGAGTAGAAGAACATGACCTCAATTCAACCGATCGAGCCGTCGACGACGCTCATCCCCGAGAAGAACCTGACGAAGACGCTGACCGTCGGCATCATCACCGCGATCTTCGTGATCGCGGCCCCGATGATCATCGGCGCGGCAGGCGGCAACTACTGGGTTCGCGTGCTCGACTTCGCGATGCTGTATGTGATGCTCGCGCTGGGTCTTAACGTGGTGGTCGGCTTCGCGGGCCTGCTCGATTTGGGCTACATCGCGTTCTACGCGATCGGCGCCTACTCGGCAGCGCTGCTGAGCTCGCCGCACCTGACCTCGCAGTTCGAATGGATCGCGCATCTGTTCCCGGCCGGCCTGCATACGCCGATCTGGATCATCGTGCCGTTCGCGATGGGGCTCGCGGCGATCTTCGGGATCCTGCTCGGTGCGCCGACGCTGCGTCTGCGCGGCGACTATCTCGCGATCGTGACGCTGGGTTTCGGGGAAATCGTCCGGATCTTCATGAACAACCTCGACCGTCCGGTGAACATCACCAACGGCCCGAAGGGGATCACGGGGATCGATCCCATCCACGTAGCGGGCTTCAACCTCGCGCAGATGCACACGTTCCTCGGGTTCTCGTTCCCGTCCGTGTACATGTATTACTACCTGTTCGTGCTGTGTTCGCTGGTCGTGATCTGGACGTGTACGCGTCTGCAGCACTCGCGTATCGGTCGCGCATGGGCCGCGATCCGTGAAGACGAAATCGCCGCGAAGGCGATGGGCATCAACACCCGTAACGTGAAGCTGCTTGCGTTTGCGATGGGCGCGTCGTTTGGCGGCCTGTCGGGCGCGATGTTCGGCACGTTCCAGGGCTTTGTGTCGCCGGAATCGTTCACGTTCTGGGAATCGGTCGTGGTGCTGGCGTGCGTGGTGCTGGGCGGCATGGGCCACATCCCGGGCGTGATTCTCGGCGCGGTGCTGCTCGCCGTGTTCCCGGAATTCCTGCGCTCGACGATGGGTCCGCTGCAGAACGCGATCTTCGGTCACGAAATCGTCGACACGGAAGTGATCCGTCAGCTGCTGTACGGCCTCGCGATGGTGCTCATCATGCTGTATCGCTCGGAAGGCCTGTGGCCGTCGCCGAAGCATGAGGACAAGATTGCGAAAATCGCGAAGCGCGCTGGCAAGAAGCCGGTTCGCGCCTGAGGCCATGGGACCCGAGTAAGCGCCAAAGCGCTAACTCGGGTCGACAGCTATGCATGGGACCCGAGTAAGCGCTAAAGCGCTAACTCGGGTCGACACAGGAGAAATCATATGAGCGATAAAAAAATCCGTTTGTCCGTCAAGGGCGTGAACAAGCGCTTTGGCGGCCTGCAGGCCCTCTCCGACGTCGGTCTGCAGATCGAGGAAGGGACGATCTACGGTTTGATCGGCCCGAACGGCGCCGGCAAGACGACCTTCTTCAACGTGATCACGGGGCTGTACACGCCGGATTCCGGCGACTTCAGGCTCGATGGCACGAACTACACGCCGACCGCGGTGTATCAGGTGGCGAAGGCGGGGATTGCGCGAACGTTCCAGAACATCCGTCTGTTCGGCGGCATGACCGCGCTGGAAAACGTGATGGTCGGGCGTCACGTGCGGACGAAGCACGGTCTGCTGGGCGCGGTGTTCCAGACGCCGTCCGAGCGCAAGGAAGAGCGCGAGATCAAGGAGCGTGCGCTTGAACTGCTGGAGTACGTTGGCGTGCTGCAATACGCGGACTACACGTCGCGCAACCTGTCGTACGGTCACCAGCGTCGTCTGGAAATCGCACGTGCACTCGCGACCGATCCGAAGCTGCTCGCACTCGACGAGCCGGCTGCAGGGATGAACGCGACCGAGAAAGTGGAACTCACGAAGCTGCTCGACAAGATCCGTTCGGACGGCAAGACGATCCTGCTGATCGAACACGATGTGAAACTGGTGATGGGCCTGTGCAACCGCATGACAGTGCTCGATTACGGCAAGGTGATTGCTGAGGGTCTGCCGCATGACGTGCAGAAGGACCCGAAGGTGATCGAGGCTTATCTCGGCGCGGGGGTCCACTGATGGCTACGGCAATGTTGAAAATCAAGGGCCTTCAGGTCAATTACGGCGGCATTCAGGCGGTCAAGGGCATCGACCTCGAAGTCGCGCAGGGCGAGCTGGTCACGCTGATCGGTGCGAACGGCGCGGGCAAGACCACGACGATGAAGGCCATCACGGGTCTGAAGCCGTATTCGGCTGGCGACATCGAGTACATGGGCCAGTCGATCAAGGGGCTGCCGGCGCATGAACTGCTCAAGCGCGGTCTGGCGATGGTGCCGGAAGGCCGTGGCATCTTCGCACGCATGTCGATTGTCGAGAACATGCAGATGGGCGCGTACCTGCGCAACGATACGGATGGCATCAAGAAGGACGTCGATCGCATGTTCGGCTTCTTCCCGCGCCTGAAGGAACGTGCGACGCAGTACGCGGGCACGCTCTCGGGCGGCGAGCAGCAGATGCTGGCGATGGCCCGCGCGATCATCTCGCGCCCGAAGCTGTTGCTGCTGGACGAGCCGTCGATGGGTCTGTCGCCGATCATGGTCGAGAAGATCTTCGAAGTGGTGCGTTCGATTTCCTCCGAAGGCATGACTGTGCTGCTGGTCGAGCAGAACGCGCGTCTGGCGTTGCAGGCGGCGAATCGTGGCTATGTGATGGACTCGGGTCTCGTCACGATGACGGGTGACGCGAAGAAGATGCTCGATGATCCGAAGGTGCGGGCTGCTTATCTGGGTGAGTAAGCTCACCTGTTAATCTGCTGGTTGTGTGAAAAAGGCTGCATGCGCACTCGCGCATGCAGCCTTTTTCGTTTTCGACGCGCTTCTAGCGTGTCGCGGTCTCGTCGGGCGTTTCGATTACCGACGCATCCGCCACTGCGCCGAGACGTTTGCCGAGACTGATGACCTCATCCATGCGATAGCCGAGCGCCTCATAGAAGCCGCGCACGTCGGCCCTGGTCGACAGCACCTGCAGGTTCACCTTCGGACAGCCGAGCGCTGTCAGCGCCGTTTCCGCATGCTCCACCAGGCGCGTACCGATGCCGCATCGTCGCATGATCGTATCGACAGCAAGCGAGTAGAGCCAGCCGCGATGTCCGTCGTAACCCGCCATTACGGACCCGACAATTCGACCGCCGGTCTCGGCGACGAAGAACAGTTCGGGCTGCGTCGCGAGCTTGTTCGCGATCGACAGGCGCGGATTACGCTGCGGCCGGGTGACGTCCCGATACTCCGGAAACGCGTCCTGCCACAGCGCGACGACGGCATCGGTATCGGCGGCATCGAAGCGGCGGATCGAAGGCATGTCGGTCGTTGTCATGCGGGTGCGCTCGCGGGCGATTAAAGCGAGTCGAGAATCGAACGCAGCATCGCCATCATCTGGTCGATCTCTTCGTTCGTGACGTTGAGCGCCGGCATGAAGCGCAACAGGTTCGGACGCGCCGCGTTCAGCAGCAGGCCGTCGGGCTGCATCAGACGTGCCTTCTCGACGACCTGTGTGCCGATATCCTTGCCGAGCAGCAGCGCCCGCAGCAGACCTTCGCCCCGCTCACCGAGGAAGCCGCGCTCTTCCGACAGCTCCAGCAGCTTCGCGCGCAGATACTCGCCGCGCGCCCGCACGCCTTCGAGGAAGCCCGGCGCCGTCAACTGCGAGATCACCGAATAACCGACTGCCGTCATCAGCGGATTGCCGTTGTACGTGCCGCCCTGATCGCCGGCGTCGAACACCTGGACTTCGGCTTTCGCGAGCAGCGCTGCCAGCGGCACCCCTCCGCCGATGCCCTTGCCGAGCGTCATGATGTCCGGCTCGATGCCCGACAGTTCGTACGCGAAGAGCGTCCCCGCACGGCCGCAGCCACTCTGCACTTCATCGACGATCAACAGCAGGTTGTGCTGCATCGTCAACGCGCGCAGTTGCTGCATGAATTCGCGCGTCGCAGGGATCACGCCGCCCTCGCCCTGGATCGGTTCGAGCATCACAGCGACGGTTTTCTTCGTGATCAGCTTCTCGACCGATGCGATGTCGTTCAGATCGGCCTTCGGGAACCCCGGCACCTGCGGTGCGTAGATCGTGTCCCAGCCCGGCTTGCCGCTCGCCGACATCGTCGCGAGCGTGCGGCCATGGAAGCTGTGATCGAACGTGATGATCTCGTACGCGCCGTCCTTATGCTTCTTGCCCCATTTGCGCGCGAGCTTGATCGCGCCTTCGTTGGCCTCGGCGCCGCTGTTCGCGAAGAACACCTTGTCGAAGCAGCTGTGCTGCGTGAGCAGACCTGCCAGCTTCGCCATCGGTTCGTTGTAGAACGCCGGCGACGGATTGATCAGCGTGCGCGCCTGTTTTTCGAGCGCTTCGATCATGCCCTCGTTGCAATGACCGAGGCTGTTGACGGCCCAGCCCTGAATGAAGTCGAGGTAGCGCTTGCCTTCGTTGTCGTAGATCCACGAGCCCTTGCCGTGCGTGAAAACGATTTCGGGCCGGTTGGTGATGTACATCAGCGACTCGATCGGATACTCATTGAATTTCATGGCGGCGGGGCTCCATTCGAAGCAGTGGGGTTGAACAAGGGACCGGAAAAACAAAAAGCCACGGAGGTCCGTGGCTTTCATGATTCGAACAGCTTGCACCCTGTGTAGGCGCGAATCCGTGACGAAGCCAGCGGCGCCCCTAAGGGAGCGGCGAGCGGCGGCGTCGAAGTTCGGACTGGATGCGGTTCATTCGCGAAAGAATACGACAACGCGCCGGGCGGTGTAAACCACGAATTTTGAGTCGGGGAAGGTTTTTTGCTCGAGAAAGAACGAAGTGCGCCGGGTGAGCAGGCCGCAGCTTTGCTCAGCCGTATCAACGCACTTCGTCCGTCAGTTGAAGTTCAAACCGGATTCGCCAGATCGGCCGCACTGGTGAACGAGTCCGCATAGAACTCGTCTTCCGGCAGCTTGTGATGCGCGGTGAAATCGCGCTGTGCCGACTCGACCATCACCGGTGCGCCACACGCGTACACCTGATACCCCGACAGGTCCGGCAGATCCTCGATCACTGCACGATGCACGAAGCCCGTGCGACCCGTCCACGCATCGTCGGCATCGGGTTCGGACAGCACCGGCACGAACGTGAAGTTCGGCACGTCCTTCGCCCATTGCCCGGCGAGTTCGAGCAGATACAGATCCTTCTTGCGACGCGCGCCCCAGTAGAGCGTCATCGGCCGGTCGATGTTCTTGAAGATCGCGTGTTCGACGATCGCCTTCAGTGGCGCGAAACCCGTGCCCGAAGCGAGCAGCACAATCGGCTTGTCCGAATCTTCGCGCAGGAAGAACGTGCCGAGCGGCGCTTCGAAGCGCAGGATGTCGCGCTCTTTCAGCGTGTTGAACACGTGATCGGTGAACACACCGCCTGGCATATGGCGGATGTGCAGTTCGACCGGACCTTCGGCATGCGGCGCGCTCGCCATCGAGTAGCTGCGGCGCTTGCCATCTTTCAGGATGAATTCGAGGTACTGGCCGGCGAGATATTGCAGACGTTCATTGGCGGGCAACTGAAGCTTCAGCACGACGACGTCGTCGGCCTTGCGCTCGACTGCGTTGACGCGACACGGCAACTTCTTGACCTGTACATCGCCGACCCCTGCTACTTCGCGGATATCGACTTCGAGGTCGGAGCATGCCGTCGCGCAGCACAGGAGCGCCATGCCACGGGTCTTTTCATCGTTCGACAATGCCGACGACGAATGCGGGCGCTGCTCGATTTTGCCGCTCACGACCGTGCCCTTGCACGAACCGCACGCGCCGTTCTTGCAGCCGTACGGCAGACCCACGCCCTGGCGCAGGGCCGCGATCAGCACGGGTTCGTCGGGTTCTACCTGGAACTGCCGGCCGCTTTGCCGGAGTGTTACGTTAAATGCCATATGTCGATCGGAAACGAAAAGTCGGTAATCGGTGCGCGCCGTACTTGACGGCTACAATGCGTCCACCATGAAAGCGACACGAAATCTGCGCCGGCCGCGCGTGCTGATCGTCGGTTGCGGCGATGTCGGCATGCGCTGCGTCGAACTGCTGCGCCCGCGCGCGCACATCTTTGCCCTGACGAGCCACGCTGCGCGCTGCGCCGAGCTGCGCGCAGCGGGTACCTCACCGCTGGTCGGCGATCTGGACGTACGTCGCAGCCTGAAGCGTCTCGCGGGCCTGGCGCCCACCGTGCTGCATCTTGCCCCGCCACAAAAGACCGGTGACGACGATCGCCGCACGCGTGCACTGCTCGCCGCGCTCACGTCGCGACGCATGCAGCCCGCGCGCGCCGCTGTCACGCCGGTCGCGCGGTTACGGCGTTCGCGCCCCGCATGGATGGATCGCGAAACGTCCAATATTGTACCCGACCGGGGTGTCCGGCTTGCCCGATCCGCCGCGCCGCTGCGCGTCGTCTATGCGAGCACGACGGGTGTTTATGGTGACTGTGGCGGCGCGTTGATCGACGAGACGCGCACCGTGCAGCCGGCGAACGATCGAGCGAAGCGTCGGGTGTCGGCGGAGCAGCAGTTGAGGCGGGCCACCGCGCGCGGATCGGTGGCGGCCACCGTGGCGCGGATTCCTGGCATCTACGCAGCTAACCGGTTACCGCTCGCGCGGCTCGAGAAGGGGACGCCCGCACTAATCGACGCCGATGACGTGTACACCAGCCACATCCATGCCGACGATCTCGCGGCAATTCTCGTTCGGATGTCGACGCACGGCAGGCCGGGGCGCGTCGTGCACGCATCGGACGATTCGGAGCTGAAGATGGCGGCGTATTTCGATGCGGTCGCCGATGCGTACGGCCTGGCGCGCGCGCCGCGCGTCACGCGCGAGCAGGCTGAGCAGATACTCGAGCCGATGTTGCTGTCGTTCATGCGCGAATCGCGACGTCTTTCGAACGCGAGGATGAAGCGCGAATTGCGCATGCGTTTGCGCTATCCGACAGTGCAGGATTTTCTGTGGGCGAACAGGCAGCCGCACGACTAGCAATGTCCAGCGACGCCAGTCGTCGGCGGTCCAGCGCGCGGCTCGCTGACGCCGTCTGTTGTTGTGTGCTTTGATGGTTGCGAATGTCGGTCAACTGCGTGTCCCGCGGACAACGCGAACAACGCGGTTATCGCGATCAAAATCGCCAGTACCACTCACGTAATCGCGGGCAGCGCTTCCAGCAGTACGAAGCACAGGATTGCGCCGACCAGCGCGCCGATGAGGCTCGGAGGATATCGGTGCCGCAGACGTATCATTGCCAGCGCACCGATGACGAGGACGACCCCGAAACACATGAACGCGATCGTCATGGTTGAAAGTTCATAACCATCGTGGATGATCATGGCGCCCCTCCTTGAATACTTTTTAATCGTTGTTTAATCGAGTATAGGGCGAGTTGAAAGGAAGGGCATGCTGCGTCGCAGCGCAATGCGTCCCTTTTTGTGCGGCAGTGTGAGGTGGATAACGCTTGGGCAGAAAGGTGGCGGAATTCACGCCGTCGCCTTCCGTGTTTACCCCGCCCGCAGGGCAGCAAGACCGGCTTCGTCGAGCCATTCCCACGTACCTTCGGCGAGCGTGGATGGCAACGCCAGTCCACCGATGCGCTCCCGATGCAGTGCTTCGACGCGATTGCCCGCCGCGGCCACCATGCGCTTCACCTGGTGATACTTGCCTTCCAGCACCGTGAGTTCGAGCGCGTGTTCATCGCGCGCCTGTGCGGCGACCGCAGCGACCGGCGCCGGCTCGCCATGCAAGAGGACGCCGTTGCGCAAGGCGTCGAGTTGCGCGTCATCGAGCGGGTGGCGCGTGGTCGCGAGATACACCTTCGGCACCTTTCGTTTTGGCGAAGTGAACGTGTGCACGAACTGGCCGTCGTCGGAGAGCAGGAGGAGGCCGGTGGTGTCCTGATCGAGGCGTCCGACGCACTGCACGCCGCGCGTCGCGAACTGCGGCGGCAGCAGGTTGAAGACGCTCAGATGATGCTGCGGATCGCGCGAGCATTCGTAACCCGCGGGCTTGTTCAGCGCGATGTACGCGTGCTCGTGATAGCGCCAGGCGGTATCGTCGATGACGAATGTCAGCGTGTCGGTGGGGAAGTCGGCGTCGGGATCGGCGCAGACGACGCCTTCGATCGACACATGGCCGCCGGTGACCAATGCGCGGCATTGACGTCGTGAGCCGAAACCCTGGGAAAACAGCACGCGTTCGAGATTCATTGAGGAGCGGAAAGACGGAAAAGCGGCGGAGCGAAATGCGGGTGAGCGCGAGCCGGCGACGGACCGCAGCCCGTCGCATCGCGTGCATTCTACCCGGCGTGCGTCGCGCCTATTTGCTCTGCGCCTTCGCCGCCTGCTCGATCAGCGCCGCGACTTCAGCGGGATGCGACATCGGCGCGAGATGGCTCGACGGCACTGAAACGATCGTCGCGCCGATGCGTTTCGCCATCCATCGCTGGGCTTCCGGCGCCACCGCGCGATCCTTCATGGTCACCATGTACCACGAAGGCTTCGACTTCCACGCGGCCTGAGTCACGGGTTCCCCGAATGCCTTGCCCGAAACCGGCTGCTCGGCGGCGGCGAGGATGCGCGTTTGCGTCTCCGGTACATCAGCGGCGAAGTCCCGATGATATTTCGCCGGATCGAACCACAGGAAGCCGGTTTCGTCGGGCTTGATGCTTTCGCCAGCGGGCGCCGACGGGCCGTGCTTGAACATGTCCATCGTCGATTCGCCGACATCCGGCGCGATCGCCGTGATGTACACGAGGCCGACCACGTTCGGCGCATCCGCGCCCGCTTCGGTGATGACGGTGCCACCCCACGAGTGGCCGACTAGGATCGTCGGGCCGTTTTGCCGCGCCAGCACGCGTTTCGTGGCAGCGACATCGTCGGCGAGCGAGCTCAGCGGGTTCTGCACCGCCGACACGTGATAGCCCTTCTTCTGCAGCAGGTCGATGACGCGGTTCCAGCTCGAACCATCGACGAATGCGCCGTGCACGAGCACGACATTGCGCACAGGTCCGGAGACTGATGCGGACGGTGGCGTAGAGGGGCTGGCCGGCGCGGCCGTCTGGGCGTTGACGCCTGCGGAAACACACAGGGCGCACAACAGGACAACGCGAATCAGATGTTTCGGCGACATGGCATTCCTTTCGCTGAACCGGAATGCCGACCTTACCGAACAGTGCCGACGGTAGCAAGCGGCGTCTTCGCGGGCCGGCCACGTCGTAACAGGAGCGCGCGCCGTCTTCCGGCGCCGGCCAGCCGCGAACGGCTCGCGCGGTAAAATCCAAGGTTTCGCCGGGCGTACGCAGCCACCGCTTCCGGCAACCGGTTTCCATACAGCGGAGCGCAACACCTTGAATAGTCCACAGCAGCACGACGGCCTGAAACGTGGCCTGAAAAACCGTCACATCCAGTTGATCGCGCTGGGCGGCGCGATCGGCACCGGCCTTTTTCTCGGCTCGGCAAGCGTATTGCAGGCGGCGGGTCCGTCGATGATTCTCGGTTATGCGATCGGCGGCATCATCGCGTTTTTCATCATGCGACAGCTAGGCGAAATGGTTGCGCAGGAGCCGGTCGCCGGTTCGTTCAGTCACTTCGCCTACAAGTACTGGGGCGATTTCCCCGGCTTTCTGTCGGGCTGGAATTACTGGGTGCTGTACGTGCTCGTCAGCATGGCCGAACTGACGGCCGTCGGTACTTACGTGCATTACTGGTGGCCGGGCGTGCCGACCTGGGTCTCGGCACTCGTGTGCTTTGTCGCCATCAACGCGATCAATCTCGCTAACGTGAAGGCGTATGGCGAGACCGAGTTCTGGTTTGCGATCGTCAAGGTCGTGGCGGTGATCGGCATGATCCTGTTCGGCGGCTGGCTGCTGATCAGCGGACACGGCGGTCCGCAGGCGTCGGTCACGAACCTGTGGCGCGATGGCGGCTTCTTCCCGCACGGCTTCCATGGGCTCTTCATGATGCTTGCCGTCATCATGTTCTCGTTCGGCGGGCTCGAACTGATCGGCATCACCGCAGCGGAAGCCGATGAACCGCAAAAGAGCATTCCCAAAGCCGTGAACCAGGTGATCTACCGGATCCTGATTTTCTATATCTTCTCGCTGACGGTTCTGCTGTCGCTGTATCCGTGGAACCAGGTGGCGTCGGGCGGCAGTCCTTTCGTGATGATCTTCTCGCAGATCGGCGCAGGACTCACGGCGCACGTGCTGAACCTCGTCGTGCTGACGGCGGCGCTGTCGGTCTACAACAGTGGCGTGTACGCGAACAGCCGCATGTTGTACGGCCTCGCGGAACAGGGCAACGCGCCGCGCGCGCTGCTGAAGGTCGACCGCCGCGGCGTGCCGTATATGGCGATTGGTCTTTCCGCGCTCGCCACGTTCGCCTGCGTAATCGTCAACTATCTGATTCCCGCCGAAGCGCTCGGCGTGCTGATGGCGCTGGTCGTCGCGGCGCTCGTGATTAACTGGGCGCTAATCAGCCTCACGCACCTCAAATCGCGCAAGGCGATGGTGCAGGCAGGCGAGACGCTCGTCTTCAAGTCGCTCTGGTATCCGGTCAGCAACTGGATCTGCCTCGCGTTCATGGCGATGATCCTCGTGATTCTCGTGATGACGCCCGGTCTCTCCGTTTCGGTGTTGCTCGTGCCAGTGTGGCTGATCCTGATGTGGGCCGGTTATGTGGCGAAGCGCCGCTCGGCTGCGAAGCTTGCGCAGGCGGGTACCGCGTAGGCCGATCCGGTTTCAACCTTGCCGGGCCGGACGCCGCGCAGCAAAAGGGCCTGCTGGATGATCTCGCCACGCAGGTTCCGCTCGGGCGCGCCGGCGCACCGGATGAGATCGCAAAGGCCGCCGTGTTTCTCGCGTCCGACGACGCGGGTTTTGTGAACGGCATCGAACTGTTCGTCGATGGCGGGATGGCGCAGATTTAAGCGTCGTTCCTGTTTCGCGAAGCGATAGAGAAACGGCGGCCACATTCCGGTGGTTGCCGTTTCGCATTGCGCGTTGTTTTCGCGTTGTTTGGATACTCAGGCCTGCACAGTCGGCTTTAACAGATCCGCGATACCGATGCGGCCCGCGAACTCGACGCGCTTTTGTTCGCCGAGCGCGATGACATCGGCGGCGCCGTCGTCGATGAAGTCGATTACCGTGCGCGCCGGACGTGTGCCAGCCGGAAGATCGACGACGCGCGCGATTTCCTCGGCGACCGCAAGCGGATCCGCATCCGCAGGCGACAGGGCAGAGAGACGCGCGCCGACCTGGTCGAGCAGGCCGTCATAGCGGGCGTATTGCGCGGCGGTCGCTTCGTCGGCCGGCTTGCCGGCGTTCGGGAAGTGCGCCGTGCCGCTCGTGAACGCACCCGGCACGACGATCGACGTTTCCACGCCGAAGCGCGCGAGTTCGTATGACATCGTCACCGCGAACGAATCCATCGCTGCCTTCGCTGCGGCGTACGGACCCATGAACGGCGGGTAGCCGCCGCGCGTTGTCGTGCTGCTCACCCACACCAGCAGGCCGGACTGTTGCGCGCGCAGATGCGGCAGCGCGGCGCGGTTGACACGTTGCGCGCCGAGCACGTTGGTGTCGAACACACGGACGATTTCTTCCGGCGAGAACGCTTCAGTCGGTCCGATCACGAGGTGGCCTGCGTTATGCACGACCACATCGAGCCGGCCGCTCGCGTTGACGATTTCGGCCACGGCCTGATCGGCGGATTCCTGCGACAGCACGTCGAGTTCCACGGCGCGGATGTCGTAGCCGTTGGCGAATGCGTAGTCGCGCAGTTCGCGCACGCGGCCCGCATTACGGCCGGCGACGTCGCGCATGCTGGCGTACACCGTATGACCGTGTGCAGCGAGCGAGCGGACCGTGAGGTTGCCAATGCCGGTCGATGCGCCTGTGACGAGAATGACCTGTTTCATTTTTCTGCTCCTGGTGTGTCGGTTAGTCGCGGGCCGGTGCGCGCTTGCGCTGCGCTTCCGCCCGCGGCATGTCCTGAGTTCAGATGATTCCGCCATTGGCGCGCAGCGTCTGGCCGTTGATCCAGCTGCCGTCCGGGCCTGCAAGGAAGGCGACGGCGGCGGCGATGTCATCCGGCGTGCCGAGGCGTTCGAGCGGCGCTGCTTTGGCCAGCTTTTCGATGGCTTCCGGCGACTTGCCCGTGAGGAACAGATCGGTGCCCGTCGGTCCCGGCGCAACCGCGTTGACCGTGATGTTGCGGCCGCGCATTTCCTTCGCGAGGATGTTCGTCATCGTTTCGATCGCCGACTTCGTTGCGGCGTAGACCGTGTAGCCCGGGAACGCGAGACCCGTCACGCTGCTCGAAAAGTTGACGATCCGGCCGCCGTTGGAGAGACGGGTGGCCGCTTCGCGCATCGTGTTGAAGCTGCCTTTCAGGTTGATCGCGATGACGCGGTCGAACGTGTCGTCGTCGTGTTCGGCGAGCGGCTTCAGTGCGGGCATCACGCCGGCGTTGTTCACCAGTACGTCGACCTTGCCGAGTTGTGTTTCGACCATGTCGAACATTTCGCGCACCGATTTCGCGCTGGAAACGTCCGCCTTCACGGCGATGGCCTTGCCGCCGGCGGCTGCGATCTCTGCGACGACCTCAGCGGCTTCTTCAACGCGATTCGAGTAGTTGACGACGACAGTCATGCCGTCGCGCGCCAGACGCTTGGCGATGCTGGCGCCGATGCCGCGGGATGCTCCGGTAACGATTGCGATCTTGCTCATGGTTCTGCTCCTTCGTTGGGTTCGGAAGACATTCAGTGATGCTGTGAACGAATTCTGTTCCTTAGCGCAGGTTGGATAAATACAATAGAATTGCCATAACTGTGCAATATGGATCAACAATCGTATGGACCGTTTTCAGTCGATGCAGGTGTTCACGCGGATCGTCGAACTGAGCAGCTTCACGCGGGCGGCGGACGCGCTGGGCCTGCCGCGCGCCACCGTCACGCATACGATCAAGCAGCTGGAAGCGCGGCTCGGCGTGCGGCTGCTTCAGCGCACGACGCGCAGCGTCAGCGCGACGCTCGACGGCGACGCGTACTACCGGCGTTGCGTGCGGCTGCTGGCGGATCTGGAGGAAACGGAATCGGTGTTCACGGAGGCGTCGGTGAAGCCGAAGGGCAAGCTGCGCGTCGACATGCAGGCGACGCTCGCGCACGAGATCGTGCTGCCCGAACTCGCCGCGTTCTGCGAGTTGTATCCAGAGCTTGATCTGGATATCGGTTTCGGCGATCGCACGGTCGATATGGTTCGCGAAGGCTTCGACTGCGTGCTGCGCGCCGGGACGCCAAAGGATTCGACGATGGTCGCGCGCCGGCTCGCGGCGATGGAACAGGTGACGTGCGCGAGCAGCGCGTATCTAGACCGTCACGGCGAGCCGAAGACGCTGGACGATCTCGCGAACCACTGGGCGGTGAACTACACGCTGGCGTCGACGGGGCGCGCGTGGCCGCTCGAATTCATCGTCGATGGCACACGGCGCGAGGTCGAGATGAAGGGACGCATTTCCGTATCGAATGCGGACGCGTATTTCTCATGCTGTGTCGTGGGAATGGGGCTGGTGCAGGTGCCGCGCTATCACGCGATGCGGGCCATCGCGAACGGCACGGTGCGCGAAGTGCTCAGGAATTACGTGCTGCCGACGATGCCCGTGTCGGCGATGTATCCGCATCACAGGCAGTTGTCACCGCGGGTGCGGGTTTTTGTCGACTGGCTGGCCGGGTTGTTCGGACAATGGGACGCGGGTGCGGCGGGCGGGGCGAGAGGGGGCTGAGGATAAGGTCGGGGTCGGGCGCTGCGGTGCGCTGAATCGTGAGGGCTGAAAAGACAAAACCCGGGGCATCGTGACGATGGGCGCGGGTTTTTCGTCGCTGCTGCCGTTGTTGCTGCGTTTAGTACGTGAAGCGTACTGCTTGAAGCGATGTTCTGGTGCCAGGGCCGGAATGGAAAAATTCTCGCTATCGCTTTACTGGACTTGGTCCGAGGATTATTCGTTGAAGACATACCACCAAAAGTACCACCGGACAGGGCATGCTACCCCAGTCAAGCGGGGGCAACCAGGGATGCTGTGAGTGGAATGCGGAGGTCGACTATGCCGCGAACGGTTGTCCGTTGCAATTCAAGTATTCGGTTGGAGTGACGCCGACCACGCGTCGAAACGCGCGCCTGAAATTACCCGTGTCGCTGAAGCCGAGCTTCAACGCCACTTGCTTGATCGTCACACCGGGGGTGCGGAGCAGTTCACAGGCTCTTTCAAACCGCACTTTGTCCGACAGGTCGCGAAATGCCAGGTCTTCTGACCTCAGATGGCGGTCTATCGTTCGCGCGGATACATTGAGGCGGCGTGCGAGATCTTCCAGCGTCACTTGCTCGCCCTCGGCTGCGCGCAGCACCATCTCCACGTATTCCCCCCAGCCAAAATGGCCGGTTGCGGGGCGCGTGCTCATCAGGCTGCACTGCTCATCGACTTGCTGGACGACCAGCGCGTTGCCCATCGGCAGAGGTCTATCCAGCAGCTCGGCACTCATCACGGCGCGGACGCCGGGCAGCGCATTCTCGCAAAAATGAAACCGTATGGGCGCCAATGCCCGATAGCGTTGGACGTGTGCGGGTTCCGGCATCGACAGGTAAATATCATAGGCCGGAAGGTCGGCGCCAAGCAGCAATCGCACCTGATTCTGATGTGCGATGGCTATCACTTCAAGGACGAAACGCAGGGTCGCTTCGGGCATCGCGATCGTCGGCGTGAAGGTCGTTTCGCCTGGCGATCCGGGCCGACGCTGGTAGTGCATAGCAAAGGTCTCCGTCATCAAGTGGTAATGCCGGCTCGTCATGCACATTACTTCGTGCGCGGTATGGCAACTGAGCAGTCCGTAGCCAAGCAGGTCGTGCGAGTTCATCTTGATGAGCCGACCGAGTTCAAAACCGAGATCTTCCCGGCCCGTAAGTTCATTGGCTACCCGGACAAAGGCATTTACCTCGGTCGTTGACAGCGTGTTGTCGCGCCGATTGAAAGCTGTTTCATCGATCCCGGCGGCGGATAGCAGGCGCGCCGTGTCCACGCCCTGTGCGCGCAGGGCATTAAAAAGTAATACGAAATAACGCGCTGGAATGCGCCGTTGCGGTGCCGAAGTCATTTGTTGCTTCATCCCCATTTTGGAAATGGTATTCGATGAATCCCGCTTGTGAAAGATTGGGGATGTCCCTGAGCAAGAACCGGTAGTGACATGGCAGACGAAATCAGGGAAGTCCCTGGGTGTCCGGAAGTGATATGGGTATGTCAACCGCGGATATCGCCTGGCGAGCCACAACTGAAGATCATAGCCGGATCGTCAACGATGCGAACGAGTCTTTCAGGGTAGGGAAGAATATTGGGTCGTGAGGGTATCGCTCGCCGCTTGCCCGCATCTCCAGTCGTCTACGTAACGCGCTGCTCTTAGAGATGTCGCTCCGCTCGCGCTCACGCACGTCAGCGCCGCATGTATATCCCCGCCCCGTTTTGCTCACCCTGGCCGGCGAGCGGCTCCCAGCCACGTATCGGCGCTGGCCAACTCTGTCGGTCGGGAGAACGGGGCGAGGTCGCAGGCTCGTCTCAGGAATATCCCTGACGTGTCTCGAAGTGACCTGCCGATGTCGACTCCGGATGTCGTTTGACGCCGTGAGTCAGCAGATGATGACGGTCATAGTCACTGACCGGGAATATCAGATGAAGGGCCTGATGATGCAGCAGCCGTTACTTGTCTCGACGTTGCTTACGCACGCCGAGCGGCATCACGGCGAGCAGGAAATTGTCTCGAAGCGTGTAGAGGGAGACATTCATCGCTATCGCTATCGGGATCTTGCGCAACGTGCGCGGCGCATGGCGAATGCACTGGCGGGACTTGGCGTACTCTCCGGCGACCGGGTCGCCACGCTGGCGTGGAACGGTTATCGGCACATGGAGCTGTACTACGCGGTCTCCGGTTCGGGTGCTGTGTTGCATACGCTCAACCCGCGGCTGCATCTCGATCAGATCGTGTACATGATCGAACACGCAGAAAATCGCATCTTTTTCTTTGACGTCGATCTGCTGCCGGTCGTGCAGGCTATTGCCCCTCGTTTGACGAAATCGATGGTGTTCGTGGCGATGACGGACCGCGCACATATGCCGCCTTCCGAATTGCCGGAGCCGGTGCTGTGCTACGAGGATCTAATCGACGCTTGCGACGACGACTTCGAATGGCCAGTTCTCGATGAGAACGATGCCTCGTCGCTTTGTTATACCTCCGGCACGACAGGCAATCCGAAAGGTGTGCTGTACAGCCACCGTTCTACGGTGTTGCACACCTTCGCCGTCGCGCTGCCTGACGCGCTGAACTGCTCGGCATGGGACACGATCCTGCCGGTCGTGCCGATGTTCCACGTGAACGCGTGGGGCTTGCCGTATGTCGCCTGCATGGTTGGCGCAAAGCTGGTGTTCCCGGGTCCCTGGCTGAAAGGCGATTCGCTATATGAGTTGATCGAAACCGAGGGCGTCACGATGTCAGCCGGGGTGCCGACGGTCTGGCAGGGCCTGCTTGCGTACGTCAATGAACATCAACACAGCTTCTCCACGATGAGGCGCACGGTGATCGGCGGCGCTCCGTGCCCCCCGGCCATGATTGCGGAGTTCCAGGAAGCTCACTGCGTCGACGTGCTCCACGCGTGGGGCATGACCGAATTGAGTCCGCTGGGCACAGTCTGTTCGCTCAAGCCGCATCAAATTTCGATGTCGCCCGATGAGCGGGTGGCGATACAGGCGAGGCAGGGCCGCGCTGTGTTCGGCATCGACATGAAGATCGTCGGCGACGACGGTCGTGAGATGCCGTGGGATGACGTTTCCACCGGCGAACTGTTGGTGCGCGGTCCGTGGGTCGTCGATTCCTATTTCCGGAGCACCGATGCACCTGCCCATCGTGATGGCTGGTTCCCGACCGGCGACATCGCGAAGATCGACGCCGACGGCTTCATGCATATCACTGACCGCGCAAAGGACGTCATCAAATCAGGAGGCGAATGGATCAGTTCGATCGCTATCGAGAACGTCGCAAGCCAGCACCCGGACGTGGCCAGCGCCGTCTGTATCGGCGCGCGGCACAGCAAATGGGATGAGCGCCCACTGCTCCTCGTCGTGAGAAAGCCTGGCAGTGCCGTTGCTGCTGACGAGTTGCTGGCGTTCTTCGAAGGCAAGGTCGCCAGATGGGCCCGGCCGGATGCGGTCGTATTCATCGACACCGTGCCGCTCGGCGCCACAGGAAAGGTGTTGAAGAACAGGTTGCGTGATCAATTTCAGGACTACTTTTTGACGGCATAGTGCGGCGCGACAACGTCTTCGATGCAGTTTCGAGCAGCAAGACTTGCAGTTCATATCAAGCAAAAACCAGTAGAGGAGACGAAATGAAGATGAAGTTGGTGGGTGCGGCGGCACTTCTGTCATTCGCAGGGGCTGCGCACGCGCAGTCCTCCGTGACGCTGTTCGGCGCAATCGATTCGGGCCTGCTGTATCAGAATAAGTCGATTGCCGCGCCCATCCCAAGGGCGAAAAACCAGGGAAGTGTTTTTGCCTTCAACAACGGAGGGATCTACGCGAGCTTTTGGGGCATGAAAGGGACCGAGGATATCGGCGGCGGATATCACGTCAACTTCCGTCTGCAAAGTTCGTTCATGAACGGCAACGGGAAGTCAGGTCTTGCCGACACGGCTGGCGCTGCCTCGATTTTCAACATGGTGTCGTCCGTCGGCCTCTCCGGTCCGTTTGGAACGGTTACCATGGGCCGGCAATTCGCGCCGATGGCCCTGGCGATGGCGGAGACTGACGTTCGTCGAGGCAACTACTTCGGCAGTATCTTCACCGCCTGGATCGGCATGAACCAGGCCGCGGGCTTCAACTTCGCCAGCACTAACGGGCCGATCGGCGCCTTGTACGACAGCAACGCGATCGTCTACGAGTCGCCCAATTTTCACGGTGCAAGCGCTGCTTTGGAATACGCTCCAGGAGGCGTGGCTGCCAGCTTCCAGGGCGGCACGCGAGAGTCGGCCGTCTTGAAGTACGCGAACTACGGGCTCCACCTTACGGCGCTCTACTACAACGGCCACGATACGAATCCCAGTCCTGCAGCAACGACGCCGCCGACCGGAGTCAACAACAATCGCTACGCCTATTTTGGCGCGCTGTACACGATTCACGATTTCTCCGTGTCCGCTTCGTATGCCAACGGCAAGAACCCGGCGCATTCGAACCTGGTCAACCTCGACCTGTATTCGGCCGGCCTTGGCTATCAGTTCTCCCCCGCGTTTCAGGTCACGACCGGCGTGTACTACCTGAAAGACCGGAACAACTCGGCCAACAAGTCCACCACGGTCGCCGGCGGCGGCTCCTACAGTCTGTCGAAATCGACGACGCTCTATGCTCAAGTGGGCTACGTCGACAACAAGGGGAATATGGGCTCGATGATCAGCTACGGCCAGTTCGTGCCTGCCGGAACGTCAACTACCGCCGCGAACATCGGCATGCGTCACACGTTCTGACGCACGCAATGTCGCTTGAAAGTCGGGCGTGTGTGGTTGCACGCCCGACTGATTTCGCAACGAACGAACACGCAGTATTCTACGATGCGTCTTGCACCTCGAGCCTTTTCGTCAGGCGCAGGTACGGCGCGGAACGAGACGGGTCGAGCGCATCGAGCAAGTTGCCGACCCAGGCAATTCTCTAACCATGGTGAACCGACGAAGATGAGCCGCGCGTGCCGAGGGCGTTGCCGGACCGGCGTGCTGAAGTGGAAGTGTTTTTGGAGATCAAGACGGATGACTAACGCTGAACAAATGGAGAATCGCGCAATGAACGAGCGCACTCCGCGCAACTATCTCCCTCGCTTCAGCATGCTGTCGATGGGCGTGCTGGCTCTCGGCGGCAGTCTTACTGCGCAGGCCGGCGCCACGGGCGGCGAACTGCCGTTTCCCCGTCCCCCCAGCGCGAGCGTGGCGGGCACATCGCTGGACAACTCGACGCACCATTGGCGGCAAGAGCCGTCGCATCTGCGTGCCGGAGCGCCGAATGTGCTCGTCATCATGCTCGACGATGCCGGCTTTGCCCAATCCGATGTGGTCGGTGGCGAAATTCACACCCCGACTTTCGCCCGGATCGCGCAAACGGGCATCACGTACAACCGCTTTCACGCCACGGCCATCAGTTCGGCGACGCGAGCCGCGTTGCTGACCGGCCGCAATCATCATCGCGTCGGCAACGGAAGCATCAGCGAATTGATGACCGACTTCGACGGCTATACCGGCGTCATGCCCAAGAGTGCCGCCACGGTGGCGGAGGTGCTGAAGGACTATGGCTATAACACGGCGGCGTTCGGGAAATGGCATAACACCCCGCCTGGAGAAACCTCGACGATGGGGCCGTTCAACCACTGGCCCACCAGCTACGGTTTCGAGCACTTCTATGGATTCATCGGAGGCGAAAGCGACCAGTATCACCCGCACCTGTACAGCGATACCACGCCCTTGCCGGTGCCGAACGATCCCAAATACCACTTGTCGGAAGACCTGGCCAGGCAGGCCGTCAGCTGGCTTGATCAACATCAGGCCATCGAGCCGAACAAGCCGTTTTTCATGTACTGGGCGCCGGGCGGCGTGCATGCCCCGCACCAGGTCTGGAAGGAATGGGCCGACAGGTACAAGGGCAAGTTCGACAGTGGGTGGGACGCGTATCGAGCGCGTGCCTTCGAACGGCAGAAACAGCTTGGCTGGATTCCGGCCGATACGAAGCAGACACCGCGGCCGGCCGATCTGCCGGCGTGGGACAGCCTGAGCCCGGAAGAGAAGAAGTTTCAGGCACGACTGATGGAGGTTTATGCCGGATTCCTGGAACACACGGATACCCAGGCGGGCAAGGTCGTCGACGAACTTGAACGGTTGGGCCTGCGGGACAACACGCTGATCTTCTATGTGTTCTCGGACAACGGCGCCTCGGCGGAGGGCATGCAAGGCTCGATCAACGAGTTAATTGCGACAAACGGTATTCCGACAACGGTCCGGCAGCACATGGACGCGCTGAACAAGTACTACGGCGGCCTGGATGCGCTTGGCGGTCCGAAGCTCCACGAGCACTACAGCGCTGCCTGGGCATGGGCCAGCGAGTCACCCTTTGTCGGCACCAAGCTGGTGGCGGGATATTTCGGAGGAACGCGAGTGCCCCTGGCCGTGTCCTGGCCCAAGGGGTTCCGGCACGATACCGTGGTGCGCAGCCAGTTTCTGCACGTCAACGACATCGCGCCCACCATCTATGACGTGGACGGGATTGCTCCGCCCGAAGTCGTGAATGGCCGCAAGCAGGAACCGCTCGACGGAATGAGTTTCGCCGACAGTTTGACCCATGCCGATGCGCCGACCCACAAGAAGCACCAATACTTCGAGGTACTTGGCAGTCGCGCCGAATACGCGGACGGTTGGATCGCTTCGGTCTTTGGGCCGCGTACACCCTGGAAAGCGGACTTTGCCGATTTGCTGACCCCGCAGGGAAAGCTGGCATTCCTGCTCGGCAAGCCTGCAATTGGTGACAAACTCGGTTGGCTGAAGTGGAATCCCGACAAAGACAAATGGGCGCTGTTCGATCTGAAGAAGGATTATTCGCAGTCGACAGATGTGGCCGACGCGCATCCTGAAAAACTGGCCGAACTGAAGAAGCTGTTTGACCAGGATGCCAGGGACAACCACGTCTACCCGATCGGAGCGGCGTTTTATGCCTTACTGCATCCCAACGATCGCCCGGGCGACGACGGCAGGACGGACTTTCATTTCACTCCCGACATCGGCAGCCTCCCGGAGTTCGCCGCACCCAATATTCGTTCGCGCAATCACCGCGTGACTGTGGACGTGGACGTTCCACCTCAAGCCAATGGCGTGCTCTTCTCGCTCGGCGATACAGGCGGTGGTGTCGCGCTCTATGTGAAGGACGGTCACCTCGTGTACGAATACAACGGAGAGTCACTGGTGCGCACGCGCATCCAGGCGCCGGAGAAGCTGCAGGCGGGACACAACGTCATCGAGATTGATTTCACGATGGCGGGCGGCGGGCGGGCTGCGGCAGCCGACGTCGCGTTGAGCGTCAATGGCAAGCCTGTTGCAAAGGGGCGCGTTCCCTACACGGTGCCGTTCGCGTTTAGCGCGAACGCAGCTTTCGAAGTCGGCGCGGATCATGGTTCGCCGGTGTCGCTGGACTTTTTCGACAAGACGCCTTTTGCCTTCAACGGCACGATTCATGACGTTCATATCCACTATACCGAATAGGCTCACAGCGTGACTCGATAGTGAATCCGCTGGCCGGCGCACGGACTGTGCGCTGGCCAGTTTGCCTGGTGTTCGGATGGCTGCGGCTACAAAGCCCAGCCATGCGGGTACCACAGCGTGCAGGAAGCGAAATGCAAGAATCTACCGAATCTCCCCAAGGCCTGCATCTGATGGCCAAGCCCATTGGCCCGCTCTGCAATCTCGATTGCAGCTATTGCTTTTACCTGGAGAAGGAAAGTCTGTTCCCGGCGCGCCAGCGCTTCCGGATGTCCGATTCGGTGCTCCGCAGCTACGTGCAGCGTTACATCGCGGCGCAGACGACACCCGAGGTGGAATTCACGTGGCAAGGCGGGGAGCCAACGCTGATGGGGCTTGATTTCTTTGAGCGCGCCGTCGCCTACCAGCGCGAATTTGCCGGTGACAAGGCGATCCGCAACACCCTCCAGACCAACGGCACCTTGCTGGATGACACCTGGTGCGAGTTCCTTGCGCGTGAGCGCTTCCTGGTAGGGTTGAGCCTGGATGGGCCGCGCGAGGTGCACGATTTGTACCGGCCCGACAAGCAGGGCCGCTCGAGCTTCGACGATGTCATGCGTGGCCTCGCGTGCATGAAGCGCCACGGAGTCGAGTTCAACGTGCTGGTGACGGTGGCACGCGACGTGGCTAAATACCCGCTTGAGATCTATCGCTTTCTGAAAGAAAGCGGCGTGCGGCACATACAGTTCAATCCCGTCGTGGAGCGAGCGCCGCGTCCACAGGAAATTCGCTTCGGCTTGTCCCATGCAATTCCCCCGAAGCTGTCTCGTCACGGGCAAAGCGAGACGGACCCGGCCAGTGCCGTGACGGCTCAAAGCGTCGAGCCCGAAGCTTACGGCGATTTTCTGATCGCTATCTTCGACGAATGGGTTCGTAACGACGTCAGACGAGTACATGTAATGAACTTCGAGTGGGCGCTAGCCGCCTGGTGCCAGGTTCCGGCTGGCGTGTGCCTGTTTTCCCCACGCTGCGGCAAGGCTGCCATCGTGGAGCACAACGGCGACGTGTACTCGTGCGATCACTTCGTGTACCCGCAATACAAGCTCGGGAACATACAGCACGACGAACCTGCGGCGATGATAACGTCGCCCGCCCAGCAGGCTTTCGGCCTTGCAAAGGAGGAATCGCTGCCGGACTATTGCCGAAAGTGCGATTACCGTTTCGCCTGTCATGGCGAATGCCCAAAGAATCGCTTCATGGCGACCCCGGACGGGGAGCCGGGCCTGAACTATCTATGCGCCGGCTACAAGAAATACTTCCGGCACGTGACGCAGTACATGAATGCGATGGCGAAGCTCCTGGGTCATGGTTTGCCGGCGTCGGCCATCATGCAGGCCTTCAAGGGACCGTTGATCATTCCGCTCGAGGCAACCCCCGAGAGAGAATAAGTAAGCAGGCGGAATGTTGTCGCATGCGTTATCAGAATTGAAATGACGTTATGTTGCCAATGGCTTGCTCGACGGCGCCGAGGTGAGCGGTCCGTTCATGCTGGCCGCATTCCTTGTCACGTGGATCGTGGTGACGGCGCTGGCTCACCGAATCGGCCGCGTGCTGGCCAGGCGCAACGCCTGAGGCGTGGTACAGATCCAACCTGAAGAAGGGCAGACATGCAACGAGACTATCAAGACGAAATTGCCGAGCTACACGCCGTGTTTGGCGTCCAGAAAGAAGCGTTCACAAGCGCCCCTTATCCGGGCGCCGACGAGCGGCAGCACAATTTGCGCAAGCTGAAGATTCAGCTGCGCCGCTATCAGGATGCGCTCGCGGAAGCCATCGACAGAGACTTCAGCGGGCGGGCTCACTCCGAGACACTGATGCTCGACATCCTGCCCACGACGCTGGAGATCAATCACTGCCTGCTGCATCTCAAGCGCTGGATGCGCAGCAGCCGGCGTGCGACCGAGTTGCTGTTCGCGACCAACAGCCTGCGCGTGACGTACCAGCCCAAGGGCGTAGTCGGCATCATCGGGACCTGGAACTTTCCGATCTATCTGTCGCTGGGGCCACTGGTGACGGCACTTGCGGCCGGCAACCGCGCGATGATCCTGATGCCCAGAAATATGTCGGCATCCACGGCTGTGCTCAGGCACCTGCTTACGGAAATCTTTCCGGAACACCTGGTCGCCGTCATTGGCGGAGAGTTGAAAGACCGGAACATCTTCACTTCGTTGCCGTTTGACCATATCGTCTTCACGGGCTCACCGGACGTCGGCAAAGTGATCATGCGTGAGGCTGCGCGAAACCTGACGCCGGTGACGCTGGAACTAGGCGGCAAATCTCCGGCCGTGGTGCTGCGTGACTATTCCATCGCCGACGCCGCGAAGCGCATCGCGCACGGCAAGGGTGTCAACTGCGGGCAGATCTGCGTTTCGCCGGACTACGCGATGGTGCCGCGCGAGTCTGTGGGGGCCTTCATTGAAGCGGTGAAAAAGTCCGCAATCCGTCTCTGGGGCGACAGGCCACAAGACAACGCGGAGTACACCTCGGTGGTGAACGAGCGCCAGGCCGGCCGCATCAGAAGCTTGCTCGAAGATGCCGGGAGAAAAGGCGCGACCATCGTGTCATGCGGCGGCGAGGGATCCGGAAGCCGCATCCCCTTGCATATCGTTACAGACTGTACCTCCGAGATGGCCGTGATGCAGGAGGAGATTTTCGGCCCGATCCTGCCGGTCATTCCCTACGATTCCGAAGAGGAGGTCGTGAGCTACATCCAAAGCCAACCGCGGCCGCTGGCACTGTACTGCTTTAGTCATAACGCCGACGCACGGCAGCGACTGCTGCGCCGGACGCACTCGGGTGGCGTAACAATTAACGATTGGGGCTGGCACGCGCTCAATCATGCCGCGCCATTCGGCGGCGTCGGCAACTCCGGCATGGGTAACTACCATGGCGAAGAGGGGTTCCGAGAGCTATCGCACGCACGCACTGTCTTTAAACGGCACCGGTTCTTCCCCATCGACTTGTTCTATCCGCCGTACGGCAACAGGGTGCAACGTCTCGCGCTGAGGCTGTTCATCGGCAAGAGCGACCCGAACGCCAGGCTGACCTGCGCAACGAGCAATGGGCGGATTGAAGCATGAAGGCAGCTAGATCCGCAATGCGTCGGCACCAGTCTTCAGGCCATACCAGGCGTGCGGCAGATTGATGCGACTCGTGTTCGAGGGCGGAGCCGGGCTGGCCCGCCGCTCGCCGGGTCGCCTGTCCCTTTGCTTTGATCCCTAGCCTGATATGAACATGGCGAACCCCGCTTGGGAATATCCCTGGGGTGTCTCGAAGTGACATGCCGATGTCGACTGCGGATATCGTTCGACGAGGTGAGGCACGGGATGATGGCGACATGTGCATGCGCTATTGCGCGTTTTCGTACTTGGGCCTGAGCAAAATGGAAAGTCAAGAGACGATACCGTTGTCGATTCGAACGGCGATCGGCTTTCGTGAGTTGAATGGGAGTTGCTGATGGGCGCCGCCCAGATATCGTTGCGTTCATTGATCGAGAAATGGTTCGCGCCGAGCGCGACGTCAAGGGTACGCCTTACGCGATACGTTCGAGCGCATCCGATGCGGAGTCGTTGTGTGCGTGTCGAGGCGCTGAGATCGCAAGACCCAGTCGCAATCTACTTTTTCCAGCACGGTGACGGCACGTGGCGCCTGTTCCCACCTGAATCCGGGCGCACGTCGACGTGCATTGGGTATGAAGTGGCGGGTTGAGCGGGGCGAACTGACGAGCGAGGTCGGACAGCATTGAAAAGACAAGGATCGTAAATTGAAGCACATAAGAAGAAATTCGCTGTCGCGCCTCAGCATTGGGAATCGGTTGATGTTGCTGGTGGCCGGTCTACTTGCGCTGCTCGCGTGCTCTTCCGTCAATACCGTTTTACGTCTGAGTCAGGCGAACGCGTCGATCGAAACCATTTACAACGATCGTGTCGTGCGCCTCAACCAGATCGAGGCTGTCTCGGATGGCTATGCGGTAATCATCGCGAGTACTGCGCACAAGGTCCGCGACGGCGCAATGGCGTCGGCCGACGCCATCCGGACAATTACTACAGCGCGTGCGGTCATCGACCGGGATTGGAAGGACTACACCGCGACCGAACTGATCGATGACGAAAAAAATCTGGTAGCGCAGGCCGAACCCCGTTTGAAGCTCGCGAACAGCGCCGTCGACCGACTGCTGAACCTGTTGCGGACAAACGATACCGAAGGCTTGCGGAGGTTCGTCGTAAGCGAGATGTATCCGGCCATCGAGCCACTGTCCGGGGTGATCGGGAAACTGATGCAGCTGCAGTCGGATGTTGCGCGGCAGGAATACGCTAAGTCTCACAAAATCTATGAACGGGCAAAGTTGATACAGCCAATCGAAACGATGCTCGTGCTCGTAGCGGCTGTGCTTATTTGCTGGAAACTGATTGGCTCGATTACGAAGCCACTCGCGCAGGCAGTCAGAGTTGCGGAAACGGTGGCGTCCGGCGACTTGACTTCCGACATCGAAGCGACGGGAAGCGACGAGACAGCCCAGTTGCTGGCAGCGCTCAAACGCATGAACGATAGTCTGCTCGATATCGTCGGCAATGTGCGCGCCAGCAGCGAAACTATTGGATCCGCGACGAAGCAGATAGCCGCCGGCAACCTCGACCTGTCTTCCCGCACGGAACAACAGGCGGCGTCGCTCGAAGAAACGGCAGCCAGCATGGAACAGTTGACTGGCACGGTGCGCCAGAATGCTGAAAACGCACGCTATGCATGCACGTTGGCGGGTCAAGCATCGGATATCGCCGATCGAGGTCACGAGGTGGTGGCGCGCGTCATGGGGACCATGGACACGATCGGTGAGAGCTCCACAAGGATCGGCGAAATTGTCGGGATGATCGACAGCATCGCGTTTCAAACCAATATTCTGGCGCTCAACGCAGCCGTCGAGGCGGCTCGCGCGGGCGAGCAGGGACGCGGCTTCGCCGTGGTCGCGGGCGAGGTGCGGGCGCTTGCCCAACGGTCGTCTGCCGCCGCCAGGGAAATCAAGGAATTAATCGATACTTCGGTGGTTCGCGTGGCCGCCGGCACGAAACTCGTCAACCAGGCGGGGCAGACGATGGGAGAAGTTATCGAAGCCGTGTCCCACGTGAGCGAGATCATGCGCGAAATTGCGTCGGCATCGGACGAGCAGAGCCGAGGAATTGACCAGGTCGGGCAGGCGGTCACGCAAATGGACGATGTCACTCAACAAAATGCCGCTCTGGTGCAAGAGGCGGCCGCTGCCGCCCAATCACTTGAGGGTCAGGCCGCCCAACTCAATGCCGCGGTCGCCCTGTTCCGGTTGCGTTCGTAGGCGTCCTGAACACTGATCCGGCGAGCGCGGAGCCGTCAGTTATTTTTAGACAGCGCCCTGCGTCGAAGCTCGCTCGGAGTCGCGCTGAACCAACGCCTGCAGCTACGCGAAAACACGGACGGCTCGGTGTAGCCCAGTAATTCCGCAATCCGGTTTAACGGAACGTGAGCCTGGCTCAAATAGCGCTGTGCCAGCTCATATCTGACCTCGTCGACGATCGCCGCAAACGAGGTGCCTTCTTCGCTCAAGCGGCGTTGCATGGTGCGTGGGTGCAGGCCGATGGTCTTGGCAACGCGGACGTGATGGCACATGCCGGGCGCCAGCAGTGTCGGCACCAGCGCGCGAATGCGGGCCGTGACGGCGGTATCGGGTGCGGCAAAATGGGTGTCGAGATAGGCTTGCGCGATCTTGTGCAATAAAGGATTGCCGTTCGCGATGGGCAGCGCGAGGTCGGCGGAGCGGAACAAGAATCCGCTGTGTTCGGAATTGAAACGCACATTGACGCCGAAGATTGCCTGGTAGCTGGCGAGCGCCGCAACCCTTCCGTGCTCGAAGGAAATCCGCAGCGCCTTGGCTTGCCCGCCCGAGAGCAGCGTCAGTATGCCTTGTGCCACGCTCATCGTCAGTTCCAGCAACTGCGAGATATTGCCGGCATGGCCAGTCACTAACGATACGCGCACAAACGTTGTGCCGGCGCGGCGATCGCTTTCCGTTGTTACCTCCAGGCCGGGCCTAATGACAGCCACGTATTTGCTCAAGCTGGCAAGCGCGTCCGCGACGGTCGGGCAATTGCGTATTTCCAGGGCCAGGGGACCCAGTATGTCGATACCTTGGCGCGCCGCCAGGCGCATGCCGAAATCCGGACAATGCAGCACCGTCGCACTGCGTTCGAGTAGCGATGCGATCGCCGCTCTCGATATCAGCATATCGGGATCGTCGAGCACTTCTGCCGGCAAACCTGCGTCCGCCAGCAATTTGCCCGCGTCACCGTCGAGCGCGCTGACCAGTTCGCCATAGCCGAGTAGTGCATCCGCACGCGACAGCTTGATCGCCATTGCATTCCTTGTCGGTTACCTGTCGTCAATTGTGCAATATTTGTCGCCCAATGTTAATAATTTTCGCTTTCGGGCAAATACAATCGGTGCAACATCAACGGGCATTCGATAATGCAAGGGAACGAGCAAAGTGGATATCAAGCACAGCGAAATGATCCTTGAAGTGGCCATCGTCGGCGCCGGGTTCACGGGCCTGGGCGCCGGCATCCAGCTCAAGCGCGCCGGCATCACCAATTTCCGGATTTTTGAACAGGCCGCCGCGCTCGGCGGCGTCTGGCGCGACAACCGCTATCCCGGCTTGTGCTGCGATATCCCTTCGCATTTGTATTCCTATTCGTTTGCGCCCAATCCGGGTTGGTCGCGCCGCTACGCGCCGGGCCGCGAAATCTGGGCCTATCAACAGCGCTGCCACGAACAATTTGGCATGGGCAGTTTCATCAGCTATGGAATGGAGGTCGTGGCCGCGACCTATGACGAGCAAGCCGCACTATGGGTGCTGGATTTCCGCTCGGGCGAGCAGGCGCGCGCAAGGTACTTGATCTCGATGTCGCGCGGCTTGTCGCTGCCGCAATATCCGAAAATCGAGGGTATCGAATCCTTCGCCGGCGCTGCCATGCATACCGCTTGCTGGGATGACAACTACGACTTTCGAGGCAAGCATGTCGCCGTGATCGGCAACGGCGCCAGCGGCATCCAGGCGATCCCGCAACTGGCCAAGGTGGCGGCTTCGGTCACCGTGTTTCAGCGCACGCCGAGTTGGGTCTTGCCAAGGAAAGACCGCGCCTATTCGGCCCTCAGAAAGGTCCTGTTCCGCTGGCTTCCAGGTGCGCAGAGATTGCACCGCCTGCAATTGTTCCTGACGCAAGAGTTGATTTACCCGGCACTGAAAAACCCCGGCGGAATCATGCATAAGGCGCTGACATGGCTGGCGACGACCCACCTCAACCGCACCATCGGCGATCCGGTTTTACGCCAGAAGTTGACGCCGAATTTCGCGGTCGGCTGCAAGCGGGTGCTGGTGTCGGACGACTATTATCCGAGCTTTCTGCTGCCGCACGTCAGCCTGCAGACGACAGCGATCACCGGAGCGACGGAAAACGAAGTGATTTGCGCCGACGGCACTCGCCATCGCGCCGATGTGCTGGTGTATTCCACCGGGTTCAAGAATATCGGGGATATGCCTTTCGCCATTACCGGCAAACACGGCAAGACGCTGGCGCAGGTCTGGGGTCAGGAACCGGCCGCCTATCTCGGCGTCGTCACCGCCGGCTTCCCCAATCTGTTCACCGTGCTTGGACCGAATAGCGCATTCGGCCATCAATCCGCATTGTTCGTCATCGAACGCCATGTCAACTATATCGTGCGCTGCATTCGTCATGCCGGCCGCAAGGATTGGCGTTCGATGGATGTGCGGGGCGACGTGCAGCACGACTACAACGAAATGATGCAGCAACGTTTCAAGGGAATGGTCTGGAGCGGTAGCTGTCCCGTTTGGTTCAAGAACGAGGGCGGCCGCATCGTGACGAATACCCCGGACTCCGGTTTCGGCTTCTGGCGCAGGCTGATGCGTCCGAATTTCGACGAATTCGTCGTCGAGCAAACCCGTGACGAGAGGCCGACAAGCGGCGCACGCTACGCACGCGCCGCTTCCGAGTGAGAACCCTATGGCAACCCTACCGGTCACTGACGGGCAACTCCACTACGAAGTCCACGGCGCGGGCGCCGAGACCATCGTTTTCCTCCACGGCATGCTGTGGGACTGGCATTTGTTCGACGCCCAGGTCGCCACCTTGCAAGACCGTTACCGTTGCGTCTGCGTGGATTTGCGCGGGCATGGGCACAGCACGGTCACCAAATCGGGCTACGAGCTATACACGCAGACCAACGACGTTGCCGCGCTGATTCATGCGCTCGGCGACGGACCTTGCCATATCGTCGGCCAATCGATGGGCAGTTTTATCGCGTTGCGGCTGGCTTTGCGCCACCCCGCATTAGTCAAATCGCTGAGCCTGATCGGCAGTTCGGCCGAGGCGCCGACGGCCGCTGACCTTCGCATGAGCGGCATATTGGTTTTTGTCGTCCGCTGGTTTGGCATCAGACCGGTCATCGGTACGCTGATGGATATTTGTCTCGGCGATAAATTCCTCGCCCATCCTGCCCGCGCGGTGCTGCGACGGGCAATACGTCAGCGCATTTTGGACAATAACGTTGCCACCCTTTTGCGCACGGCCAAGGCAGTGAACGCGCGCGACGACCTGAGCCGCGAACTGTACCGTGTCGCCGTGCCAACGCTGGTCATGGTGGGCAGCAACGACAAAGACAGCCAGACGACGCCCGCGCATTCGCAGCGCTTGCATGCAAACATTTCCGGATCGCAGCTGGTTATAGTCCCGGACGCCGGCCACTTCCTGCCGATTGAGGAACCGGAGGCAGTCAATCGGACCTTGATCAATTTTTTAGCAACCTCTTTTTCGTAGAAGGCAGCCAACATGAGCATGAAAAACCTCGCCGGCAAGAATGTTCTGATCACCGGAGCCGGCTCCGGCATAGGCCGCAGTACCGCATTGGCGTTTGCCCGGCACGGCGCCAAGCTGGTGCTATCGGACATCAATCCGACCAACCTCGCCACTGTGGAACGCGAGGTGACGTCCCTCGGTGCCGCCTGCCTGGCATTGACCGTCAATGTCGCCGACGATAACGCGATGCGTGTATTCGCCGACGAAGTGCATGCCAGGGTCGGTGCGCTGGATGTGTTGATCAACAATGCAGGGATCGCCTATTGCGGGAACTTCCTGGACAGCCCGTCGGAGTCGTGGCAGCGCTTGTACGACGTCAATGTCAAAGGCGTGCTCAGCGGTTGTTACCTGTTCCTGCCAAAAATGATCGCCGGCGGCGGCGTGCGCCGCGTGGTCAACAT
The DNA here is from genome assembly GCF_050436625.1 of Paraburkholderia sp. GAS334. Classification (NCBI taxonomy): domain Bacteria; kingdom Pseudomonadati; phylum Pseudomonadota; class Betaproteobacteria; order Burkholderiales; family Burkholderiaceae; genus Paraburkholderia; species Paraburkholderia sp. GAS334. Next base: position 37,009 of record NZ_JBNDMO010000002.1, on the reverse strand, counting down.
TGCATCGGCCAACGGCTTCGCACCGTTGCCCACGCTGGCGGTCTATAGCGCGAGCAAGTATGCCGCGTTGGGATTTTCCGAAGCACTCTCGATGGAACTCGAAGACACCGACGTTGGTGTCACCGTGGTCTGCCCAGGAGCGATCAATACGGCCATCACCACCGGTGCCGGGGTAACGGCGCCATCGGTGTCCGAGGCGCAGAAGGTACGTTTGCAGGATTACTATCGGAACCAGGGCACCTCGCCTGACCGGGTTGCCGATGCGATTGTCGAAGGCGTCATTTCCGGACGTGAAATGGTGGTCGTCGGCACATCGGCGCGCCCGTGCTACTACGTCAAGCGGCTGTCTCCATCCCTCTATCGCAAGTTCGCCATCGCTACATCGCGCAAGATGGGTTTTTTGTAATACAGAAACAACGTCGGGCGTTTGATGCGCGCGACAACATAGCTTCACCGTAATCGGCTCACGACGGCCGTTCTCGATTGTCGTGCGCGCCTGGGCGACGATGCGACTTACGTCCGGGTTGCAGGTCGTCGGAGGATCGCTACGTTCAAGCGGTATGGTCCGCCGGGTCAGCCGCTTTGCGGATTTTGTCGGCGACGTTCCAGGGCAACAACTCGTCGATGCGGGTGATCTTGTGATCGGCAATGTGCGTAAGCACATGCTCGAGGACGACGCCTCTAACGCCCGCTGTTCTTTGCAAGCAGTCCTTGGCGCGACATCGTCGCCGACAGGCTGAAGTAGGGCGCGTTCAGCCTCTCAATGCCGCTGCAGACGACGAGCTATTTCGGGGGCCACAAATACAGTTCTTGATGTTCGCGTTGATCTGGTCGATCACATTACCGAAATACGCAACAGGGTCCCGGTCGACGCGAGAGCACGTGTTGACAAGCGCAAGGTTACTGAGGCCGCGACCGTGTCTATCTACTAGAAGTGCGTTGCACCTGGCGCCCAAAACCGGCGGTAGCCTATCCGCTTGCCGGATGACGTAGGTTCGATTCCTCGTGCAGAATCGTACGAGCCATCGCGCGAAAGCTGTGACCGGTAATCTTCGTGCGGGTGTCGTACCCGAGCCGGCGAAGCGCCGCATTGATGGCCGCCTCGCTCATCGGGCGACGGTTGGAGCGTGCGCCCGGGAACACGTAGCGCCCTTGCCCTGTCAGGACGTGCAGTTCGCGCAGGATCGCAACCGCCTGCGTGGAGAGCGGCACCAGGTGCTCCGTCCTGGTCTTGCTGACGAGGTAGCGCCATTCTCCTTTGTCCAGATCGAACTGCGACCATTCCGCCTGTCGCAGTTCGCCAGGCCGCACGAACAGCATCGGCGCCAGCTTGAGCGCGCAAGCACCGGGAACGTGCCTGAGAACCCATCAAACGCCCGCAGCATCTCCCCCACCTTGACGGGTTCGGTAATAGCCGCGAAATGCCTCTCGACCGGCGCCGGTATAGCACCGATCAAATCCTTAGCTGGGTCTGTGTTGCAAAGCCCCTCCTGGCCCGGATCGATACCCGCCGCCAGCTTCCCGCGTGCGTCCTCGCGCTTTTTTGCGGGCCGCCGCGAGCGACACGTCCGGATAGACGCCGAGCGCGAGCGTCTTGTCTTTGCCGGCGAACCGGTAATTCATCCGCCAGTACCTCGCGCCAGACTTGTCGAGCTGGAGGTAATGCGGCCACCGTCTGCCAGGCGATTGCCGGTTCTCTCCGGGTTGTAGCGAGCGTTCCTGACTTGGGCGTTGGTGAGCGGCATGGTGGTATCTCCGGTTGGAGAAGGGTGGCTATGAGGCTGATACCACCAAAAATACCACCGGATACCACCAGCTGTACACGGGTCGAGCCGGATCATCCAGGAAAGAAAAAACCCCGCAAGTCGTTGACTTTACGGGGTTTCTCGGAATACTGCGGCTCATGCCGGAACAACTTTTGGTGCCCAGGGCCGGACTCGAACCGGCACGCCTTGCGGCGGGGGATTTTGAGTCCCCTGCGTCTACCTGTTTCACCACCTGGGCTTGTGGGTATTGCCTTGATATTTCCCTGCGCGAACGCAGCACAGCGCTGCGGGAAACGCGAATTATGGCCGAAAAGCCGCTCCCGGGCAAGTTGCAGGCTCGCCTGCCGCCACCGCCGGCACAGTCAAACCGTCCGCGAAAACCGCGCCAGCGTCTGCTGGCCGAGATAGCGGTCGAAAACCATTGCGATATTGCGCACCAGCATCCGGCCCGCCGGCAGTACGTCGAGGCGACGCGCGCCGATCGACACGAGACCGTCGTCTTCAAACGACCGCAGACGTTCTAGCTCCGGCGCAAACGCTTCGGCGAAACGGATGCCGTACGTCGCATCGAACGCGTCGAAACGCAGTTCGAGGTTGCACATCAGTTGCGTGATGATGTCGCGGCGCAGGCGGTCGTCGGCCGTGAGGCGAATACCGCGCGTGATCGCGAGACGGCCCGCGTCGATGGCGTCTGCCCACGCGGGCAGGTCCTTCGCGTTCTGCGCATACACATCGCCGACCTTGCCGATCGACGACGCGCCAAAGCCGATCAGATCGCATTCCGCCCGCGTGCTGTAGCCCTGGAAATTGCGATGCAACGTGCGCTGTGCCTGCGCGCGCGCCAGTTCATCGGTGGGCAGGGCAAAGTGATCCATGCCGATGTACGCGTAACCCGCGCCCGTCAGACGCTCGACGACGAGGCGCAGGATCGCGAGTCGCACGTCCGGCGAAGGCAACGTCGCCGGATCCATCTGACGCTGCATCTTGAACAACTGCGGCATGTGCGCATAACCGAACACGGACAGACGATCCGGCGCGAGCGCGAGCATCGTTTCGAGCGTACGCCCGAAACTGTCGACGGTCTGATGTGGCAAACCGTAAATCAGGTCGACGCCGATCGAATGAAAACCCTCAACGCGCGCGGCGTGCATGACGCTGGCCGTCATCTCGAACGGCTGGATGCGGTTGATCGCCTGCTGGACGCGCGGATCGAAGTCCTGCACGCCAAGACTCAACCGGTTGAACCCTAGCGTGCGCAAATGCGCGATCGTTTCCGCCGACGCCTCACGCGGATCGACTTCGATCGAAAATTCGCCATCAGCGTCCGGCACAAGCTGGAAGTGTTCGCGCGTGGCCGTCATCAGTTCGGCCATTTCGTCGTGCGAGAGGAACGTCGGTGTGCCGCCGCCCCAATGCAGTTGCGACACCGGACGCGTTGTGTCGAACAGCGCCGCCTGCAACGCAAGCTCCCGTTTCAACCGGTCGAGATAGGGACGCGCATGCGCACGGTTTTTCGTGGCCACCTTGTTGCAACCGCAATAGAAGCAGACGGTGTCGCAGAACGGGATATGGAAGTACAGCGAAAGGTCGGTGCCGGCCGCGCCGGGATCGGCGGCGGCGCGAAGGTAGTCGGCGAAATTGAAGTCGTCGCGGAACTGAAGGGCCGTCGGATAGGACGTATACCGTGGGCCGTTTGCGTTGTAATTCGCGAGGAGGTCGGGGCGAAAGAGTGTGTCGGCGGCGTTCATCTTTGATTGTGATCCGGCGCGACGCTGAACGAACCGGCGTGTCTTCGACATAGATAGTGTGAGACCCGTCGGGCCGCGCGGGCGCCTTGTGGGCGTGGCGTTTCGAACCCGACGAGTGTACGTGAGCGCTTTCTACAGACATTGTGTAAAAAGGTCGCACGCCGCGCGATGGCACAATGCGGGTCGGGCGCGTGGGCGCCTGGGTTCGATGGTTGCGTTTCAGGAATTTCTGTCGTGATGGCTGCTTCCTTGCGGGTTTCTCCATTTGCTGTGCCGGGCCACGCGTGCCGCCCCGATTGCGGCGCGTGCTGCATCGCGCCTTCGATTACCAATCCGATTCCTGGCATGCCGGACGGCAAGCCAGCGGGCGTGCGCTGCGTGCAACTCGGCGACGATCTGCGGTGCGCGATCTTCGGCAAGCCGGAGCGGCCCGCATGCTGTTCGGGACTGCAACCGCAAAGCGACATGTGCGGCACGACGCGCGCCGAAGCGCTCGCGTGGCTCACGCAGCTGGAAGCCGACACGCAGCCGTCGCGCGCATTGCGCGGTAGCACCTTGTGAACGCGTGTGTTCGCGGCCAGGGTGTCCGGATTCAATGGGTATTCGTCGCAATCGATCGCATGATTGTCTGGGTTTCAACAGGAGGTTTCGCATGACTCAAGCCGCTGCGCCCGCAAGGCGCCGGTTCCTGTTCGCCGTATGTGCTGTGACTGGCGTCGGCGTTTCGCTGGCTGCGTGCGCCGCGTCGATCTTTCCGTTCATTCCGGATCACTACACGTTCTCGCCGCAGCAGGTGCAGGAAGCCGTGCAGCGTAAGTTCCCGTATCAGCGGACCGTTTCGCAGGTGCTGGATGTCGCGCTCACGAACCCGGTCGTCGGTCTTCTGCCGGATTCGAACCGCGTGTCGGTGAAGCTCGATGCGCGGCTCGCAAGCCCGTTCATGCCGCAACCGGTGAACGGTGTGTTCACGCTGTCGAGCCAGCTTGCCTACGATGCGACGACGCGCGCCGTCGTGCTCAAGCAGCCGACGGTCGATAACGTCGCGGTCACCGGCGACGCGCAGGCCTACACGCAGCAGATCAACGCGGCCGCCGCCGTGCTCGCGACGCAGCTGCTGACCAACTATCCGATCTACACATTCAAGCCCGAACAGCTGCAATTTGCCGGTGTGAACTACGAACCCGGTACAATCACTATCCTTACAAACGGCATACGTGTGCAGATCGTCGAAAAATGACGTGCGCGCGGCCGGTCGGGCCGCGCGAAGCCGGGCGGCCTGATCAGAAAACCTTCAAAAAAGGGCCACGGATGGACTGGATATTGATCTGCAAGGCGCTGATTCTGGGCGTCGTCGAAGGTTTGACGGAATTTTTGCCGGTGTCGAGCACAGGGCATCTGATCGTCGCGGGCAGCCTGCTTAACTTCAACCCGCCACACGCGAAAACGTTCGATGTCGTGATCCAGCTCGGCGCGATTTTCGCGGTGTGCTGGGAATACCGTCGCAAGATTGGTAGCGTGGTGGCCGGCCTGCCGACGCAACCCGCCGCGCGACGCTTCACGATGAACGTGATCATCGCAACGATTCCTGCGGTCGTGCTCGGGCTGCTGTTCGAGAAGGCGATCAAGGCGGCGCTCTTCTCGCCGGTGCCGGTCGCACTGGCGCTCGTGATCGGCGGCCTGGTGATCCTGTGGGTTGAGGCGCGTCAGCGTGATCGGGGTGCGCCGCCACGCGTCCATTCAGTCGACGATCTCACGCCGCTCGATGCGCTGAAGGTCGGTCTCGCACAATGTTTCGCGCTGGTGCCGGGCATGTCGCGCTCGGGCTCGACGATCATCGGCGGGATGTTGTTCGGTCTCGATCGACGCGTCGCCACCGAGTTCTCGTTTTTCCTCGCGATTCCGATCATCTTCGGCGCGACGCTCTACGAGATGATCAAGGGCTGGCACACGCTGACCACTGATGCGCTCGGCCTGTTTGCGATCGGTCTAATTGCTGCGTTTGTCAGCGCATTTGCCTGCGTACGCTGGCTGTTGCGTTACATCGCCGCGCATGATTTCACAGCGTTCGCGTGGTACCGGATCGGCTTCGGTCTCCTGATCCTGCTCATCGGTTATAGCGGCGGATTGAGCTGGGCCGACTGATGTCCCGCGTTGTGCACGTTACGCACGTTAAATGAACAAAGGTCCGCCTGAGAGCGGACCTTTTTCATGTGCGACGGTGTTCGTTCTGCGAGCTTCAGTTGCCCGCGCGCCGGCGAAAGACAAGATCCCACACGCCGTGTCCGAGACGCAAACCGCGGCGCTCGAATTTCGTCACTGGACGGTAGTCGGGACGCGGCGCGTAGCCATCGACGGTGTTTTCCAGCGCGGGCTCGGCGCCGAGTACTTCGAGCATCTGCTCGGCGTAGTTCTGCCAGTCGGTGGCGCAATGCAGGTACGCGCCCGGCTTCAGTCGCGACACGAGCAGCGCGACGAACTTCGGCTGGATCAGACGACGCTTGTGATGACGCGCCTTGTGCCACGGATCGGGGAAGAAGATATGCACGCCGTCGAGACTTTCCGGCGCGATCATCTGCTCCAGCACTTCGACGGCGTCGTGCTGGATGATGCGGATATTCGACAGCGACTGTTCGCCCATCAGCTTCAGCAACGCGCCGACGCCCGGCTCATGCACTTCGACGCCGAGAAAATCATCGCCGGTGCGATGCGCGGCGATCTCCGCCGTCGTCGCGCCCATGCCGAAACCGATCTCCAGCACGCGCGGCGCCTCGCGACCGAAAACGGTGCCCCAGTCGAGTTGTTCCCCGGAAAACGGAACGACAAAGCGCGGCCCGAGTTCATCCATCGCGCGACGTTGGCCCGTCGATACACGCCCTGCACGCGTGACGAAACTGCGGATGCGACGCAGATGCAGCGCTCCCGTCGACGCTGCGCCGCCGGTTTCGGTGGCTGCGATTTCGCTGGAGAGTTCGTCGGCGGCTTCGGGGGCGGACGGACGGGTTTCGTTCGGGTCGTGGATCATCGTCGGAGACTGCAAGGGTGAGGGCGTCGGGCGAATCGGCCGCGCCGTGATACATACGTCAGCGGGGAAAACGGGCGGAGATGCGATTTTCGACCGCCCTGACGAAAAAGCCGCCTTCGATGAGGCGGCTCTCGTGCTGGATTTCCGCTGGAGATCAGCTGAATGTGGAGCGGGCGATGGGAATCGAACCCACGTCTTCAGCTTGGGAAGCTGAGGTAATAGCCATTATACGACGCCCGCAGAGCGCGCCATTTTACGCGGTTTCGCCTGATTTGGGCAAACAGGATGGCGCGGACTGCACGCCGCCTTTCGAATCAGATCCCAAACAGCGTCAGCGAAACAGCCGCGCGCGTCACCACCATCAACAGCACCTGCACGATCACGAACAGCAGGATCGGCGACAGATCGATGCCGCCCAGTTGCGGCACGAAACGGCGCAGCGGATTCAGAAACGGCGCGGTCAGCTGATACAGGATCGGCATGGCCGGCGAGCGCGGATTGAGCCACGACAGCAGCGCCATCAGGATCGTCAGCCAGATGATCAGGTTGAGCGACCACTTGATCACCGTCAGCAGCGCGACGATCAAGAGCGTGGGCATCAGGCCGAGCGGATCGACGCCCGCGAGCCAGACCATCGCGACCACATAGACAATCGCCGCGATGATCGCCGCGACGATGCTGGCCCAGTCGATGTTGCGCGTGCTCGGGATGATCCGCCGCAACGGCAGCACGATCCAGTTAGTGGCCTGCAGCACGGCGTTCGACACCGGGTTGTACGGCGGCATGCGCACCACCTGCAGCCAGGCGCGCAGCAGCAGTGCGGCGCCGAACAGGGTGAAAACGGTATTCAGCAGAAAACGGGCGATATCGCCGACCATCTCGTGTCCTTTCCTTCTTTAGTTATTCGTAGCGGCTGCGTGTGGCGAGCCAGCGTCGTCAGGGATGCTGCTTTTAACCGATGCGCGTGCTGTCGGTGCGTGCCGATGTTGCCTGCGTGCAGTCGGCGCTGCCAGACGACCACCTCCACCTCGCTGAGATCGCGCCGGTCGTCACATTATCACGGCTTAATGGCCGCCTGCGATCCCTGTCCGGTCAACCGATCCAGCGAACGGCCGAGCGAATCCTCGACTGCGGTATCGATGGCATCGATCGCCGCGGGCGGCGTCGGCCAGCGGCGCGCCAGAGCGACCGCGCGGCGCGTCATCAGCGCGTAAAGCGCGGCGTGGTCGCCACCGAGTCCTTCAAGCAGCGCGAGCTGTTTTTCGACGACGCCCGTATCGCCGCGCGACACCGGGCCGGCAAGCGCGCCCGGCAAGCCCTTGTCGCGGGCGGTCTGGATCGTGCCGGAGAGCATCGGCAGCACGGCGCGCAACGCATCGTCTTCGTCGAAACCGAGCGTGCGCCACAGTTCGACGCATTCCGAGAGGCCACATAGCGCGAAACTCGCCGCGTAATGCGCGGCGGCGTGATACAGCATGCGTCCGCCGGCCGGAATCGAGAGCGGATGACAGCGCAGCGCGCCCGCCAGCGCAACCAGTGCCTCTTTCAGCGTGCCGTCGGCTTCGATCGAGACCGAGCAGCCGGCGATGCGGTCGATATCTGCGAGACTTCCACCGAACAGGTACAGTGGATGAAAGCCACCGGTCGACGCGCCCTGCTCACGGGCCGGCGCCAGCAGTTCGACGGGCGATGCACCGCTGCAATGCACGAGCGCCCATGCGCCGGTGCGGGTTGCCGCGGCGGAATCGAAGCGCAATATGTGGGCTGTCGTACCGATGCTGTCATCGGGGACGGCTAAAAAGACGATATCGGCTGCGTCGACGACCTGTTGCGGGTCGTCGTACGCAGCGCAGTGCCCGATCTGACTGGCAAGCGCCCGCGCGGATTCCCGCGAGCGGCTTGCGATCGCTGTGACGGGATAGCCGGCGCGCGAGAAGCCGTGCGAAAGACAATGCGCGAGCCGGCCCGCACCGACGAAGCCGAGACGCGGCAATGGGGACAGGGACATGGTTTCTGCTCCGGACAGAACAAAGGCGGAACGGCGAGTATCGCGCATTCAATAAGACGCCGCGTGGCGTTGGCGCCTTGCCAGCAAAGGACGGGAGCCGGTTTTGAGACCGACGGGCATTCTTCAGAAGGTTACGTGGCCGATATGACGAGCCGTCGTATCTATCTGACAGGGGATTGCCGGCAGGTCCGAAAACTGCTCACAATGAATCCGCACATCAGGTTTTCCGGCAGTCCCCGTTGTTGTTTCTTCTGTAGCGCAGCCAGATTTTCGGGAGGTACACGATGAGCATTTTTTCTTACCGAAAGCACTTGCGGTTTCTGACACACACACAGCGTCGCCGCTGGTGGGATCAAAAGAAGCGACTGACACCACGCGTACAGATCAGCGGCGCCTATGTGCCGCCCAACGTCTCTCGGGAATTTACCTATGTGAAGGTCGGCTGATTCTTCACTGACATCAAACGGATGCCCGGCATGTTCGCCGGGCATTTTGCGTTTACGGATCTCGCCAGGTGAAAAGCGACGCAAGAAGACAACGGAATCGCGCGACCCCCTGCAGCGAATTTGTAATTAAACATTACCGATGTGACCGGGAAGTCTGAAGTGGCGCCGGTAAAAAAGTCATTAAGGCGGGGGTTTGATCCGCAAACCCTTGATTTTCGTAAGGGAAGCGGCCACATCAATCCCGTGAGGCGGACAGGTGCAACGCACGTGCGTGTGATCCATTGCAATTTGCTACAAATGCACCCGACGTTGCGGAGCCTTTTTCGATACATTGGATCGTAAGGGCGTTGCCCGTCACGCGACCATGCCATAGGGGTAGGGCCGCCAGGAGAACAGAAGTGAAAAAGATCGTCCCGTTCATCGTTGCTGCCGCGCTGGGCGCGGGGCTTACTACGGCTGCTGAGGCACACGTGTCGGTCGGTATCGGTATCGGCATTCCCGTGGCGCCGGCTTACCCTGTGTATGCGGCGCCGCCGCCTGTCTATTACGCGCCGCCACCGGTGGTGTACGCTCCGCCGCCTGTAATCTATGCACCGGCGCCGTATTACGGTTATGGCCGGCCTTATTATCACGGTTACTACGGTCGCGGTTACTACGGTCGCGGCTACTACGGCCCGCGTTATTGAGGCTGCGAACCGGCCGTTAGTACGTCTGGTTGTGTGACGTGTTGATGGCGCGGTCGAACGAATTGCCTGCACGGCGCAACGTTGGCTTTATCGCCACGTTGTGCCGTTTTCAATTGCGCATAGACCGATCGTTATAGCGGCAAACGGGCCGCGTTCCAAAACGCGATCGAAGCTGGGACAATGGTGCTCCGTGCAACCAACCACGCCCCGCGCCTCCCGCCGATGCAAGCACTTCCTGCTCCAACCTATGACGATGTCGTCGACGCCGCCGCGCGTATCGAAGGCATCGCGCACCGCACCCCCGTTCTCACTTCAACCACTGCGGACGAGCGCACCGGCGCCTCGATCTTCTTCAAGTGCGAAAACCTGCAACGCATGGGTGCGTTCAAGTTTCGCGGCGCGTGCAATGCAATTTCCCACTTCGACGCCGAACAGCGCAAAGCCGGCGTGCTGACTTTTTCGTCGGGCAATCATGCGCAGGCGATCGCGCTATCCGCACGTCTCGCGGGCATTCACGCGACTATCATCATGCCGCACGACGCGCCTGCGGCGAAGGTCGCGGCAACAAAGGGTTATGGCGGCGAGGTGATCGTCTATGACCGCTACAAGGAAGACCGTGAAGCCATCGGCCGACGGCTGGCCGAAGAGCGCGGCATGACGCTGATCCCACCGTACGATCATCCGCACGTGATGGCCGGGCAGGGTACCGCGGTAAAGGAACTGATCGAAGAAACCGGCCCGCTCGACATGCTGTTCGTGTGTCTTGGCGGTGGTGGTCTGTTATCAGGAAGCGCGCTTTCCGCGGCCGCACTGAGTCCGCAATGTCAGATCATCGGCGTCGAGCCGGAAGCGGGCAACGATGGCCAGCAATCGCTCGCGCGCGGCGAACGCGTGCGTATCGATGTGCCGAAGACAATCGCGGATGGCGCGGCCACACAGCAACTCGGCGTCTATACGTTTGCGGTGATCCAGCGGCTCGTCCAGCAGATCGTGACGGTCAGCGATGCGCAACTGATCGACGCGATGCGTTTCTTCGCGCAGCGGATGAAGATCGTGGTCGAACCGACCGGCTGCCTCGCCGCTGCGGCGGTCCTGAACGGTATTGTGCCGGTGAAGGGCAAGCGCGTTGGTGTCGTGATCAGCGGCGGTAACGTCGATCTCGAGCGGCTCGGCGAATTCCTCCGCTAACGGGTGCTGTCGTTCTGGAAGGCGGGCGGACCGCTCGCCTTTGTTGCATCTAGCCAGCCGCCATGCTGCTGGTATGCACGATCAGATCGCGATATCCATCCACAATCACGCTGTACGAGAAGTACGCGAAGAGCAGCGCCGACAGCACGTGGCATGCGCGCAGCAAACCGGTACCCGCGCGTTTGCGTCCGTGACTCGCAAGTCCGCAGATAAACACGTTCCAGCACAGCCCGCCGAGAAAGAAACCGCCGAGAAAAACGGGCGCGGTCGACACGGTCGTCGCACCGGCTTTCGCGATCAGCGCGCCGCCGACAGCCGCAAACCACAGAATCGCGGATGGCGACGAAATCGCGAGCAACGTGCCGCGCACAAAGCCGCGCCATGCGCTGAGATGCGGAGCGTTCGCATCGGCTTCACCTTCGACCGGCGGTGCCGACGCCGGGAAGAGCGCTTCGCGGGCCATCTTCCACGTCAGGAACAGCAGGATCGCCGCGCCGCCGATCCACACGAACCATCGTACCGATTCGAACTGAAGCAGCGCCGCCATACCGGCGAGCGCGAGTGCGGCATAAATCAGATCCCCAAAACACGAGCCGAGCCCGAGCCAGAAGCCAGGCCTGAACCCATGCGACAACGTCAGCGAAATGATCGCGACGTTGACGAGGCCGATATCGAGACACAGCGAAAGAGATAGAAAGAAACCATCCGACAGCATTGATAACGCGTGCATCCCCGCAATTTTCCCGTTTGTTCTTGATATTCCAGTGAGCTTCGGCGACGGCTCAACGTGTCTGCGGCCGGAGATCGTCTGCTACCAGGCGATGAACTCCCGCTTCAGAGCCCGAGTTCGCCCCACATCGCGTCGACGCGCTTTTTAACGGCGTCATCCATGACGATCGGTCGGCCCCACTCGCGATCTGTTTCGCCGGGCCATTTGCTGGTCGCGTCGAGCCCCATCTTCGAGCCGAGCCCTGCGACTGGCGACGCGAAATCCAGATAGTCGATCGGCGTACGATCGACGAGCACCGTATCGCGCGACGGGTCGATGCGCGTCGTGATAGCCCAGATCACTTCCTTCCAGTCGCGAATGTTCACGTCTTCATCAACCACGACGATGAATTTCGTATACATGAATTGTCGCAGGAAGCTCCAGACGCCGAACATCACCCGTTTGGCATGTCCCGGGTAGCTTTTCTTCATCTGGACGATCGCCATCCGGTAGCTGCACCCTTCGGGCGGCAGATAGAAATCGGTGATCTCGGTGAACTGCTTCTGTAACAGCGGCACGAACACTTCGTTGAGCGCGACGCCGAGCACGGCGGGCTCGTCCGGTGGCTTGCCGGTATAGGTCGAATGGTATATGGCGTCGCGCCGCATCGTGATGCGCTCGACGGTGAAGACCGGGAACCACTCCTGTTCGTTGTAGTAGCCGGTGTGATCGCCGTACGGACCTTCGAGCGCGTGTTCATACGATGCCGAAGCGCCCTTAGAAGGACGCGGCGGCGCGCCGGCCGGCGCCGGGTCAGGCGTGCCGCTTTGCGGATAAATGAAGCCTTCGAGGACGATCTCGGCACGTGCCGGCACCTGCAGCGTGTCGACGCCTGGCGTGATGCACTTCGCGAGTTCGGTACGCCCGCCGCGCAGCAGGCCGGCGAACTGGTATTCAGAGAGTGTGTCAGGCACCGGTGTGACCGCGCCGAGGATCGTGGCCGGATCGGCGCCGAGCACCACGGCGACCGGATACGGCTTGCCGGGGTTCTGCAGCGCGAATTCGCGGAAGTCGAGCGCGCCGCCACGATGGGCGAGCCAGCGCATGATCAGCTTGTTGCGGCCGATCAGCTGTTGCCGGTAAATGCCGAGGTTTTGCCGCGTTTTGTTCGGTCCGCGCGTGACGGTCAGCCCCCACGTGATCAGCGGACCGACGTCGCCCGGCCAGCAGGTCTGGATCGGCAGCTTCGCGAGGTCGACATCGTCACCTTCCCAGACGATTTCCTGACAGGGCGGCGAACTGACCGTTTTCGGGGCCATGTCCCAGACGGCCTTCGCCAGCGAGAGCAGTTTGCCGGCGTCTTTCAGGCCCTTGGGCGGCTCCGGCTCCTTGAGGGCGGACAGAAGACGCCCGACGTCCCGCAGGGACTCCAGCGCCGCGCTATCGCCGTTTTCCGCGCCAGCGTCGATGCCCATGCCAAGCGCCACGCGGCGCGGTGTGCCGAACAGGTTGCCGAGAACCGGGAACGCATGCTGCCGCGTGCTCTCGAACAGTAACGCAGGGCCGCCGGCGCACAGCACGCGGTCGCAGATTTCCGTCATTTCCAGGATGGGCGAGACGTGTTGCGGAACGCGGCGCAGCTCGCCGAGCGTCTCGAGGCGACCGACGAAGTCGCGCAGGTCTTTATATTTCATCGGGTCCTGATCAGGGCGGCGGTACGCCGCGAGGTGAGGGCGCAGCATGCAATCGCCACGCCAGATCGATTGTCGATTTTACCTGCGTTGGGTAGCGCACGTTAAAGGGCAAAATTGTGACTGGTCCGAAACGCGCGCGCCGCGCGGTTTAGCACCCGCTGAACACTGTTCATTATTACAATCAGTTATAGATTTGCTTATTTGTAGTGTTGACGATCTATAAAACCCTGCTAGAATCCGTCCACATTGGTTGCAGGGTTTACATGTTTTAACCACTACCCCCGGTCTTCTGACGCAACGCGTCGCCGTTTGCCGATCCCTGCTCGGTACTTCACGGTCTTGCCTGTTTTCCTCGCCGGCGCCTTTTTCGCGCTGGTTTTTTCGTGTGGGAGCCTCCGCCCGCATGCTGCAAGCATGCATGCCGCCGGAACTTTAGATGGGCTCCCCGAACGGTGTATGCCGTTTTCCCGACGCCGCTGTCGCCCCGACCAGAGCGCGCGACGTCTTGATTCTGCGAATGGCTGTACGTCGGCTTGCCGACGCGTTCGCGGCTTCATGCAAATTGGGAGATCTGAATGAACGCCTGGTTATCGTGGCGTCCCGACGAGCGTCTCGCGCAGGTTATGCGCGGTGCATTGCGTCGCGGGACGCGTATGAGTCATCACCTGTTCAGCATTGTCGGCGGTTTCGCCTTCGTGCTGGCACTTGCACTGTGGCTGATGCCCACCTGGCGCGGCACGCTTGCCGCAAAGCTGATGCCGGTCATCTCTGCCGCAGTGAAGGCGGGCCCAGCCCGTCTGTTGCAGGGCAACCCGCTGCCGTCCTTTGCACCGGTCAACGCGCAGTCTGACGACACGTTGTCGTCGAATCAGGCAGTCGGCATCGATACCGGCAACAACGGTACGACCGCCAGCACCAGCTATGACGATGCCTTCGATAGCAGCGGCACCGCTAGCCCCGGCGCGGTGGCGCTGAACGGCCTCGATCCGCGCACGCTGCCGACGGTCGGCGCGCTCGCCCGCATGATCCCGGCGCAGCGCGTGTCCGCCGATGCGCGCGACGATCGCGTGCTGATCTCGGCCCGCGAACAGGATCTCGTCGCTTCGTACCTGTCGCGCCGTTATCGCGTGGCTCAGGAACCGGTCGGCGAACTCGTCAAGGCTGCATTCGATACGGGTCGCGAAGTCGGTCTCGATCCGCTGTTGCTGCTCGCCGTGATGGCCATTGAATCCGGTTTCAATCCGTATGCAGAAAGTGGCGTCGGTGCGCAAGGATTGATGCAGGTCATGTCGAAGGTGCACTCCGACAAGTTCGAGTATTTCGGTGGCCGGAGCGCCGCGCTCGAGCCGTTGACCAACATCAAGGTCGGCGCACTCGTGCTGAAGGATTGTGTGGCGCGCGGCGGTTCGCTGCCGGGCGGTTTGCGTCTGTATGTGGGCTCGACGTCGCAGGATGACGGGGGTTACGGCGCGAAGGTGATGGCCGAGCGTGGCCGGCTGCGTGACGTGGCGCGTGGCCGCAAGGTGCCGGTCAACGCACCGCAGGCGCCGACAACGACTACTGCGTCGACAACTGCCGCTCCCGCCACGACGACTTCGTCGCCGAAGCGCGTGCAGGTGACACTCGATAGCGCGCATCCGCTGACGACGGCGAAGACCGCCACGTCCCCTTCGCATGACAGGGCGCCGGCGCAGGATGACGCAAGCTCCAGCGCGACGAAGCACGTTGCGTCGTCCGAACTAGGCGCCTGATATCAGGAAGCGCCTCTAGCGGGCTGTAACAGGCAATAGAAAAAGGGCACCTTCAGGTGCCCTTTTTCATTGTCGCGGGTTGATCGCTGTTCGTTGATACACGGGCGGACGTCCGGCGTGATCAGCGGCCGAAAAATCCACGTAACCGTTCGACGGCTTCTTCGAGCTTTGCATAAGCCGTCGCATACGACAGACGGATATAGGCGTGTGGCGCGTGCGATCCAAAATCCATCCCCGGCACCAGCACGACACCCGCGTCATGCAGCATTGCGCTCGTGAGCGCAGCGCTGTTGCCCGCAGCCGGATGGGCAACGTGCGTGCAGTCGGCGTACACATAGAACGCGCCGTCCGGCATCACGGGCACCGAAAAGCCGAGCGACCCGAGCGCGGGTGCGATGAAGTCGCGACGCCGCTTGAATTCGAGGCGGCGACCTTCGTAGATCGCGATTGTGTCCGGTTCGAAGCAGGCGAGGGCGGCATGCTGCGCCAGCGCCGACGCGCAGATGAACAGGTTCTGCGCGAGCTTCTCGAATGCACCGACCATCGCGGGTGGCACGACAAGCCAGCCCAGCCGCCAGCCGGTCATGTTGAAGTACTTCGAGAAGCTGTTGACCGTGATGACATCGTCACCGAACGACAGTGCCGACACGGGCGGCGCGTCGTAGCTCAAGCCCTGATAGATTTCATCGACGATCGTAAAGCCGCCGCGCGCGCGGACCGCATTCACGATCCGCTTCAGTTCCGCCGGTTCGATCGACGTACCGGTGGGATTTGACGGCGACGCGAGCAGCACGCCACGCGTGCGATCGTTCCACAGGCGTTCGACGTCGGCGGCGGTCAGCTGGAAGCGCTCTGCCGGACCACTCGGCACGAGCACCGCCTTGCCTTCGGCCGCAGCGACGAAGTGCCGGTTGCACGGATAGGACGGATCGGGCATCAGCACTTCGTCATCGCGATCGACGAGTGCCGCGCACGCGAGCAGCAACGCCGCCGATGCGCCCGCCGTGACCACGATGCGTGCCGGATCGACAGTGATGCCGTACACCTGTTGATAGTGCCCGGCGATTGCCTCGCGCAATGCGGGCAAACCGAGTGCATTCGTGTATTGCGTCACACCGCGGCGCAACGCGCTCGTCGCCGCCTCGATGACCGGTTCCGGCGCGGTGAAATCGGGTTCGCCGATTCCCATGTGAATGATGTCGCGCCCCTGGCGCTCCAGCAGCGCGGCCTGTTTGGCCAGTTCCATCACGTAAAACGGCTGGATGGCATCGACGCGGGCGGCAAGCCGCACCAGCGGTTCAGTCACGGTGTTCATGCGGATACTTCCAGTTTCTCAAGGGCGTGACCGGCCAGAACAGGTGCGCCGCGTGTTGCGCGAAGTGGCACCCATTCCGGTCGCGCCGGATCAGTGCTTGCGGGCGGCCTGTGTTTCAGCGGCGCGCAGTTGTAGCGACAGTTTGTCCAGTACGCCATTCACGTACTTGTAGCCGTCTGCACCGCCGAACGTCTTGGCCAGTTCCACGGCTTCGTTGATCACGACACGGTACGGAATGTCGATGTGATTCTTCAGTTCGAATGCAGCGACCAGCAGCACCGCGCGTTCAACCGGCGAGAGCTGGTCGATCGGACGGTCGAGGCACGGCATCAGGTCGATCGACAGCGCTTCCGAGTCGCGGATCACGCCGTGCAGCAGCGCGTCCAGATGCTCGTGATCGGCCTTGTCGTAGCCTTGTGCGCCACGCAGCTGCGCATCGATTTCACCCGTGGGCGAGCCCGAGAGCAGCCACTGATACAGACCCTGCGTGGCCAGTTCGCGGGAACGTCGGCGAGCGCTCTTCATGCCCGTTCCTCTTCGTCTTCCTCGTCTTCATCTTCGTCGTCATCGCCGCCGAGCTGTTCGAGCGCGACCGAGAGATTCGCCATTTCGACGGCGACGCGTGCCGCATCACGACCCTTTTCGGTCATGCGCGCGACGGCCTGTTCGTCAGTCTCGGTGGTGAGGACGGCGTTCGCGACGGGGATGCCGAAGTCGAGGCCGATACGCGTGATGCCGGCGCCGCTTTCGTTCGACACGAGTTCGAAGTGATATGTCTCGCCGCGCACGACAGCGCCAACCGCGATCAGTGCGTCGAACTGGCCGCTTTCCGCGAGTTTTTGCAGCGCGAGCGGGATTTCCAGCGCGCCCGGCACGGTGACGAGCAGTACGTCTTCACCCGTGACGCCGAGGCGTTCGAGTTCTTCGATGCAGGCGTCAGCGAGGCCGTTGCAGACGGGTTCGTTGAAGCGCGACTGCACGATGCCGACGCGCAGGCCGTCACCGTCGAGATTCGGTTGATATTGTCCGATTTCCATTTGAGGTCCGTAGTGTTTGGGATGAGCGCGTGTGAGCGATGAGTATCCGGGTGATCAGGCTTGCGGTACCGATGAGCCAGGCGGGCAGGGTGCGGCCAGGGCGCCCGGCATCGGCACGAAGCAGGTGACTTCGAGGCCATACCCCGACATCGTGCCCAGCTTGCGCGGATTCGACAGCACCTGCATCTTGCCGACACCCAGTTCGCGCAGAATCTGCGCGCCAACGCCGTACGTCTTGAAGTCGACAGGACGGCGCTTGAGTGCTTCGGCACGTTCTTTCGAGTCGAAGGCCTTGAAGACGTCGATCAGGTGATCTTTCGAATCGCCACAGTTGAGTAGCACCACCACGCCGAGATCGCGCTCGGCGATTTCCTTCATGGCCGCATCGAGCGTCCACGAATGGGTGGATGCGCCGACTTCCAGCAGGTCCAGCACCGACAGCGGCTCGTGAACGCGCACCGGCGTGTCGCGATCCGGCGTGGGCGTACCGCGCACCAGCGCGATGTGGGGCGAACCGCTCGGCTGGTCGAGATACATCACCGCGCGGAACGGGCCGTGCGCCGTTTGCATCGTGCGTTCGCAGATGCGCTCGACAATCGATTCGGTGCGGCTGCGGTAATGGATCAGATCGGCAATCGTGCCGATCTTCAGGTTGTGTTCCTGCGCGAACTCGATGAGGTCGGGCAGGCGCGCCATCGTGCCGTCGTCCTTGATGATTTCGCAGATCACAGCGGCCGGTGTCAGGCCGGCAAGCGCCGTGAAATCACAACCCGCTTCCGTGTGACCGGCGCGAACCAGCACGCCACCGGGCTGCGCCATGATCGGGAACACGTGCCCGGGCTGCACGATGTGTTCGGCGCGCGCGTCATGCGCGACGGCCGTTGCGATCGTGCGTGCGCGGTCGGCGGCGGAGATGCCGGTGGTGACGCCTTCGGCGGCCTCGATGCTGACCGTGAATGCCGTGCCGTACTGCGTGCCGTTGCGATACGTCATCAGTGGCAGGTTGAGCTGCTTGCAGCGGTCTTGCGTGAGCGTCAGACAGATCAGCCCACGGCCATAGCGGGCCATGAAATTGATCGCTTCCGGCGTGATGAATTCAGCGGCGATTACGAGGTCGCCCTCGTTTTCGCGGTCTTCTTCGTCGACGAGAATCACCATCCGGCCGGCCTTCAGTTCGGCGATGATCTCAAGAGTGGAGGCGAGCGTCATGTTGGCGAGAATGTCAGGAAAGCGCGTATTTTACGCCACGCGCGCCCCCGCGTCGCTTCGGCCAGACGGCATAGGCCATTTGGCGGGGTTTACCTTATGTGGGTGATCGCGTTTGGGCTATCTGGCCCCGCGCGCCGTCACGCGGGCTTGCTGATGCTAACGGCGCCGGGCCGGTTGAGCATGAGCCCGTCGTCGGTGTTGCGGGCGAAGAAGATTGTTTGCGAGCTTTGATGTCGTGCGGGTAAGGCTGTGAGGCCGTGAGGCGGCCTGTTCCGTCACGGCATTCGAGGTCGAGAATGGGGAGGCGCGCGGCCCAATTGGTGCGGAGCACCGCGATATTGCACCAACCCGGTTCCTGACGCGGCGCCATTTCCCCTGTCAGTGCTGTCTGCACGCCATGGCATAACAATTGCACGCCCCACGCTGGGGTCAATGGCGGCCTCTTCTTATCGACCATTTTGCTGGCTGCTCATATCGGCAGCCATCAGGGACAACGGCGTCCCGAAACGTGATTCGCGCTGAACGAGCATTCGGTCCGCGCGAACGCGTTTCGGGGCGTTTTTTTTTTTGCGCTGGCGATCGGCCGATGCGCGCGGTCCGTTCACCGGTTTCCGGGTCCGGGTCTTCTAACGCCTCTCACCATGAAACAGCAGACACATTCACGCTCCGGAGAAGTCTCCGGGCAGCTCATCGGAGAGCTCATCAACCTGTCTGGCCGGCAGCGGATGCTCTCGCAGCGCATCGTGCTGCATGTGCTGCTTGCTTCGCATGGCGACGACGCCGCGCTCGCGGTGGTCAAGGATTGCCTGAGCACGTTTGCGACTACGCACGCTGATCTGGTGAGCGGCAACGGTCATCTGCCCGGTGTGTTTTCCGACGCGCTGCGTCAGGTCTATTTCGGCACGCGTCAGGCGGACGAACGCATTCAGCGATTCATTGCATGCGCGAATCACGCCGTGTCGTGTCTTGAATCAGGCACGACCGGGGACCGCGAAGCCATCGACGCCCTCGTTGCCCAGGCCACGCCGCTGCTCGAACTGTTGCAGGCCATCACGCTCGCCTATCAGCACGAGATGCGCGGCATCGAGCTGGCGGCGCACAGACGTCAGACGGAGATTGCCGAGCAGCTCGGCAACATCTCCATGCAGGCCAATATTGTCGCGCTCAACGCGCGCATCGCCGCTGCGCGCGCGGGACAATTCGGACGGGAGTTCGCGGTCATCACCACCGTGCTCGCCGACATCATCAAGGAAATGGATCAGCTGATCTATAGCGTGGTCGATACATCTGGCGACGGCGAGACGTCGCGTCGACGCGGCGCGCTTCAGCAGGATCCGGTCGCAACGCCCGGATGATCCGGCGAATCATTGAAGGTTGAACCGTGCACAAACGAATTTCTGCTTTTATCCGGACCTGTCTGACTGGCGAACTGCGCGGCGGAGAGGGCGACGTGGATGTGGCTCACTTCGCGGACAGCGGCGAAGGTACGCTGCGATATACCGCGGACCCGCGTCCGGCCCATCTGCGCGGCCGAAGAAGGCGCACGCAATCACGGCATCACAGACGCGCCCTGTATGGAAGAAGCACGACGCCCGGTTAGTTCAGCGGCCTGGTGCGGGGCGAGTTGTCGGCGACGGGCGCGTCGACCGGTTCTCACCGATCAATCGCGATCGGGAGCGCCCAGCGGAAACAACTTGCGGTACGGCCGTGCTTCATTCACCGCTCGGGCAAACGATGGCCGTTCCAGCAGCCGCCGACGGTAGGCCACCACGTTGGGATGGGCATTACCGATGGGATGTGTCCAGTCTGCATAGAAGAGAAAGGGCGCGGCGCCACAATCGGCAAGACTGAAGTGCTCGCCGGCCGCCCATTCGCGGTGCGACATCACCTTGTCGAGCCAGGCATAAGCTGTGTCGAGCATGTCCCGTGCTTCCCGCACGCCATAGGGATCACGGGCATCATCGGGTCGGAGCGAGTCAGACACGATCCTTTGCTGGGGCGCCGAGACATAGTTGTCGAAGAAGCGGTCCATCGTTCGAACCTCGAGTGCGGCACGCGGGTCGTCGGGAATCAGGCGCACTGGGCCGGGCGCGCACAGGCCGACGTATTCGATGATGCAACTGGCTTCGATGATGGTGCGTTCGCCATCCACGAGCATCGGAAAACGCTTCATGGGCCAACGTTCAGATAGTTCGCGAAACGCCGGGCTGTCCGGACCGGCGAGTATCTGCGGTTCGAATGGGACGGCATTTTCGTACAGGGCGACCAGTGCTTTCTGGCAATAGGACGAAAACGGGTGATAGTAGAGTTTCAGCGCCATGAAAAGTCACCCTGGATAGCGATATACGGCCGCATTCAGCGGTCCACTTACTCTTCGACGAACGAAACCGGCCCTGCGAAAAATTGATTATTGCAACGGCTGATGTCCATCCTGCGACGTCGACAGCATCCGCTCCACATACCGCGCGATCAGATCGATCTCCAGGTTGACCTTCGAACCCGCGCGCAGGTTTTTGAGCGTCGTCACTTCGACGGTATGCGGGATCAGGTTGATCGAGAATTCGCAGCCGTTGTCGGTGTCCTTGACCGAGTTGACCGTCAGGCTCACACCGTTGACGGTAATCGATCCCTTGAACGCCAGATAGCGGCCGATATCGCGCGGCGCGAGCACGCGCAGTTCGTGCGATTCGCCGACCGGCGCAAAATGCGTGACCGTGCCGAGCCCATCGACGTGGCCCGATACGATATGGCCGCCAAGCCGGTCATGCGCACGCAGCGCTTTCTCCAGATTGACTTCGCCAGGCTCACCAAGACCCGCGGTGCAGTTCAGGCTCTCACGCGACACATCGACTTCGAACGAATGCGCGGTCTTCGCGACGACCGTCATACATGCGCCCTGGACGGTGATGCTGTCGCCGAGCTGCACGTCGTCGAGATCGAGTGCGCCGGCTTCGACATTCAGTCGCACGCCCGCATCGCCATCGTTGCCGAGTGGCTTGACTGATTCAATGCGGCCCACTGCCGCGACGATTCCGGTAAACATCGTGCTGGTTCCTTTGCTGTGTTCAGTGCGAAACGTCAGGCGCTTCTGGAGTTTCAGACGTTTCAGGTGGCGGAGCGAACCGCGCGAGAATCCGCAGATCGTCGCCGATGCGATCGACGCTGTGAAAGACAAGTTGTGTCCGGCCCGCAAGCGAGCCCGGCGCGACGAGATTGAACATGCTCATCGAATCCATGCCGAGCAGGCTCGGCGCAAGATAGACGAGCAGTTCATCGACACAGCCTTCGCGCAGCAGTGAGCCGTTCAGCTTGTAGCCCGCCTCGACATGCAACTCGTTGACGCCACGTTCGCCGAGCGCCTTCAGCATCGCGGGCAGGTCGACCTTGCCGTTCGCGTTCGCCATCTGCACGATCTCGGCGCCGCGTGCGCGCAGCGCTTCGGCGCGTTCGGTGTGACGCTCGTCGAGATTGCCGCAGAAGACCAGCGTCGGCGGGCCGACGAGTATCTGTGCTTCCGGTGGCACCTCGAGCTGGCTGTCGATCAACACGCGGAGCGGCTGACGCGGCGTGTCGACGGCGCGCACGGTCATGCGCGGGTTGTCTTCCTTGACGGTGCCGATGCCCGTGAGAATCGCCGACGCGCGGGCACGCCACGCATGGCCATCGGCGCGCGCAGCTTCACCCGTGATCCACTGGCTTTCGCCGGAAGGCAAACCCGTGCGTCCATCGAGCGACGCCGCCACCTTCATCCGGACCCACGGCCGGCCGCGCGTCATGCGCGACACGAAGCCGATGTTCAGTTCGCGCGCTTCCTGTTCAAGCAGGCCGCAGCGCACTTCGATACCCGCATCGCGCAGCATCGTGAGGCCGCGCCCGGACACCTGCGGATTCGGGTCTTCCATCGCAGCGATCACGCGCTCGACCTGCGCATCGATCAGGGCACTCGCGCACGGCGGCGTGCGGCCGAAGTGGCTGCAGGGTTCGAGCGTCACATAGGCCGTGGCGCCCCTCAGATCGTGACCGCGTGAGCGGGCATCTTTCAACGCGCGGATTTCGGCGTGGTCATGACCGGCGGGCTGCGTATAGCCTTCACCGATCACCTCGCCGTTCTTGACGAGTACGCAGCCGACGCGCGGATTCGGGTCGGTCGTGTACATCCCGCGCCTTGCCAGCGCGAGTGCACGTTCCATATGGACGAAATCGGTTTGCGAGAACATCGGCGGTTTGTCGTGTGTTGTGCTGGAACGGGACCGGGTTCAGGCAGCGAGCGCAGCAAAGGCGCGGCGCGCGGCGGCGATGGTTTCATCGATGATCGCATCGTCGTGCACGATCGACACGAAGCCCGCTTCATACGCCGACGGCGCGAAGTACACGCCCGCGTCGAGCATCTTGTGGAAGAACGCATTGAAGCGCGGCACGTCGCTCTTCGTGACTTCGGCGAAGCTCGCGGGAATCGCATCGGTGAAGTACAGGCCGAACATGCCGCCGAGCGAATCCGCTGCGAACGGCACCTTCGCTTCGCGGGCCGCGTTGGCGAGACCTCCTGCGAGGCGCGAAGTCTGCGCGCTGAGCTTCTCGTAGAAGCCCGGCGCCTGGATCAGTTGCAGCGTCTTCAGGCCCGCGGCAACGGCAATCGGATTACCCGACAGCGTGCCTGCCTGATACACGCCGCCGAGCGGCGCGAGGTGGGCCATGATGTCGCGGCGTCCGCCGAAAGCGGCCGCCGGCATGCCGCCGCCGATCACCTTGCCGAGACACGTGAGGTCCGGCGTGATGCCGTAGACCTCTTGCGCGCCACCGAGCGCCACGCGGAACCCGCACATCACTTCGTCGAAAATCAGCACGGCGCCGTATTCGGTACAGAGACGACGCAGCGCGGTCAGGAATTCGGGCGTTGCGCGCACGAGGTTCATGTTGCCCGCGACCGGCTCGACGATCACCGAAGCGATCTCGTTACCGAACGCCTTGAACGCCTCTTCGAGTTCAGCGACGTTGTTGTATTCGAGCACCGTGGTGTGCTTCGCGATATCGGTCGGCACGCCTGCCGACGTCGGATTGCCGAACGTCAGGAGACCCGAGCCGGCTTTCACGAGCAGGCTGTCCGCGTGGCCGTGATAGCAGCCTTCGAACTTGACGATGCGGCTGCGGTTCGTGAAGCCGCGCGCGAGGCGCAGCGCGCTCATCGTCGCTTCGGTGCCGCTTGACACCATGCGGACCTGTTCGATCGACGGCACCAGCTTGCAGATTTCTTCGGCGATTTCGATTTCGGATTCGGTGGGCGCGCCGAACGAAAAACCCTTTGCCAGCACGCGCTGCACGGCTTCGAGCACTTCAGGATGCACGTGACCGAGAATCATCGGTCCCCAGGAGCCGATGTAGTCGATGTAGCGCTGACCGTCAGCGTCCCAGAAGTACGCGCCTGCTGCGCGCTCGATGAAACGCGGCGTGCCGCCAACCGAGCGAAACGCGCGCACGGGCGAATTGACGCCGCCCGGGATGGTGCGCTGGGCGCGTTCGAAGAGCGTCTCGTTTCGGGAAGGGCTGGCGGTGCTGGATGCGCTGGACATGAACTTTGGACCTGCTGAAAGTGATCTGCCTGATCGTGAAGCACGGACGCGCGGTGCGGAAACGGCGGCTTGCCCGCTCCGTGCTGGCGTCGCGGCGGCTGGATGGTTATGAAATTGTACCGGAGTCGGGCTTATCAGGCCTTGCGCGGGAGCAGGGCGGGGTGTCGTCTCAGGACGCGCTGGCCTTGAGCTTCGACGAACGCACGGGGCCTTTGGGCGTGGGCGGTTCTGGCCGCGGCCGTCTGCCGGTGAGTTCGGCCCAGCGCTTTTCCAGCGCGCCTTCGGCCATAGGCTTGATCGACGTGCCCGAACTTTGCGCGTCCCACGTCTGGACCGAAAAAGGATGCGTGCGCAACGCCTCGCGCGGGATCACGACACCTTGATGTGCGTCGACCAGCCAGTCGTAGACGAAATCGATACACAGCCGGTAGCCGCGCTTTGTCGCCGGATCGGGGACTTCGTAGGGCGCGCGCATCACGTAGCCCGAGCCGAAGATGCCCTTCGGCTCCTGCGCCACCCGATGCAGGAAGACGCGGTCGCCAGGCTCGATGCCGCGCGCGAAGCCGCAGCCCCAGACGTCCAGCACGGCTTCGCCGGCGGCGACCCGCTTCGCCACGTTGGGCAGTTCGGGCCACGGCCACTTTTTGGGGCTCCAGATCAGCAGGAAGGCGGTCATGGCGGATTGGGTTCAAAGGGGGCCGACATGCTGGCCGGCGGGAAAGGCACTTTAACCGATCGCCGGCGCGGGCTGAATCCCGTACGTCGCGTCGATTGAGGGGCCGGACCGCGCACGGCGCTTTTAAGCGTCGCGTACAATGTTGAGACCCCTAACCCCGTCGTACCCGCTGTTCGCCGATTCCTGCGGCGAGCCGCTTCATCCGGATTCCCATGTCTCACGCTGCCAGAAGCGGGCACGATCGCCGGCTGATTCTGTTGCTCGGTGCGCTCGCCGCATGCGGGCCGATCTCCATCGACATGTACCTGCCGAGCCTGCCGTCGATCGCACACGCGTTCGCCGTCAGCGCGGGCGCTGCGCAGTCGACATTGACCAGTTTCATGCTGGGCTTTTCGATGGGCATGCTCCTGTATGGCCCGCTGTCGGATTCGTTCGGGCGGCGGCCGGTGCTGCTCGGCGGCATCGTGATGTACGTGCTCGCGAGCGTCGCCTGCGCGCTGTCGTTCTCGATCGGCTCGCTGATGACGTTCCGCTTCGTGCAGGCGCTGGGCGCGGGCGCTGCATCGGTGCTGGCGCGCGCGATTGCCCGCGATGCCCACGAGCCCACCGAAGCCGCGCGCGTGCTGTCGATGCTGGCTATCGTCACATCGATCGGGCCGCTGCTCGCGCCGCTGATCGGCGGGCAGTTGCTGCTGCTGGGCGGCTGGCGCGTCGTGTTCATCGCATTGACGACGTTCGGCACGGTCTGCGCAGCGATGGCGTTTCTGCGCGTGCCGGAAACCTGGCCGCGCGAGAAGCGTGCGAGTTCGGCGGTGCTGCAGTCGTTCGCGGCTTACGGCAAGCTGCTGCGCGATCCGGTCGCGTGGGGGCACATGCTGTGCGGCGGGATGGCGTTTGCTTCGATGTTCGCGTACATCACCGCGACGCCGTTCGTGTACATCGAGTACTTCCATGTATCGGCGCAGCATTACGGCTTTCTGTTTGGCCTGAACATCATCGGCATCATGTTCGGCAACTTCATGAATACGCGGCTCGTCGGACGGCTGGGGCCGCTGCCGATCATCTCGGTTGCCGCGGCTATCAGCTGTGGCGCGTCGCTGTTCGTTGCGCTCGTATGTCTGACAGGGTGGGGCGGTTTGTGGTCGATCGTCGCCGGACTGTTCTTCGTGGTCGGCGTGGTGGGTGTGCTGTCGGCCAACTGCACGACTGAGTTGATGCATCGCTATCCGCGCAACGCGGGCGCGGCTGCGGCCGTGTTCGGCGCGATGCAGCTGGCGCTCGGCGCGCTGGCGAGTTTCGCGGTCGGACTCTGGCAGGGCGGCACGCCGAAGGGAATGGGCGTGACGATCGGCGTGACGGGGCTGCTGTGTTTTGCGGGCCGGTGGCTTGTGTTGCGCTGGCACGGACGGCCGTTGCCTGGTGTGCGCGCGGCCTGACATGCGAAGGCTGCGAGACAACACGACGCGCATCTCGAACGCACAATAAAAAACGCCGGCCTCTCACGAGACCGGCGTTTTTTCACATCGGCACCGAACGTGGACTGCTAGAACTCAGTCCTTCGCCGAAGACGCCGCGCCGTGACTCAACCAGTCGAGCACAGCCGTCGAATCATCATCTGCACGCTCGCGTACCTTCGCGACCGCTTCGCTGACTTCAGGATTCGGCATTGCGCGACGAATCGCCACGCCCACCGCCAGAATATCGATCATCACCAGATGCAGGATGCGCGAGATCATCGACAGCTGCGATTCGCGGATCTCGATGTGATCGGTTTCCAGCGCCACCGTCGCGCGCTTCGCCAGAGGCGTGTTGCTCGACGTGATCGCGATCACCTGCGCGCCCGCCTGCATCGCGACGTCGAGCACACGCAGCAATTCAGGCGCGCGGCCCGACTTCGACACCGCGACGATCACATCGCCCTTGCCCAGCAACGCAGCCGAAGCGGCCTGCATATACAGGTCGCCATAAGCGATCGTCGGAATGCCGAAGCGGAAGAACTTGTAGTGCGCGTCCTGCGCGACGATGTTCGAGTTGCCGAGGCCGTAGAACTCGATACGTCGCGCGCCGTTGAGCAGATCGATCGCCTGTTCCACGTGATCGAAGTTCAGATGCTCACGCAACTGAAGAATCGCCGACACGGTGTTATCCAGCACCTTCGCGCCGAAGTCCGTAGCCGTATCGCCGAGATGCACCTGGCTGTGGCTCACCGGAATCGTGCCGGTCAAACCCGTCGCGAGCTTCAGCTTGAAATCGGACAGACCCTGGCAGCCGAGCGAACGGCAGAAGCGGATCACGGTCGGCTGGCTCACGTCGGCCTTGCGCGCGATGTCGACGATCGGGTCGTTGATGATCGAACGCGGATGATTCAGCGCGAGATCAGCGACGCGACGTTCAGCCGGCGTCAGCGCATCGCGCATCTGGCGAATACGCTCGAACACCGCCGACGAACTGCCGCCCGCGCGATTCGACAACTGCTCCGCGAGAATCGCCGACACGCCGAGGAACGCCGGATACTGCGCCGTGATCACATACGTCGGCACATTCGCGAGATACGCCTCGAAGCGGCCTTTCGCCTCGAAGCGCTTGCGGAACGACGACTTTGCGAAGTGTTCGCCGAGGCGCGGCACAACACCGCCGCCAATATAGATACCGCCAAGCGCGCCGAGCGTCACCGCGATATTGCCGGCGAAGGTGCCGAGAATGCCGCAGAAGCAGTCTACCGTCTCAAGCGCAAGCGGCTCGTTGTCTTCGAGCGCGCGCCGCGTGATCTCGGGCGCATCGACCGATGCCGCGACGCGCTTCTTGTCGCGTGCCGCCAGCGCGCGATAGATCACTTCAAGACCCGGACCCGCGACGACCCGTTCAAACGACACATGCGGCCACTTCTTGCGTGCGTATTGCAGCACGATGTCTTCACGTTCGTCGGCCGGGGAGAAGGTCGTGTGGCCGCCTTCGCTGCCGAGCGCGATCCAGCGGTCATCCGCCGGAATCAGGCCGGATACGCCGAGGCCCGTACCCGGTCCGAGCAGGCCGATCACGCTGTTCTGCCGACGCTGGCCGCCGCCCACCTGCACGCGTTGCGTGTCGGTGAGACCCGGCAGCGCCATCGCGAGCGCGGTGAAATCGTTGACGACGAGGAGCGTGTCGAAGCCGAGCGCGCGACGCGTCGCTTCGATCGAAAAGGTCCAGTCGTGATTGGTCATGCTGACCTGATCGCCATCGACCGGGTTCGCAATCGCGATCGCCGCATGGTTCACGCGGCCGATCTTCGTGTCCTTCAGATACTTCTTGATGACGTCGGCGACGCCCGGGTAATCCGCGCACGGATACACGAGCACCTGCGCGATCTCACCGGGACCGGTTTCAAGCGCGAAACGCGCGTTGGTGCCGCCGATGTCTGCGAGTAGCCTCGGTCCATCGGCGTGCTGGCCCGCGACCGGGACAGCCTTAGTTTGCACACCAGTAGACATCGAGTCTCACTCCCTTGTCGTTTGCCAACTTCGAGATGGCATTTTTTTGTGGCGCAGCGGCGGCCTGTTGCAGCACGTCCAGCTTGCGCGGTCCGGCGATCAGCAGATACAGATGTCCCACCTGTTGCAGCGCGGAAAGCGACCAGCTCACGCGCGCGTGCGGCGCGTTGCCCGGATGCACGGCAACGAAGTGCTCAGTCGTCGTGATGGCGTGGTCCCACTCGGGCGCGTCGGCGAAGATCGAAGCCGTGTGGCCGTCTTCGCCCATGCCGAGAATCGCGACATCCGGCACGCGACGAAGAGCGTCAGCGTTGAGCGCGGCGATGTGGGCCTCGAGCGTCTCTGTGGTGTCGACCAGCGGCCAGAACGTGGCGGCGGCCGCGGCGTTCTGCAGCAACGTCTCGTGCGCGAGGCGCGAGTTGCTGGCCGCGTCGGTTTCCGGCACCCAGCGGTCGTCGACCAGCGTCACATCGAAGTGCGCCCAGTCGAAAGGTTGTGTCGACAACGTCTGCAGGAACGGACGCGGACTGGAGCCGCCGGAAACTGCAAGCGTCGCGCGGCGCGCGCCGGTCTGGGGCGCGGTCGCCTGTGCGGCGAGTGACGCATGTAACGCGTCGCCCACCGCTTTCGCCAGCGCGTCGGATTGGGCGCGTTGGTCGTCGAAAGCGTGAAGCTCGATCACTTCTCCTCCATGCTGCTTTCTTGTAGGTTTGCAGGTCGTACAGCGACCGGTTTGATGCCGTCGCCGATAAGACGCGATGCATTGCGTCTCATGGGCGGCTGCACGGTCCGGTCAACCCGGTTCAATACTTCCCAAAATGCGGCGTTGCAACGGTAAAAGGCGCGTGGACCTCCACGCGCCTCTACCGGGAATGCGACGTCAGTTCTCTTCTTCCAGCCAGCACGTGCCATGCTGCGCGAGCATCGCGCTCGACGCCGCCGGTCCCCACGTGCCAGCCGCGTACGGCTTGGGCGGCTTGTTCGAGCTGCTCCACTCATTCAGGATAGGCTCAACCCAGCGCCATGCAGCTTCCTGTTCATCGCGACGCACGAAAAGGGCGAGGCGACCGTTGATCACATCGAGCAGCAGACGCTGATACGCCTCCATCTGGCCTTCGCGGAAGAACTGGTCGAATGCGAGGTCGAGGTGGACGCTGGCGAGGTTCATTCCTTCGCCCGGCTGCTTGGCAAGACAGTACAGACGAATCGTTTCGTTCGGTTGCAGGCGGATCACGAGACGGTTCGCGCCCGGACGCAGCGCCGACGAACCCAGCGCCGAATGCGGCACCGGCCTGAAGTTCACGACGATTTCCGCGACGCGATCCGCCAGCCGCTTTCCGGTACGCAGGAAGAACGGCACGCCCGCCCAGCGCCAGTTTTCGATTTCCACCTTAAGCGCCACAAACGTTTCCGTCGTGCTGTCCGGTTTCACGCCCGGCTCAGTTGCATAGGCCGGCACCGGCGTACCGCGGATACCGCCCGCATGATACTGGCCGCGCACGGCGACCTTGCCGATTTCGCGTTCATCGACCGGTTTGAGCGCGCGCAGCACGCGCAGCTTCTCATCACGGACCGAATCGGAATCCATCGAATGCGGCGGCTCCATCGCGACGATGGAAAGCAGCTGCAGCAAATGGTTCTGCACCATGTCGCGCAGCGCGCCGGTGTTGTCGTAGAAGTCGCCGCGCCCTTCGACGCCGAGTTCTTCAGCGATCGTGATCTGGATGCTCTCGACCCACTCACGACGCCACAGCGGTTCGAACAGCGCATTGCCGAAACGCAGCGCGAGCAGATTCTGCACCGGCTCTTTACCGAGGTAGTGGTCGATCCGGTAGATCTGTTCTTCAGCGAAGATCTCGCCGACTGCATCGTTGATCGCGTTCGACGAACGCAGGTCATAGCCAAGCGGCTTCTCAAGGACGATGCGGGCGTTCGCGTTCAACCCGACCGAAGCCAGCGCATGACAGATCGGCACGAAGAGCGACGGACCCGTCGCGAGATAGAACACGCGGATGCCGGGCAGGTCTTTCACCGCATCGCGCAGCAGCACGAAATCTTCGGGTTTGCCCAGGTCGAGCTTCACATAGTCGATGCGCGCAACGAAGCTCGCCCATGCGGCTTCATCGAGGCCATTCTTCGAGACGTACGGCTTGACGTGTTCGTTGACCCACTGCAGATAACCTTCACGGTCTTCCTCGTGACGTGCGACCGCCACGATCTTGCCACTCTCAGCCAGCATGCCACCTGCACGGTGCGCTTCATACAGTGCCGGCAGGATTTTTCGCATCGACAGATCGCCGGTTCCGCCGAAGAGAACGAAGGTGAAACTTGAATCGGTTTGCATGAGTCTCCGTCGATGTCATGGGGGCCGCCAGTGGTGCGAAAAGGGCGACCGTAGTCCGATAAAATTTTTTTTGACACTGAATTGTAGTTTAACTACAATCCAAATCAAGAGGTAACGCTAATTCGATAAAAAAAGCGTGCGCTGTCGAGAGAGATGCGCGTTTTCCCGAATAAGCGAAGCGTCCTTGCATGTTAACGGACATCGTGTTTTCGCATCGCCGGCGGGCTTTCCTGGCGGGCTTGCGGCGGCAGATGTCCGAAGCCTTGCGCGGTCCGCCCTCGAGTCTGCAGCGCGCCACAGCGGGCAGGCAAAAATCAAAAGAGGAGACAGTCAGTTGCATCCCGAACCACTCATCTTCTGAGCGTCCAGCGGCCGGATACCGGCGCGCCGGCGATGTACAAACACATCGGCTGCCCGACGTTCGACCGCCCTGTTTTGCCTGTTTGACCAAACCACCGCACCCTGTCTCTACAGGGGCATTCGTTTTTTGTTCAGGTGTCTGGAGGAGATAAGCAATGAAATTTCGCGCGATCATGGGCGCTCTGTGCGCCGCAGGTCTGATGTGTGGCGTGTCGGCAGTTCAGGCGGCCGAGTCGGTCGAAGTTCTGCACTGGTGGACTTCGGGCGGCGAATCGAAAGCCGTTGGCGTCCTCAAGGACGACATGCAGAAGCAGGGTTACACGTGGAAGGACTTCGCGGTTGCGGGCGGCGCAGGTGCGGCTGCCATGACGGCACTCAAGACGCAGGTGATTTCGGGTAATGCGCCGAGCGCAGCCCAGATCAAGGGCCCGCTGATCCAGGACTGGGCCGCTCAAGGCGTGCTGGTACCGATCGACGCAGCGGCTGGCGACTGGAAGAAGAACCTGCCGCCCGAAATCGACAAGATCATGCACGCGGACGGCCACTACGTTGGCGCGCCGTTCTCGGTCCACCGCGTGAACTGGCTGTACATCAACAAGGCAGCGCTCGACAAGGCAGGCGGCAAGGCACCGACGACCTGGCCGGAATTCTTCGCGCTGGCCGACAAGATGAAGGCCGCGGGCATCCAGCCGATCGCGATGGGTGGTCAGCCGTGGCAAGACCTGACGCTGTGGGAAGACGTGGTGCTGTCGCAGGGCGCGGATTTCTACAGGAAGGCGATCGTCGACCTCGATGAGAAGACGCTGACGTCGGACAAGATGGTTGGCGTGTTCGACACGGTTCGCAAGATCCAGGGTTACTTCGACGCGGGCCGCACGGGCCGTGACTGGAACCTGGCAACGGCGATGGTCATCAACGGCAAGGCCGGCATGCAGTTCATGGGCGACTGGGCGAAGGGCGAATTTGCCAACGCCGGCAAGAAGTCGGGCACGGACTACGTCTGCGCCGCTGTGCCGGGTACGGAAAAGTCGTACACGTTCAACGTCGACTCGTTCGTGTTCTTTGCCCAGAAGGGCCAGAAGGCTGCAACGCCGGGTCAGCTGGCACTGGCGAAGACGATCATGTCGCCGGACTTCCAGGAACAGTTCAGCCTGAACAAGGGTTCCATCCCGGTTCGTCTGGGCGTGTCGATGGACAAGTTCGACGACTGCGCGAAGAAGTCGTACGCTGATGAACAGGTGTCGATCAAGTCGGGCGGCTATGTGCCTTCGCTGGCACATGGCATGGCTCAACCGGACGCAGCAGCAGGCGCGATCTCGGACGTCGTGACGAAGTTCATGAACTCGACGCAAGATTCGAAGAGCGCAGTTGCAGCGCTCGCGAAGGCAGCGAAGACGAAGTAAGCGAAGTGATGCGCCCGGTACCTGTCCACGCAGGCGCCGGGCGTATCCTTCTGTAGCACGGTTTGTGAGTGGTTTAGCTGTGCTTCACCCTGAGTCACCTCTATGCTTGCCAGACATCGCGCGTTGCCTGCGTGACGTACCGGCGGCACAGTTTCAGCAGGAGTCGAGTAGTGACTGCTTCTATCAGCGGAAACGGGAAGAAGACGCCTTCCGTGACCCGCCGCACGTCGCCGATGGCGGCGCTGGCCGATCGCTATATTCCGAAGCTGGTGCTCGCACCCAGCGTCCTGATCAGCCTTGTTTTCGTCTACGGTTTTATCCTGATCACCGGCTTTCTGTCGCTGTCCAATTCGCGACTGATGCCACGCTACGAATTTGTCGGTCTCGACCGATACCGCGAACTGTTCGAGAACGACGTGTTCTGGACGTCGGCTGCGAATCTTGGCTGGTTTGGCATTCCGTTCATCGGTATCTGTATTGGACTCGGTCTCTTCCTCGCCATCCTGCTCGATCAGCAGATCCGCAACGAAGGCGCGCTGCGCGCCGTGTTCCTGTACCCGATGGCGCTGTCGTTCATCGTGACGGGTACCGCATGGCAATGGATCATGACGCCGAGCGTCGGCCTCGAAAAGGTGTTCCACGACTGGGGCTGGACGAGCTTCTCGTTCAGCTGGCTCGGCGATCCTGACAAGGCGATTTTCTGCGTCGTGGTGGCGGCGGTGTGGCAATCCACGGGCTTCGTGATGGCGCTGTTCCTGGCGGGTTTGCGTGGCGTTGACTCGGAAATCTTCAAGGCAGCGCAGATGGACGGCGCGGGCTTGCCCACCATCTATCGCAAGATCGTGATTCCGAGCATGCGTCCGGTGTTCTTCTCCGTGCTGCTGATTCTCTGCCACATCACGATCAAGACGTTTGACCTGGTCGTCGCGTTGACGGCGGGTGGCCCGGGTACTTCGTCGTCGTTGCCGGCTATTTTCATGTACACGTTTTCGTTCAATCGCGGGCAACTGGGCGTCGGCGCTGCGTCGTCGATGATGATGCTTGCGACTGTTGTGGCCGTGCTCGTGCCGCTGATGTATCTGGAATCGAGGAGCACCCGCAATGCAGCCTAAGATGACGATCAGCCGCGCCGTCATTTATGCGGCCCTGGTTCTGTTTGCCTTGTACTTCCTGTTCCCGCTGTACGTGATGCTGTCGACGTCGTTCAAGGACATCGACCAGCTGCGCACCGGCAACCTGCTGACGCCGCCGACCCACTGGACGATCGATCCGTGGATCAAGGCGTGGAGCGGCGCGTGTACGGGTGTGCGTTGCGACGGCATGCAACCGTTCTTCATGAACTCCGTGCGCATGGTGATTCCGGCCGTGCTGATCTCGTCGATTGTCGGTGCGTTCAACGGTTATGTGCTGACGCACTGGCGTTTCCGTGGTGCGGATCCGATCTTCACGATGCTGCTGGTCGGCTGTTTCATTCCGTTCCAGGCGATCCTGCTGCCGATGGCGCGTTTCGAAGGTTTCCTTGGCCTGTCGAATACGACGTCGGGTCTCGTGCTCGTGCACGTGATCTACGGTATCGCGTTCACGACGATGTTCTTCCGCAACTTCTACGTCAGCATTCCGGCTGAACTCGTGAAGGCGGCGCGGATTGACGGTGCGGGTTTCTTCACGATCTTCACGAAGATCCTGCTGCCGGTTTCGCTGCCGATTTTCATGGTCTGCCTGATCTGGCAATTCACGCAGATCTGGAATGACTTCCTGTTCGGTATCGTGTTCTCCGGCGTCGATTCGATGCCGATCACGGTGGCGCTGAACAACCTCGTGAATACGTCGACGGGTGTGAAGGAATATAACGTCGATATGGCGGGCGCGATCATCGCCGCGCTGCCTACGTTGCTCGTCTACATCGTCGCCGGCCGCTATTTTGTGCGCGGTCTGACGGCAGGTGCAGTGAAGGGCTGATCGATCGGGAATTATGCATGCTGCCTTTGCGCGCGTTGCGCGCGGGTGGCCCGAACAAGGCGTTTTGCCGGTGCAGTTTGAGTGGCTGGCGGGATGCACGAGACGCAGTACAGAGACTAGAGGATTCACAGCATGGCAAGCCTTTCTATCCGTGACGTGTTTAAGACCTACCCGAACGGGGTGCCGGTTCTGAAGGGTGTCAACATCGACATCGAAGACGGCCAGTTCCTGATTCTGGTGGGCGGCTCAGGCTGCGGGAAATCGACGCTGCTCAACATGATCGCCGGCCTCGAGACCGTGACGAAGGGCGAGATCCAGATCGACGGCAAGACGGTGAACAACCTCTCGCCGAAAGATCGCGACATCGCGATGGTGTTCCAGTCGTACGCGCTGTATCCGTCGATGACGGTGCGCGAGAATATTTCTTTCGGGTTGGGTATCCGGAAGGTGCCTAAGGCTGAGCAGACGCAGATTGTCGATCGTGTGGCTAATACGCTGCAGATTACGCATTTGCTGGATCGGAAGCCTGGGCAGCTTTCTGGTGGGCAGCGTCAGCGTGTGGCGATGGGGCGTGCGCTGGCTCGCGATCCGGTGATGTTCCTGTTCGATGAACCTTTGTCGAATCTGGATGCGAAGCTGCGGATTGAGATGCGGTCTGAGATCAAGCTGCTGCATCAACGTCTGGGTACCACCATCGTTTATGTGACGCATGATCAGATCGAAGCGATGACGCTTGGGGATCGGATTGCTGTCATGAAGGATGGCGTGGTGCAGCAGTTTGGCGCGCCGCAGGAAATTTATGATTCGCCTTCTAACCTGTTTGTTGCCGGGTTCATTGGCGCGCCGCCGATGAACTTCATTCAAGGCAAGCTGGTTGAGAATGGTTCGGGTATGGGCATCGAGCTTGATACCGGCGCTACGCGCGGTGTGCTGAATCTGCCGTTTGATTCAGGTAAGGTTAAATCGCACGTTGGGCGTGAGGTTATCCTGGGCTTGCGCCCGGAACGCATTACCGACGCCCGTCACGCGCATAACCTCGAAGGTGGGAAGCTGCAGCCTATCGAAGTTAAGGTTGATGTTATTGAGCCTACGGGTCCGGATACGCTGGTGTTTGCCCAGGTGAACGGCAAGCGGATTGTTAGCCGCGTGCATCCGGCTTCGAACCCGCAGCCGATGGCTAATACGACTTTGCTGTTTGATGTTTCGAAGGCTGTGTTGTTTGATCCTTCGAATGAAGAGCGGATTGCTTAATTAACCGTCGCTGCTCGAAGCTTTCGCGAGAAGTAAGCACAACCCCGATGCGTTCCAAGGCGCATCGGGGTTGTGTCTTTTTGGATCCGGCGTTTGTTTGGTGACGTGCGTTGATAGGGAGTAGGCCCCTTGCGTTGGGAGACGTTTCGGGCTTTTTGCTTTTGATCAAAGGCTAGTCGGTTTAGCTTGTGCGGGCGATTGGTTGTCGGTGGCGCGTATTTATACTTTTGGTGCCATCGAAACAGCGATGGACGGGTTTGACAGCCCGCTAATCATCGCCGCATTAGCCTGCCTTCGCGGGTTCTCTGCGCTTTGCCTCCGCACGCCTATGGGCGGGCCTTGGCAAGGGAGCCGCAAGGCTCGCCGGTGTGCGGTGGTTCCGGTCTGTCAACCTTGTCTCGTGCCCGTCCACCCGTTTGACAGCGAGTGTCGGGTTGTTTCACAAAACCATCCCGAGGATCGCATCATGTCTTCAAATTCTTTTGCTGTTCAAGCCCCTTCCGGTTCTTCCACGCGTGCCGGTCTGCTAGAGACGATGCTTGAAACAGCGTTGCTCGCAGGTGAGCGTCATGTTCAGCAATTCGCGCAGTTAGCGGCGCTCGCCCGGACGATTGAAGCGTGTGATGTGCCGGCTGTCGATCGTGCGAAGTTGCTTTCGATGTTGGAGTCCGTTGCTAATGACGCTGAGGCAAATGCTGAGCTTGATGTAAAAACGTTCCAAGGACTGCTGGCAGGGCAGTTGACGAAGCGGAGCCTACAGCAGGCGAGCGAAGCGGCGATGGCGGACGTTATCGTTGCGCCAGGTTCGGATACGAAGCATTGAGGTTACCTCCTTCCAGTGTTCAGACTTTCCGAAGGGATCGCTCTTCTGGAAGGAGGGCCGCACTCAAGCTTTGAGTTCAAGACATATCGTCTGCAATACTCTGCGTCAGAGCTCACTGGAATGCCATCTCCAGGCCTCACTGCGTTCAGGGTGGCTCGACTTGCCCGCAGCCTTTGTTTTGGACGGGAAGATGACGAGGTCTAGCTCGAACATGAAACGGCCGCTTTTCGCTTGAACGACAGGTTTCTTATGGCCTGCGGTTGCATTTCGGTCTGAGACAGGATCTCGGCCTTTGCGGTCGTCCAATGTGTGAGTGTCCCGGACCTCCAATGTCCGCTTTCGACGGACGCGATCGACCGTAGTCGACCCAGAGTGTGTGGAAACTCCATTTTTGCCGCTGAGCGGTTGATTGCCGATCAGGCTGATCGAGTTTGATACGGAGAGTTTGCACTAATCGAACATTGCGAGCACAACAAAGCCCTTCGGGGCTTTAGCTTCCGGCCGTCTTCATGGCCTTCAACGTCCCCGCAACGCCAAGTATGTTCATGACCCGCTTCAGGTTGTAGGCCAACACCTG